>CAVYIF010000001.1:0-59725 GCA_963768585.1 uncultured Chloroflexia bacterium
GTCCCATAAATAGAACGCCTGCATGCAAAATCTGCATTCTGGCCAGAATGAATTTAATGCACGTTGGCCTAAATGCAAAAATTGCCTTCTAGCCTGAGAGAAATTATTGCATTCTGGCCAGCCGGAAAATTTTGCCCTCAGGACTGCCGGAGTGCAAAAAATGCCCTCCAAGGGGATGCAAAATCTGCACCTCTCATGAGTGCAAAATTTGCACGAGATTCATATCACTACTCTTCTACTACTTTTAACGACCCAATGAATATTCAACATTCTACGCAGCCATGCATAAGACAAGGTTCATGGTTATGATATAGGTAATGTTTGATCTGGCGCTTTTTCCTTTAAACACAGTGTTATTTCCGGGCATGCCCTTGCAGCTGCATATCTTTGAACCACGTTATAAAATCATGATCCGGCACTGTCTGGATACCAACCAACCGTTTGGGATAGTGTTGATCCAACAGGGTCTGGAGGCCTATGGACCGCTGGCAAAGCCAGTGCAAATGGGATGCGCGGCACGGATTATCAATACCACCCCGCTCGAAGACGGGCGAATGAACCTGACTGCGGTAGGAGATGAGCGCTTCCGCATCTTGAAGCTGAATTATGAAAAGCCCTACCTGGTGGGACAGGTTGAATCGGTGCCGTTAGAAGGACCTTCTTCCATCGAGATTGCGCGCGGCACACGCCAGCTGGCTCCCTGGGTCAGTCAATATCTGCGCCTGGTCAACCAGATCGATCCGGATAATGTGCCGGATCTGAATGACATCGATCTGCCTGAGGATCCGCTGGTAATGCTTTATCTGGCAGCCTCGATCCTGCATGTGCCGGCGATGGAAAAGCAGCCTCTGCTGGAGGTGACCTACGCCAAAGAACTGCTGGCGCAGGTGCTGCGGCTGTACCGGCGTGAAACAGCTGTGCTGCGCACGGAGTTGGGTAAGGAAGAAGGGTCGGCTCAAAGGGCAGCCTGGTTGAACTAAGAATGGATGGCTGTGGATACCAGACTCACCAAGATTAAAAATGTTCTGGCTTAATCCTCGTCATTTTCCCGGGAAAATTCAGCTGAATACCAGCGTTCATTCTCCGGCAGGTTGTATTCTTCCTGATCGGTCGGGGTGAGGGGGTCGTCCATACGCACCTGAAGGGTAATGCCAGCCGTGCGCACGCCATTGGGGGTCATCATCCTGCGCACCACATAACGCAAGAAGTAGCGCTGCACCAGATCCTGAGCAAGCACATCTTTGACCGTGCGCACACTGACCGCTGCCCGGTGGGCCAATTCGGCCATATCGGTCTCGACCGTGTTGCGCAGTTCTCCGGTCAACGGGTTCCAGTAGCACATCGAACGAGCGGCAAGGATGATGGTGGCAGCGGAATGGCCCAGGAGGGGCAGCCAGTTATTAAAGTAGTAGAGGGTCAGGAACATGCCGCGCTCGGGCTGAACAACTGCGGCACGGCGGTTGCCGTAAGCGCGCTGGAGCATGATTTTACGTGGTGAGTTTTCGCGTCTGGAAGACTCAACCGCGCTGCTTTCAGGAACGCTGTCAGGTTCGCTTTCTTGGGGCGGATCGCCGCTGACCGGCGCCGGCGTTGGATCTGAATCCTCTGCTTTGTCAATGGCAAAGCTGTTATCGACAACCACCTGAACGCTCAACGGAGCGTTATAAACGCCTGCCAGAAGGCGAGAGAGGCTGCTTTTCAGCCGGCTTTCCACCCAATCGCGCCCGTAGGGATTGACCGCGCCAATCGTAACCACACCCTCGCGGTAGCTGAGTGGGCGCAGCGGCTCCACCCAGGTCTCGAAAAGAGCTTTCGACATCTCCGGGCGCAGGCGTCCCAGCACAATCTGCCAGGCTTCACGCAGGCCTGGTTCTTGGGCAGAAGTGTGCAGGGATTGGACGGAATTCTCGGTCATAAAAATGGGTTCCGTCAGCGGTGGAGAGAGCAAAACATTCAGGAAAACCTGGGACGTAGCTCTTTCCGGTAAGAACCTATTCCGGATTGCTCGTTGAACTACGTGCGGCAGGCCGCACCCGGCTCAACGTTTCTACCTGCCGTTCGAGGAAGGCTACCACCTCAGGAAAATCTTCCTGGTGGATGTCTTCCGAACGGCTGACGCCGGTCAGGCGAGTGATATCCATGTAAATGCCGGGATAAGGCTTGGGTACGCCGTTTTCTTGCATGAGGGTGCCAAGCGTGGCGACAAGTTGGCGGAGCTGGCCCATCTGTTCGGGCGTGAGGCGGACCTTGGGACCGGCAACCTTTTCTAACTGGCTAACCTGCAGGCGCAAAGAAGCGAAGGCATCTCGAATTTGCTGGACCTTCTCATCATGCATCCGGCGGATTTCAGCCAGCTCCGCGTCAACTTTTTTTGAGATATTTTCCTCAAAGGATTCCTGCTCGGCTACCATACGGGAGATTGATTGGCGTAAAAACTGCATTTCACCGCGCTCGCTGATGCCGAAGTGTTCGGCCAGCACGGTATGTACTTCATCTAAGAAGGCCAGCAGCAGCTCACGCGCCGCGGGGTTTTCGGTACGCCCCAGTTCCACACCGCTCAAAAAGAGCGGAACGACCGAGGCCATCAGGCACAGGGTGGCTTGCGGCCCACCGGCGGTATCCAGGAGAATGGTTGTAGTATAAGGTTGAAAATAACCCTGCTGGCGGGCCAGGCGTTTACGCTGGGCGCGAGGGTCTAACCCAAAGGCGTCACATAAAGAACGCACCGAGACATAACCATTGCCATCTTTGAGGTCAGCCGTGGTAATTTCTTTACTTCTGAAGATAATTTTGCGCTGCCTTTCGGGTCGAAAGGCGGGCATTTCGTCAGGCATAAGATGACCTTTCAAGAAAAAAAGTATGCTGAATGATGAGTGTTCTTGAACCATTTATTTAATTTTTTCTTCCAAAAAATAAGCCTTATTTTTTGGAAGAAAAAATTAATCTTCACCGATCATTTGCTCAACTAAATCCGCCAGATTATCGGGTTCGCCGTCTGCTAAAAGACGCACAGCGCGCGCGGAAGAGACACGCACCAGAATACCAATTGTCTCGCCGATGGATACTTTGCGCAGCAGCAGCCGGGTAAATCGCTCCTGCCAGACTTCTAATTCACGAATTTCGCCGGCCGAAAGGGTAAAACCCACCTTACGGCGCGGGATTGGGGCCGGCGGCCGGCCGGGCGAGCGAGTTTCGTATTCTACTGCCAGGCGGCGGGCTTCATACAGCTGGACCCAGGCAGGTTTATTGGATCCGGGATTGGATGTCATGATGAGGATACCTCTTCTACCACATTGATATTGATCATCGTTTCATCGCTTTCCAGAAGGTGGTCGGTGGCCATTGCGCACAGGCGGATGATCTCACGCGGTACACCGCGCGACTTTTCGTAAAGCAGTTCAAAACCTTCGTCGTCGATCAGCGGATCGTTGCGGCCGGCCACGCGCAGGCGGAAGACTACCATCTGCAGGGCGCTGGCCAGGGTGAGAGGCGGCAGCGCCAGGCGCACAAAAATGCGCGCGTTGACCGCCTTGTTGGTCTCAAACAGGGTATTCATTTCAGATTGGCCGAAGGCTAGAATCTGGACCACTTTGGCATCATAATCGAAGTTGTACAGGCGATGGATAACCTCCAGGGCTTCCTGGGCCATCAACTGCGCATCATCCAGTAGTATGATTACATTACGCCCCGAAGTGTACGCATCGGCAAACTGGCGCTCCAGACCATCCATCTGGCGCTGGAAGCTGCGCTGGGGTGGCAGGTCAAACGAAGCAGAGACCTGCCGGGCAGCATCCATGGCCGATTTAAACGCGGCGGTGTGGATATAGCAAATTTGGAGCATATCTTCGGAGGCATAAACGTCGTACAGGCGCCGCGCAAGCGAACTTTTGCCCATACCCATGTCGCCGGTGATCAGCGCCAGCCCGCGCCGGCGGGAAATTACCCCCTGGGCCTGACGGTAAACCGCCAGGTGCTCGGGACCCAGATAAAGGTAGCGTGGATCAGCGGATAGTTTGAACGGGTCCTCTTTCAACCCCAGGCGTTCAAGGCGCGCCAGACGCCATTCTTCGTCGCGTAAAGGATGAAGCATGCCCATTTCCTCCTGTGCAAACCATATTATTACAGATAATCCCAAAGAATACAATACATTTAGCGTAATTATCCCCTCACACCTAGATAATTAGCCTAAATAGTTGCTACAGGCCCTGATTTATGCTAATATTAGTACGGTATTCACAAAATCCTTAAAATCAGCATAAATTGTGGGTGTTTTTTGCAAGGCACCACGCAGGGCATAAATATTCGGAAGTCCAGAGCGGTTCTGGCAAGTTTTGTGCTGCTTTTTTTACGGAAGTAAAAGGGGCGTATGGCTGTTACGATCACGATCGCAAATGAGAAGGGCGGGGTCGGGAAGACTACCACGGCGGTTAATCTCGCGGCAGGCTTAGCCCTGCGCCTGTCCGATCGGGAAGGCGCAGCGGGACGGGTGCTGCTGGTGGACATGGACCCCCAGGCGCATGCCTTGATGGCGGTGGCCTTTGGACAGCAAATAGCCCCACCCGCCGATTCGCTGGCGGCCCTGCTGACAGAAACGCCGCCGCCTTCCATCCAGCGCCTGCTGCGCCGGGCCCAGCATCATGCCAACCTGTTATTCATCCCCAGCCAGCGAGATGCCATGGTGGAAGCTGCCCGCATTCTGCCAACGTTGATGGCCAATGAGACCCGCCTGGCGCACGCCCTGGCGCCCGTGCAAAACCAGTTTGCTTACATTATTGTCGATACTCCGCCTAACACCGGCGACCTGCTGATCAACGCCATTGTGGCCTGCCACCTGCTGGTGGTGCCGGTTGAGACCAGCTACCTGGGCGTTTCGGGCCTGCGCGAACTGCAGCGTACGATCGAAGCCGTACACGTTCATTTCCGACCCGACCTGCAGATTTTTGGTTACCTGCCGACCCTATTTGAGGAACAACGCAGTGAGGCGCAGGAAATTCTGGCCGAACTGGATAAGCGTTACCCCGGTAACATTTTGACCCCGATCCATAAATCGACCGATCTGGCGTATGCCCATTCAGCCCATATGGATGTATTTACTTACCGCCCGCCGCGCTCCCGGCGCAGCGAACAGATTGCTTCCAGCTCGCGCGCCACGCAGGAATATTCCGACCTGGTAGAAGCCGTGCTTCAAGCTACTGGAGGATAAACGCATGCCCTCCCGACGAAAACGCTCCAACGCATTTGACGATTTCCCGGCTGTAGAAGACGCCCAACAAGGGCCAGCCCCAGAGACTCCCACTCCGGCCAATCTGGGTGTTACGCCGGCTGCAGGCCAACCCACCGCGGCCCAGGTTGAGCGCATCGAGCGGGTTAAGCCCAGCCAGATGCTGCCGGATCGCTTCCAACCGCGCCGGCTGCTGCCGGCTGCCCTGCGGCCAGCTTTCTTCAGCGGGCGGATTGATTGCTACCAGGCCGCGAGCGAGTGGCTGGCGCTGTCAAAGAATGAGAATTCGATGCGGGCCGAGGTCGAACGCTTGCTGGCGATGGGAGAATCTTTCGACGAACACGGCCAGATCAAACCCATTACCGGCAGTTGGGCCGCACTGGACGATGGGCGCTACATCTTCCTGATCGAGACGGGTGAGCGGCGCTTCTGGGCGGCCTGTCTGATGGCAGTACGGGACCGTTTAAAGGAAGAACCCCTGCTGCGGGTCGAGGTCGTGGAACATCCCACCCGCCAGCGCCAGGTGCTGGAGAACCGCCATGCCGAGCCACCCAGCGCGGTAGGGCAGGCCTGCGAGGTAGCGGCTTTGATTCTGGCCGAGTTGGGTATTGCCCCAGATATGCAAATGAACGACGAGTATGATTACTTCCGCAAGGCGCGCGCCCAACGCATGCCAGCCGGGCTGTGGGAAAAGATTATGCCGGTCATGCAATTGACTCGCCCGCGCATGGTGCAACTGCTCAACATCCTGCAGTTTCCTACGCCGCTGCTTGAGATCGCTGACCGCTACCGCCTGCCGGAACGCGTGCTGCGTGAAATTCTGCTCCTGCCGCGTGAGAAGTGGGAACGCTTGCTGCGTACCGCTATCCAGGAGCAGCTCACTTCCGACCAGGTGGCCGAAATAGGAACGCATCCCAACCGGCCACCCAAACGGCCGGCCGGGTCCGGTGGGAACCTGTATCCGGGCCGGGTGGCGACCAGCGGCCTGCGCCGCTTTGCCAATGCGATCGCGGAGTTAGACGAGATCAGCCAGGCGCAGGCTCTGGACGAGGTCGCCGACCTCGTAGTCGGATCCGGCCAGGGTGAAGGTCTGCTTTTCTTATTGGGTGAACTGGCGCGGCTGGTTCAGATCCGGCTGGATGCGCGCAAAAGATAATTTGAATTTGAGCGTTGACTGCATACGACCACCCGCGAGAGACAGCCTCTCGCGGGTGGTTTTTAATGCCTTTTTCCTATTGACCGGTCAAGTGTAACCACGGTTACACTCTAAGGCCGAAAGATTTATGCTAACGCCTGGTAGGCCAGCTGGGCGAAATCGTCGGTGATGGGGACGGTAAAGGCCGGCATATACTGGGCCATCAGCAGGCACTGCATCTCTTCCGCCGGGTCGATCCACCACTGTGTATTGGCTGCCCCGCCCCAGCCGAATTTGCCCACCGATCCGGGTTGGTGCGAAAGACCGGGGTGCAGCAGCACCGATCCCCCCAGGCCAAAGCCGTTGGCGGGATCGCCATTGGCGGGGATGGCTTCCGGCAAGTGGTTGTGCAGCATCCACTCCACCGTTTTGCGCCCCAGAAGACGCGTACCATCCAGTTCGCCCTGGTTGAGCAGCATCTGGCCAAAGCGCAAATAGTCGCTGACCGTCGAGACCAACCCGCCTCCGCCTGAGGGGTTGTGCGGCGGTTTGAGGTAGCGGCTGGTTATTGGCTCGTCGAGCGGCTTCAGCCCCCCCTCTTCGGCCGGCCCGTAGATCGCCGCCAGGCGGTCCGCCTTCTCAGGCGGCACCCAAAAAGCCGTATCAACCATGCCCAGGGGGGCAAAAACGCGCTCCTGCAGGAAATCTTCAAACGGCATACCGGAGGCCAACTGGATGATATAGCCCAGGACGTCGATCGAAAAGCTGTAGCGGAAGGCCGTGCCCGGATGGAAAGCCAGCGGCAGCTCGGTCAAAATAGCGACGAAATCTGCCAATGTCAGGCTTGAATCTTTTTCAAACCGCTGCCATAACGCTTTGCGGTAGAGATCGTCCAGGGCGGATTGCTGATCGAAACCGTAGCTCAGCCCGCTGCTGTGGGTGAACAGGTCGTGCACGGTCATCTCGCGTCGGGCTGGGACCAGGTCGTAGTCGCAGCCGTTGCGCGGCACCATGACCCGGGAATTTTTAAATCCCGGGATATAGCGCGAAACCGGGTCTCCCAGGCGCACCTGGCCCTGCTCGCACAGCATCATTACCGCCGCGCTGGTGATGGGCTTGCTCATCGAATAAATGCGGAAGATCGCATCAAAAGACATGGGACGCTCGGATTCAATCTCCTGCCAGCCCACTTTTGCCAGGTGAGCCACCTGCCCGCGGCGGGAAACCGCGGTGACCACCCCGGCGAACTCATGGCGGTCGATATAGCCCTGCATCACGGGCTGGATGCGTGCCAGACGGTCGGACAACAGGCCAACACTCTCAGGCTGTATAGTTTGCATAGTTCCTCCATCGAAACGGTGTAGAAAATAAGTATATAGCAAGTTGGCCGGGCAGCATATCCGTCGGCCAGAACAGTTGGGAAGAAACCAGTCAGTCAGCCCTTCAGTGAGCATGCGATGCTGACTTCCACGCTAAAAATTTGCGGGCAGATGGTATCTCTTGACAGACACAGGAAATTCACGTAGAATCATTTCGATATATATAGAAATGTTTTATGGAGGATCATATGGACATTGAAGCTCAAAACCAGACCCTGCTCGAATTCTTTAAAGCCCTGGCGGAACCCAACCGGCTGAAGATTGTCGGTTTCCTATCTCAGCGGTCTTACACGGTAGGAGAACTGGCCGAGGTGCTTGGTCTGGGTGTTTCGACCACCTCCAATCACCTGTCGTATCTGGCACACGTTGGGTTGGTATCGGCGCGCGCCCAGGGACACTATTCCGTCTATTCGTTGGATATCGTCGCTTTACAGGACATGGCCCGGCGTCTGCTGCAGACGGAGGATCTTCCCAGGTTGACCCAGCAAGCCGAAAACGAGCTCCCGGCATATGACCGCAAGGTTTTGTCAACTTTTCTGGATCCGGAGGGGCGGATCATCGCCTTTCCGGCCCAGGAGAAAAAATTTGTGGTTTTGCTGCGGCATGTGCTGCAGGCCTTTGAGCCGGGCGTGCGCTATGCCGAAAAGCAGGTTAATGAGATCCTGGCCCGCTATAATGACGATACTGCTTCACTGCGGCGGGGATTGATTGAGTATCACCTGATGCAGCGGGTCGGGGGAGGGGGGGCATACTGGCGCACGGACGAACCTGTCTCCCCGGTCGCCCGCGGCAAAGTGTAACCACGGTTACACTTTGCCGGACGCGGATGGCCTGGGAATGAAATGGCCGTAGAAGCCCCGTTCTCGATACGAGGCATACTTACTCATCTTTTCATCACAGCGGCGCTCTCCGTCGCTGTGATGGGCTTAAGCGGCGACCCTGTGTTTTTATAGGGGCGACCCTTAGGGTCGCCCCTGACATAAACAGGTCAAAATAGGCTATAATCAATAGGGGCGACCCTTGCTTGCCGTTTTGCCTATTTTTGCCCAACCGGATTCTGCCATGAAGACGATTGCGTTTGCCAATCAGAAAGGGGGAGTGGGAAAAACCACCACCGCCGTCACCCTGGCGCATGGTTTGGCCCTGCGCGGCTTGCGTACTTTGCTGGTCGATCTGGATCCGCAGGGCCATGTGGCGTATGCGCTGGGACTGCCAAAATCCAACGGGCTTTATCGATGGGTTTGCCTGGACGAACCCCTGGCGAAGGTAGTCATCGCTGCCCGGCCAAATCTGGATATTATCCCTGGCGATAAGCATACCGAGAAGGTCAAGCGCCACATCACCCTGTCCGATTTTCGCGAAACGATCCTTTCCGACCAGCTGCATCGCTCCGGATATCAGGTCGTGCTGTTAGATATGGCGCCTTCATTGGACGTACTGCATGTTAACGGGTTGATCGCCAGCGATTGGGTGTTGATACCCACCCGACTGGACGCACTGGCAGTGGACGGAGTCAGGGAAATTCTGTACACGATGGGGGAAATGTCAGGACGCGGCCACAAATTCCTGGGGTACAGCATCCTGCCGACCTTTTTTGAGCGCTCGACCCGTGAAACCCTGGCTCAACTCAAAGAATTGGTGCATGCTTTCGGCAGCCGGGTCTGGCCGCCGATTCCACAGGATACCCGGGTGCGCGAATCGGCAGCTTATGGGAAGACGGTGTGGGAATATACGCCTGAGACTTCCGCGACACAGGGTTACCCTAATGGAAAGCAACACATCGGCGGCTATCAACAAACTCTGGACCGGTTGGTGGAGGTGCTCAATGTCTGATCGCAAACTGCAGCGCCGCCCACTGCTCGACCCGGCGGTGGCAGACCTGATCAACGATATGGAACAGAAGCAGGCAGAATCGATGCTGCCCCGCCGCGAGCGTGAGAAGAAATCGCGCGAGCGGGCCAAGATCGAAGCACGCCGGGACCAACGGGCCACTTATGACCTGCCGCCCGCGGTGCGTAAACGAGTTAAAGACCTTGCGGAGGAACTGCGCCTGCCGGCCAGCCAGCTGGTGACCCTGGCCCTGGTGCGTTTTCTCAAGGCGTATGAGGCCGAAGACATTGACCTCTCGCCTTATTTGCACTCTTCAGCCAGTCCGCGCTACGATTGGAACCTGATTATTCCGGAGGAACTGCTCCCGGCGGCGCCCAAGAAGAAAACGCGCAAAGGGTAAATCTAAACAGGCGGGCTGGCTTTTGCTACCACGTATGCTTTCCAATCCAGTGTTTCGAAAGAAGGAATGTGCGCCCCGTTATCCATACGGAACAAGTGGAAGCTGGCGGCGGTCAATTCGTCCCAGGCCGCGCGCGCTGCTTCGGGGCCGTGCAGTTCTAAAAAGATCAGCGGACGGGCCTCACGCAGTAAACGACGCATGCCAGGCAGTGCCAGCACCTCACCCCCCTCGATATCGATTTTGACCACCTGGGGCAAGGGATTTGATTGCGTATAGATAAATTCGTCCAGGGAGATGCCCGGCACCTGGATGGTGGCGCCGTAGGTTTCATCCTTACGTCCGGCGGAACCGGCCGCTTTTCCCATGGCGCCAGAGGCGTGGGTCAGGAATTCTACCGGGCGGTCCCCGTCGATCACCGCCATACCTATCGCGCTGACCATGGCCTGCGGATTGAGCGCCAGGTTGGCGCGAATGCGTTCCAGATTGGCCGGCAGGGCTTCAAAGGAAAAAACCCGGCCTTGCGGCCCAACCGCGCGCGCCAGCAGCAGGCTGACGTAGCCGATATTGGCGCCCACATCGTATACCACCATTCCTGGGCGCACCTCGCGCTGGATCGTCCGCTGCAGTTCCGGCTCATAGGTGCCCAACCAGTAGTCTTTCTCAGTTTGCAGGTTGAGCAGCAGGCTGGCCCCAGCCAGTCCACCGGCGGCCACCTGGATCTGGCTCAGGCCGAGGGGAGCAGCCTGGTTTAATGCGCCGCGAACCAGGCGGGCCAGCGGCCTCCAGCGGTAGAGGCTGCGCTTGACCGGGCTAGGCAGTATGCGGGCGGCCCAGGCCGCCAAAGTGAGAACAGACTTCAAGTGGAGAATCCTGTTAGATACCTACGGAGGCGCGGCGGATACTGAGAAAGAATCATGATCTCAGCGTCTGGGAAGTTTACCCTCGGGTAAACATGAGGCGCGAGATTTCGCCTGACCCCATATTTTCCACCGCCACGGGCACGCGCCGGTAATTCAGATCGCTGCCGCTGACCGCGGCGAAGAAAATTTCGCACAACACGTAGGCGATGCAGCCTTCTTCCAGATGCCCGCCAAAAGCCCCTTCTGGGTTGGAGAGGGCCATGTGGATATGCGCCTGGCCGTCTACCACCAGACCATTCATTGCCAAAATTTCAATTCCCCCTTCGCCCTTGCGGTAAAGGTTGTTTGTAGGAATTTGGTTATGCTCCACCCAGTGCAGGCTGTAAGCTGCCAGTGTGCCGTAACCGCTCATCACCACCGCCTGGCGCAGCCCGCTCTCGGCTAAAAATTTGCGCACCGACAGCAGCAAATCTTCCCCGGGATCGATGCGCAGAATATGAATTTTTTCGACATCCAGCGAAGTATGTTGCATATTTGTGAGTCCTCCAAACGGTAGAGATTTTTTGTCGATGCAGCCATTATGCCATAAAAACAGCCCCAGAAAACGCCGTTTCCCCACCAACAGGGTGGGGCCGGGTTTAAAAGGGCGTTTTCCACGACTTAATATTTAGTCTAGGCTAAATATTTTCAAGTGCATCGGTAACGGTGTGATTGGCCAGATGGATGGGTTCGGCCAGGTTGGCCAGGTCGCACAGGGAGTTTGCCTGAAGGGCGGCCTGCTGCAAGCGGGCCAACTCAGCATAACCGGCCAGGTCGCGCAGCCCGTTGTTCTCCATGGCTGCCAGTACGGCGCGCACCCGCCCCGCCAGACGTTGACGGAAGTGGGGCAGGGCGCTTTCATTCAAACCGCCGGCCTGATAGGCGGGTTCGAATTCGTGGAAGGCGGCGCACATCTTCTGTAAGAAAACCACAATCATGCCTTGCACCGCGTCGCCGCCGGAAAAAATGCGCGCCCACTGCAGTTCTTCGGTCCGCCCGTGGGTGCTTTGGGAATGAGTGATATATTCGCCTGCCAATTTATCCTCGTAAAAAAAGAATGGACAGCCAGCCAGTGACTCGGGATGATCACCCATCGAAAAAATTTTAAATCACTGACCGGCTGCCCGCAGAAAAAATTCTTTCTATCTATACCCTGCCAAATACCCGCTTGATTTCTGGGGTAAAGAGATAATAAATGATCGCACCAGAAATTGCGGCTGAGATTAAGAAGCTGAAGAATCCGCTGTTGCCGCCAATCCAGTTGATAAGCGCAACCAGGATCGCAAATCCTTCGACCCCAACCCCGAGCAGCCAGGCCCAGGGCTTGAGATACCAGGCGCCGTAGGCGAAGACCAGCGAAATGCCGGACTGGACCAGCGTCACCAGCGCCCAGAAAATGGCGAACCCGCCCACCAGAAAACCCGTGCCTGCCACGCCGGCAGCACCCAGCATGGCGCCGCTCAACGCTCCCAATCCAAACAACCCGATTGCCGCAAATATGCCCATCACGCCGCCGATGGCGGCTAATACAGCCAGAATCGTAACACCTGTAGGTCTTTGCATGGCTCCTCACAATTCATCAAAGTTTGGCTCAACACATCCCGGCCGCCCTCCTGACAGCCCGGCCCACCGTACACGGCGGGAATATCGCTCACTGCAGCTCTTCTGATTTTTTGTCTGAATCACCTCCTTACGATGACTAAATGATTACCAAATTGTAGCAGGAATACAAAAAACGACATTATGGGGCGTAAGCGATGATCGACTCCCAGTGCGGTGGAAACGGCTGGGGGGGAGCCGGGCTCAATCCGCTGCCCACCAATGCGTCCAGGCTGCCGTCCAGTGTCCCCAGGCGCAGTTCGACCGGTTTGCCGCCATCTGGCACGCGCAGATAAAGGAAATACACCCCATCTGGCAGCAGCTGCGGCCAATCGTCGCGCGTTCCCGCGGGGGGATTCGTCAGGCGGCGGGTTGCGCCGTCCGGCCATTGGGTGAGATACACCGCCGGCAGGGCAAAGGGATCGCCGGCTGCTGCCGGGCTACCCATTTTGCTGGCTGCGTGCAGTATGGCTTTGCCGTCGGCGGTCCAGGATGGGTAGGATGAAATCACAAATTCATCCGCGATCAAATGCGTGACCTTGCCGCTAATCACATCCAGCGCGGCCAGGCGCGGCGCACCCATCCCCGGCGACTGGTTGCTGTCGCCAAAGACCATCAGACCGGTTTGGGAGGGGTGCCATTGAAACGGACCGCCCAGGCGCAGGTTGGCTTGCATTTCCTTAATCATTCCGTCGGCGGGGTCCAGGGTATACAGGCGGTCGCCGGTGACCCACATGCTGTTGCTGGAAAAATGGTATCCGGCGAGGAGCAGGGGGACGCCCGGCACCCAGCCCAGGATTTCGTGGATCTGATCGCTGGGTGCGTCTGCCGGCCAGACCTGCTCCGGACCGAATGGACCCAGGCGGACGTGAAAGAAAAATTGGGCGTCCCGCATTTCCATCCAGGCCGTGCTGAAGTCGGCTGCCTCGAAGATAGGCGTATCATAAGGACTCGGCTGGGGCAAGTGGAACGATCCGGGATGGGCCGGGTCGGCCCAAACCAGGGAGGGTTGGTCCTGGTTGTCGTAGGTCAGCAGGAAATTCCCGCCCAGCCAGGCCAGGCGTTGGGTCCGGGGAGGGGGATTAATTTTCCAACTCTGCCTGGCGTTAAAGTCAAGCACGGTGATCGTCTGGGAGGTCGCATCGAATAGTGCCAGCTTGCCGCTGAGCGGAAGGGAAGCGCCGCAGGTCGGAAAGCCCGGAAAGGCCGTGCAGTCGGGCGCGGTCTGGGTGGCATTAATTACCGAGGCGGCCGAGGTGGCGCTCGGCAGAATGGTTGGCGTGGGAGACGCTTTCTGAGTGGGTAGGGAGGTTGCAGCGGGTGCGCTGGTGGCGGTTATACTCGCCGGTGTGGCGGATGCGAAAAGCGTGGGAGAAGGCAGCGCGCTGGGTACGGCAGTGGGAAGGATCGTGGGTGTGGGTGTTGATACCGCCGGCGAGCAGGCTCCCAGGACCAGCGCCAGCAGAATAAATACAAAAAAGATATGTTTCATGAATATATCATACAGCAAAACGTTTTTTTAGTAGCTTGCCAGAATGGGCCATTTTGAATTATGGGGTGCGATTTTTACCGGATGGTGTGCAAGAATCGCACCGCACAAGCGGAGGCCAGAAAAAGGTCGCATTATAATGAAAACATCAGATTTTGCAGAACAAAATGCCTGAAATTTTTTGGACGCAGATGATTGAATTTTTGATATGCACATTCTGATCCTTTCATTCCTGGCGCCAGCGATCGCCGAACTGCTCTCGGGGTCGGCGCCTCCGGCCGAATCTTCAGCTTTTTTGGGCTGACCTTCAGGTAGCTGTTTACGGGCGCAGGGGCGTGCTGGCGCGCGAGTTGCGGGTGGCTGGGGCAAAGGATGGCTATCGCACTTGCTGCTGGCACCATAGGAGGATCGAAGAGGGGCTGATGTAAAGAGTTTCTTCGATCCGGCAGTTGGATTGATATCGGCGTGTTGGCAGCTACGGGCGCGCTCTGGGGGTCAACTTTTTGTTGGCGGTCACGTAATGACGCACTACCATGGCCGTTTTGCATCAGCCCGGTGGCCCTGGCAGCTGCTTTTCCCGGCGCGCCGCACGCAGGCCTGGCTAGGGAGAAAAAGGTTTCTGGGTGCTGCTGGGCCTGTTTTGGTTGGAAGTGGTATTTGGTTTCGCGGCGATGACCCCTTACCGGCCATCATCGCCCATGGGAACCGTGCTGGTCGTGGCCGGTCTGATATTCCTGGCGTAGCTCCCGGCTCTGTTCAGGCCACATCCGATCGGCCAGCTGCGGGCAGCCGGAATGGACATTCCCGCTGAGCAGCGCCGGCGATGCGGCGCTGCACGGCTTGCAGCGCGGCGCTGCCTCATTCCGACTCCAACCTCGGTCATCCCCTAGGCGTTTTCCGCTGGGTTGCCTGGGTGGGCGGGATGCTGCTGGCAGTCAGTAAGCGGAAGGCTGGCGGGTTGACAGTAAGTGCTCAGGGGTATTGGGCTGGCCCGAGATGAGCTGGCTGCCGATGCGAGGTCTGCCCGTTAATCGGGGACTACCTTTTCTCGTCTGGCGCCGCTCAGGAGGTGAGACCACTCTCCAGGAATCCGACTGGCATGGCAATCGTGGCGGTGGTCGACAACGATTGCCGCGGATCATAACTGTTATAGATCGCCGGCAGAAGTAGGTCGCGTAGAAGAAAGCGGTTAGCTGCCTTCCCCTCGAGGCGTATCTAGTTTCCATTCCAGCCCGCGATAGCGCCGAGAGCCACCACAGGGCCTGCCTTTTGAGGTAACAGTTGAGCGAATGCGAATAGGCAAAGGAGATCGCCGGTCCGGGCAGAACCCAGGATGGCTGTCGCACCAGCTCTGGCACCATGGCCAGGCGTCGGTGGGCACGCCGCTGTAAATTGTGCCATCCGACAGCCACGATTCGATATCGCAAAATCATACAGCAGTTTTTTGTTGGCAGTCACGTAATGCACGCACTATCTGTTGTTTTGCATCAGCATGGAAGTAAGCCCACTGGTGCCGTCGTTATACCCGGTCATTACACAAAACTATGGCATGTTCATCTGTATACGCTATATATCAATCTATGGCAAAATACTTACGAACGATTTATGTCAATTTTTTCCGAGATCTAATTTTTTCGTTGACTGCTTTGATTGGGAGGATTCTCCATGCCTGTTTTGCAAAAAATCAATGTGGGTATTGTAGGCGCGGCGGGACGCGGGGCGTCCTTCAGCGCTGCCCTGGAAGCCAACGGCGCACGCCTGGGGGCCGTCTGCGACCTGAACCGCGAAAAGCTGGATGAAAATCCGGCCTTCGCTGCCGCCGAAAAATATACAGATTACGAAGAGATGCTGGAAAAAGCCGCGCTGGACGCGGTGATCATCGGTACTCCCCAGCACCTGCATGCTGCCCAGGCCGGTCTAGGCCCTGGAGCGCGGCCTGCACGTTTTATCGGAGGTGCCGGCGGCAGTCAGCATCGAGGAGGCGCGCCGGTTGGTAGGGGCTGCCTGTGCCGCGAAATCGATCTATATGCTGGCCGAGAACTACAATTATTTCAAAGGCAATATCCTGGTACGCGAGCTGGTGCGCCGGGGATTGTTCGGCGAGGTCTATTATGCCGAAGGCGAGTACCTGCACAACGTGCGCAGCTACATTCCGCGCACACCCTGGCGGCGCAAATGGCAGATGGGCATCGACGGCAATACCTATCCGACCCATGAACTGGGGCCGATCCTGTCCTGGATGCCCGGCGACCGGGTGGCGCGCCTGGCCTGCGAGGGCAGCGGCAGGCATTATTTTGACGGCGACGGGCAGCCGCTGCACCAGGATACCAGCTTGATGCTATGCAAGACGGACCGCGGCGCGTTGATCAAGATCCGCCTGGACCTGGTGTCAGAGCGGCCCGAATCGGTGCGCTACCAACTGCAGGGCACGGATGGTGTCTATGAATCCGAGCCGTGGGGGAATGGGTTCGACCGCATCTGGCTGCGCAGTCTCAGCCAGAAGGTGAGATGGTTGGATGCGGCCGCCCTGGCGCAGATCGACTCGCTGGCCGAACAGTACCTGCCGGAATGGTGGCGGCATCCCCCCGAAGCAGCCCTAAAATTGGGGCATGACGGTGGCGATTTCTTCGTGCTGATGGATTTTCTGGCGGCGGCACGCGGAGAACAGCCTTCCCCGCTGGATATTCACGCTGCCATGGATATGACCCTGCCCGGGCTGGTTTCACAGCAGTCGATCCTGCAAAACGGCGCCTGGCTGGATGTGCCCGATTCGCGCACCTGGGTTGGGCAGCCGCAGCCAATGGGGCAGCTGCAAATGGTGCTCTCCGAAGAAGCCTTGCAGGGGTGCGACCTCCCGCCGGTCCCAGCTGGCTACCGCCTGCGCCAGTACCGGGCGGAGGATGAAGCGGGTTATTATGCCTTGATGGCGCGGGCCGGATTCGAAGGTTGGGGGACGGAGCGCATGCACAAGGTGCTGCCCACGGTGCTTCCGGGCGGTTTCTTTGTGGCCGAACACCTGTCGAGCGGGCAGATCGTGGCCAGTGCCCTGGCGCAGCACGTGCCGACCGGTTTGCATCCCTATGGAGGACAGCTCGGCTGGGTGGCGACCGACCCCGATCACCGCGGGCGAAAACTGGGCACGATTGTCACGGCGGCGGCCACCCGGCGCCTGATCGAAGCGGGCTACCGGCGGATCTACCTGCTGACTGACGACTTCCGCCTGCCAGCCATCCGCATCTACCTGGCGTTAGGGTATGCTCCGCTTTACCATGCTCCAGGGATGCAAGATCGCTGGCAGACGGTTCTCCAGCAGTTTGGGCAGGCCTGAAATTAACAGCAGGATCGAGGCGGCCAGGTCCAGAAGAAGGGCGAGCTAAAGCTCAATGGACATAAACCAGGATGCGCTTGGAAAAAAGTCGACTCGAACCCTTGAAGGGGCCCTATTGGATTGGATAATCGCCAATCTTTATGCCCACATCGGTGATCTGCGGGTCTGAAGGAAGGGCCAGAACGATTTTGCCCTGGTCGTCGGTCGTAACCGTGGAATGCGAAATCGCCGGCAGCCCTTTGGTGGTGAAGGCGTGCCACTCGACATGCAGGGGTAGATCGGGTGTAAAACCGCTGAGAGTCACGCTTCCTGAAAGGCCGCTCAGATTGCTGATATGGTCAACGACGTTTTTCCAGGAATGATTCGTATTTTGAACCCATAGATGGGCCCGATTATTGGACAAATCTTTTTGACCTGTGATGCGCAGATTTGTACCGGTTATTGCGGCCTGGGCGTCGATATAATGTCCATTATTCAATGGGATATTATTGATAAATTGGTTGAAATATCCATAGATCTCAAAAAGTCCTGGTTGTCCATCCGGTCCAGGCTGGGTATTAATATTTTCCATCCACCAGTAAAGTTCAGCTAACGCGCCAGGATCGAGGGTCGACCAGATGTAGTTATGAAGCCAAACACCATTGTGGTCCAGTGCTAACCCCGGTTGTTCGACCTGGTTTCCGACTTCATCGATACCAGCCTCTCCTCTCACGATAGGTTTACCAATATTCAAATCGCCCAACGCCAGGCTGTGTCCCAGGTGGTAGTAGGCGGAATCCCACTGCATTTTTTCCAGTTCAGCACCTGGAATACCAACAGCGCTGGTGCTGATGTAGGCGTGAAGATCGGCATAATCCACATTGGGGTATTTGGGGTTCATCCAGAACTGCGTGGCAGGAAAGGAATGCCAGAAGGAAGTTGTCACCAAATGGCTGTTGGGATGCTGGTATGTGCATTTCTGCCCATCTCCCGCCGGTACGGTGATTCCGAAGACCTGACAATGCATGAATTTCCCCAATTCATCTGTGAGTTCGTAGTGATTTGTCAACCATGGATCGCCTTCATTGGTCGCTTCCCAGGAATGGATGCTGGTGGAATATCCCCAGCGGGCCTGCAGATAACGCCACCAGGCCTGCTGAAGCCAACGTGTCTTGTTAACGCTACGCCCAGGGCCATAGAATCCATTTTGATTTTCCGGTTGGCCATTTGAGACGAAACTGCCATCGTCATTCAGTTTGTAGTAGAGCATGTCGTTTTTTTCCATGATGACGAGCTTCAAGGCAACGTTGTTTTCCTCGGCCAATTGAAGGGTCTTATCCAGGGCAAGGGCGCTGCGCTCTCGAAAATAATGATCGTATTCAAGCGATGGCTCCTCGATGATTTCCGGACCGAATAAACCATTCCCCAGATCTTCGCGGAGAGAGATCGATTGAATATAGGCCTTACCTTGAATTGCATTTTCCAGGCCCAAATAAATTCTGGGCAAGAAATTATTGTTGCCCGAGTTCCAGGTGCCCGTGATAACCCCCCAATCTGAGGTGTTCTGACCGTAATTCGTAACTACATTTCCGACTCCAGGTTCGTAGCAATTCACATCCCAATTGCCGCTAATTTTTCCGACCAGGCCGAAGTCTGAATGACCGGCGAGGCGCGGGCCGGTGATATCCTGCCCCCAATATTTTATTTGCAGACGATACTTTGTGTTGGGTTTGACGGCCTCAGGATCGTTCCCGAATTGAAACCGGCAGGCATCGTACCAGCCAGTATCTCCAGCGGGTCCGTACTCAATTCGCATGGTGAGTGAATCCCGGTTGCGAATAGGATCGTGAAAGGTCTCTGTGCCCGGGCGCGGCAGGTACCCATCATAAATGTTTCTTCCGCCAAGCCACTCTAACCAGGCGGTGCCGTATATGCCGCTGATCCAAACACGGTCAAGATCAATGCCGTTTTGGCCATATTGCTGGAAGTAAGACAGATTTGGAAGGACCGGCCCATCGAGGCTGCCCGCGCCTTGAAATCCGAGCGGGTAGAAAGGACTGCCATTGCTGTATTCAAAATAGCGTGAGTCTGATGGGCTGACTTTGATGAATCCAGGCTGGTTTGAAGCAACCACGCTGAATGTTTGTGGAGAACTCAGCGCAGTCCCCTGGGCATCTCGGGCATAGATCTTATACTGCCAGGTCCCTACGGCATCCGGTGAAAAACGGACTTTCCAGGAGAAGCTGCCGGTGGGGTAATACCATTCTTTTGAATTTCCATCCCAACCCTGCTTAATTTGTTGGTCGAAATATTGATAATAAAAGGCTGGTTGATGGTAGGCGCTATTCCAATCAGATTCGCCCGGTGGAAGGAAAAAAGCATCGACCGAAATCCCGTTGTAAGCGGGATCGGAGAGATCAATCCCATTGGGAGGGGCCGGGTCATAAGGCAGTTGCAGGTTCTGGGCAACGGTATCTTGAATTTGAAAAGATATTTCATATTTTTCGTATTGCGGGACCAGCCCCCCGGAATAATCAGCGCGATTGTCCGAAATATTGGAAATGGATGGCCCCGTATTTAAAACCGGTTGTAAAGGGAGTTGGTCGATAAATGATCGACCCAGTGAGAAAAGGGTAAATAAAATTATGAAAGTTTTCAGGTTGATCAGGAAAATTGGTCTTTTCATGCTGAAAAAAAGTTTTAACCAGCGGCAGAAGCATCTGCCGCAAGCACCAAAAAAGAAATCAGCCTTGCGCGAAATGTTTCTTTAGAATATCGACCAGCCCCTGGTGCGGGATGCAGTTGCGCAGTTCGAACGAAGCCAGGGCCTCGTCGATCTGCGTTTCGCTCAGGCCGCTGAAGCAGTGGGCGTAGGCCGGCTGCATGAGCGCCGCCACGTAGCCCGAGAGCAGGTGCTGGCCCAGATAGGTCTGGTTGGCCTTGCTGTCGATCGAGGGGTCGTCGATGTACTTCTCCACCTCGCGCGCCAGTTCGATCGATTTTTGCTCCACCGCCGTGGGCGGGATCCACTTCATCCAGAAATCTACCGAGAGGTCGATCTTGGCCTGGAAAACGGGCCGGATGGCCTGCAAGTAGCGCGAATCGGGCGCCAGCTGCACCCAGCCCATAACGTAAGCATCCTTGTAAGTCCAGGTGGTCCAATGAATGCGGTTTTCGTCGTAAACGGCGAGCTGGTCGTCCATGGCCCGCAGGCGGTCGGGGATTTCCTGGGCAGGGCCGTTATACGCCGAGCCAAATTCGCCCACCCACAGGGGAACGTTGTACTGGCGGGTGAATTGAACGCCTTCGTGGGCGGCATAGACCTGGCGCTGCTTGTGCAGGTTCCACAACTCGCCATCGAACTCTCCCGGGTAGGGGCCGGGGCCGAAGCCGGCTTTGCTGTAATTGTGACTGGAGTACACCAGGTTGGGCGCAAAAGGCGCTTCCAGACCGGCAAAGCGCGAAGAGTAGTAATCACCTTCCAGGAAGATGATGTGGTCCGGGTCGACGGCGCGCACTGCATCCACAGAGCGGTGGTAGATGCGGTTTATATTCTTCCAGTCGGGAGTGTAGCTGGCGTTATAACGCCCGTAAGGGGTGTTGCTGACCGGCTCGTTCATCAGGTTGTAGCCGGCGATGGTCGGGTTGTCTTTGTAGCGCGTCGCGATCTCCTGCCACAGGCGGTCGAAGCGCTCCTGGAAGAGAACATGCTCCCAGAAGTAGCTGTGGCGGCTGGCGTTGTCGCTGTGCCAATCGGTGTTCTGCCAGCCCTGCACGGCGTGCAGGTCGAGAATCACGTACAGCCCGTGTTTCGCGCACCATTCCAGCGCGCGGTCGAGGCGGGCGAAACCGCTTTCCAGGTATTCGAAGGGGCGGTCGTCACGTTCGAAATGGCGGTAGTTGAGCGGCAGGCGCACTACTGTGGCCCCCAGGGACTTAATATAGGCCACATCCTCTTCGGTGAAGAAGTGGTCAAGCAGGCGTTCGAAGAAGAAGGCCGCCTTGCCCGGCCCCAACTCACGCGCCAGGGTAGCCCGCAGCTGGTGCTCGGCGCCCGGATAGGCGTTGATAAAGTCTTCCATATTCATCCACCCGCCCACGCAGGTGCCGCGCAGGCGCACTTCGCGGCCCTGCGCATCGACGATCTGGTTGCCTTTTACGGATAGAAGATCCATGAGTTTTTCAGCCTTTCGATGGGGTGGTATCTTGCTGTCTGATTCTACACCGGTTATAGATTTGACGCAGGCTGCGGAATGGGTTCCCATTCATACGAGCAGGCATAGGTCAGCACCTGGAAGCCGTGTTTTTCGGCTATCGGGCGGCTTTCCAGGCCGGCATGGATTAACAGATAGCGCCGACCGCGGCGTACGGCCTCCTGCACGCGGGCGGCAAGCAAGGCGGTGTAATGCCCGCGGCGGCGGTAGGCCGGGACGGTGGTGCCGCCCCATAAGCTGGCGAACTGGCTGTCGGGAGGGTAGTAGGTCCAGCCGGAGCACACCGGCTGATCCGCTTCGTACAAGGCATACACGTCCAGGTAGCCGGGAACCGCCAGATGCGCACCCAGGCGCGGCTGGATCCAGGCGAAGCTGCCGCCATGGACCTGCTGCAGGATGCTGATCACATCCGGCAGGCCCTCGGGCCGGGTGATGCGGCGCACATCTTGAGCAACCGGTGTGGCAAGGGATGGGGGGACCGATTGCAGGTCGAGCACCAGCACTGCGCCCGGGTCGCCGGGGTCGAGATCGGGTTCGAAACCATTGTCCAAGAGAATCTCTTTCAGGCCGGGGGTGGAATCGTGTTCGCATACCATCCATTCGAAGGGGATGCCCAATCCGCAGAAATAATCGATCTGGGTCTGAACGATCCTGGCAGGTGGGGCGCCATCCAACCAGGTATAGCGAACGAACCCCCGCCCGGGTTCCGTCGTGCGCACGAAGCGCACCACGTGGGGCAGGGTTTCTTTGTGGTGGTCGGGGTATACGATGCCGGTGCGCTGTTCACGGTCGTAGAGCGCCAGGAGGGTCTCGCGTACGCTGTCTAGATGGTTGGGTGTCATGCTGCTTTCCTGTTTGCTTTGTACAATAGAGGTTAACAACGATTATCTGGCGGTGGTACGCTGTGAAATGGCCGATCTGTTTGCCGGCGCAGCACCCCGATTATAATAGAGCAAAGGAATCTATTCTATGTTATTTGCAGATACTTCCCGTGGGCGCCCGTTTTCCAAGGATCCGGCGGTGGTCTTTTTCCAGGACCGCTACTGGATGTATTATTCCAAGCCGCCTTTCGGCGACGGGCGACCGGGCGACGGCTGGGCGATCGGCATCGCCCAAAGCAGCGACCTGGAGGAATGGTCGGTTGCCGGAGAAATTCTGCCGGCGGCAGACTACGAACGCAATGGGCTGTGCGCGCCGGGGGCGATTGTGCTGGGCGAGCAGGTGCACCTCTTTTACCAGACCTACGGCAATGGGCGGCAGGACGCGATTTGCCACGCGGTCTCGAGCGACGGCCTGGCCTTCACACGCAACCCAACCAACCCGGTGGTGGCGGCCCAGGGCGATTGGAACTGCGGCCGGGCGATCGACGCCGATGGCATCGTGCAGGGGCAGGAACTGCTGCTGTATTTTGCCACGCGCGACCCGCAAATGAAGGTGCAGATGCTGGGCGTCGCTTCGGCCCCGCTGGACCAGGGTTTCAGGCGCGATACCTGGCGGCAGCGCTGCCAGACTTCCATTTTGGCCCCGGAACTGCCCTGGGAGGAGTCCTGCATCGAGGCCCCGGCCCTGTGCCGCAAAGGTGAGCGCCTGTTCATGTTTTACGGGGGAGCCTACAACAACAGTCCCCAGCAGATCGGGGTCGCGGTCAGCGCTGACGGCATTCACTGGACGCGCCTTTCGGACCGGCCATTTTTGCCAAACGGCAAACCGGGCGCGTGGAACCAATGCGAATCGGGGCATCCCTTCTGCTTTCAGGACCGTGATGGGCGCGATTATCTTTTTTTCCAGGGTGACGCGGACAACGGGAAGACCTGGTACCTGTCCAAAGTGGAAATCGGCTGGAAAGACGGCCTGCCGGTGCTCGCGGGATGAAAGGGTTAATTCCCCGAGTATAATTGGGGCCATGAAACGCCTTCTTTTTAGCGGTATCCTGTTTGCTTTTCTGCTTGTTGCTTGCGCTGCGCTGCCGCCGGCAGCGCCTTCGTCTTTACAGAGCGCACCCCTTGCACCTGCCACACAAGTGCCCAGCGCTGCGCCTGCTGTGGAACCCACCCTGCTGGTCTTTCCCACCCCGGTCCCCGAGGAACCTGCTGCGACAGCTGCGCCGCCGCCCACCGCCAGCGCCGGGGCCACGGCTGTCCCCCTGGTGGAGGCGTCCCCCACCCCGGATTTTATCGAAGCCCCGCGCCTGCCGGCTGAAAAATGGCAGCAGTGGCCGGTCATCCCCGTTTTGACAAAGCGCGCACGCGAGTCCTATTTTAAGGGTCTGGCGCAGGGCACGGACCCGCATGCCTTTGCCAAGGTGGGCGACTGCCAGTGCGTCAATGCCGCCTTTTTCGGCATCTACGACCAGCCTGGGGCGTATGCCTTCCCCAAAGGATACGAATACCTGCAGGAGACGATTGACTGGTTCGCGGGCTATTTCAACCGCGAAAGCGCCGCGGTGCGCGGCGGGTTCAACGTGGCCTCGGTCTTTGTGCCGCTGCAGGCCGACCCCAAGCTCTGCCAACCCGGCGAGACGCCCCTGGCCTGCGAATTCCGCTCCGTACGTCCCAGCATCGTGCTGATCAGCATGGAGACCGGCTTCGAAGGGCGCACTGCCGCGGTATATGAAAAATACATGCGCCAGATCATAGAGTATGCTCTTGAACAGGGGGCGCTGCCCATCCTGGCGACCAAGGCCGATAATTTTGAGGGCGACCAGTCGATCAACCTGACCACTGCCAAACTGGCGGTGGAGTACGACCTGCCGCTGTGGAATTTCTGGCGCGCGGTGCAGTCCCTGCCCAATCACGGCCTGGATGCCGAGCGAGACGATAACTTCCACATCTCGGTCGAGGCCTGGAATGTGCGCTCCTTCACCGGACTGCAGGCGCTGGATGCCATGTGGCGTGCGGTGCGGGAGGTTCAATGATTTTCAGGCGCAGAGCGCTGCCGGGCCGGGGGGGGAAATACGGCCCGATCTGGCTCTGGGTGTGCGCAGTGATTTTATTGGCGGCAGGCTGCGCGGCAAACCCCACCCTGCCGGTGGTTGCGACCGGAATGGCCGCGACCGATTCTCCTACGTTAACTACCATTCCCCACCTCTCAGCTACTGCTGCGCCCACTACGGCGAGTGCATCCGCCACCCCAACCCCAACCCCTGCCTATACTCCGACGTTTACCCCAACGCCAACGCTCGCCGCGACCAGCACCCTGGTGCCGCTGGCGCTGCCCACGCGCCTGCCAGCCAAAAGCTGGAAGCAGTGGCCGGTCATCCCCGAACTCACCAACCGCGCGCGCGCCATCTACCAGCAGGGCCGGCTGATCAATGACCCGCACGCTTTTTCCAAGGTGGGCGACTGCCAGGGGATCAAGGAGGTCTGGCTGGGCGTGTATGACCAGCCGGAGCTGTACACGCTGGCGCCGGAGAACGCCGGTCTGCAGGAGACGATCGACTGGTTTGCCGGCTCGTTCAACCGCAACGGCTTTGCCGTGATGGGCGGCTACAATGCACGCGCCGTGCTCCAGCCGGCGGTGGCCGACCCGGCTTACTGCCAGGCAGGCGAGAGTCCCATCGAGTGCGAGTACCGCCTGCACCACCCGAGCATCGTGCTGGTCAGCCTGGAATTCTATTACGAGGGACGCACTGCCCAGAATTACGAGCAGTACATGCGCCAGATACTCGATTTCTTTATCGCGCGCGGCACGCTGCCCATTCTGGCGACCAAGGCCGATAATATGGAAGGTGATGAGAGCCTCAACCTGACCACCGCTAAACTGGCCCTGGAATATGACCTGCCGCTGTGGAATTTCTGGCGCGCAGTGCAGCCCCTGCCCAACCACGGCATGGATATTACCCGCCCGGACGGCTTTCACATCAGTGTGGATGCCTGGCGGGAGCGCTCGGCGAGCTCGCTGCAGGCCCTGGACGCGGTCTGGCGCGGGGTGCGTGACCTGGCCTGTTTTGCGGCCAACTCAGAGGCCTGCTACTGGCCGGTGACCAAAAATCCGACTCCGACCGCCACCCCGGCGGTGGGGCCCTCCACGCGGGTAGTGTTGGATCTGGCGGAGCGTTCCGCCGGCGAAACCCGCTCGCAGGGCGTCTTCCTGCTGGACACCAAAACGCAGGACCTGACCCGCCTGTTGGGCGACGGCTACCAGCTGCAGGCCGTCTCGCCTGACGGGACGCAGCTGCTCGTCAACCGGGACCGCGATCTTTACCTGGTCGCGGTGGATAACCCGGATGATTTGCGTAAGCTGGCCCCCGATTTCTTCCCCTACGGTCGGACCGGCGCCGCCTGGCTGCCGGACGGAAAATCGGTAGTGATGATCCTCGACCGGGAGGGGCGCGGCATGTGGCAGATGGCGGTGGCCAACGGCAGTATGCAGCGCCTGACGCCCAGGGATTTATCGCCCTTCGAACTGCTCGCCAGCCCCGATCCGGGAGAGATCTTTTGGGCAGAGGGCGGCTGCCAGCTGAATGAGCAGCATATGCCCATCGCCGGGGAATGCCAGAGCGGCGGCTGGTACCGCTCCGCCACCGACGGCAGTGCGCCGTTGGGCCTGAGTGAAATTTCGCGCCCGCTGCGTTCTCCCGATGGGGTGGGCCTGGCGTATACCTACCTGACCGGTCTCAACCAGCCAGCCCTCGCGCTCACCCGCAGCGGACAGCCCCAGATCTGGACGCCCCTGCCGGCAGGTTACGTGCTCGATTACAGTTGGTCGCCCAGCGGACGCTGGCTGGCGGCGCTCTGGCAGGAACGCAGCGACTACTCCGGCAAGATTATGGCCCAAAAGCTGTACCTGCTCAACCGCGCCGAAAACCGCAGTGACGCCATGCCCGTTTCGATTAACCTCGACGGCCAGGTACGCTGGTCGCCCGATGGGCGCTGGCTGCTGGTCAGCGGCACTGAGACCAATGCCGAGGGCTACCGCCTCAACCTGCGCCTGATCCCGGCCAACGGAGGAAACATTACCGTGTTAGATGGTAAAATGGGTCCATCCGGGGCAAATTTTGTGTTTATTTCCAGCCTGTATTGGATCCCCTGATCGACCGCGCGCATACCAGCCCAAAACTGGGATGACGACCGGCTAAACATTCAACTCAAGGAGCCAGTTATGTCAGAAGACATGATCGCCACCCTCGGCCAGAAGGTCGCTGCCGATATTCTCAATGAACCCAACCGCAAGATCCGGCCGGACGAGCCGTTAATTTCCAGCGGGCTGATCGATTCGATGAGCCTGGTGGATGTGGCTATTTTGGTGGAAGATACCTACGGCGTGCATATTGACGATACCGAGCTCAATGCAGACACTTTTGACACCCTTATCCAGCTGGCCGAATTGATCCAGGCGCGGCAGTAAAACGATAAAACTGCTTTATGACCACTTTTTCAGACATCCTTTATACCCATTACCAGACCCATCCCGACCAGACAGCGATCATCATGCAGTATGCCGGGCAGCCCGACCGGCCGGTATCCTACCGCGAACTGCTGTCCGGGGCCAACGGTTTCGCCAGCACGTATGCCCGCCGGGGAATCCAGCCAGGGGAAGTCGTCATTCTGATCCTGCAGCACGGCGAGGACCTGATTCACGCCTTTTACGGCGCGATCCTGCACGGGGCTATCCCATCGATCATGCCGTTCCTGACCGAGAAGCTGCTCCCCGAGCGCTACCGGGCCGACCTGGCCGCCCTGGTCAGCGTGACCCGGCCTTCGGCGGTAGTCACCTACCCGGAATTCGAACCGGAAGTGTACGCCGCGCTCCCTGTACCCCCGTCAGGGTGGTATCGCGCCCCCCTCGGGGAGGCTGCGCCAGACGCGGGTACTTCGGTGCGAGAGGTGATCGTCACCGGGCAGGTGGATGCGCCATCCGAGCCGGATTTCACCGCGCTGGGCGGGATGCAGCGCGCGGCGGAGGATATTGTCCTGCTGCAGCATTCCTCCGGCACCACCGGCCTGCAGAAAGGGGTGGCTTTATCCCACCGGGCAGTGCTCAACCAGGTGGAAACCTACAAGAAGGCTTTGCATTTCAATCCACAGGATGTGATCGTTTCGTGGCTGCCGCTGTATCACGACATGGGCTTGATCGCCGGCTTCCTGATGCCCATTCTGACCGGCAACCCGCTGGTGCTGATGTCGCCCTTCGATTGGGTACGTTCTCCGGTGCGCCTGCTGCAGGCGATTTCACAATACAAGGGCACGCTGGCCTGGCTGCCCAATTTCGCCTACAATTTTTGCGCGCGTAAGATTCGCGCCCGCGATCTGGAAGGGATCGACCTTTCCAGCTGGCGGGGAGTGATCAACTGTTCGGAGCCGATGCGCTATGAGAGCCATGCTACCTTCCTGGAGCGCTTTCAGCCTTACGGCTTTCGCCCCGCGGCTTTAATGACCTGCTACGCCATGGCCGAAAATACCTTCGCCGTCAGCCAGGGTGGGGTGGATGCGCCGGTGACGATCGACGAGATCGACCGCGAGGCGATGCAGGTGGAGCGGGTAGCCCGTCCGGCGCAGGAAGGCCGGCCCACGACCCACATGGTTTCGGCCGGCCGGCCGATTGCCAGCACCGAAGTCAAGGTGGTGGACGACCAGGGCAGGACCCTGCCCGAGCGCCAGATCGGCGAGTTGGCCGTTCGTTCCGACTGCATGCTGACCGGCTACTACCACCGCCCCGACGCCACCGAAAAAGCCTTTATCGACGGCTGGTATCTGACCGGAGACTATGGTTATATGGCAGACGGCGAGGTCTATGTGGCCGGGCGCAAGAAGGATTTGATTATCGTTGGCGGCAAGAATGTCTATCCCCAGGATCTGGAACTGCTGGCCATGCAGGTGCCCGGCGTGCATGCCGGCCGAGTCAGCGCGTTTGGCGTTTTTAATGACCAGACCGGGACCGAGGACGTGATTGTGGTGGCAGAAGTAGACAGCCAGGACCCGGATGAACGCGTGCGCATCGCCGACGAAATCCGCCAGGCGCTTAACCGCGGTTCGGCGATTGCCGTGCGCCATGTGCATATCGTCAATTCGCCCTGGATTGTCAAGACCAGCAGCGGCAAGACCGCCCGCCTGGCCAACCGGGAAAAGTATCTTCAGGAAGTTGGTCAGCCAGTCAGGTAGTCTATCTGTAGCAGGTCAGCCCTCAGGTGGTAAGCTGAGACGCTGACAGGCTGTAAAATGAGGTGGCAATGTATCTTTTCTATATTCGACATGGTCAATCGGCCAATAATGCCCTCTATGATGTCACCGGGGGCGATGATGGCCGGGTCATGGATCCAGAACTAACCCCGGTCGGGGTGGAGCAGGCGGCCCGTGTCGCCGAATCCCTGCGCTGCGGGCAGCCGCTGCTGCGTATGAATGGAACCAGCGCCGATGGTTTTGGGGTGACGCATCTATATTCCAGTTTGATGGTGCGCTCTTTGCATACCGGTCAGGCGATCGCCCAGGTGCTCGATCTGCCGCTGCTGGGCTGGACCGACCTGCATGAAGGCGGTGGGATTTTTCTCCAGGACCCTGACACCGGCGAGTTTACCGGCTACCCCGCCAGCACGCGCGCCGACTTGACCGGACGTTTTCCCGAACTGGTCTGGCCGGATGACGCCCACCCCGAGGGCTGGTGGAATCGTCCTTTTGAGCCGTATGCAGCCCGGAGAATCCGCGGCCGCCGCGTATTGGCGGAACTGCTGCGCCGCCACGGGGGCAGTGACGACCGGGTGGCGTTTGTTTCGCACGGCGGTTTCTTTAACAGCTTGATGTGTGCCGTACTCGACCTGCCGGACCCGCAGGAGGTGTGGTTGAATATGAATAATACGGCGATCACCTGCCTGGAATTTTCAGATATGCGGGTGGTTGGCATTCGCTATCTGAACCGCACCGACCACCTGCCGCATGAAATGGTGACCTGAACGAACGATTTGCGGCATGCCGTATTTCAAAGACCTGGCTGATCTCACATTAGTGATCAACCAGGTCTTTTTTTCCGTAGGGCAATTTTTCCTGCTGTCAGTAGGAAGCCTGTGGTTTGAAAAAGGACAGCCAGATATGGGCAGATGCCCTATGGATAGGGTATACAATAAAAAGGTTACTTGCCCGTTACCTCGGAGACTCTATGCCTTATATTCTGCCGCTTTCCGCACTAAACCGCAATGACCTGCCTCGCGCCGGAGGGAAGGGCGCTAACCTGGGTGAAATGCTTGCCGCCGGGCTGCCTGTGCCGTCCGGTTTTTGTATTTTAACGGATGCCTACCGGGATTTTGTAGCCGCCAATCATCTGGGTGAGGTCATCGCACGCGAGTGCGCCGCGGCGGATGTCACCGATCCGGCAGCGTTGGAGAAAGCTTCGTCCGTCATCCGGGCGCGTTTTGAAGGCAGCCACCTGCTGCCCGGTTTGATCGAAGAGATTAGTGCCGCCTACCTGAATTATTGGAAGGTGGCTGTGCGCTCCTCGGCTACGGCCGAAGACCTGCCGGACCTGTCCTTTGCCGGACAGCAGGACACCTATCTGAACGTAATTGGCGAGAACGCCTTGCTTAAGGCCGTGGTGCGCTGCTGGGGCAGCCTGTGGACGGCACGAGCGATCGGTTACCGCGCGCGGAATGGCATCGGACAAAATGATGTGGCCCTGGCGGTGGTCGTCCAGGCCATGATCCCCAGCGAAGCCGCCGGGGTGTTGTTCACGGCCAATCCGCTCAGCGGCAAGCGTACAGAAATAGTGATCGACGCCACATTGGGATTGGGTGAAGCCCTGGTCTCCGGTAAAGTCGAGCCGGATCACTATGTTGTGGCCGCTGGAAAAATCAGCGAAAAGCGCCTGGGGGCCAAGGCGCTTTCGATCCGCGGGCTGGAAGGCGGCGGCACGCAAACCATGGACGAGCAGGCCGCAGAGCGACAGGCCCTGCCGGACGCGGTTATCCTTGAACTGGCCCGGCTGGGGCAGCAAGCCGCGCAGCATTTCGGCAGTCCACAGGACGTGGAATGGGGCTGGGCGGAAGGCCGCCTGTGGCTGGTTCAGTCGCGCCCGGTGACTTCCCTTTTTCCCCTGCCGGAACATCACCGCGGGCCGGACCACCTGATGGTACTGATGAATTTTGGGGCGGTGCAGGGGGTGATGGCCCCGATCACACCGCTGGGGCGGGATGTGTTCTTCAAAATCGTGGTCAGCATGGCGCATCTGTTTGGATCGGATTGGAATGCAGAGACCCAGACTCTGGTATATGAAGCCGCTGAACGTTTGTTTATCGATTTGAACGGCGCACTGCGCCACCCGACGGGCCGAAAAATAACACTGGCCTTTTTGCCGGCGGTTGAGCCGGGGTCGATGGGGGTGCTTAAAACCTACCTCGACGATCCCCGATTGGCACCGCACGAAAGCGGTTGGAAGTTGGGCACACGCTTGCGCTTGCTGCGCATCCTGGGCCCGAATGTGCTGCGGGTGATTGCCAATCTGCTCTTTCCGGCGGCGCGGCGGCGCCATTTTCAGAATAGAATTGAGCAAGTCGTGCGCGATTTTCAGCAAGAGCGGCAGCGCATGGCACATACCCCGGTTGAGGCGGTGGCATTTGTCGAACATGCCCTATGGTCCATGCCGCAGCGCATGTTTTTGCGGTTGGTCGGGGCGGTGGTCTCGGGCCAGGTGGCATTCCAGGGACTGCGCCGGTTGGTCGGTGGGCTGCCGGGCGGCGACCATCTGGCGCTGGAGGTGATGCGCGGGCTGCCGCATAACGTGACCACCGAGATGGACCTGGCCCTGTGGCAAACGGCCCGCGCCATTCAGCAGGATGCGGAGGGGCGGGCTTATTTTGAAGCGCACCCGGCGCAAGCCCTGGCAGCGGCTTACCAGGGGGATGAGATGCCGCCTGCCGTGCAGGCCACGGTGGAAAAATTTATGCGTCTTTACGGCGTGCGCGGGGTAGGAGAGGTCGATCTTGGGCGCAAACGCTGGCGCGAGGACCCGACACCGGTGATGCAGTCTTTGAGCAGCTATTTGCAGATCGACCAAACGGATGCTGCGCCGGATGCCGTCTTTGCCCGGGGAGCCGTCGCGGCGCAGGCTGCCGTAAAAGAACTGCAGGCGAAGCTGCGCGCGGTGAAGGGTGGTTGGTGGAAAGCGCCGCTGGCAGGCTGGTTGGCGCAGCGCGCCCGCGAGTTGGCCGGACTGCGCGAGACGCCCAAATTCACCATTATTCGCATTTACGGAGAAATGCGCGGCGCACTGCTCGATGCTGGAACCGCATGGGCCGCCGCGGGCTGGTTGGAACGAGCCGGGGACATCCAATTCTTGCGGCTGGCCGAGTTGGCCCGCTTGGGCAAGGAGACGGCAGCCCAGGCAGAAAATGGCACAGAAGCGGCGAAAGCGGACTGGCGAAAGCTGGTTGCCGAACGGCGGTCAAGATATGCCCACGAACAGCAGCGGCGCCAAGCGCCGCGCCTGTTGATGGGCGATGGTACCGCCGTCTATGAAGGCGTGGGGGGATATGCCAGGGATGGCGATAAGGTCCTGCTGGGCAGCCCGGTCTCTTCGGGGCAGGTAGAAGGCAGGGTGCACGTCGTCCTTGATCCCTATGGCGCGCAGTTATTGCCGGGCGAGATTCTGGTCTGCCCCGGCACCGATCCGGCCTGGACACCGCTCTTTCTGTCCGCCGGTGGATTGGTGATGGAAGTGGGCGGGTTGATGACCCACGGCTCGGTGGTGGCGCGCGAATACGGTATTCCGGCGGTGGTAGGGGTGGGCCAGGCTACTTTGCGCCTGCGGACCGGGATGCGCGTGCGGGTAGATGGTTCGGCTGGCACGGTGGCCATTCTGGATGAAGTGGAAGCCGCTTCTGCAACGGGCTGAAAGCGCTAATCTGTTAATCAAAGAAGCGTAAGGCATTTACCAGGGAATCTTCATGACCGAAGCCGCCGGCTTTGGTGATCACCAACAATCCTGGGAAGCGTCCATCGGCCATCCGGCTCCAGGGAATGCCTGGTTCGACCTCGCCGCCCAGCCACAGACGGGTGCAGCCCAGGGCCTGGCACACGGCGTGCGCTGTCTCGCCGCCGGTGAGCAGCAGCCCGGCGGGGGAGGCGGTTTCGAGCGTCAGAGCGGCGGTTTGGGCCAGCCGCCCGGCGATTTGAGCAGGGGAGACAGCATCTCTTAAATGCGTATAGCCATTTTTACTATAATCGGAAGCTGGATCGGTCCTAAAATCTGCAGGGGAAAGTACAGCCAGTACAGTGTCCTGCCCGCTGGCCAGTGCGCTCACCAGGCGGCTGGCGGTTTCGCTAATGCCCTGGGGGAGGGGGCTGGTAAAGAATCCGGGAGGCGGTTGGACAACGACTGCCCCCGCGCGCCGGGCGGCAGCAACCTGGGCAGCAGTCGCCGCATGCAGGCTTCCGGCAACGGCCAGAATATTACCTTGCGATGGGGCGGTTGGAATGGGCATTTCCCTCCTGCGGCCCGCTTTTGTCCCCAGGCAGGCCGCCAACGCGCCGGCCAACCCGGCTGAGCCGCACCACAGGCGGATGCCCTCTGCCAGGGCAGCCCGAGCCAGCAGGAGCAGGTCGCCCTCATTTTCGGCATCGGCAATCAACGGCCCCCGGGCACTGTGCAGCGCGGTCCGCAGCCGGGATTGACTGCCGCGGATGGTTTCCAGCGGGAGCAGGACTGCCTCGATGCCAAAGATGCGCCGCAGGTCGCCGGTGGACACCTCACCGGAAAACGAAGTTCGTTCGAGGGGCCGCCCATCAATCATCACCCTGCCGCTCAGCGTGGTGCGTTTCTGGGCGGGAAAAGCTGGCGCAATCAGGGTGCGTGCCTCTCCCAGGATGCTCATCACCGCCGCCAGTTCGGCAGCCGGATGACCGCGCAAGGTAGAATCGATCTTTTTGTAAATCAATGGGAAAGAAGCGGGTGAAAAACCTGCCAGGGCATTTTTTACCGCCTGGGCCGCATCCTGGCTGCTCGACAGGCCGCGCGATTCACTGGTGAGCACGAGCACATCGGTGTCTTCATCACCACCGGGCGCGAATCCAGACCCCCCAAGGGAGAGGTGAGACGCTTGGGACACCTGTGGGCTGAACATTAGCAGCGTACGCCGGCCGGCGCGGGCAAACTGCACCCCGCTGTCGGCGGCTCCGGTCAGATCATCGGCGATAAGCAGCACACGGCGCATCGGTTCTATTCGACATTCTGGCGAGATTTTTGGACCGCAACGACATCGGTGCGGCACTGATGCAAATACAGATCCGAAGTTTTAGATAGATCCAGCGCAATCCGCAGCACACCTGGTTCAGCCGACACAATTTCGTCTATGACTTGCCCATCCGGAGCAACGGCGATGGTTGGGCTGATTTGCCGGGATGCGGCATTATTTGCGCTTAGAACAAAGCGCTGGTTTTCCGCGGCCCTGCTGACCAGAAAACTTTTCCATACCGGCTGGGGGTGAGTTACCCCAATAGCGTTGTTCAGGTGAAGAAAAATTTGTGTGCCGCTTTCAGCCAGCCATCGCCACTGTTCTGGAAAACGCAGTTCCCGGCAGATTTGAACCCCTAAAAGTACTTTGCCGTCGGGCGTTTCCATTTCAAACACAGGCAGGTGGCTGCCGGCAGAAAAAATGCCGCGCTCATGGTTTGCCAGGTTTATTTTGTGGTAAACGGCGGTTCTGCCATCTGCGAAAAATCCATAAGCGGCATTGAACCACTTGTCACGATGCTTTACACAGGCACCGACCCAAAGGTTAATTTTGCGATCGGCGGTCTGTGTCTGCAGGTGATCGATCCCTGCCATCAATTCGGCATGATCGATCTGCTCCAGAAAGGAAGTGTCCGTGTCGTATCCCGACAAAGACCCTTCAGGAAAGACAACCAGGTCACCCGGCCGGGTATGCGATAGGACGGAATAAATGCTTTCCAGATTTTTCTGGATGGAAAGTGAAACCGGAAATTGGGCAACTACTGCATTAACGATCATATTAGACATTTCCCTTTGATTGGCCCAAAATCGGCAGCATATCTGGCGCGTGAGTCAGTACGGCGATCTGCGCCGCCGGCCCATGGTCGACCAATGCCGTCTCCAGGGCAGCATCGATCGTAGCAAAGGGTGTAAAACCCAGGGCGCGGGCGGCATGGGGCGCGATCCCACTGCTGACCATGAAGATGTGCGCCCGCTGGCGCATTCTGGCCCAGGCCAGCGCCAGGGCCCCGGCTACCACGTCTGGGATGGCGCCGTTCAGGATGCGCGCCTCAATCTCTGCCGCCGGTAGCCCGGCGTATTCCAGCACTTCGGGGTGCATCACCGAAACCCCTTCAGGGCAGGGGGTGACCACGATAATCGTTCCCCCTTCCTTGACGGCGATATCTGCCGGGTAAAGCGATTTATGGGCCTGCCAGAACTCGATGTCGCAGGGATGCGATCCGGCCAGGACAATCTCCGCCTGTCCCGGTAGCGCCACGCCGTACACCTGTTCGGCAAGGGCCGCGCCGGCGCGGTGTGCCTGGATAAAATTGCCGGCGAAAGCCCCCACCAGGCGGCTCCGGGCATCCTGGACCACATTCAAGATGAAGCGCAGCCCGGCGCGGGCGGCCACGGCCTCCATTTCAGCCCGCACCGGGTTTTCGACCAACCCCAGGTAAGAACGCCGCGTACGCGTGCTGAGGAAATGGGTGGCGCCGGTCGTCTCCGGACCGCTGATCCCGGGCTGGATGATCTTGGCCCCGGCCGAATAGCCTGGGATGTGATGGGGCACGATCCCACCCAGGCCGATCAGGTAATCCGCTTCAAGCGCCATCCGGCTGATCTGGATGGGCGTACCGTTGGGCGTGCTGCCCAGGTCGGCCAGTTGGTCAGGGTCCTGCCAGGGATTGTTGAGCACCGCCACCCGGCCCACGACCTGCGGTCCAAAGTGGCGCTCGATTTCGACCGGGGTCATGGGGCGGTGGGTGCCGAGGGCAATCAGCACCGTGACCCGGGCGTCGGCCACGCCGGCCCGGTTGAGTTCATCCAATACGATGGGCAGGATGAGTGCGTTGGGCGTCTGGCGGGTCAGGTCATCGGCGGCGATCACCACCCGTTTGGCCCCGCGGGCATCCTCCGCCAGGGGAAGGCCCCCGAGGGGCTCGCGCAGCGCGCGGCGGATCTCGGCGGCGGGGTCCGCAACGGGAGTGCTCTCATTGGGCGAGAAGACGCCCAATAGATTGCGCTGCGGCATTGAGAAAGTAATTTCAGTATTTCCGTACGGCAAGCTGATTTCTGTGGTTGAAACGGTCATATTGGTTTTTCCAGGATTAATAAACACGGAGGCACAGAGAAAACCTCCAAAAATTTTTATATCTGAACTTCCTCTGAGTCTCTGTGGCTCTGTAGTGAAATCTTCATCTTTTAAGGTGAATGAATATTTATTACGGCGCTGTGGTCAGATTGTTTCTTCGCATTCACCATCTGCACGGCCACCTCGATGGCTGCCAGCAGGCTGGCCTCGCTGGCGCGGCCCGTGCCGGCGATGTCGAAGGCGGTGCCGTGGTCGACCGAGGTGCGGATGACCGGCAGGCCCAGGCTGACGTTGACCCCGCTGTCGAAGGCCAGCAGCTTCATGGGGATGTGGCCCTGGTCATGATACATGGCTACCACGATGTCGAACTCGCCGCGCGCTGCGCGCAGGAAGACTGTATCCGGCGGCAGCGGAGCGCTGATATCCAATCCCCGCGCGCGCGCATCCTGCACCGCGGGGATAATTTCATCCGCTTCCTGGCTGCCGAACAGCCCTTCTTCACTGGCATGCGGGTTAAGGCCGGCCACGGCGATGCGCGGGTGAGCGATGCCCAGCGCCAGGCAGGCTGCCTGGGCCAGGTCGATTACCTCGCCCACCCGGGCCCGGGTCACCCGGCGGATGGCCTCCGCCAACGAAACATGGGTGGAGACATGCACCACGCGCAGTGTGCCCCCGGTGAGGAGCATGGTCACTTTTTTGGCCGCGGTGCGTTCCGCCAGCAGCTCGGTGTGCCCGGCGTAGTGGAAACCGGCCAGGTTCATGGCTTCCTTGTTCAGTGGGGCGGTGACGATAGCATCCACCTGGCCCGCCAGGGCCAGGTCGCAGGCGGCAAAAACGTATTCGACCGCCGCTTTTCCGGCCGCGGGGCACACCTGCCCGACCGGGCAGGCGGACGGGTCGGCGTTGCCCAGGTCGAGCAAGGGAATACTTCCTGGGCGGTACATACCCTGCGCTGGATCGGATATGCGCTCGAAATTGGGGGTATTCAGGCCCAGCCAGCCGGCAGCACGGTGCAGGATGCGCTCATCGCCGATCAGCAGTGGGCGGCAGGTCTGGAAAAGCTCTGCATGAGCCAGGGTTTTCAGGGCTACCTCAGGGCCGATCCCGCAGGGATCGCCGAGGGTGACAGCCAGGAGGGGCAGGGGCATATGAAACCTCACAGCGAAAATAAACTTGTAGGGGTATTGTATACGATCCGGCCAGTTTCGGCTCAGAAGACGGTTGTTTTGGTGTAGAAAACAGCTTTTTGGGCGCACCGGGCGCAGTCCTGACCCGTTTCACTTACAATTAGGTCAGCACAATCGTATCCAAAGGAGATTCCATATCATGACGATTAAAATTCACCTTGATACTGACCTGGGAGGGGATATCGATGACCTGTGCGCCCTGGCGCTGCTGCTGCGCTGGCCGGAAGGCATACAACTCACCGGCGTCACGACCGTGGCAGATACCGGGGGACGCAGAGCCGGATATGCACGCTACATCCTCGCGCTGGAAGGCCGGGAGGATGTTCCGGTAGCGGCCGGAGCAGATACTGCGCAAGGGTTTTATCCCTATGAACTGGGCTACCCATCCGAGGAGCGCTATTGGCCGGAAGCGGTCTCCGCTTATCCTACCCCGCCGGAGAAGGCAATCCAACTGCTCAAGGACAGCATCGAGCAGGGAGCTGTGATCGTCGGAATCGGCCCCTACACCAATCTTTACCTGTTGGAGCAGCAGTTTCCCGGCATCTTGCGCGATGCGAAACTGTTCCTGATGGGCGGTTATGTATTTCCGACACGGGCCGGTTTCCCAGCCTGGGGCAACGACATGGATTTCAACATCCAGGTCGATGTGCGCTCGGCGGGTCACGTGCTGCGCAGTTCGAACCCTACTTTGATCCCGCTTTCGGTCACGGTTGAGACGGCCCTGCGAAGAGCCCATCTGGCAAGTCTGCGGGAAGCCGGGCCTCTGGGCAGGCTGATCGCGCGCCAGGCGGAAGCTTTTGCGCTGGACGAGCAGAATGAAACCCGGTTGGGCAGCACCTGCCCGGGTTTGCCGGAGGACATCATCAATTTCCAGCATGATCCGTTAGCCTGTGCTGTTGCACTGGGCTGGCAAGATGGTGTTGAGATTCAAACACTGCCCTTGATCGTGGAGGAAAGGGATGGCTTGCTGGTCGAGCGCGTGCATGCGGATGGAAAACCGGTACGGATCGTGACCAAGGTGGATGGGCCGCGCTTCAACCAGTTCTGGCTCGAGAAAATGATTGGATAATGACCGTTTTGAGGAAGCTGCAGCGCCCCTCTAACGTCACGATTGCCGTCGGCGTTCATTTTTTTACTGCGCTGTATTTCTATCTGCCCGTAATGACGCTGTATCTGCTCGACCACGGCCTGACCCTGGTTCAGATCAGTGTCATGCACGGCACGATCCTGGCGGCACAGTTCGCGGCTGAGGTGCCCACCGGCATCATCGCCGACCGCTGGAGCCGCAAAACCACCTGGGTGGCGGCCCTATGCCTGCAATTTTTGGGAGAAGCCTGGTTTTTCTTTGCCCGGGCATACTGGGAATATATTCTGATTGCGGTCATCGCCGGAATTGGTTATGCTTTTGCCTCGGGGGCGGTGGAAGCGCTGATCTACGACACGCTGCCCGGTCAGGATCGCCAGACGGGGATGAAGAAAGCGTTAGGAAACATATCCGCCGCCGGGCGGATTGGAAACCTGGTGGCTTTTCTGGCAAGTGGGGTCATTCTAACGCAGCTGACGCCGGATCGATTTTCATTGGCCATTGGACTGACGGTGTTTGCTGTGGGGATAGGATTGATTTTATCGTTGTTCATATTTGAACCCGCCAAACGGTCTTTGCATCACCGGCATACCGCTTCGCTCGCGATGCTTAAAAGCGGCTTCCGCCTGCTTCGCTCCAGCCCAAACTTGCGCCGGATTGTGCTGCTAATGATCCTGAGCGAGCCTTTTAGTTTCTATTTAATCACTTTTATCCAAATTTATTTTGTGCGTGCCGGCGTGGCCAGCTTTTTGTTTGGCCCGGTTTTTGCCGTCGGTTCGCTTCTGGCGGCATTCAGCGAGCGCTATGCCTATGCGGTTGAGGCTCATTTTGGAATGCGCCGCACCATGCTGGCGGCTACGACCTTGCCGGGAATCTTCTATATCCTGATGGCCCCCATTCGGCAGCCTGAAATTGCTGTTTTTTCGCTGCTCTGTCTCTACGCAACCATGTTTGCCGCTCGCCCCCTCTTAAGATCTTACGTGAACCACCATATCGCGGACGATATCCGGGCGACGACCTTGTCGATGATTCAATTGTTGGGCAGCATCTATACGGCTTTAATTGGTTTGCTGTTAGGGTATATCGGCGGGATATCCATATCAGGTTTATTTCTCTTTATGGGGATCGTCATTCTGGTCGCAGCGGTTGCATTTCGCATCGATAAGCGGCATGAGGAAGTTTGATCCCTTTTTCATATCCTCCGACCATGTAAAATCAAAAAATTGAATGGCTTTGCAGGTTTTGCAAGCGGCTTGCGAAGCCTCTACCGGCTTGATACAATCGAAGGATGCGCAACAGGGTCTGGTTTTTATGCGTTTTTCTGATACTCCTGGCAGCCAGCGGCAGAATCCTACCGGTCCTTCCCCTTCGGATGCACCTTGTGGATGCCGCCTCCCTTGGGTTGGGAGAGGACCGCTTCAGCCCATCCTTGCAGGAACTGGTTAGGCAGCTTCCGGCAGGAGAGCGTCTGGCGGTGATCGTCCATCTCAATCCGCCGACCGAAGCGGGACCCGTCTTATTGGGGAACCGGCCCGCCGGGATGGGGCGCCAGCAGGCAGTGATCGGGGCTTTGCAAGCTCGCGCGTCCCTGGCCCAGAAAGCGCTTCTTGAAGAACTGCGGGCGGCCCAGGTACGCGGCGAAGCCGGGCGGGTGGAGTCCTTGTGGATCAATAATTCGATCCTGGTGGAGGCCGGTCCGGGGCTGCTGGCTGCGCTGGCGCAGCGGCCTGAGGTGGCGCAGATCGTCCCCGATTACGACCCGGCCAACCCCATCGTGCCGGTGGGGGGGAGTCCCGCACCAGACCCGGCGCGGAAGGTATTCGCGGCGTTTCAAGCCGGGCCGCCAGAACCCAACCTGGCGGTGATTGGGGCCACCGATCTGTGGGCCCAGGGCAATACCGGGCAAGGTGTCACCGTGGCGGTGCTGGATACCGGTGTGGACGCGGCCCACCCGGATCTGGCGGGCCGCTACCGCGGCGGGACGAATTCCTGGTTTGACCCTTACCGGCAAACCACGATTCCCTACGATCCCAGCGGGCACGGCACCTGGGTTACCGGCGTGATCGTGGGCGACGGCACCGGCAACGGCACCACCAGCCGCGCCACGGGTGCGGCACCGGGGGCGAAGTTTATCGCAGCCAAGATATTTGCTGATTCACCCGCTAACAATTCGACGGCGTTTGTTCACCTTGCTTTCCAATGGGTGATGGATCCCGACGGCAACCCGGCCACCCCCGATGCCCCCCAGGTGGTCAACAATTCCTGGGATTTCAGCAACCCAGGCTGCAACCTGGAGTTCCAGCCCGACCTGCTGGCGCTACGCGCGGCAGGTATCTTGCCTGTATTCGCAGCGGGCAACTACGGACCAGGTGCTGATACCAGCCGCAGCCCGGCCAACAACCTGGGCGCATTCTCGGTAGGCGCGGTGGATAACACTGGCTTGATCTACATCAACAGCTCGCGTGGGGCGAACGCTTGCGATCCCGCCCGGGTATTTCCCAGCGTGGTGGCCCCGGGGTTAACATCTTCACCACCGATCTGTTGAGCCGCTATAGCGCGGAGACCGGTACCTCGCTGGCAGCGCCACACGCCAGCGGCGGGCTGGCGCTGCTGCTTTCGGCTTACCCCGATCTTTCGCCTGATTTACAGGAACAACTTTTAATCCGCGGAGCGCTTGATCTGGGAGATATTGGCCCCGACCCAGATTACGGAAACGGCCTGCTCAACCTGCCGGTGGCGCTGGCCGGGCTGCACAGGGTTTATGTGCCTTACTTTGTGATTCCGTTCTACCGGCTGTATGTTCCGTTTATTCAAAATTGAGCGGGCTGGATTATTGCTGATCCAATGCATTTTGGTCGAGTAAATCTTTGAGTTCGCCGGTGGTCTTTTTGCGCTTGACCTGATACATTTCGGCGTCGGCGTGCGCCAGCAACTCATCCAATGAAAGCGGATGGACGGGCGACCAAACCGTGTAGCCGGCGCTGAGCGAGAGGGTGAATGGATGCTTGTTGCGAGCATTAATGTGGTCGATTTCATGCGCCAGCCGTTCCATCAGCATCTCTGCCCCCAGGTTTTTCGTCGAATAGGCCAGCACGGCAAATTCATCACCGCTGATCCGGGCCAGGATGTCGGCGGCGCGGAAGGTGGCGCGCAGCGCCTCGGCTGTCTGGACCAGCGCCTGGTCGCCTTCTTTATGTCCAAAGCTGTCGTTGATGCGTTTGAGCTGGTCGACATCGATGAAAACCAGGAGCACATCGCTGTTAATGCGCCGCGCCACCTGCAGGTGCTGTTCGGCCAGCAAGAAAAAGCCGCGCCGGTTATACAGACCGGTTAATTCATCCAGGGTGGCCAGCCGCTCGATGCGGTTGTACAGGCGGGCATTTTCCAGCGATACGGCGACCTGGTTGGCGAAAACCGTGTAGGCAGAGACATCATCCTGGCGCAAGTCGCTGCCCCATACCGTCATCATCCCTACCGGCTGGTCCTTGATGATCAGGGGTAGATAAATCACCGGGGTTTGATGGGTCACGCCCAGATGCGCGATGGCGATCTCCACAATCGCAGGCGGAATCTTTGGGAAAACCGCCGTAATCAGCGGCAGCGGGTCTATCAGGAAGAGCGATTTTCGCTGGCTCATTTGTTTTTCAAGCGGCCATATATTCTGCGGAATGCGAAAACCGATCAGTTTGTGCCCCAAGAAGTTTTCAACCTGCTCCAGAACGGCGCGATCAACGGATGTGGACTGCACAACCAGCCAGGGAGGGTCATTCTCGAACAGTGACAGCTGCACCGATACGCCCAAATTCTTGAGCTCGTTGCCCAGGGTTTCCAGGATTTGGGTCGGGTCGAGGGTTTCACCCAGGCGGCTGGCTACCTGGCTGAGGGCAGCGATTACCGCGTTGGAGCGGGCCAGATCGGCGCCTTTTTGGCGTTCGGTTTCCAGCAGACGTGCATTTTGAACGGCGATGGCGGCCTGATCGGCGAACAGGCTGGCCAGACGGATTTCTTCCTGGCTCCAGGCGCCGCTGTGCTGGTTGTCTCCCAGGTTGATGACTCCAATGATCCTACCGCTGGCCCGCAGCGGAACAGCCAGCACCCGGCGGAAATCTGAACCCTCATATACCTCAACCCGCCCTTCCCATTGGGAATATTCGCTTACTGCCAGCGGTTGTCCGGATTGGGCCACCCGTCCGGCCAATCCTTCTCCAATTTTCAGCGTAACCCCGCGGTATCCCTGGTTTATATTGTAGACATAATCCAGGCGGAGCGTGGCGTCGTCGGGCTGGAGCAGGTACAATCCGCCCAACGGCAGGTTTAACAGGCGGGCGGCGCGCTCTACCAAAGCCTGGAGCAAGGAGTCCAGGTTCACCTGGGTGTTGATCTCGAGGCTGGTTTCATAAAGCGCTTCCATTTCCCGCGCCCGCCGCTCCAGGTCGAGCTCAAAATGTTTACGCTCGATGGAATGCAGTATGGCCCGAATAATGTCGCTCCCCTCAATTTTTCCCTTGATCAGGTAGTCTTGTGCACCAGAATGGATGACCTGCGCGCCAATGTCCCCGCTGGATTCTGAAGCCAGGACGATAATCGGGCAGGTGGGATACTGGGAATGAACCTGGTTGAGCGTATCCATGCCGTGGCTGTCGGGCAGGTCCAGGTCGAGCAGAACCGCCGCATAGCCGGTGGCAGCCATCTGCTGCAAACCGGTTTGGAGTTGGTTAACCCAGGTAATGAAAAACTCGCCGGATGAGGTTCCCTGGTGAATCCTGGATTGCAGCCAGCGCGCATCCGCGGGGTCATCTTCGATCAGGAGAAGAGAGATTGATTCCATAGCAGGCTAAACAAAAAGTGTGTACCTTTCGTCCTGAGTTGATAACATAATAGTATCAGAATCCGGATTTAAATTATAGCGATACAACCTGTTAGATTGGAACAAGCCACAGATTTGTAAACAGCACCGTTAACCTCTTTTGTCGCGCAGGCTGTACGCTCAGATCACAGGGTCAGGTGGCAGGGGACGGATTTCCCAGCGCAAGATGCGGTCGCCGCTGCCATAAGTGAAGTGATAGTCCTGAGGCGGTGCACCGTCGAACACGTAGGGTCCGAAACGATGAATGTTCTCAACCACTTCCGGAGAACTCAATACCCAACTGCGCGGCTGCCAGGCCAGCTCGCCTTCATCATCGCGGGGAAGGCTCGGGGCGCCGTTGGGCACCTGAGCGGTGAAAATGTACAGGCCCCCGGCGGTTTCGCTGTGACCATCCCAGGTCAGCAGCCCGGCAAAGTGGGCGGTAGACAGGATGTAACCGGTTTCTTCGTGAACTTCGCGTAGAGCGCCCTGCATGGGCAGTTCCCCCGGTTCTAACCGCCCGCCAACTCCATTCCACATATTTTGATTGGGTGGGTTGCGGCGGTAAATCATGAGGATTTCCTCCCCACGCAGCAAAAAAATGAGTGTGTAGCGGTAATAAGCTGTCATCGGTTAGTTGCGAGTATAATCATACCATCAAGAACCATCTGGTAACCTGAACTACCCTGAAAACACCTATGCCTACGTATTCTATGACCCCTCGTGAACGCTGGTTGGCGGTGATGCACCGCCAGAAACCGGACCGCATCCCCATGGATTATTGGGGTACACCGGAAACCGCTGCGATGTTAAAACGCCATTTTGGTACGCCTACCCTGAATGAAGCCCTGGACCGGATGCAAGTTGATTACTTGATCACCGTGGGACCGCGCTATGTAGGACCGGATCTGCCGCCGGATACCGACGTGTTCGGGACGCATTTTCGGGATGTGGATTACGGCAGCGGGATTTATTCCGAGGCAGACAGCCACCCCCTGGCGCAGTACACCACGGTAGAGCAAATCGCGAGCAGTTACCGCTGGCCTGATCCGGATTGGTGGGATTATAGTGGCATTCCTGCCAGGATCCGCGGGAAAGAAGACCGGGCCATCCGCGGCGGAGGCTCGGAGCCATTCCTGATGTACCAGCAGCTGCGCGGCGGCATACAGGCCATGGTTGATCTGGTGGAAAACCCGGAGATTGTCGAATACTGCCTGGAAAAAATGTTTGACCTGGCCTATACCAATACCCAGCGCATCTATGAAGCCATTCCGGACAAGGTGGACTTTACCTATGTGGCCGAAGATATGGGCGCGCAGACCGGCCTGATGTTCGCCCCTCGCCACATCCGGCGCTTTTTGTTCCCTGGGATGAAGCGCATGATCGACCTGGTTCACAGCGCTGGCGCTTATGTTTTTCACCATAATGACGGGAATATTATCCGCATCCTGCCTGAATTGATAGCGTTGGGGATCGATGCGCTCAATCCGATCCAGTGGCGTGCCGGTGCTGACCCTGCAGGTGTACCTTGCGTAGCACCATCCCCTCAGGGGACCGGTGCGCCGGCCGCACCGGTTGAAAGCGGCATGAATCGGGCAGTGCTCAAGCGCCAGTTTGGTGCGCAAATCATCTTTCATGGGGCGGTTGATAACCAGTACACCCTGCCTTTTGGCACAGTGGAAGAAGTGCGCCAGGAAGTGCGCGACAATCTGCGCATTCTCGGGGACGGCGGGGGTTATATCCTGGCGCCGTGCCACAATATCCAGCCGGTAACCCCGATCGAAAATATCATCGCCATGTACCAGACGGCCCGCGAAGAAGGCTAGTCGATCATCACAGAGGAACACATGCCAAAGCCCAATGTTATTTTCTTTTTCACCGACCAACAGCGCTGGGATACCACCGGAGTACACGGGAACCCCTTGGACCTGACCCCCAATTTCGACCGGATGGCAGCCCAGGGCACGCATTGTTTCAATGCCTTCACCTGCCAGCCGGTGTGCGCCCCGGCGCGGGCTTCTTTGCAAACCGGGCTGTATGCCGCTAACACCGGTGTGTGGCGCAACGGGCAGCATCTGGCTGTTGAAACCAAAACTACCGGTCATTATTTCCGCGAGGCCGGTTACGCCACCGGCTATATCGGCAAATGGCATTTGGGCGAGCATGATGTAGCCGGTCCGGTGGCACCGCAGCTGCGCAGCGGATACGATACATTTCTCGGCGCAAACTTGCTCGAGTTCACTTCGGATGCGTATCAGGTAACGCTTTACGATAACGATGGGCAGGCAGTGCATTTGCCGGGCTACAGGGTGGATGCGTTGACCGATGCCGCTATCCGCTATATCGATGCTCACCAGCACGAACCGTTTTTCCTGACGATTTCTTATATCGAGCCTCATCACCAGAACCACCGCGACGATTACCCGGCTCCCGATGGCTATGCCGAACGCTATACCGGGCGCTGGATGCCGCCCGACCTGGCGGCCCTGGGCGGTTCGGCCCACCAGCACATTGCCGGTTATTTTGGGATGGTCAAGCGCCTGGATGAGGCTCTTGGCCGGATTCTGGATGCCCTGAAAAGCCTGGGGCTGTTGGAAAACACAGTGGTGGCCTATACCAGCGATCACGGCAATCACTTCAAGACGCGCAACGCGGAATACAAGCGCGCCTGTCAGGACAGCTGCATCCGCGTACCGATGGCATGGCAGGGCCCGGGTTTCTGGGGGGGAGGGCGCATTCAAAAGATGGTCAGCCTGGTGGATTTGCCGGCGACCTTGCTGGATGCGGCGGGCATCCCGCTGCCGGATGAGTTCCAGGGGAACTCGATCCTCCCGCTGGTGCGGCATGAGCCGGTCGATTGGCCGGAAGAGGCTTATCTGGAGATCAGCGAATCACAGGTGGGACGAGCCGTGCGTACCCGGCGCTGGAAATACAGCGTGACCGCCCCGGGGCTGGATGGTGGGGCGGTGGCAAGGTCTGATCGTTACGTGGAAGATTTTCTCTATGATTTACAGGCGGATCCCTACGAACTGCGCAACCTGATCGACCACGAGGCTTATCTGGAAGTCAAGCAGGTGATGCGCGCCCGCCTGGTGCGGCGTATGCTGGCGGCGGGCGAGGCACAACCGGTGATTGAAGAAGCGGCGATCAAGGTGCCGCGCGGCCAGCGGCGGGTGGAACAAGGGGAACGATATGATTAATCCACTGCGCCTGGCGGCATTGGGCTTGCTGGCCAGCGTCATGGCCCTCGGCTTTGGTCTGGCCGGTCATCCATTGATCGGGGGGGCAGCGGCAGTATTGGGAGCCGCCTGGCTGGTGATTAACTGGCGGCTGTTGGGCGGCGGCAGCCCGGCTTTGGATGATTTTGGTCTGTTAATCTTTACCGGTATGGCGGCCTGGGGACTCTGGCAAGGGCTGTCTGCCTGGCTGGCGCTGATAGGAATGCTGCTGGCATTAGCTGCCTGGGACATGGGGCGATTTATCCGCCGCCAGGTTTTGGCGCTGAATGATGACGCGGCGGCGCGCATGGAGCGCACGCACCTGATTCGCCTGGGACAGGCGTTGGGCGGTGGGCTGCTACTGGGTGGCATGGCGCTGCTGGTGCGCATCCCGCTTGATTTTGGCCTGGCGCTGGTCGTTGGCATCATCGCAGTCGTGGCGCTCAGTCGTCTGGTGGTGAACGTTAACCGCTGATCTACTGGCTCACCCCGAATTCTACCTCCACGCTCATGCCCGCGCGCAAGCCCGCCGGGGGCGCATCCAGGTCAATGGTCGTTTTATAGACCACGTCGCCGCCCAGGGTATCGGCCAGGGGTGAAATATAACTCACGTGCCCCTTCACGTTCTGATTTAATGCTTTGATCAATACCGATGCCGGCTGACCTTCCTTGATCTGCGGAATATCGCGCTCGCTCAGGTCGGTCGTCTCGATGCGCAAATGGTCCAGGTCGGCCAGGACCAGGATCGGCTGCCCGGGGATAATCCATTCTCCACTGTGTGTAATGACCTTGATCACAGTTCCTGCGAAGGGCGCTTTAAGTTCCAGGTTGGCGAGGGCCGACTGGTTGGACGCCAGTTGGGCCTGGGCATTTGCCATACGAGCCTGAGCCAGGGCCAGGGCATCCGGGTCGGGACCGTTCTGCAGGCGGTCATATTGGCGTTGAGCCTCGGCCAGATTGGCCTGAGCCAGGGCAATCGCAGCATCAGCCTGGTCCACTTCCAGCGTATTGGGCCGGCTGAGCAGCCAATCCAGGTTCCACTGGATTTGATCGACCTTTTGTTGGGCAGTCGCCAGACGGCTGAAGGCCTGGGCGCGCATCACATCATTTGCGGGGCGGTTGACGAAATCATCGTAGTTTTCCTGGGCTTTTTTCAGGACATCTTTAGCGATGATCAGGTCAGCCTGCACCTGGTCGAGGGTAGCCTGGCTGACTCTCGCCAGGTTTTTGCGGTAGCGCTCATCCTGGGCATCTTTGAGGGCTTTGGCGGCGTTGGCCAGATTTTGTTGGGCCTGGGCGCGGGCCTGTCCGGCATTTTCATTCAAACTGGACAGCGCCTGTTGGGCTGCCAGCAGTTCCAGGTTAACTGCGGTGATGGCGGCGGTATATTTTTCGCTGCCTTCCAGGGTGACCAGCACCTGCCCGGCGGTGATCTTATCGCCAGCGGCGGCAGAGACCGCTTTCACCCGCTCGCTTAAGAAAAAACCATTTGAGCTTGCTGGGCAGGCACAACCACGCCCGAAGCGACGATGCCGCCGCCCAACCCTTGCACGGGAGCCGGGCGCGTCGGGCTGTTGGTATCCAGCTCGACGGTGGGCAGCGGTTGAGGTGTCGCCTGGCCAAAAACGCTGCAGCCAGACAGGATGAATACCGCCAGCAGGATCAAACATAGCTTGGACTTCATGCTAAACTCCCTGGGCAACCTTCTCAACCATCCCATTTTCGAGCACAAGCCCGTCGCGCAAGGTAATTTGCCGCCGGGCGTAATGGATCACGCGCGGGTCATGTGTGGCAAAGATGAAAGTTACCCCGGTTTCCTGATTGAGGCGGGTCATAATCTCCATCACCTGCCTGCCGTTGGGCGTATCCAGGTTGGCAGTCGGCTCGTCTGCCAGAATGAGCGTCGGTTTGGTAGCCAGGGCGCGGGCGATTGCCACGCGCTGCTGCTCGCCGCCGCTGAGCTGGTCGGGGCGGTGATGGGCGCGATCGGCCAGGTCTACCGCTTCCAGCAGCTCGGTCACGCGCGCCTGGCGCTCAGATGCGCTTTGCCCAATAAGCAGGAGGGGCAATTCGACGTTTTCGTAAGCCGTCAGGGTGGGGATCAGGGCAAAGAACTGGAAGATAAAGCCGATCGTCCCCCGGCGCATATCAGCCCGCTGGTTGCGGTTGAGGTGGCTCACGTCCTTGCCGTTGATATACACATGCCCGCTGGTCGGCTGGTCAAGACACCCGATCAGCTGCAGTAAGGTGGTCTTGCCCGAACCGGAGGGCCCGACCAGGGCAGTAAATTCGCCGCTTTGGATCGAAAGGCTGACCCCGCGTAGAGCCCTGGTCTCGACCTCACCGATTTTATAGACACGGGTGACATTTTCGATTTTGGTGACTTCCATTTTATTAATTCCTTTTGAAAACCACAAATGACATGAATTTCAGAAATGAATGCGATATTTTTGCGCGCAGTTGATTACTGCGCACCGTGCAGTGCTTCGACGGGTTCCATGCGAGCTGCCAGAATTGCGGGGTAGAGCGCTGCCAGCAAGGAAACGAACAGGGCCAGCAAAGACAGGGTGATGCTGTCATTGAGGGTCAAGATGGCATGAATCCGGTCGCCGAATAACAGGCCGGTGATCCCCATGTTACCGATCGGAATGCCGACGCTGCCGACCCAACTGACCAGCGGCGCACCCACTGCCAGCCCGAGGAGGATTCCTCCTACGGCCAGGAAAACAAATTCAACAAAGAACATGGCCATGATCGAACTGCTTTTCATGCCCACAGCGGCCAGAATGCCGATCTCGCGCGTGCGTTCGAAGACGGACATGACCAGGGTGTTGACGATCACCGTGGCGGTTATGGCCAGAACGATCAGGTAGAGCACAATCATGAAAGAATTAGCATACGTATCCAGGGTGACGATCAGCGGGTTCATCTGGTCGAAGGTCAGCACCTGGTATTGGTTGGATTGCAGCGCAGCAGCCACGGCATCGGTTTGACTGCGGTCTTTCAACAGAATGAAGATGGCGCTGGCGTGGTTGCCGGCCTGGGAGAAAGCCTGGGCCTTGGCCATCGGCAGGAAAACCGTACTCTCGTCGTAGCTGGGTGTATCGGTCGAATAAATGCCGCGGATGGTAAAGATTTGCTGCTCGACGCTGCCGTTAGACGTATTGACCAGCAAAGTGATGGTATCCCCGCTCCCCAGGCCCAGTTTATCCGCCAGGGTCTTGCCGATCAGCAATCCACTGGTGTCATCGGCGCTGATGAACTGGCCGCTGACTATCCCGTCGCGGAAGGGCGCGTTAGCCGCTGATGCCGGTTCGATGCCGATAATGCGCACGCCGAGCGATGCGTCGCCGGAGACGACAATTCCGCTGGCGTACAGGCGCGGGGTGGCAACCGCGACGGGCGCGAGCGTCGCAATTTGGGCGGCGACAGCGTCCGGATTCTCGATCAGATCGCTCCAGGCCAGGCTGGTTTTATCCTCATTATAGGTTTTTGCGCGCACCTGCAGGTGGCCGCTTTGCAGCCTGACCGTCTTATCCGTCGAATCGCGGATTTCCCATTAAATCACGCCGGCCATCAACAGCAGCAGAGACAGACCTAATCCTAACGCCAGGGCGGAGAAGAATGAGCGGCGGCGGTTGCGCCCAAGATCGCGAAAAGCCATTTTTATGATATTCAACATGGCAACCTCACACGTAATGCAGGGATTTGGCGGGCTCTTGTTGGGCTGCTTCACGCGCCGGATAAAAAGACGCCAGGACGGAGATAACGATTACGGCCAACACGTGCCCCACCAGTTTTTCGGTCCCCAGCGTGGAGTAGATCCGGCCGCTGATCAGGGCGGTATAGCTGGTGATCGTACTGAAAGCGGTAAAGTCAAAGCCGACCAAACTGAACAGAATATTGAACAGCAGACCCAGCGCCACCCCAAAAGCCGCGCCCACCAGGCCCATCATGCCGCCTTCGAGTAAGAACAGAAGGGAGATCTGGCCGGGCCGCAGCCCGATCGCGCCCAGGACGCCGATCTCGCGCGTCCGTTCGAAGACGGCCATCAGCAGCAGATTGAGGATACCAATGCCCACGATGATCAGCATGATATAGCTAAAAATTTCCATGCCCTGACTCTTGGTGGCAATGGCGGCTTCAAGCTCTGGAAAACTGGTCTGCCACGAAGCAAACTCGACGTTTGGCAAAAGGGGTTTGAGGGCATTGATCACGGCTGGTTCCTGGCCGATCTTTTTTAGTGAAATAACCACCTCGGTGACCTGCCCGCTCATCCCATACAGATCCTGCGCTTCGGCAAGTGACATATAGACCGTGCGCTTTTCGATGTCGGCCATACCGATATCGTAAATACCCACCACGGTCATGGTGCGGCTGCGCATCTGTTCATGCGTGGCGCGGCCGGCCAGGGTGAAGCGGTCGCCGACTCCCACACCCATCGCCACCGCCAGGCCCTTGCCGATATAGATTAAATCCTGATCATCGGCTGTCAGATAGCGGCCTTCGGCCACTTTTTGGCCTACCAGGCTGACCGGCAGCTCCTTTTCTGGCTCGATGCCCACGATGCTGACCGCAAAGGCGCCTTCTCGGCTGCTGGCCAGCCCGCCGGTGATGATGCGCTGCGAGGCTGCCACCACCTGCGGCTGCGCCAGGGCAGCCTTGACAACCGCCGGCGCGTCCGGCAAAGCCAGAAGCGGCGCCTGGGCGGCTTTTTCCTGGTAGCCCACGGCGTGGACCTGGATATTTCCGCCCAGGACTTTAATGGCGTTGCCGTAAATTGCCTGTTGAAAGCCGCCGATCAACCCATCGTACATCAGCATCATCCACATGGTGAGACCGATGGCCAGGACGACGATGACGGTGCGGCGGCGGTGCCGCCAGATATTGCGCCATGCCAGACGAAGATATAAGCTCATGCGTGGCACTCCTTCCTCAAGACATTGAAAAAAACGCATTCATAGCTGAAATTAACCGAAACCTGAAAATCAGGCGATCCAATCCTTCAAGATCGCAACATCAAAGAAGTGGATGGAACCTGGCGAGGCCCCCAGCACGCGCTCCACCGCATCGGTATAAGCTACCACGCTGCCTTCGACTTTCTGGAAATCATCGCTTTTGGGATCATAAAAAAGGATGAATTTGGCCAGTGTGTCGCCCATACTTTGCATGAGGGACATCACTACTTCGCTCACCTGGGCCGGGTAATTGGGGGCGAACAGCCCTTCGCGTATGCCCTGGTGGATGATTTGGGTGAATAACGGGCTGACGCGTTGGATGACGGCGGCGGTCATTTTTTGACGAACGATGGCGTTATCATCGGCATACCAGACGCGCATGATTGCCATCAGGTAGGTCCGCTGCGCATTCTTCCAGCGGGCGACCGTGTCAAAATAGCGCTGCAGTTTTTCCAGGGCGTTCAGACCGGGGTCTTGAATAATGGGCAGAATAAGGTTTTCTCCTTCTTCAATCATGTGCCCGATCATGGCGTCCAGCAAGTCCTGTTTGGAGCGGAAGTAATGGTAGAATGCGCCTTTGGATATCTGCACGCCGTCCAATATGTCCTGGATGGTCATCTGCTCGTAACCCTTGGTGTAGACCAGCCGCTGGGCTACATCCAGAATTTCGTTGCGCTTGACGGTGAATTCTTTGGTAGTACGTGTCATATGTTGGCTTTCCTTGTAGCATTAAACCGACTGCCGGTTTAATGCTACAAGGAGTATACATACCAACCATAAAGGTGTCAATTGCGGAAGCTGCAATTTTTATTGAAGGGGTTGTTTCTTGATGAATCCTTGACGATCGCTGCGATCAGGTGTTAACCAGATCTGGCGTCCAATCGGTGATGCTGCCGCGATTGGTGCGCTTGGTAGCATACATCGCCTGGTCCGCGTGCTGGACCAGGTTGGTCAAATCGGCGCAGGTATCATCCATCTCGGCCACTCCCAGGCTGACCGACACGGCGATGCGCAGGCTGCCGGTGTCAATCACATCCTGCATGATGCGCTCGCGCAAACGCTCGGCTACCAGGTGGGCACCCGAGAGGTTGGTTTCGGGCAGCAGGAAGATGAATTCCTCGCCGCCGTAGCGAGCAGGAACATCGATATCCCGCAGGCTTTGTTTGCAGCGGCTGGCCACCGTAACCAGAACATGGTCTCCGGCAATGTGGCCGTACGTGTCGTTAACGCCTTTGAAATGATCAAGGTCAATTAATATAATCGCCAGGTGGCCCCCATAACGGCGAGTGCGTTCAAATTCGCGCTGGGCGGCTTCGAAGAAATAGCGGCGGTTGTACAGCCCGGTCAGGGGATCGGTGATCGCCAGGGTCTTTACCTGTTGAAACAGGCGAGCATTTTCGAGGGCAATCGCGGCTTCGTCGGAAAAGGCCTGGGCCAGGTCGGCATCAGCCTGGTTGTACGCGTTGATTTTGCGGCTGTCGATGGTCAGGTAGCCGATGCATTCCTCACGCACTCGCAGCTGCAGACCGATCCAGCCATGAATGTAATTTGCGTCCCCCCAGCTTTCAAAACGCGGGTCCGCCTGGGCGTCAGAAATGATGATCGGTGACTGGTGGTTGTCAATATCTGTAAAGAGCGGATTTTGAAGCGAATATTGCCTGGCGAGCAGTTCTGGCAGATTGGGGAGACCGCGCCCGGCTTTCATGCGCACGTGATCATCTTCGATGAGGAAAACGGATGAACTGTCACTGGAAATTACGTTCTCTAACTGCTCAAGAATTTTGTCGAGGACGGCATTGATTTCAAGGGCTGAATTAACGGCAGAGGCGGCCTGGCGCAGGGTTTCGGCTTCCACCGCGCGCCGCTGAGCGGACTCAAACAGGCGCGCATTTTGGATAGCTACCCCGGTCTGGCGCCCGACAATTTCTACCAGGGCCAGGTCGCGCGGCTCGAACTCGCGGTCAGAATCGTAGGTAAAAATCTCCAACCCGCCCAGACACTTATTGCCAACGATCACTGGCACACCGTAGCAGCTGTGTATACCAGCCGCAACCCAGCGCGGGTTGGCTTTTGCATAGGTGGCGTAATCGGTGATGAGCACGGGTTGTCGGCTGTCAATGATTTCCCAGGCAACGCCTTTGTTAGGGGGCCCGGGATGTTCACTGAGTTCCTTGGGTAGGTTAAACAGATAAGGGTACGTGAGCTGCTGTTCTGCATCATCCAAAATTGCCATAGAACCGGCTTCGGCTCCGGCCAGTTCTACTGCCAGACGGACCACATTCTGCAAGATCACCGGCAGGTCCAGTTCAGAACTGATGGCGCGGGTAATCTCGCCCAGATGCTGTTCACGTTCCAGGGCCTGCAGCGTTTCTGCAAAGAGTTGGGCGTTGCGCAGCGCCAGGCTGGCCTGGCTGGAAAACAAGGAAAGTCGCGCGGCATGAACAGATGTATAGAATTCGGGCTCGAGTTTCTCGATCGATAGGATGGCATTGACTTTACCTTCCAGAATTAGAGGGGCGCCAATCCAGCTTCGATAAACAGAAATCTCCTCTTGTTCTAGCATCGGGTTGTCGTTGGCATCGGTCACAATGACCACCTGCTTGGTTTCCATCAGTTGCGCCAGGTTAGGTGTATTCCGTATTTCGTAAGAACGGCGGCTCATCGCCAGATATGCTTCTTCGCTGTCCTGGTCGTAACCGCGCTGGCGGGCGACATAGGCCCAATTATCGCGCACCAACAAAACGGAGGCACCGTCGAAGGGCACGATGCGCGGCACCTGTTCGAGCAGGCGGTCCAGGATGCTGTCGTAATTCAGACTGCGGCTGAGTACCGTGACCATTTCAAGCATGGCCTGGGCCAGACGTCGTTCTTCACGTTCAGCCTCAAACAATTGTTGGCGGTGAATGGATGCAGCCAGCACGTTGGCTGCTACTTTGAGTGCGTCTTCTTCGGCTGGCAGCCAGTGCCGTTCGCTGGTACAGTCATCGAAACCAATGAAACCCCACCAGTGGCCGTTGGTAAAAATGGGTACTTCGATCAAGGACTGGATCTGCAGGTTGATCAAGTTGGGCTGTTCACTGGAGGGGAAGGTAGACACATTGCCCTGGAGGATTTGTCTGGCGGAGAGCACATCCAGCCAGCGGCTGTAGCCATCTCCGCGGATGGATTTTCCCTGCCCCACAGCGGAAGTCAGCTCCGGCGTGATGCCTGCAGCCGTCCATTCGCGTAATTTGCGCGCATAGAGATCAGACTGCTCTGATTCATAGACCTCATACACGTAAGCCCGGCTGGCTTGTATGGCCTGGCCCAGACCGGCGAGCAGTTCTGGCAGCACTTCCAGCCAGGAGGTGCTGGTCAACAGGCGTTCAGCAATGATGCTGATGGCACCCAAAACGGCATCCCGGCGCTGGAGCGCATCGCTGGCCTCTTTACGCTCGGTAATATCGCGATGCGTACCGGCCATACGCAGCGGCTTATCCCCGGGTCCGCGGGCCACCACCCGGCCGCGGGCCAGCACCCATTTCCATTCTCCACTGTTAGTTTTCAGGCGGTATTCGGCTTCGTAGGTGGGCGCTGATCCTTCAAAGTGTTTCTCGATTGCCTGCAGGGCATTTGGCAGATCCGCCGGGTGAACCAGCATCTTCCAGTCATCGAAGCCGGTTTTGGTTTCGTCGGGGGAATAACCGAGCATGGTGAGCCACTCGCGGTTGACGATCTGCTCGCCCGTCAGGATATTCCAATCAAAAATGCCCAGCCCTGCGCCTTCCAGGACCAGGCGCAGGCGTTCTTCATTTTGAAGCGGTTCTGATAACGCGGATTCTTTTCGCCGGAAACGGCGGATGTGCACAATTAGCAAAGCGCCACCGGCTGCGGCAGCCAGGCCAGCCAGAACTGCCAGCAAACGCAATAAAGCCGGGTTGGAAATGAACGGTATGCTCGCCATTACCAATATCCCAGCTAAAATCACTAGCCCTGCAAATCGTATCCCCGATTCCTGCAGCGGTTTCCGCCAGCCTCTCATATATCGCGAGCCTATCGCATTCAATTTGTACAGCAGTCTGAATGCGGGAAAGGGGCCCCAAAAGCGGCCTAGGCACCTTTAGAACCCACCCCCCCTCCTTTTGAGATAAACCAAATAAATCTTATTGGGTTTATTGTACTGGATTTTATGGGGCGCGTGCACAAGGAAGATTAACAGCTTTGTAAGGATGGTACAATTCGGAAAAGCCATGAACCAACCTCCATCTGCCTTCCACATTATGGTCAAGCCCCGCGGGGCTATTTGCAATCTCGACTGCCAGTACTGCTTTTATCTTAAGAAAGAGAATCTGTATCCCCAAAGCAGTTTCCGCATGTCTGATGAAGTGCTGGAAAACTACACCCGCCAGTACATCGAGGCCCAACAGGTGCCCGAAGTGGTTTTTGCCTGGCAGGGTGGCGAGCCAACGCTCATGGGGCTGGATTTTTTCCGCAAGGCGGTAGCCTTGCAGGAGAAATATAAAAAGCCGGGAATGCGCATTCAGAACGCGCTGCAGACCAACGGCACGCTGCTCAACGATGAGTGGTGCCAGTTCTTTCACGACCAGCATTTTCTGATTGGGATCAGCCTGGACGGGCCGCGCGCCCTGCACGATGCCTACCGCGTGGATAAGGGTGGAAACCCGACCTTTGACCGGGTAATGCGGGCGGTGGAATTAATGAAACAGCATGCGGTGGAATTCAACGTCCTGGCATGCGTCAATGCGGTTACCGCGCGCGAACCGCTGGCAGTTTACCGCTTCTTCCGCGACGAAGTGGGCGCAAAATTCATCCAGTTTATTCCAATTGTGGAGCGGCAGAACGCCACCGGATTTCAAGAGGGCGACCTGGTAACCGAGCGTTCGGTCACCGGGCGGGCCTATGGGCGCTTCTTGAACGCCATTTTTGACGAGTGGGTGCGCCACGACGTGGCCCAGGTTTACGTGCAGATTTTCGATGTGGCCCTGGCAGCCTGGGCAGGTTACCGCCCGGGGCTGTGTATTTTTGAAGAAACCTGCGGGCAGGCGCTGGCGATTGAGCATAACGGTGACCTGTATGCTTGCGACCATTATGTTGAACCAGGTTACCGGCTGGGAAATATGATGGAGAGGCCCCTGGCTGAGCTGGTGGGGTCCGAGGCGCAGCAAAAATTTGGCCAGGATAAACGCGACAGCCTGCCGCGCTACTGCCGGGAATGCCCGGTGCGCTTTGTGTGCAACGGCGGATGCCCAAAGAACCGCATCCTGCGAACCCCGCCTTCGGCCGGATCAGAACCGGGGTTGAATTACCTGTGCGAGGGATATAAAGGCTTCTTCACCCACATCGACCAGCCCATGAAGACGATGGCCGGGCTGCTCGCACAGCAGCGCGCCCCGGCTGAGATTATGGAGATGCTGCCCCCTTTGCAAGAGGCTGGGGAGGGGCGCAGACGGCATAAGAAACGCTAGGCGCCTGATGGGGGATACATCCGGCGGTACACAAAATACGAATAGATTATTGCGAGTTTCGCTATAATAAGACTATCATAATCGGGCAGCGCACTGTGGAAGGGAAAAACTGCAGTGTGGATTGTTCCCGGTTTGCCAGCGGAGTCGTATGAAAATCCTTTATGTAGAAGATAACCCTTTTGATGCCGATATTACCCGCCGCGAACTGCACCGCCAGGCGCCGCAGCTTCAACTGGACGTGGTGGATACCCTGGCGGCGGCTTACCAGCGCCTGGAGACCTCCTCCCAGGCCTACACCGCCGTGCTGCTCGACCTGCGCCTGCCGGATGGGGATGGGTTGAACCTGCTTAACTATATCCGCGCGCACGAACTGCCGCTGGTAGTGGTCATCCTGACCGGGGGTGGGGATGAGGAAACCGTGGTATCGGCCCTCAAGGCGGGCGCTGACGATTACATCATCAAGCGCAGCGATTATTTGCACGAACTGCCCCATACCCTGGATACCGCGATTCGGCGTTTTGAGACCGGGCAGGAAGTGCGCAACCGGCGCCTGCGAGTGCTCTATGCCGAGACGAATCCTCAGGATATCGACCTGACCCGCCGTCATCTGGGCCAGGCCACCGCCTATATCCAACTGGATGTACTCGGTACAGAAAGCGAAATTATGGCGGTTTTAAAAGATCCCGAGACAACCAATTCGTATGATGTCTTGCTGCTGGATTATGCATTGGGCGGATTGAATGCCCTGGAACTGGTCAAACAGTTTTCGCAGCAGAACGAGCCGCGCCTGCCGGTGGTGCTGGTCGCCGGGCAGGGCAATGAAGAAGTGGCCCTCCAGGCGCTCAAGCTGGGCGCATCCGATTACGTGGTCAAGCGCCCGGGTTATCTGTATCGCCTGGCAAGCGTGTTGGAGAACGCCTTTCACATGGCCGAATTGGAGCGCGAGCAGCGCGCTCTGCGCGAGAGTGAACTGCGTTTCAGACTGCTGGCCGAAAATGCCCAGGACGGGATCTTTCGCTACCTGGTTTCGAAGGATTGTTTTGATTACGTCAGCCCGGCGATGACCGAGATTTTCGGCTACCTGCCGCAAGAATTCTACTCACAGCCAAAAATCTGGCAAAGAATTCTCACCCCCGAGGATACACAGCACTTTTTTGAACTGTTCGCCGGGCCGGAACCACCCGAAGAACCCGTGGTCATGCACTGCCTGCACAAAGATGGGCATACGGTGTGGACTGACCATAGCTTCAGCTTTTTCAAATCGCCCGAAGGAAAGGTGCTTGAAGTGCATGGGATTGTGCGCGATATCACCGCGCAGCACCAGGTACAGGAGGAACGCGAGCGCATGGCGGCTGAGCGAGAAGAGTTGGCGCGCCTGCTGGCCGAATCCTACGAACGCATGATCGAGGGCTGGGCGCTGGCCCTGGAGCTGCGCGACCGCGAGACGGAGGGACATTCGCTGCGCGTGGCCGGTCTGACGGTGGAACTGGCCCAGGTAATGGGGGTGGAGGGTGAGGCCCTGACCAACATGCGCCGCGGAGCGCTGCTGCATGATATCGGCAAAATGGGCGTGCCGGATTCGATTCTGAAGAAGCCCGGTCCGCTGAACGATGCTGAATGGGAAATCATGCGCCAGCATCCGGCCTACGCATACAAACTGATTTACCCGATCCCGTTCTTGCGCAATGCGATCGAGATCCCCTACGGACATCACGAACGCTGGGACGGCAGCGGCTATCCCCATGGGCTCAAAGGCGAGAAGATTCCCTTCGCGGCGCGTATTTTTGCCGTGGTGGATGTGTGGGACGCGCTCAGCTCAGACCAGCCTTACCGCCCCGCATGGGACCGGAAGCAGATCGTGCGCTTCTTGCGCGAACAGGCCGGGATCAAATTTGATGCCCACGTCGTTGAGGTGCTGCTCGACCAGGTATTAAATGTCTAGCGTTCCCCAGGGGGGACGCTTGGCGCGAACAGTTTTTCCAGCCAGTTTTGCGGGCGCTGGCCGCGCACAGCCGCGCTGCGCCCATTGACCACTGCCTCATACCGCGTTTCGCCCAGCCGGTAGTGGGTCAGCCACAGCGGCAGCAGCACAAGCTGAAAGGCCTCCACCGTAATCCCCAGTGAATTAAAGGACAGGTCGCGCACGCGGCGCAGCATGCGCTGGCGTACGCTTTGCTTTTCAAACTCATACGTCCAGCGGCGCGCCTCGAGCGAGGCGTCGCCCAGCGAGACCTGGTAAGTTTCCGCCGGCCAATTGGCCAGGTAGCCTTCATTAAAAGGCAGGGCCTGTTTAAGATCGAAGGTGTGCAGTTCTTCGGCGCATTCCGGGCTCAGGTGGGAAGCGGCCCGAACCAGCACGCTGGAATGATACACAATTTCGCTGCCGTTTTCGGTCACCCAGTGGTTGCGGCGCTGTTCTACCAGGCAGCTCCACGGCACCTGCCCGGCCATCTCGAACGACCAGGCCGGCAGGTAGATCGCCGCGGTGCGCTCCACCTGGGCGTCGGCTGCCAGGTTTTGATCGCTCAACCAGGCGCTGAATGCCTGGTTGGCCTGGTTTTCTGCCACGGTGAAGGGCAGGATGAGGTGCGGATCGATCAACTCGCGGCTCTGGCGGCTGCGCACGACATAGGCTGAACCGCAGTAGGGGCAGGTGATCGAAAGCTGCTGGGGGGAGAGCAAAAAGTCGATCCCACAGCCCTGGCAGTTGAAGGTCTGGCGGGTGACGGGGTGAAGATGGCCTTTGCGCGTGGCCATGGCGATGAGGAAGTTCTCGGCGGCGGCGGCATCGCCGGCGCTGCGGGCACCCGAAGGGGAGGGCAGGGCATGGCGCGCCTCGCAGTATTCGCAGGTGAGCGACTGCCCGTCGGGGGCAAACGTCATGCGCCCGCCGCACTGGGGGCAGGTGAAGCGGTCGATGCGCTCTGCGCCCTCCCCGGGGGGGGCTGCCGGGGGCAGGCGGTCCGGGTCGATAATATCGGCAGGGTCGAGCTCTCCGCGCAGCACAGCCAGCGCTCGCCGGCAGCGCATATCGGAGGGGTCGTAGGCCAGGGCCTCTTCGAGCAGGCGGCCGCACTCGGCCGGGGTTTCGGCCACCTGCGCCAGCCAGTAAAGGGTATCGACGCGGGTATCCAGCGGCGGGTCGAGGCGCAGCACCCATTCCAGGTAGCGCCGGGCATCGGCGGCTTCATTGGCTTTAGCGGCCAGCATGCCGCGCATAAACAGGTCGCGGGTTGAATCGTCCATGGAAATATTATACGAAGAATG
>CAVYIF010000002.1:0-248307 GCA_963768585.1 uncultured Chloroflexia bacterium
TCTTTTAGAAGAGAGCACCATTCGCAAATATGGTTTGGGCTATAACCCAACGGACCTTTGGGATATCCCATCCCGTTGGGGCTTATCTGCTTCCGAGGTTAAGAATTATTTGGCCGCCCAAAGGGTTTGTCATTCCATGTTTTGTCGATAATTCGCTCTGGTATATCAAGATTTGACTATTGGATGATGAACCAAAGTATGTCCATGTGCGCGGAGGTGCTCCCGCTTTATATGGCACGGACAGCCTGTTTGGCGCGCCGTTGATATTGTTGACCGAGGGCGAGTTTGATTGCATGCTTACCTGGCAGCTCTAAAGGGACATCGCCGGTGTGGCCACCCTGGGCAGCGCCAATAAAAAGCTGGATCTAACGCGCTGGACGCGATATCTCCTCCCAGCGGAAGAGATCATCGCCGTACTGGATAATGACACAGCCGGAAAGATGGGCGCCCAAAATCTGGCTGGTCTTTCTGCCCAAATCCATCCGGTTCGAATTCCCTCCCTGAGCCCCTCAGGTAAGGATATTACCGACTATGTTCAAGCCGGCGGTGACCTATGGGAGTGGTTAAAGCACCATCTGGTGAGTATCGAAACCCCGATTTCATTTTGATAAAGGAGAAAAATGTCTGAGCTAAGTTCGACTTCACGTTTCAAAATTCCGCATGCAGTGATTGTCAAAGCGCCTGGTTTGCTGCCCATGCAGTATACCGCGCACGAAATTGCCGAAGAACTGAAGATCCCCGAAAGCACTCTTCGGGATTGGTTCTTGTGCGGCGCACCCCACTTCCGGGATGACCACAATCACATCTGGGTCAATGGCCAAAGGTTTTCGGCCTGGGTCGAAGAGCAGCGCAAGTCCAACCATCGTTCACCTCGTAAACTCAAAGAGGGAGAAGGTTACTGCATGCGCTGCAACCGGATCGTTGAAATGTTGGACCCAATCATACGTCACATCAAGGGCAAACTCTATCACACCAAAGGCCAATGCCCTGCCTGTGGATGCACCATTAATCGCGGAGGACGGCATGGTAGAACGGCAGAATTACCTCAAGGTTAGGCTGTTTCTAAAATACATGGAGGAGGTCCAGCAGGTTTCAATGGCTTCGCTGGATCGCTACAGCTTTTACTTGAGGCATCTGCTGCTCTGGGCAAATGACCGAAATCTTGGAGAATCACACGCAATTCGCCCGACCTTACAGGCCTATGCGGCCAGTGTACCGGGCAAAAACGGACAAGCCACACTCGCGTTCGAATCACAGAAGAAGATCATCGAAATCAGCAAGCGCTTTTTCATCTGGGCAAAAGCCACCTACCCAAGAGAATTTACCAAAATTACCCTGAGTTGGATCGAAACCTTGCGTCCACCGCGCACACCTCAGGTGGGTGGAGATCCCGTGTATGTGAGCGAAGACGAAATCAGCCGCTTGATGGAAGTTCCTGTACCAAAAGACGATTTGTGTCTGCTGCGGGATAAAGCAGCCGCAGCCAGGTTATACCTGACCGGAGAACGCATCTCCGCATTGACCACCTCGCCCATTTTGGCGCTTGACCTGCCTGATCGCTGCGTCCGCCAATGGCCAGAACTCGGTGTGCACACGAAATTTGGCAAGAAGGCAACCACATTCCTTTTGCCGGTACCCCAACTGATGGATGTCGTCTCGGAGTGGGACGAACTCGTACGAGCCAACTTACCCCACAATTACCCATGGTATGCTCCGATTGAGCAGCAGTGGGGTGATCAAAGTTTTTCTAAAGAACCGCCGGGCAAGAACCGCCACCAGGCGCTTGAAAAGAGGCTGCACATTTTATTCGGTCTGGCCGGGTTACCCTTTAAATCGGCGCATAAATTCAGACACGGACACGCCGTATTCGGATTGATGCATGCAAAAACAATGGCGGATTACAAGGCAATTTCAGTCAACCTGATGCATGACTCGTTGACTGTAACAGACGAGATTTACGCGAGAATCATGGAAAATGATGTGAAAAACCGGATCCAGGGACTGGCTAACAATCCGGTTCTTTGTCCTGACAACGAGCTCCAGGCGATGATTTACAAACTATCCCCGCATCAGCTGCCCCTGGCGCTGACGTATATTGCCACACGATTATCTCAGTAAGGCTAAAGGTGACCCTTGGGAAATGATTGTGCTGAGTAGATAATCCAAAAGGGGTCCCTATCTGTTTGAAAAGACATGGAAAGTAAAAGCGGTGGTTTTCTTGCCACCGTTTTTACTTTTTTCTGTTTGATCTATTGGGTATGGGTTACAAAAGGATGGATTTCTTGCAGAACGTTGTTTTCATTCTGCTGGGCAAAGTATAAATCCCAGCGCAGTTGCAGGTTCATCCAAAAATCTGCAGACATCCCGAAAAATTTTGCCAGCCGAAGAGCTGTTGAGGGGGTAACACCCCGCCGCCCGTTGAAAACCAAATTACTCAACTTGTTTTAATCGTTCAGCCAACCACATTTTTATAATCGATTGGCGGGTTACCCCAAGGCGTCTCGCTTCTCGGTCCAGGGACGCCACCATCCAGGCGGGGAAATCTACATTAATGCGCCTGGTTTCTTCGCCTGGACGCCGAGCTCGACTGACATCCAATTCAGCAAGAATGTTTTCGCCATCATCAAAATTCTTATCAAATTCCGAGGCTTTCATAAAGCTCTACCTCCTCATCTCGTGACCGGCGCACCGATATGATTCGAATAATTTCGCCACGATAGGTGATTACCGCTGACCAACAGTTTTTGCCAATTTTTCCAATCACAAACCAACGGGCTTCGTCCAATGTTTAGGTCGGGATTTCAAGATAGTCTGGGTCATCCCATATTGCCTGGCCTTTCTCGAAATTAATCCCATGTTTTTCGAGGTTGGTCCGACTCTTGATTGGATCGTATTCGAATGTCATGGTATAGAAATTATACCATTATTATATAAATTTTCAATACATTACCAGATCGTGGAAATTTTGGAGATCCTCTATTATGCCATGTCGTGCACCAGTATAGATAACGAGTACCAAGATAACGGTTTATCGATAATTTGGCGATGCTCATGATCTGAACTCCTACTTGAATTGGTTAGAAGAATTTAATCGGCCATATATTGACACATATGTGTGTATATGTATAATTAAGCAGGAGGTAGATTATGACCGAACGTATGTACCGTGCCCAAATCTTACTGGATCCCAGGCAGCGGCGCAGGCTGGAAGAAATCGCCCGCCGCGAGGGTAAAAGCATTTCTGCAGTCACCCGCCAGGTCATAGATGCCGGCCTGGAGCTTATCGAGGACGAGACGGAGCTTTGGAAAAAGCGCGCCCAACTCTTAGACGGACTTCGACAGCTTCGGGAAAAACAAACTCTTGTGTATGGCGGAGACCTGGTTAACGAGGCGCGTCAAGAACGGGAAGATGAGGAGAACCAGGTATGGCAAAACCCATCGTAATCGACGCCAACGTCACCCTGGGTCTCTTTCTTCGATTGCCTTACTCGGAAAAGGTGGATCGCTGGATGCAAACCTGGCAAACGGAGGAGGCTCATCTGGTCGTCCCGACTTTGTGGGAATATGAATGTCTCTCAGGTCTCAGGCGTGCCCTTACTTTAAAGATCATCTCATCTACGGACTTGGAGCGGATGGCGGTCGATCTCCTGGCGTTGGAGTTTCAACGGGTGGCGCCTACGCTGGAGCTGCACCAGTCAGCATTGACCTGGGCGGAACGTCTGGGACAGGCGAAGGTCTACGATGCTCATTACGTGGCTCTGGCAGAGAGTCTTTCGGCTGAATTCTGGACCGTTGACCAAAGATTGTTTAACTCCTTGAATAGCCTGGGAGTCGATTGGGTTCAAATGGGGTAATTAAAATGCCATATCCTGGAGAATGAAACAGAAACAATCTCCAGGATAAGGTTCATTGGCAGGTTACAGATGCATATTATCCACTGGGCTTGCCTTTCGATGCACTCGCTCGATATCCATCTCGGCAATCTGGGCGTAATGCCGCACCATGTCCAGGGAACTGTGTCCTAAGAGAGCCTGTAAGGTAAACACATCTCCTCCAGAACGAAGATAAGTGATCGCAAAGGTATGCCGAAATTTATGGGGATGGGCACCTTTGACGCCGGCCTTCTCGGCCAGGCGTACGATTAAATGGCGCAGGCTGTTGGGGTTGAAAGGGTGGCTGCCGCGGTTCAGAAAAATGGGCGTGTCTGGGTCGTCGCGATCTTCGCGATCGATCAAGTAGCGCCAGACTACTCGCCGAGTGCTTTTACCGATAAATACCGTTCGACCTTTGCCGCCTTTTGCTCCGCCATCATCGCCTTGTTTGACCATAACCTTTCCCGTTTTCATATCGACCTCGCCGATTTTCAGGTGGCACAACTCGGATGCTCGTAATCCCGTATCCAGCAAGAAAAGGATGATCGCCTCATCTCGTTTCGCGGTTGGCCGGCGGGTAACAAAACGGTGCCGGTTTGCCGGATTAGTCTCACGAGCATAAGTGCACGCTTTAACCAGGCCGGCGATATCTTCTTGAGAAAACGCAGCCACCGGTGCCGATTTATATTTTGGGCCGGGGATGTCGTTCATCGGATTGGAAATTTTAAATTCGGTCGCTGCCCAACTAAAAAATGACTTGAAGGTGATCCAATGGTTGCGCAAGGTCTTTGGAGAGAGTTTGGAGGTCGATGGTTCGCCGGATGATTGGGGTTTACCGAAGGTATGGGGGACGTAATCTGTGCGAAGATAGGCCAAATAATCGCGAACATCGGTGGGTACGACCTTGTTAATGGGCTTGTCGCCCATCTTTTCCAGCCATTTGTTCAAGACCCACTCGTAAGAATCGACCGTCCGCTGTTGTAAGCCTTCGGCGGTCTTATACTTGATGAAGCCATCGATGCAAAGTGAAATTAACAAGCCTGAGGGACTGCGGTTCATTGAAAAATCCTCCTAAAAGTGATTTTTCGTAACCGAAGACCCTCAGGCCTATCAAAAAACCGTAGCCCTAGGGACTACGGTTCTTCTTAGTAGCGGGGAGTGGATTCGAACCACTGACCTCCGGGTTATGAGCCCGACGAGCTACCGCTGCTCTACCCCGCATCAAGTTCCAGTATTCTACCCCAAACAGGCCGGCTCGTCAAGGCTAGTACAAAATACAGTGCTAAAGTTCATTCCTCGTGTTCGTGTAGACCTGAGGTGGGATAGGTAAATACCTCATTCTCGGCAGCCTGGCCTCCAAGGATGATCCACCTTAAGGTTTTGCCAAAGGTCAGCAGGATCGTACCGGCCAGGATACCAACGATGATTCCTCCAAGGCCAGGTGTATTTAACAACCAGTAGAAAAATTTGAAGACCGGATAATCCATTGGGAAGTTCATCACTCAACTCCAATTCTATTTACTGACAAACTAAAAAAAGCCTGGACGGCAATCCTGGCACAATTCTAGCCAGGCAGGATGGCCAAGGCGGATCGCCATATATTCAAGTTCCGCCTGGCTGATTAATGGTTGTCCGCATGCTTTGCAGACAGCTCTGGAAGATTTGCGAAGGGTTTTCCTTTCGGCAGTAAGCTCTTCACCCGGCGTGATTTTTTCCATGCGTAAGATATTTGGTTCGCATACCGGAAGGCATTTGCCACAACCGACACACAGTCTGGCAGACAACTGCAAGACTGTTACCTGCTGGTTCTCACGAACCACTAATGCATTCGCCGGACAGACCTGTGAACAAAATCCACACAGGATGCAGTCATCTACCTGCTCTGGATGGATTGTCGGTACATACCTGGACGGGCGGAGAGCTTTCTGCGTTCGGGGGACAGGTTGGCATGGATTTATTTCTTCAAGCCAATCGGCCAGCAACCGTCCAATAGGCGCGTAAACCATATCTTGTGACGAAACCAGAGACCGGCCAAGCTCCGGCAACCAGCGCAAGACATGTCGCTGAAGGAAATCGTTCTCAAAACGAGAAAAATCCTCTTGATCGGCTGCGGATAGATGGGCCAGGAATGCAAGTTCCAATGAGGCATGATCCGGCAGTTCGGCACCAACGATATTAATCCCTGCCGAGCGGTACCATTGCGCCACATCAAGCGTAATTTCGGAGAACAACCTTCCATGGAGCGCGCCGGATTCATAGATCCATATCTGTGGACGGTTTGGACCGGCGAACAGGGCCGCATAGCGGTTCTGGCGTTGCTCTAAAGTTTCTTCGCTAATTTCCATCATTGCCCCAACCGCCTGACGGGCCGCCTCAAATTCGGGGGCGATTTGGCGTACTGCTTCGAATAACGGCCACTCGCCCACCGGAAGTGCCAGCCATTCCGGCGGTTCTGCCAGGGCTTCAGCCAGGGTCTGATAGAGATTCGCGCGTGATTCGTTCAAAATTCACTCACCGGTCAGATGGAATCACTGTTGTCTGCTTTTAATGCGCCGACAAATTGGCGGATAAGATCCAACGGGATAGGCAAAATGGTCGCATTTTTCTCACCGGCCATTTCCACCATGGTTTGCAGATAACGGAGCTGCAAACTGGCAGGGGCACTGGCCAGACGTTCACCGGCCTGCGCCAAAGCTTCTGAGGCAATCTTTTCACCTTCAGCGTGGATGATCTTGGCCCGTTTCTCACGTTCAGCTTCAGCCTGGCGCGACATAACCCGCTGTAACAATTCGGGCAGCAGCACATCCTTTATTTCTACGATGTTTGCTCTCACGCCCCACGGCTCAGTTTGCCCATCAATGATCTCACGCAAACGTGCATTAATTTTGTCGCGGTGGGCCAGCAGTTCATCCATATCGGATTGGCCCAAGACACTCCGCAAAGTGGTCTGGGCGATCTGGCTGGTGGCATTTGCATAATTCTGCACGCGGATAATCGTTTCAGTCGCATTAACAGGTTGGAAGAATACAATCGCATCCACCTGAACAGTAACATTATCCTTTGTGATCACTTCCTGCGGCTCAACCACAAACGTTTCGACCCGCATATCCACTTTTATCATGTGGTCAATAAAAGGAATAATCAAATTCAGACCAGGCGCTCGTTCACCGACGAGTCTACCAAAGCGAAATACAACACCGCGTTGGTACTGCTGAACGATCTTAACCGCCGGGATAATGATTACCAGGATGATTATGGCAGCGATTGCATAAACAAGAATTGGATCAAGCATTTTAGACTCCTTTTTTACGCTCTAATATTTTGACGATCCTTAGATCTTTTCATTACAATCTTGTTCCTAGCGCTTGATTCTCCAACGGCGCAATAAATCGGGATTCGATGGCTTCGGCGCAGGGATAACAATTTTCGATTTTGCTTCTTCGATAACTCGCTGTTCGGAAACCTCCCAGATTGAGATTGCCGGGAAAATCTTAAAAAATACCAATACCATCAGCGCCAGAAGCGCTGCAGATGCAGCAGTCAGAGATATTTCGGTCAAAGTCGGGAAATACATTGTGTATGGTATGAGCCGTGGGTGTGTCATAACTGGAATAATGATCAACCACCGTTCCATCCACATTGCAACCACCACAAAAATGCCTGCAATTACCGTAACTAGGATCAAGCGATGTTTGAGCCATAAGCTGATCCCCAAACCGGCAGCCAGCGAAAGAATTACCACCAGTGCCCAGGCTAATGTGCGATTATTCACATCCGCAAGTTCTGCACTCAGTGGAGTGTTCATCGGCACTGAAAGAAAAAAGAAGGCTGCCATGGCCGCGCCAGCTGTGATCGAATGCAAATCTTGGTTGGAAGATTATTAAATGCCTGGCGCGCTCAGGGATCAACCTGGGAATCACTAAAATCCAGAAGGCGGCAAACATCAATGCCACCATCCCCCAAAACACTGGGGCAAATTCTCCCCACAATTTGCTGGCAAGAGCCGGAAATTCCATGGTGCCTTGCTCGGCAGCAATGGTCAGATGCTCAGTATAGGTAAAATAAAACCAGGTTACGCTCATCACGATGAACAACCAGCTCAGGTTTCTAAATTGGGTCAGCCCAATGTAATCTTGAAGGTTCATCAATCGTCTGACAAGCGTCATGACAATAAACAACAAACCCAGCCCGGAGAAAATCGCGCCTACCACGAAATATGGTCCCAGGATAGTCGAATTCCAACCCGGTTGCACGGTGGTAGAAAAAATCCAGGATGTAACCGTATGGAGGGAAACGCCAATCGGAATGATGAGCAGCGAAACGATCGTGGTCGCTTTTTCTAAACGGAGCCACTGCTCGCGGTTACCACGCCAACCAAGGGCGAGAACCGTATACAAACTTCGCAGCCATTGCGCCCCTTTGGCAGGAAAATTATCGCGCAGCAGACCAATATCCGGTAAAAGCTGCAGATAAAGCGCAAACATGCTGGTGAAAAGGTAAACGGTCAAAGATGTTGCATCCCAGAGCAGGGGAGATTGAAGACGCCCATACTGGAAAATATACAATCCTCGTTCAGGCCGCCCCATATCCAGGAAAATCTGCATTGTTGCCACAATCAGCCCGAAGACCGTCAGCGTTTCTGCTATGCGGGTAATCGGACTGCGCCATTCAGCCTTGATCAACTGTAAAGCTGCAGAGATCAATGTCCCTGCCATGCTTACACCGATCAGGAAGATAAAGTTAACCATGTACATGCCCCAGTACACCGGTCGATCCATACCAGTCTCGCCCAGACCCAGGGCAAGCTGCCGGATGTACATATAGGCACCAAAGCCAATAATGGCGAGGAGCGCCAGAACGGTGATCCAGAAACGTTGGCTGGGTGCAGCAAACAGGGGGTCGATCAGCTTCGCTTTATCGCGATTGTCCGCTTTCAGCATGATTTATCCCTCCCGTAAGTAGATCGTTTTCGGCCTGGTACCGACATCTTCCTGCAACCGGAAGGCGCGTGGGTTCACCGCCATTTGAGATACCGTGCTGTTGGGATCGTCCAGATCACCAAAAAAGCGTGCTTTCCCAGTACAGGTTTGTACACAGGCTGGCACGTAATCATCCGGCCGAAAGTCGCGTCCTTCGGCTTGGGCGCGTAATTGGGCTTTCTTTAGCCGGTGAATGCAATAAGTACACTTTTCCACCACACCTTTGGGGCGGATCGCAGGACCTTCCAGATCACCTGTGCCTTCAACTCGATCGGGATTATGGTACGCTGCCATATCGCCTTCCCAGGTAGGTACAGACCAGTTGAAATAGCGAACGCCGTATGGACAGGCTACAGTACAAAATCGACAACCGATACACCGGTCGTAATTTTGCCTGACGAGTCCTTGTTCATCCTTAAATGTCGCCTGGACAGGGCAAACTTTTGTGCATGGTGGATTTTCACAATGCATACAAGGACGTGTCAAATAACGAGTTTGAACGTTCGGATATTCCCCGGTTTCCTCGGTAGGATTGATTGGCATTGGAAATACGTCGTTCCAGAGGATAGACCGGCCTTTCAAAGCCTGGTCCGGTTTAGCCACCGGGGTGTTATTCTCGAATCGACATGCGATAGAGCAACCCTGGCAAGCCACGCATTTATCTAGATCAATCACCATCGACCATCGTGTCATACCTATATCCTTTATCCTGAAAGCGATCCTTTGCGTTTTGCCTACCGATCAGGCGCGGTAGACCTTAATCCGGGTATTGGTAAACGATGCCAGTCCGGTAAGTGACTCTGATGCTGGATTTAACAGGTCAAGGCCGTTTACCCCTCTCCCTTTCGCCCATCGTCCCACGGCAGTATGTCCCTGGTTGTAAGGCAGGTTGACAACGTCGGGACGCAGTGCCTTTACAAACCGCATTTTGGTTTTGACTCGACCAAAGGGACTCTCAATCCAGATGATATCTTTGTCGTGTAAACCATGAGAGGCTGCGGTTTCTGGATTCATTTCCAACCAGCTGTCCCAGGTTTCGCCGACGGTCATTCCACTGATTTCTTGTAAGGAGGGCATATTCGCGGCTGCGCTCATCGGGCCGAGGCTCATCAAGGTGATGACATTGAGGATCAGGGGGTACTGCGCCGGGTCACCCGCAAAAGTAGTTGGAATGTAATGGGGCAGGGCTGCGCTGTCATCCCCCGGTTTCAGCTCTAAGGCTGCGGTCTGGTTCGCCCCTTCTTCTTGAAGAACGGCAAATAATTCGCGGCTGTAAAAATCGAAGCGGCCGTCGCGGGGTGCTTTCCTACGGTCACGCCCAACAACTTCCCTGATCCAGCTCTCGTCGCCACGGGTGGCAAAATGGTAACCCGGGGTCATCCATACGCCCAACTGCTTGAGCGTGGCCCAATCGGTGCCTGCATTCTGCAATCGGAATTGGAGCACCTCTTCATAGGTGTGCCAGGGAAATGCGCTGGCAACCGGCCCGCCCATGGCAGCGCTAACACGCAGGAGAAAATCGCAGGTATTCAAAGTATTCAACCGCGGTTCAATTACCGGCTGCCGGAGAGCAATTCCTGGATACCCCAGACCTTCGATATGATCATCTTCATAACGCTCCAGGAAGGTTGGTTCTGGCAGGACCAGATCGGCATACATTGCGCTTTCATCCAGAAAGGATGAGAAGGATACGATAAATGGAATTTTTTGGAAGGCTTTTACAAACCTTTCCCCGCCCGGAGCTTCATAAACTGGATTGGCATCGTAGAGGAATAGTGCCTCAAGAGGGCGGCCCGCCAGGACCTGGTCCGCAACAGATTGGTACGAATGCCGCGCCAGTGGGAAGGTGGATCCTGCGCCGTCAACTCGTTCAGTTGCAAAACCCCGGTCTGCAATTGGATCTGCGGGAAGATCCGGCCAGGCGGGTGAAGGTGTATAGCGCTGAATCATCACCCCGCCGGGGCGTTCGATGCTGCCTACCAGGGCGTTGAGAATATGGACAGCCATGGCAGCATATACCCCCCCAAACGAGCCGTTTAGCAGACCACCTTTACCAGGAAGAATCGCAACGGCAGGTTTTACAGTAGCAAATTCGCCTGCGATGCGAGAGATGGTTGTGGCTGAAATGCCGGTGATTTTTTCTACTTGTTGGGGCGAATAATTATCTAGCACGAACGATTTAAAACCTTTGTGCACCTTGCCCTGGTCGTCAGCAAAGTCATCAAAACCAAAGCTGTAGTCGAGCACAAATTCCGAATCGATTAAACCTGAACGAATGAGGACGTGGGCGATACCAAGTGCTAATGCTGCATCTGTGCCCGGGTTGATCGGGATCCATTCATCTGCCTTGGCCCCGGTGACACCCTGGCGAGGGTCGATGACCACTATTTTGGCGCGCTCGGCGCGCCCCCGGCGTATATAGGAATATCCGGTGATCATTCGTTGAGGTACTCGCCCGGCTTCCAGCATGCTTGCACCAAATGAAAGCACATATGCACTATTTTCCAGATCGTAAGCCGGCAAGTCGTAGATGCCCTGGGTCAGGTACATGCCAAGTTTTGCCGCAGCGATGTTCATGCTGTCATGTGAGATCGTGTTTGGAGAACCGACTGCTCGCATAAAGCGCTCCAGAAACGATCGCATCTGGCCGCGGGTCTCGCCGTACATAAATGCTGCCTGCTCGGGATGGCCGGCTTCTCGCAGTTCGTTCAACTTTTTTGCAACCAACTGAACAGCTTCATCCCAGGTAATCGGTTCCCATTGGTTTGAGCCTCTTTCTCCTGTGCGTTTCAATGGGCCAGCCAGCCGGTCGGGGTTGTACATCAATTCGGGTGTGGCCTGTCCTTTGGGACAAAGCACGCCCAGGTTTATCGGGTGCATGGGGTTGCCTTCCAATTTGACAACGTGCCCATTGACAACCCGGGCCAGCACCCCACATGCGCTGGGGCATAACAGGCATACGCCGGGAACAACGTTCTCTGTGGCGGAGGTCAACAACATATCTGAATCGGCTTGTACGGAAGGCAGGTCAACCATGTTGGAAAGCTTGATCAGGGCAATACTACTCAGTGCAGCGGCACCCAGCTGCAGGAATTGACGGCGTTTTATTGTTCCTCCCATATTAATTGCCTCCATTTTCAGAAGCCGGGTAATTGCATACAGGATTCTCAGGCGCCTGACTGCAACTAAATAGCGGGGTCGGCAAGGGGTATGAATCGGCTGGAGGTGGAATTTCACCGCTGGCCATGCCTGCAACAAATGTGACGAGGGTGTTCAGCTGGTCGTCTGTAAACAATCCTTCGAAAGAGGGCATTCCTAACTGCGGGATACCATGCAAGGTAAAATCTTTGACTGTTATCAGACTGATATTGGTGTTCGTCAGACCCCTTGCGGATAGCCCTTCGCCCTTTAAGCCATGGCAACCTGAACAAGCGATTTTGTAAAGTTCAATCCCATCACTCACACCGGGGGCGATCATCAAGCCCGGCAATTCTGGCACCTTATCTGGTTTTCCCTGGGCGGCCCAAAGTAAACCACGCAAGGTGCGCGGGCCGCCACCTCCTGCGCTGATGTGGCAGACTGCGCAGGGTTCACCGGTCCGTGTCGAGTACTCGGGCAGGGCATGCGCGGTTTTACTGATCGCCAGGAGGATCACGATCGTCGCAGCCGGGATAATCAACAGGGTCGGGAGCAGTTTTCTTATTTGGTTAGAGAGATTGCTCGCAAATTTTTTCATAGCATTTTGGTTAATGATGTTCTTTGGCCACATCAATTTCTCGATTTGGTCCATGGCAAACCAGGCAGGTTTCTACACCTGTGGCTGTTGTTTGAAGCTCGGCGTGACCGCCTGTCTCCTGGCTATCGTGGCAAGAAGTACATATAGCTCGATTTGGTAGAACGGTCGAGACAACCTGACCTGCCTGTGAAATGATCGTGGGCTGCATGCTGCTCGGTAACGGCAGCGTGTTTGTGCCTGGCAGATGGCATGTTGCACAAGCCGCCAGATCGCCAGGGAAGACAACATCGCTGAAATCAGCCGGATTTCCACCGCGACCATAGACCACCAATGGTGTACTCGCTTCTTCGCCATGGTGAAGGCGATGGATTAATAATGGGAAGTTGATTGAAACCGGCGGCATTGCATCGGCAGGACGGTTGCCTTCGTCGGTTGCCCTTGGGTTATGGCACATGACGCAATAATTCACATTCTTGCGGATCGTACCGTGAGCCGAGATGCTTTTATGACAGGCGTTGCACTTTTCCTGGTCAACTACTTGCCGCCTGTCGACAGGTTCGCTTTTATCCAGGGAAACATAGGCCACAGGATTGAACGCTGTGACGCGCACATCACCAACGCCAGCGATAGTTTGCATGACATAACCTTCCATACCAACCGCGTAGGTGCCTGTGGCGTCAGCCGCGATCTTTGCCGAAAACTGGTATTGGTAGGTGCCATCACTGGCAGGCGTGACCTTAGATGGTACCGTTGACGAGACGGCGGTTTCTGTCCAGCGGTTTTGATAATCACTGGTCGGTCCAGCCAGGGTCAAGGCCAGATAATCCATCTTGGATGGATCGATGGCGTCTCCGGCATCATTGGTGACTTTAAATTTCACCACTGGTGATCCATTCGCGGCGGCACCATCAACGCTCACAATCTCCAGCTTCAAGCCTTTAATTTGTGAAGAGTTTGCTGGAATGACATGGGCGCCAGTGACAGAGGCACTGAACTCGGCACCTTCAGCAGCATGGCATGCAGTACATTTCTGGTCAGTCTGAATGCCCCCCGGATGATTTTCTCCGGTGGCAAGGTTTGTCGTATCATGACAGGAGGTGCAGGCAGCTGTGTTGGGTTTGGTTTTGTAATAATCACTCTGTGCTCCGCCCTGATGGCAGGTAGTACAGTTGCGCAAATCCTGCGGCCAGACAGTTTTGGAGAAATCGTTAATACCCTGGTTGTAACCAACCACCATATAAGGAGTACCCGCTTCGACACTGGGCAGTTGGCTGCCAGCGTGCAGGCGATGAACCATCACTTGAAATTCCAGGACATTCCCGGTTTCCGGATCCTGAGTTTGATCCGTATGACAGGATTCACACAGACCAACCTGACGGCGCAGCCCGCCGTGAGCCTCCAACGGATTATGGCAGGACTGGCAGGCGTCGGTGGTGACCACCTCATGCGTTAATTTGGGCGCGCTGCCATCCGGGACGAATGTAAATACATCATTCCCCACAGAGGCTCGATTGTCTTTATAAGCATATACACCGACCACCGTAGTAAGGGATGGGTCTGCAGGTGAAGATAAAGGATTCTTGAAGGTATATGTAAAACTTCCGTCATTTCTTTCTGTCCAGGCGCCGCCGCTATCTGCATACGCCTGCGAGGCCTGCGAGAGGGCAGGTTGTTTGGTCTCTCCATCCAGATTATAGGGCTTCCCGTCCACATTATGGACCAGCAGGTTGCTGTATTTGCTCAGCCCTGTAGCTGTGTCCTCAGAGAGCTGAGCGATGGTGAATCCCGATCCTTCCAATAATTTGGCTGGCACGGCGTTTCCGGCCGCATCTGTCAGCGTGAGGGTAACGATTGGGTTTCCGTCAGTGGGAATTTCAACATTTGTAATCTTAACGATTAAGCCTGGGCCCGGTGGGAGGGTCATCGTTTTCCCTGGCAGACCATCCTTCCCGGGCACACCAGCCGGACCTTGTGGTCCTGCAGGTCCCTGAGGTCCGGCTGGACCGACGGGGCCGGCCTGTGGGGTCGGTGTCGAGCACGCAGCCAGGATAAATATCAAACAAAAACTGATGATCCCCAAAAGAAAATGAAAAATTTTACTCATAGCACCTCTCACTCACCGTTACGAATCAAGTGAATTAATTCTTCTGCCTGCATAACCATGATCTGTTCTCGATGGTAAATTTTCAACTCGTTATTATTCATATTCAAACGGAAGATTCTGACATTCATGGAACTGGTTTCGATAAGCTCAATCACTCTCATGGAAGTATCATCATGCTCAGTTTCTTCGACCAGGATCGTATCCGGATGAAGGGTTTTGATTTGGGGAATTGCCTCGTCCATATGCTGGCAGGCACCAACACATTCCACGTTCGTGTGTTGTAAGAACAATCGGATTGCTTCGTAAAACAGGGGGTGTTTCCAGATAACGAAAACGCGGTGTGCGTTCATCCTGCCTCCTGAGAACTCTATGTAAATAGTAGCGCAGAAGGCTGTTATCGAAAATCGAGGAAATGATTATCTTATTCGAAGAATATGCTAAAGACGACTGGCAATTAATGCGAGCTGCAGGTAGCCTTTTAAGTTGAATGTCATATGCCCCACAATGACTTCGACACAGGCCGGATCATTTTATATCAGGCAAACCATACCAGAAATTGGTTTAATATTAAAGAATTCCATGCTCGCGGGCATACTGCACCAATTCTCGGCGGGTGCTTAAACCGAGTTTGGTCATCAAATTGGTGCGGTGAGTATTGACGGTACTCGGACTTATGACCAGTTTTTCGGCGATTTCTTTCCCACTATAGCCTTTTGCGATGAGGATTAAAACTTCTTCCTCGCGAGGACTGAGCGCATTATTTTCTTCCGAAGGGATATTTCCCTTCTCCAGATATTCTCTTACTAAATGACCGGCCATTGTCGGGTAAAGATACATTTCCCCTCGTCCGACCACGCGAACCGCCTGGATTAACTCTCCCGGACGGGCTACTTTCAGTACATAGCCAGATGCACCTGCTTTCAACATCTCAAAGAAATATTCATCTGAGCGATGCATGGTAAGCACCAATACGTTTATATCAGGCCAGCGGGCTTTAATTTGCCGGGTTGCTTCTAACCCCCCCATACCTGGCATCGAAATATCCATGAGGACCACATTAGGATGAAGCTTTTCGATCATGTCCAGTGCTTCCTGCCCATCTATGGCTTCCCCGACCACACGAAATTCGGGCTCGGCATCCAGCAACATTCGAACACCCGAACGAACGATAGTGTGGTCATCCGCTATCAGAACATGTATCGGCTCACCCAATGCTCACCTCCTCCAATGGAATCCAAATCACAATCGTTGTTCCATTCTCCACGCTAGAGGAGACTTCGATCTTCCCGTGATATTGTGCAACGCGCTCCTGCATACCCAGCAATCCGAGCCCTCGAGGTTTATCTGAATTGGAACGAATGGTTTCAACATCGAAACCCTGGCCATCGTCGACGATTTCTCCACGAAATATTTTATTCTCTAATGAAAGTGACATGTACACCCTGCTTGCATGCGCGTGGCGGACAACGTTGTTGATGGCTTCCTGGAAAATACGGTATAAAGCTGTTTCGACTTCCAATGGCAGCCGCTCAGAAAAACTACTGGCGTTGAGTTTAAATTGGATTCCAGTATCTTTCAATATCCGTTCAGCGTGGACGCGCAAAGCGGCCACAAGCCCCAAATCATCCAGGACCGAGGGACGCAATGCCAGTATTAAATTGTACATTTTCTCGGAAGTGTCAACAATCAGATTCTGGGTTTGATTCAAAAATGACAAAGCTTTCTCGGGATTAGAAAGGACCATCGCTTTGATTGCCTCTGTCTGCAAGGATAAACCCGCCAGGGCCTGGCCAAGCTCGTCATGCAGATCGCGCGCCACACGGGCACGCTCGTCTTCCTGCGCGGTGATCAAACGCCGCAACAGCTCTCCCCGTTCGGTGATCTGCCGCTGTAAATCCTCTGAGAGGTGTTCGTTTTCGGTGTTCCGTTTTTCGATCTGCCGCGCCATTTCATTAAAGGCAAGCGAAACCTGGCCCACCTCATCATTGTGAGTTTCTGGCAATGGAGATGACTGTTGGCCCAGACCTAAATCTCTGATGGCAGCGGTGATCCCTTGTAACCGGTGCAGAACGAAGCGGTCCAACACCAGGTTCGCAACGATCACCGAAACAATGATTGCGGCGATCCACCATAGAAAGTGCTGCCAAAGACCTTTTGTCAGGGACCCTTCCAGGGGTGCCATAGAGATGTCCGTCAGCAAGACGCCATTTAAGTGTTGCTTGGGATCATGGCAACCCTGGCATTGAGGCATATTTACGATGGGGTTCATCGTACGAAAAACCCTTTCACCCGCAGACAAGGAAACAACGATGCTGCTGGGTCGCTGGGCGGGAGGCAGATGGTGACACGGCTGGCAGGTAGAGTCGCGGTTGTCGAGCTGGGTGCCAACCCCCTGACCTTCAGGGGCGAAAACAACCTTTCCCGAAGTATCCAGAAGATAGACAATTCGCAAAATCTGGCTTTTTCCGATCGAATCCAGGATATGCTGCAGCTCTTCCTGGTTGTGATTGAGCATGGCGATTTCAAGGCTGCTTTGGATGGTCTGCCCGGTCTGCGAGGCCAGCAGTGCGAGGTTATCCAGTATGCTATTCTGCTGAGTTTGATACTCAACCACCATAAAAGTGCCCAGGATCAGAATTAAGGGCAAAACAACACTGATCGTCACCTTGGCCCGTAAACTGCGCAAGGATAAAAAAGGTTGGGACGAAAATGTATGCTTACCTTTCTTCATCCGCAGCCTTATAGGAACGATCTTTAAAAGACGAATGGCTTAGATTCTTCGACAAACGATACCGCATAACATTATCAGTAACCATGGGGAATATTTTCTATGAAGTACATATTCTAGCACTTATTCTACAGAAAAACTCTGAAAATACTCGTTTCTTAATTGTCTTTAATTGTAATCGTGAATGCAATCACACTGGTTTATACCATGTTGCGCATATACCCGTGTCGTCCGTCAGGTTGGAAGATGCTAAAGTCACAAATGTATGAAAGGAAGGTCTTTCCGTGTTATTTTGGGACAGTACGAAAATCAAAAACCGACACCTCCCGGTTTTGTTTGCCGGGAGGTGTCATGTTTTCGTCTGACTTTGTAAAAGCTATCAGATGCTATTTGCTCAGATTTGTGAGTGCAGCATCCAACAAGGCCTTGGCATAAGTATAGTTGTGGACGCCATCACTCTTGTCTTCTTCAACAAACAAGTAGTTCCACAGAGCGGCAGCGTAATCGGTTGGGTAATCACCAACCACAATTGCGCCGTCCTTGTCCAGAAGACCCTTGGTAGTCAGGGCTGTCTTGACTTGTTCAAGTTGATCCTTGATTTCAGTCATCTTGCCGTTGACGTCAAGATCTTCGGCTCCGGAATGGCATTGCTGGCAGGTTGCAACAACCGGCATAAAGGAATGGTCGGCATCCGGACCTGCTCCACCCAGGTGGCAGGTAACGCAGGTGTTCTCAACCGAGTAGTGAGCAGCGGGTTTGCCTTCAAGACCAGCGCCGCCAGTGCCGAGGAGCAAAGCGGCTTCCGGGCCATGGTGTCCGCCCCAATGGGTGCTGGTGACAGAAACCTTACCGTCTGTGGCTTCGGGGAAGGCCGTGCGCTGCTGGTGGCAGTTAGCGCACAGATTGCCCATACCGCCATCATAGGTTGCATCCAGGGCGATGAGCTTGACCGGATCGGTGGTCTCAAGAGCCCAGTCCTTCGAGGTGTAGGTGGTGTGAATCTGGTGGCAGGCGCGGCAGTCAATCCGGGTCGGGTTTACCAAAGCGGAATCCTGGGCCGCAGCATTGTTAACACCCGCGGCAATCGCGGCGCTGAAGCCACTTCCGGAGTGGCAGCCTGTGCAGGTAGCATTACCGCCAGCGTGGGCGAAAGCGGTACCCGAACCATGAACGGAAGTGCTCCAGGCTTGCACCTTACCCGTTAGTTCACTGCCATCGTTGTGGCAATCCTTGCAGGTCGTGGACGCATCAGCGCCCGCCGCACCGGCAGGACCCGCAGGGCCAGCAGGGCCAGCGGGGCCCGCAGGACCGGCAGGACCGGCAGGACCGGCAACACCGGCAGGACCAGCAGGACCGGCAGGACCGGTGGCGCCAGCACAAGCTGTTAGTAATATGGCTGCTAGTACTAATAATCCAGCAAGGACTAACATTTTCTTCTTTGTCATAATTTGCATTCTCCTTTTGTGAGTATTATGTCAATTGCGGGGTTCAAATCAGTAGGTTTTTCTATAGGCTCCTCCAATGTTTGTTCAGAAAAATTCTAACGCAGAATTAATCATACCGTATTTAGCACAATTTGTCCTCTATGACATATAACACCGATTAAGCATGACAAACGTAATCTGGCGCATCCGCCAGGGTATCTTTTCCGACTCGATCAACGACTATACCAATGGATATAGAAGTGATTCCTTACGAGAGGCTTTGGGCGGCCTCAGTACCACTGCGGTGGTCACTTGTCCTTTCAACCAAAAAGATGAAACCCATAGGATAACCTGGCAGCTTTTCCATCCTGCTATCTGTCCAATTAAGATCTAAATTATTATAATCATATTATAATACATCAAGAAAATTCTAATAATTAAAAGAAGCGAGGAGTATATATGAAGCGATTATGGCATGCGGTCAAGCATTTCTTCGCTCCACCACCTGGTAGTAAGAAACTAGCCCGAATAATTCCTTATTTTGCCATCGCCATAATCGTGTTGGTATTGGTTAGAGTAAGTACAATCGCCTATGAATATACCAACCAGACCTCATTTTGCGGTTTGACCTGCCATACCATGCCACCGGAATATAACACCCATAGAAACTCAGCTCACGCCAATGTGATTTGTGAAGATTGCCACCTGGGCAGGGATGCATCTGACGTTATGTTCATCCGCAAAATTAAGTCTTCCTGGCAGACTGGAACGGCTATGCTGACCGGCAACTATCATTTTCCAATCGTCGCCAAAAATATGCGCCCGGCACGTGAAGCTTGCGAAAATTGCCATAATCCGGATAAATTCTCCAGAGACGAGATGTTCGAGATTAAACGATTCTCGGAGGATAAAACCAATACATTAACAAGGATATACATGCTGCTGAAGACGGGAGGCGGTTCGCCGGAAAAAGGCCTTGGCAATGGCATCCATTGGCACGTTCAGAATCCAGTTTATTATTACGCCACGGATTCAAATGGACAGAATATCCCCTATATTCTGCTTTCAAGAGAAGATGGTTCCGTGACAGAGTATGTTGATACAAATTCGGGTTTTGACCCAAAATCGATTAAGAGACAGGATTTGCAGGAAATGGATTGCATTACCTGTCATAACCGAATTGCCCACCAAATTCTCTCCCCAGATGATGAAATGGACAGTTTACTGGAACGTGGCGTTGTATCTCCGGCAATTCCTGAGATCCGCGAGAAAGGGAGAATTTTATTGTCTATGAAAGTCGATTCTATGGCTCAGGCGAATACCTTCATCGATGCCCTGGGACCTTACTACCAACAGAATTATCCCGAATTTTATAGCCTCAATGAAGAGGTTGTTAATTACGCGATATCGACTTTGAAAGATACGTACCAAAATTCAGTCTTTCTTGATCAAGAAATCGATTGGACAACCCATCCAGATAATAACCAGCATAAAAATATGCCAGGCTGCTTCCGCTGCCACGATGGCAAGCATATTTCACCTGACGGCAAAGATATGGTTCGCATGGAGTGCAACCTATGTCATACGATTCCAACTGTTTCGACTTCCTTCGAACTGTCATCAGATATAACCGTTTCAAAGGGAATTGAGCCGGAATCTCATCAGAGCCCGAATTGGATCAACCAATACCGATCAGCATTTGACAAAACCTGCCAGACTTGCCATACGGTGGAAGACGCTGGCGGCACCAGCAATACCTCATTCTGTTCGAACAGCGTTTGTCACGGGAACGATTGGAAATTCGTTACGTTTGACACGCAAACATCATCCGACGATCTGAAGCAAATCTTATTGAAGCAATCCAACGCTGGAACTGCTCCATAACCACGCCTACCTGGTTTAAACTGGACACGGCCCAAACCAGCTGAGCTTTTTAAACGTTGGTTGTGAAAATCGTTAATATTTGTTGATCCATACCTGAATGAAACTGCTCCGGAACGATTTTTAAGATCATATTAAAAATCGGAGTTTTATGCCGTGTTTTGATCGAGAAAACTAAAGCGCGGCCCGTGACTTGGGCAAAGTGGATTTTAAAGCTGGGCATTGGCAAACAACTTTCCATGGGGGAATGCTATTATTAATTTTTTTAATCGATCAAAAACACTCTAAATTGCATTATTTGTGCAATTTATAACAAAAATGCAATGACGTTACTCACTGAATTCAATGAAATTCTCATGTATAATTTATTCTGCTTTGAAGTTTATTTCACAAACCTTACTAATAAGGTGCGTGTTGTCTGGAATATTGAATTTCTGAATGATGTGAATGTGATTTTCGTTTGGATATAAAAAAATTCTTCCAATAGAGGGATGAAAAATATGAAACGTATTTGGAATGCGGTCAAACGCTTCTTTGTGCCACCGCCGGATAGTACACCGCTGACTCGACTGACCCCTTATATCGCAGTCGCTTTTTTGATGATCGTTCTTTTCGTTTTCAGTATGACAGCCTGGGAATATACAAATGAAACTCAATTCTGCGGCCTGACCTGCCACACTATGCCGCCAGAATATCAAACTCACCTTCTTTCTGCACACGCCAATGTGACCTGCGAAGACTGTCACCTGGGCCGTGATACGATGAACGTGATGATCCCGCGAAAAGTTGCGTATTCGTGGCAGACTGGTTCGGCGATGGTTCTGGGTACCTTCCATTACCCGATCATTGCCAAAAATATGAGCCCGGCTCGTCAAGCCTGCGAGAATTGCCACAATCCGGAAAAGTTTTCAAGTGACACGATGGTCGAAATAAAGCGGTTCGCGGATGATAAAACCAACACTCTGACTACCATTTACATGCTATTGAATACCGGGGGTGGCACGAAGCGTGAGGGTTTGGGAAAGGGTATTCACTGGCATATCGAGAACCCGGTGTATTATTACGCCACAGATTCTGACCAGCAGGACATCCCTTATATTGTGGTCACGAATGCTGACGGAACGAAGACTGAATATTTGGATATCTCAACTAATTTCAACCCGAACTCGATCAACCAATCAGATATGAAGGTGATGGATTGCATCACCTGCCATAACCGGACCGCACACGACATCCTCAGTCCAAGTGATGAAATGGATAGCCTGATGGGGCGGGGGGTCATTTCACCGACAATCCCGGATATCCATGCGAAGGGGAGTGAAATATTAAACTCGAAATATGCTACCGAAGCAGAGACTTTTTCAGTCATCGACTCCCTGACTGCGTACTACGAGGAATATTACCCTGATTTCTATCAATCCAACCAGTCGGTTATTGCAGATGCGATCGCGGCTTTGAAGGATAGTTACCATAATTCGGTGTTCCTCGATCAAAAAATGGATTGGACAACCCATCCTGACGATTTACAGCATAAAGACTTTCCGGGCTGCTTCCGCTGTCATGACGGCAAGCATATCTCGACCGACTATAAAGACACAGTGCGCTTGGAATGTAACTTGTGTCACTCGATCCCGACGGTTTCAAACTCAACCCAATTGGTTTCTGATATTCCGGTTTCCAAGGGTTTTGAACCAGAAAATCATCTCAGCCCGAACTGGATCAACCTGCACCGCTCCGCTTTCGATGCCTCGTGCCAGGGTTGCCATACGGTTACGGACCCGGGTGGGACCAGCAATACTTCCTTCTGTTCAAACAGTGTTTGCCACGGTGCCGACTGGAAGTTTGTGGGATTTGACGCGCCAAAGGTGCGGGAATTGATGCAAACCTTAATACCCACACCGACACCGACCTTGCCGCCCACGCCTACCTTGCCACCGACACCTACCCCGCAGGGAGGAAAAATAACACCCCAGGCTACGCCAACCCCGGGCAGCGGCGGACCGGTTACCTTTGCCCAGATAGGTCCAATCTTTGCCGCCAAATGCCTGCCCTGTCATGGCGAAAACGGTATCAAAGGTCTTTCATTGACGACCTACGCCAAAGTCATGGCGGGCAGTGTGGACGGACCAGTCATCTCTGCTGGCAATCCGGACAATAGTTTGCTGGTGAAAGTACAATCTGCCGGGAACCACCCCGGACAGTTATCGCCCGCAGAACTGGACCTGGTCAAGCAGTGGATCAGCGGGGGCGCCCTCGAGAAATAGGGTCTTGCAGATTTGAACAAAAACCCGTCCGGCAAACACTGCCGGACGGGTTTTTTTATTCCATCAAAATCGCTCTTAAATGCACGATTTATGCAATTCAACCTTGAAAGGCATGACGAAATTCACTCAACCGGAGCCCGTCCTCATGTATAATTAATCTTGTTTTGAACCATATTTCACAAGAAATTTTTAATCTGGAGTTCGTGATCCAGATACATTATTAAGGAGAAAGAGATGAAGGATATAACCCTTCACAACCGGCTGCGGTGGGTTGTGACTCTCGCCCTCATGTTGCTTGTTTCGGGGCTGATCGCTTTGGTGGGGTGGGTCCAACCGGCTGCAGCGGCACCCGTTTTGGGGCCGGACGCACAAGTACCGGATAATTCTACCTGTCTGGCCTGTCATGGGCAGGAAGGACAAATCTGGAAATTGCCCAGTGGTGAAGAAATCGGGATTTCGGTTGATTTAACTAAATATGAGGCATCGGTGCACAAAAACTTTAGCTGCACAACTTGCCATGTGAATATATCTGGCTATCCCCATCCTCAAAATACTGCTCAAACCATCAAGGAATTTCGATCGCAGTTTAAAGATACCTGCAGCGTATGCCACCAAACCCAGGCTGCAGATTTAAAAGACAGTGCGCACACCATGCTGGCCGACCAGGGCAATCCAAACACCCCTATTTGTATAGACTGTCATAATGCCCACACCCAGGCACCGGTGAAAATGAATGCAGACGGCAAACCGACTTTTGAAGAAAAAGCTACCATCGCCAAGATATGTTCAAAGTGCCATAACGGCATATACGACCAGTATATCAAAAGCGTGCATGGCGCGGGTGTTTTAGATCAAAATCCGGATGTTCCGGCGTGCGATGACTGCCATGGTATCCACACTATCAGTGATGCCCGTTCGGTGCAGTTTCGCCTCAATTCTCCAAAGCTGTGTGCAACCTGTCACACTGACAAATCCATCATGGATAAATACGGCATATCTACCGACGTGCTTTCCACTTATGTGGCGGATTTTCATGGGACGACGGTAACTTTGTTTGAGAAGCAATCTCCCGATCAACAAACCAATAAACCGGTATGCTTTGACTGTCACGGGGTACACAATATCAGCAATGTAAATGATCCGAAAAATGGCCTGGATATCAAGCAAAATATGTTGATCGCCTGCCAGAAATGCCATCCGGATGCGACGATCAATTTCCCCGATTCCTGGCTGAGCCATTATATTCCCAGCCCACAGAAGTATGCCCTGGTATATTATGTGAACTTGTTCTATATGATATTGATACCAGGCGTTTTGGCTGGAATGGCCCTCATTATCGCCACGGATATTTATAAGCGTATCCGAACCCGTGGAAAATCGGACCATTCTGCAGAAAAGGAGGCCTGAGCGATGGCTGAAAATAAACGTTACTTACGCTTTGATGTCGCTCGCCGGATCGAGCACCTGGTTTTACTCATTTCTTTTACCACGTTAGGGGTAACCGGTCTGGTGCAAAAATTTGCCACAGCCGGCGTCTCAGATTTTATCATCCAGATTCTGGGTGGAATTGAAACCACGCGCATCATCCACCGTACAGCGGCGACCATTTTCCTGTTGGAGTCGGTTTATCACCTGGTCGTTCTGGGATACAAGTTGTATATCCAGCGCGTCCAGGCGTCTATGCTGCCCGGCGTCAAAGACCTTCGAGATGTGATCCAGTTTGTGGGTTATAACCTGGGCTTTACCAAAGACCACCCTAAAATGGGTCGTTACAATTTCTCTGAAAAAGTGGAATATTGGGCGATGTTATGGGGTCTGGTTTTAATGGGTTTGACAGGTCTGATGTTATGGAACCCGATCGCCACCACAAACGTGCTGCCGGGCGAGTTTATTCCTGCAGCAAAATCGGCGCATGGTAATGAGGCCGTTCTGGCGGTTTTAGCGATCATCCTGTGGCACTTCTATAATGTGCACATTAAGAAATGGAACTGGGCGATGATTAAAGGTACGCTCAGCAAACAAGAGATGGAGGAAGAGCACGCTTTGGAATTGGCTGAAATTGAGGCGGGCAAGACACCTGCGCCGCTAGCTCCTCCAGAACGATCCAAACGGATGCGCATCTTTATACCTGTTTCAGCGGTTGTTACCCTGGTTCTTGTGGTGGTGATTTTCCAATTTTTAACCTTTGAGAATACTGCCATTCGCACCGTGCCACCAGTCGATAATGGGATTCCGGCTTACCAACGCCAGACATCGACTCCGCTGCCTACCCAGGCTCCGACCGCGACCAAGGCTCCGACGGCTACCCTTTCTCCCGATCAACCGACCAGTCAGCCCGGAACGAGCGGCGCTACCTGGGACAGCAGCATCGGTGCCATGTTTAAGGATACCTGCGGTACCTGCCACGGCGCAGGCGCCATGGGTGGGCTGAATGTCACGACTTATGCAGACCTGATGAAAGGCGGAAAGGATGGGGCCGTGATTACGCCGGGTGATGCCGAAGGCAGCCCGGTGATCCAAAAAATGGAAGCTGGTCATTCCAAGGTATTCAGCGACGCCGATCTGGCAGCGATCAAAGACTGGATCAATGCAGGTGCGCCAGAAAATTAATAAATTCTACAGATAAACAGAACGGGATGGTTAATTAACCATCCCGTTCTGTTTTTTTTTATTATTCAGATCGCAGCCTGGTGCCGCAAGACCGGCAGAATGCATCTTGGGTTGAGGCGCGTTTTCCGCATTGATGACAGTAGATCGTGTCGCCAGTGTTGAGCGGGTCATCACTTCCCCGTTTGGGGGCATTGCTGTGCCGGCGGCGGTTGTTGGTCATGGCGGCTGAAGCCATCAAGCGTTGCTGGTTGAGATACCAGATGAAACCTACTAAAATCAATATCGCGCCGGCCGCCAGACCAATCATAAGGGTTTCATTGGCGGGTGTCAGACTGGATCCTAACGCAGCATTTCCGGTGGATGTTTTTACGGCCTGTACCGGTGCCTGACTGGAACTCAAGACAGCATCTGGTTTAGTGTAGCTGAAAGGTACGTCAAAGGTGGTGCCGGCTTCGATTACTCCGTCGATAGGCACAGAATAATAAGTGAGTCCGTCATCCCCCAGGGCGCTGTTGGCAATTTTCAAGGACCCATTGGTCAACTGCAGATTGCTGGCATTAAATGGCTGTTGAATGCGTAAATTCATATTGAGCACGCGGTAATCTCCGGGCCATTGATAAACGAAATTACGGGTGGTGCCGTCGATGGTCAGGCTGGGGTCGTAATATTCGATCTGCAGTTCAGTCGAAGCCGCGGTAAAGGATATTTTTGACCATTCCCCTTCAACTGTCTGATCATACTGCAAATTGTACAACATACCATCGACATCTTTCATGGCCACATTGTAAGGAGAATTTGCCCCTCGCGGAATACGCATTGAGATTTGTGCAGGTAACGTGGAATTCGCCGAAATAATAATATGGTAAATGACCAATACTTCCGGGCGGTCAAATTCAGGCCAGATGTCTACCTGGAGTTGGTCGATCTCCACCGGGGTTTGTGCTTGAACACTGGCTCCGGTGAATACGAAACTGATAATAAAAACAAAGGCAAAAAGCCACCGCTTCATCTTTTCCTCGTCAATCGCAGATTATAGCTATAAGCATAACCGAGTTATATTAGCGGAAGTTTAAAAGAATGAAAAATAGCCCACAAAAAATCAATTTCGGATCAATAAAACCTGGAAATTTGAAAATGTTTACCCACAGTATAGAAAGCAACCTTCAATGGGCGTGCTGGTGGATTGCCCTTTGAGATTTTCCCTGTGTGGGGGTATCAATAGTTTCCGAATCGCACGGCTCAGATTCGAACTGCAGGGTGGTATGTTCAATCCCAAACCGGGTGAGAAGAGCAGCCTTGATCTGGGTGCGCAGGCTTGTGTGACTGGATTCAAAATCATCCATAGTGACATGCGCGCTCAATGCAACATGACCGGAGCAAATATTCCAGACGTGCAGATCGTGGACATCCAGGACCCCCACGATCTCTCGCATTGTATGCTCGACCTGTGCCAGGGATATGCCTTCTGGCACGCCTTCGATCAAGATATGGAGAGATTTACGAGTTACCCGGTAGGCGCTGAAGGCGATCAGGAGGCCGATGAATATACTGACCAGGGGATCGACCCACTCCCAACCGGTGAAACCAATGATAATTGCTGCCAGGATAACGCCCAACGAAGAAACCGCATCGCCGACAACATGCAGGAATGCGCTGTGGACATTCAGATCTTCAACCGAGTGGTCATGCTCTCCCTCGGCGTGCGTGTGACTTCCTAAAATGAAAGCCACCGCCAGGTTCGCCAGCAAACCAACGACCGCGATCACCAGCATTTCTGTGCTGCGAATCGTGGTAGGTTCGCTAAAGCGCTGCAGGGCTTCCCACCAGATGCCTATCGAGATCAAAGCCAGTGAAACCCCATTCACCAGAGCTGCGAAAACTTCGAGCCGGTGGTATCCATAGGTATGGCGGCTGTCTGGGGGGAGGGAGGATAATCGCAGGGCCATAAAGCTGAGGGCCAGCGCAAAAATATCCATAAAGACATGCGCCGAATCGGAGAGCAGCGCCAGACTTCCGGTCCATAACCCCCCAATTACTTCGGCCAATAAAATTATAAAAGTAATAACGATCGAAAAAATGAAACGCCTTTCGACGCCAGGATTCTGATGCGGATTCATATCGGCATTATACAACAAAAACAGGCTGGTATCCATTTATGGACCAGCCCGCGATAAACATTTGAGTGCCGGGGACGCCGACCCCGGCACTCATTTAAGGAGGAGAAGAAGAGAAGTCGCCCTTGCAAATATAATACATCATTACCAATATTATTACTTGACCCTTACCCTACGCTTACCCTACGTTTTCTGAAAAATAGGGTTAAAATCAAGCATTGTGCTGTGTTTTCGGATTATTACGAATGGGGTGTGTCTTGTCAGGAAGGGATTGGATCAAATTTACCGCACTAGGGCTGATCTGGGGTTCATCTTTTTTGTGGATCAAGATTGCCGTTCAGGAAATTGGGCCATTTACCCTGGTCACATTCCGGGTCTTGTTTGCTTTACTGGGCATCTTGATGGTTGTAGCTTACCGGCGGCCGGTGTTACCCAGGCGTGGAAAATGGTGGATTTTTTTACTGCTGGGGATATTCAATGTAGCCGTGCCCTTTGTGTTAATTTCCTGGGCTGAGACACGCATTCCATCCGGGGTGGCCTCGATTCTGAACAGCACGATCCCTTTATTTACGATTCTCATCGCTCCCCTTTTCATCAAGGATGAAAAGATCACACAGAGTCGCTTGTTGGGGTTGGGCGTGGGTTTCCTGGGGGTGATCGTGCTGATGTCCAATCAAATAGAAGGTGGCATAGGCGGGTATCAATTGGGACTGGTCGCCATGCTGGCGGCAACTTTTTGCTATGCAAGCAGCGCGGTATTTGCCCGCACCCAAACCGCCGGGATGACCGCGGAGGTGCAGTCCCTGGGGCAAATGGTGGCAGCCTGGTTTTTCATCACCCCGGTGTCCGCATTCGTAGAAATACCTTTCACCCCGCCAACGCAAACCTACACCTGGATCGCCGTGGTCTGGCTGGGGATTCTGGGCTCGTGCGTGGGTACTTTGTTATACTATTCGTTATTGAATTCTGTCGGTCCAACGCGCACCGTGCTGGTGAGTTATGTGTTTCCACTGGTCGGGGTGTTGTTAGGAATTATAATTTTGCACGAACAACCAGACTGGCGCCTGATTCTGGGCGGTGGATTAATAATCGGTGGGATTGCTGTCGTCAACCGGAGGAATAGAAATGTCAGTTGAAGAAAATGGATTTCGAGCGGGATATATTGCTGTGGTCGGCCGGCCAAACGTTGGCAAGTCGACCTTGATTAATGCCCTGCTGGGCCAAAAAGTGGCCGCAGTCTCTCCGCGGCCCCAAACAACTCGCCGGCGCCAGCTGGGAATTTTAACCCTGGAAAATGCGCAGCTGGTATTCGTCGATACGCCAGGCCTGCACACACCGCACCACAAATTGGGCGAGTTTATGAATGAATCGGCCGTTCAGGCTTTAGAAGATGCGGACCTGATCCTATGGTTGATCGATGCCAGCGATCCGTTAAACGAAGAAGATTTCCAGATTTCGCGGCGATTGATTGCGTTGAACCGTCCCTCATCGATCTTAATCGGGCTGAATAAGATCGACCGGGTATCCACCGAGGTTCTCGAAACCAGGCGCACTGCTGCGGCCGAATTACTGCCCGAGGCCACACTGCTGGAATTTTCGGCCAGTCTCGGGGCCGGGTTGGAGGACCTGTTAAATGCGATCGTGCAGCGGATGCCGCAGGGGGCGCTCTTTTTCACAGAAGACCAGATCACCGATTTGTACGAACGTGAGATCGCGGTCGACTTGATTCGTGAGGCGGCACTGCTGCATTTAGAGGAAGAGGTGCCGCACTGCGTCGCGGTGCGCATGGATGAATTCACCGAACGCCGGGAAGATCTTTCGTATATAGCGGCGACCTTGTTTGTGGAACGTAAATCGCAAAAAGGGATTGTGATTGGAAAAGGGGGAGAAATGATTAAAAAGATCAGCAGCAGTGCGCGCCAGAGCATCGAAGCGATGTCCGGACGCCAGGTATACCTGGAACTGCGGGTAAAAGTCAGCGCCAACTGGCGCAACAATCCCAGCGCGCTGCGTTGGCTGGGATACGCCAAGGAACGCGAATAACGTCCCGATAAGGTTCTTAAGGTTCTAACTGGATAAAGGCCGGAAACCCTCTCCCAGGGCTTCGTGGGCCGTTCCAATTACCATAAAAGCCTGAGGGTCGGCTTCGCTGACCAGCACTTTAAGCTGGTGTACCTCGGCTCGAGTTACCACACAGTACAATACGGGGCGGCTGCTGCCGGTGTATCCACCGGTGCCAGAGAGGATGGTGATGCCGCGCTCCATTTCATGCATCACTTTCGCGGATACTTCGTCGGGCCGGCAGGTAACGATCATCGCGGTGCGGAAAATGGCCGATCCTTCGGAGACGGCTTCTGCAGCCAACCCGCTGACATAGATCACCAGCACGGCGTACAGGGCCAGCTTCCAGCTGCCAAAGGCAAACCCACTGGCCAAAACAACCAGCGTATCGGTCAGCAGGTACGATTGGGCGATGGGTATGCCCATGCGAAAGTTGAGGATGCGCCCGAGGATATCCGTGCCGCCGCTGGTGCCTTGACCGCGATAAACCAATCCCAGCCCGAAGCCCATGGCGATGGCTCCATACAAACAGTTGAGCACCAGGTCATCGGTGATTCCGGGGCCAGGCACCAACCAGAACAGCAGGTCGGTCAGCAGTGAAAATGCCGTCACGGAAAAGGTTGTACGCAGGGCAAAGCGTGGGCCGCCTAAAAACCGCCAGCCCAGGAAAAGCAGGGGAATATTTCCGATCAGGGTCATCAGACCGATCGGCCATCCGCTGAAGAAATTGATGATCTGGGCTGCACCGCTGACCCCGCCGCTGACCAGTTGGGCCGGCACCAGGAACATGCGCATGGCCAGGGCTTGGACCAATGCGCCGGTCAGAATTAAGCCATAATCGCGCACGGTTTTCCAGGAAAAAACTTTTTCCCTAAAATAGGCGCGGATTTCTTGAATCGGGTGTGAACGGGGCCTGGTGCGCAGCTTCATTGATTCCTCCTGACGAGCGCCTGAATTATACAGCCCCTTGTTCCCCGCTGGAATGGGAAGAAAAGCACCTGCATGGGGAGATAACATCACCCTTAATGAGGCGTGCCCGACATTTCCTTGATCAAATGGCTACTGCTGGGTATAATAGCACTCACCTGCGGGCATAGTTCAGTGGTAGAACGATAGCCTTCCAAGCTATATACACGGGTTCGAGTCCCGTTGCCCGCTCTTTTTTAATTAACCAAAGATATCCACGTGCACCCGCAGGGGGTGTGACATTCGAGCGGCGCTGCCCGCTCTTTTTTTTTAGAATATCCACGTGCACCCGCAGGGGGTGTGACATTCGAGCGGCGCTGCCCGCTCTTTTCTTATTAGAATATCCACGTGCACCCGCAAGGGGTGTGACATTCGAGTCCCGTTGCCCGCTCTTTTTTAATTAACCAAAGATATCCACGTGCACCCGCAGGGGGTGTGACATTCGAGCGCGCTGCCCGCTCTTTTCTTATTAGAATATCCACGTGCACCCGCAGGGGGTGTGACATTCGAGTGGCGCTGCCCGCTCTTTTCTTATTAGAATATCCACGTGCACCCGCAGGGGGTGTGACATTCGAGTCGGCGTTGCCCGCTCTTTTCTTATTAGAATATCCACGTGCACCCGCAGGGGGTGTGACATTCGAGTGGCGCTGCCCGCTCTTTTCTTATTAGAATATCCACGTGCACCCGCAGGGGGTGTGACATTCGAGCGGCGCTGCCCGCTCTTTTCTTATTAGAATATCCACGTGCACCCGCAGGGGGCGTGACATTCGAGCGGCGCTGCCCGCTCTTTTCTTTTTCCGTTGTCTTTCCGAAAAGTACTTTATAATGTCATTTTGAAATGTCTACAGAATAGTAGCGATATACAAGAAGGAAACTTGAGAAAATTATTCATGTAAAAAATTGTTTACCCAGGGAATGAAGCAATCAGCGGTTAGCGATCGTTTAAAGATGTAGTTTCTCGTGGTTAAACGTGATTGGAAAAGAAAATGGAAAAGCCTCAAGATTATCAATCAACAATAAGAGATCGGATATTATCTGGCAAATCATTTATCCGTGCCGTATTCAGCGGAAAACCGCGAGGGCAGGAATTGGAGTGGATTAAAGTAATTATCCGCCCCGTTCTGCTCAAAGGTGATCTCTTTTTACAATTCTCTTATTTTGACGATCAAAAAGATATTACGAAGAATTATTCTGGGGCTGAGGCCAATGCCAAGGTGGATGAAATCATCCAGGCTAATTTCAAGAACATTCATGTCGAAACGAAATATGACATCGTTGAAGTTAGAATCACTAAAAAAGGGAAAGCATTGATTAGCGAGAAACGGTCCGTGAATATGCCTGAGAATGTAGACTTGTCCCACGACCATAACAAGCAAAAAATGTTATCCACACCTAAATCGATCCCTTTTCTTCAGGTTGTAGGGATTATGACAAAAGATGGCAAGATCAAAGCTGACATGCAGCGGAAATTCCGTCAGATCAACGAGTTTCTGCGGCTGGTGGATGAAACGAATGCCTTCACCGATTTGCCCCAAAAGGCCATCCATGTTGTGGATTTTGGCTGCGGCAACGCATATCTAACATTTGCGATCTATTTTTATCTGAACGAAATTCTTGGATTAAAAGCATATGTTGTGGGTGTCGATATCAAAGCAGATTTGCTTGAAAAGCACCGGGAAAAAGCCAGATCATTGAATTGGAACCGCTTGAATTTTCAAGCTGGACGGATTGCTGACTATCAACCTGATTTTGTACCTGAAGTCGTGATTGCCTTGCACGCCTGTGATACCGCGACGGACGATGCCCTGGCCCAAGGAATTCGTTGGGGCTGCAAACTAATCGTAGCAGCCCCGTGTTGTCAGCACGAACTACAATGCCAATTGTCACAGGTTCCCACACCGGACCCATTTAAATCAATCGCACATTACGGCATATTGAACGAACGTTTAGGCGACATTTTAACCAATTCGCTGCGCGCCGCCATTCTGCGGATTTTGGGGTACCATACGGAAGTAATTCAATTCGTATCCACAGAACATACCGCCAAAAATTTAATGATTCGCGCGGTTAAGAATTATGAACCCGGAAATGCAAAATCGAAAGAAGAGTATGTGACCTTAAAAAATTATTGGCAGGTTACCCCTTATCTTGAGTCGTTATTAGGTGAAGATTACTTTCAATGGCTTCACGAGTAGACAATTTTTGATTTATTGTTCCTCGGGTGGGCGGTGTGCCTGAAAGCTGCGGTACAGGATCAGGTCATAGACAATTTTTAAACTCCCGCTGATGATAAACGGCAGGCTGAGCAAAGCCGGGTTGCTGAACAAGATTCCGGTAAATATGGGAGCCATCGATGCACCCACTGTGCGCGCTACGCCGGTCACCCCGGCTGCTGCCGAGCGTTCATCGGGCTCCACCATAGCCATCGTGTAAGACTGGCGTGTGGGCACATCCATCTGCGAGATGCTGAAGCGCAGTAAGAAGACGATGATCGCCAGGGGCAGATTGGGCATTAACGGGACGAGAATCAGCAGTACATTGGAAGGCAAATGGGTGAAGACCATGGTGCGGATCAGACCGATGCGCCGCGCCACCCAGGCCGCGCTTAGAGCCGAGATTCCTGCCAGGATATTGGCCCCAAAAAAGATCGCTCCCAACACACCCGGTTCGACCCCAAAGCGCACGTGGAACCAGTAAGCCACCAGGCTTTGAATTACAAACCCACCCGCGAAAGCATCCAACGAGAACAAGGCTGCCAGGCGCAGAACGATGCCGCGAGAACGCCCCAGGCCGAGGAAAGTCGGGTCTTCAGCCTGTGGCGGAGCATTCGGTTTAGACATGGACAGGCTCTCCACCGCCGGGCTGAGACGCAGGAACAGCACCGTCATCAGCAGTCCGATGAAGGCATATCCCAGAACGACAAAACGGTAAGCCTCTAAAGCGGGCATCCCACCAGAAGTGAGCAGCTGAGACAGCCCACCGCCGCTCAATGCGCCGAGAGCCGTGGCAAACGAACCAAACAGGTTATACCAGGCAAAAATGCCGGTGCGCTTGTGGTCTGGCAGCAAATGGCTGAGCGCTGCCTGCTCGATCGAAAGAAACGGACCAACATCTTTGCCGCTGGGGCTGATCACGCCGATTGTGGCCGCAGCAACAAGCAAGAAATAGTTGCTGGTCACCACGAACAGGATTCCTGCCAGGATCATTAATCCTGCCCCCGCGATCAGCATGCGTTTGCGCCCGATGCGGTCGGCGTGGGTGGTGATCCACAGCGAAATAGCCGTGTCGCCGATCAGGGTCAGGGTAAGCAGCAGGCCGACCTGACCTTCGTCCAATCCGAGCTGCGTCAGGTATAAAACCAGGACAACAGACAGAAACCCATAACCAAATAAACGGGCAGTGCGTGTAGAAAACAATAAACGGCTGTCGCGGGTTAATTCTTTCATGGCCGGCTTAATCCGGCACTCGCTACCTGCAGTTTGCACCACGCATAAAGGGCGTCGTAAACTTCAAATTGAATGGCAAGGTTGGCCTCATCATCCGGGTAGCGCAGGCCAAAACCGGAGGCAATCGCTTCCAGGCCGCGAGAGATCGGGTCGCTTTCGGTATCATCCGCTACATCCGCGCCGTGGACGATTTGCGCCAGGCGCAGCAGGGCAGGGTCGGTCAATTCATACTTCAGGATAATGGTCTCAAACGAACAGCGCCCGTCATGGTGCCCGAGTTCAACACCCGGAGCATCGAAGGGGATCGCTCCGGTGTCGGCTGCAACCTTGTTTACCTGGCTCTTCGGTACAAACAGAAATTCTGCCTGATTGTCGATGAAGCGCGTGATCAACCATGGACAGGCGACACGATCGACATGAACGTGCGAGCGGGTTACCCAAATCATGTGAAATCTCCTTTGATTATCGTTTTAACCAGGCCAGCAAACGGTCTTGCGGCCAGGTGTTGATCACAAATTCTGATTCTATCCAGGCGCGGCGTGCCACCGAAACCCCATATTCCATCAGGTCCAGTTGGTCCAGGGCATGCGCATCGGTATCAATCGCGATGGGGATGCCCATTTCGGCTGCCCGGCGAGCATAAACCTCATCCAGATCGAGGCGGGAGGGATGGGCATCGATCTCGAGAGCAATTCCTGTTTCTTTGGCGACCTGCAGGATCACATCCCAATCCAGGTCGGCCCCTTCACGGTTGGGCAGCAGGCGCCCGCTGGGGTGGCCCACGATGTCCACCTGGGGATGGCGCATGGCGCGCACCAGACGTTCGGTGATCTGCTGGCGCGGCTGGCGCAGGCTGGAATGCAGCGAGACGATTACTACATCCAATTCCGCCAGCACTTCCTCAGTATAGTCCAGACTGCCGTCGGCGTGGATTTCCACTTCGGAACCCTGCAGCAGCAAGATGCGCGCTCCCAATTTTTTCTGCACCTTGCGAATCTCTTCCCGCTGTTCGTGCAGGCGTTCAACGGATAAACCGGAGGCAATTCCCAGGCCAGCGGAATGGTCGGTGATCGCGAGGGTCTTCAGCCCGCGGCGGATGGCAGCTTCGGCCATTGCCTGAATGGACTCCGAGCCGTCTGACCAGGTGGTGTGGGTGTGCAGGTCGGCGCGAACATCCTCAACACGCAGCAGGTGCGGCAGGCGTTTGGCGAGGGCTGCCTGAATTTCACCCCGGTCTTCACGCAGTTCGGGTGGTACCCACGGCAGGCCAAGGTCTGCGTAGACGGTTTCCTCATCTGAATAATGCTTTTCCGTGCCGTCTGCCAGGGTGATGGCCTGGTCGGAGAGAGACCAGCCCTTTTTTTGGGCCAATTCGCGTAGGCGAACATTATGGTCTTTTGAGCCGGTGACGAACTGCAGCAGCGTGCCAAAACGGTCAGGAGGTTGGATCCAAAGTTGGATTCTGAGCCCATCCTTTAATTCGATGCTGGATTTATTTTCGCCCTGCCCCAGCACCCTGAGCACGTCGGGGTGGCTGGTAAATTCTGCCATCACCGGCACCGGGTCAGCGCAGGCTGCCACCAGGTCGAGATCGCCGATGGTGGCCCGCCAGCGACGCAGGCTGCCGGCAGCTTCAACCCGGGTTACTCCAGGCAGGTTGCCCAGCCATTCCACCCAACCCATAGCAACCGGTCGAACGTTTCCCAACAGCCGGCGCGTGCTGCGCCGTTTCAGGGCTTCAATCCCGTCCAGGATGCGGGTTTCAGATTTTTCACCCATCCCAGGCAGCTCGCGCAGTTTTCCTTCACGGGCAGCGCTTTCCAACTCGGCCAGGGTGGTGATATTGGCATTTTTCCAAAACATGGCAGCCTTTTTAGGACCGACATCCGGCACTTCGAGCAAATCCACCAGGCTGGGTGGTACTTCACTTTCCAGGCGCTCCAGGAATTCCAGTTTGCCTGTGGTCAGGATTTCATGGATTTTTTCGGCGATGGCTTTCCCCACGCCGGGAATTTCTTTCAATCGGTTCTGCTCATCCAGGGTAGCGGCTTCAGCTGCGTTGGCGCGCAGGCTGTCAGCAGCTTTGCGGTAGGCCAGGGTTTTATAAATCACCTCGCCTTTGATTTCCAGCAAGTTGCCGATTTTGTCAAAAATATCGGCTAATTCTTGATTCGTAGTAACCATAAGCTTCCTTTATCCACTGCTAATATCGTGCAGGTGTGCTCCCCATTTAAGTCCAGAGAATTACGATCATTAATTTTAGACTTTTATTGTAATAGGTTCTGGGCTGGAGGCCAACGGGTAGGCTATAATTAGTGACCAGGCGAAATGGAACGAAACAGGATTGAGGTGATTTTTGGCGCGATCGCAGGTGCAGGATAGTTTTGAAAAACTAAATCAAGAGGCCCCAACCAGGTTGGAATTACCCAGCGGTCATTTGGAACTGCCAGCCTACCTGCCAGATGCTACCTATGGGATGGTGCGCGCCGTGGATGCGGTTGACCTGGAAGATTGCCAGGTGCAGGCCCTGGTGATGAACACCTTTCACTTGATGCAGAAACCGGGCTCGAGCACGATTGCATCCCTGGGCGGTTTGCACCGCATGAGCGGATGGCAGCGCCCAATCGTGACTGACTCGGGTGGTTTTCAGGCTTATTCATTGATTCGCCAGAACCCAAAATTTGGGCGTCTGGACGAGCGCGGACTGACTTTTCAACCGGAAGGAAGCGGCCGCAAGTTTCAACTCACGCCGGAGAAGTCCGTTCAGCTTCAGGTGGGCTATAAGACGGATGTTGTGGTCTGCCTGGACGACTGCACTCATGTGGATGCCTCGCGCAACGAACAGGAACGCTCTGTCGAGCGCACGGTGAGTTGGGCGCAGCGCTGTAAAAAAGAATTCGATCGCCTGGTGGATCAGAAGCGTCTCTCGGAGGACAGCCGGCCGAAAATATTTGGGGTGATCCAGGGCGGCCGAGAATTGGATCTGCGCCAGGAATGCGCCCAGGCTTTGCTGCCGTTGGGGTTTGATGGCTTTGGATACGGCGGCTGGCCGCTGGATGGCGAGGGCGGCTTACTCACCGATGTGCTGCGCTATACGCGGGACCTGGTTCCCGTGAATTATCCAATGCATGCACTGGGCGTGGGACACCCTCAAAATGTGCTGGCATGCTATCAATTGGGCTATGGAATGTTTGATTTCCGCCATGCCTACCCGCGACGCGCGCCATGGGCGGCTCTACGCCTTCAAGCAAACGGCTGATGCACCCATGGCCGGTCTGGTGGGCAACTGGCTGGGATTTGTGTACATTAACGATGAGCGGCACATCAAGTCCAACCAGCCCGTGTCGCCGGGGTGTGACTGCCTGCTCTGCCGGCGTTTCTCGGTTGGATACCTGCACCACCTGTTCAAGATGGGTGACCATTTATTTTTTCGCCTGGCAACCATGCATAATTTGCGCTTCATGACGGAATTGTGCGCGAGGATGAGTGGGAGAAACGAGCCGCTGCATGACGGATGATGCTCGTCTGGAAGAAGTGGTGAGTCTGGTGGTAAGCGGCGCGCGCTACCGCCATATTTATCCTGGTCTGGTGCGCAAAATTGCCCTGCAAGCGCTTTCTAAGGGCCGGTCCTTAAAGGAAGCCGTCAAGGAAACGCGGAGTAAGCTGCACCAGGTGGGTGGAGCCTATCAGGAAACGCCTCCGGATTACCAGCGTCTGCTGTCCGAATTAAATGAATTGCCCAACGAGCTGGATGCACTGCGCCCGTACTGCCTGAAGGCCATGCAGGCGCATGCTTCTACCCGCGAGCGTCTGCCTTACATGGCAGATTTTTATGCTCCGCTGCGCGAAAAGTTAGGGGAAGTGCATTCGATTTTGGATCTTGCGTGCGGTCTGAACCCCCTGGCACTGCCCTGGATGCCCCTGGCGGCGGGTGGTGAATACACTGCCTGCGACATTTATTCGGATATGGTGGCGTTCCTGAACGGCTTTTTCCAGCATGCCGCCATACACGGAAAGGCCGGCCTGTGCGATCTGACGGTAGAAGTGCCTTCGCAAGCGGTTGACCTGGTTCTGTTATTAAAGACGCTGCCCTGCCTCGAACAGATCGATAAATCAATCGGGGCGCGCCTTTTTGATGGATTACACGCCGATCATATTCTGGTCAGTTATCCAGCGCGCAGTCTGAGCGGGCGTGGGAAAGGCATGCCGCAGAATTATACCGATCAATTTGAACGCTTAATTGCAGGCAGACCCTGGCAGGTGGAACGCTGGCAGGTGAAAACGGAAATCCTGTTCCTGATTTCCAGGAATTAGTCGATTATGCGCCGTAAAGCAAAATCACAATCCCAAGAATCTCCCAAAGAATCGGCCCTGGAGCGTTTTAAGAACCTGCTTTCTTCGCGAGATCTGGAACTGCTCCTGGATGAACTGCGAAAACCCCTGGACGCGGCTTTTCGAGTGAACCCGCTCAAAGCGCTGCCTGACGCAGCGCAGACATGGGCCGACCGCTACGGCTGGGAACTGCGCCCGGTTCCTTACTGCGACAACGGGTGGCGAGTCGGCAGCGCTGAAACAAGCCTGAGCCAGACGATAGAACACCGTCTGGGATTTTATTACATTCAAGATGCGGCCTCAATGCTGCCCGTCGAACTTTTCGATTGGGCAGGGTTGGACGATCCCCTGGTTTTGGATCTGGCGGCGTCACCCGGCGGAAAAACGACCCATCTCGTAGCCAAAACCGGTGACCGCGGACTGGTGTTGGCCAATGACTCGAGCGCCGACCGGATTACGGCTTTGCGCCTGGTCCTGCAAAATTGGGGGGCGCTGCACAGCGCAGTTTCGAATTTTCGCGGTGAAAAGTTTGGCCGCTGGTTTCCCAATACTTTCGACAGGGTGCTGTTAGATGCTCCTTGCAGTATGCAGGGTTTACGTTCCACCGATGCCCACCCGATGCGGGGAATCTCCGGGCGCGAGCGAACCGGGCTGGCGCTACGCCAGCTGCGCCTGTTGGAAAGCGCGCTCATGGCAACTTGCCCGGGTGGGCAGATTGTGTATTCGACCTGTACCCTGGAACCGGAGGAGGATGAGGGGGTGCTGGATGCCCTGCTGCGCGCCCATCCTGGAGAAGTCCAGGTGGATGATCTGACCCACCGGTTGCCCCAACCGGCACCTGGGTTAGCTGCCGCCGGCAGCCAGGAATATGCGCCGGAAGTGCAGCGCGCAGCCCGGTTGTGGCCTCATATTTTTAATACAGCCGGTTTTTTTGCCGCGCGTCTCACCAAACTGGCGGCGAGTGACGAAACTGCTCTGGCTTATCCCGGACGTCCCATTTCCCGGGCGGGTTGGCAGCCGCTGAATCGGAAGAGCACCGCCTGGGTTGCCGGTATTTTCCAGGACCAATATGGGCTTGATCTGCCGGCTTTGTTACAATCGCGCAGCCTGGAATTATGGCGCCGGGCGAACCGTTTATACGCTTTTCCGGAATTGTTCTTCCAACGGTTTGGCGACCTGCCGGTGCTGGGATTGGGGCTGCAACTGGGGGAGGATACCGGGGATGGGTTCACGCCCTCGCACGAGTGGGTGGCGCGCTTTGGAAGCCTTTTCAAGGCCGGGCGGGTTGTGCTTTCATCAGAACAGGCGGCTGCCTGGGAGCGCGGAGAAGATCTGGTTACGATCTCCGATCAACATTTGCCGGTTGGCCGGGCAGCGGTGATTTTTGATGAAAGCGGTCGCTTATTCGGCAGGGGAATGGTTCAGGCCAACCGCTTAAGGAACCTGCTTCCCCGCAGATTGTTTTAAACTTTGTCCTTAAAGCCAAAAAAACGGATTTATCGCATGACGATAAATCCGTTTTTTTAAAGATTCTTATGGTTGTTTTTTTAGAGGCCCGCGGCGGCGCGCAGAACATCTGCTTTATCGGTGCGTTCCCAGGTCAAATCCAGGTCGTCGCGGCCAAAGTGACCATATGCGGCTGTCTGCTGGAAGATCGGGCGGCGCAGGTTCAAGTCGCGGATGATCGCACCGGGGCGCAGGTCAAAATTGTCAAGGACGATTTTGGCAATGCGCTCATCATCAATCTTGCCGGTACCAAAAGTCTCGATATTAACGCTCAACGGGTGAGACATGCCGATGGCATACGCCACCTGTACCTCGCAGCGGTCAGCCAGGCCAGATGCAACCACATTTTTCGCCACCCAGCGGCAGGCATACGCGCCGGAGCGGTCGACTTTTGTGGGATCCTTGCCTGAAAATGCACCGCCGCCGTGCCGGCCCATGCCGCCGTAAGTATCGACGATGATCTTTCGTCCGGTCACTCCGGCATCGCCCATTGGACCGCCAATTACGAAACGCCCGGTAGGATTGACATAAATTTTCATGTTTTTATCCACCAGCTCGGGAGGCAGGGTGGGCATAATGACGTTTTCAATTACTCCTTCGGTGATTTCGGCATGAGAGACCTCAGGAGAATGCTGTGTGCTGACCAGAACGGTGTCGATCCGGGCTGGTTTGCCGCGATGGTACTCCACCGTGACCTGGGTCTTGCCATCCGGGCGCAGCCAGGGCAGGGTGTTATTTTTCCGGGTTGTGGCCAATTGCCGCGCCAGGCGATGAGCCTGGTAGATGGGCATCGGCATTAATGTGGGGGTTTCGTTGCAAGCATAGCCAAACATCATGCCTTGATCGCCAGCACCAATCGACTCGATCTCGGCTTCGGTCACTTCGCCGGCTTTTGCCTCGAGCGATTTATTGACACCCATGGCAATATCACCTGATTGTGAACAGATCGCGACCTGCACGGCGCAGGTGTTACCATCAAAACCTTTATCGGTATCGTCGTATCCAATATCCTTAACGACCTTACGGATCAAATCGTCAAAATTAACAAACGCAGTAGTGGTAATTTCTCCCAACACCATCACAAAACCTGTTTTGGTTGCCGTTTCACAGGCGACGCGCGAACGAGGATCCTGGCGCAGGCATTCGTCTAAAACGGCATCGCTAACCTGGTCGCACAGTTTGTCAGGGTGTCCTTCCGTTACCGATTCTGAAGTGAAAAGATATCGGTCGGAATTCAAAAACGTGGTATTCATGCTTGTCCTCCTGAAAAATAAAAAATCCCCTTCCGGACGAGAGGGGGCAATCATTTAACCGCGCCCTCTTATCTACCAGAATCTTCCTTCTGCCGGAGTTGGCACCTTGGACTGATCTTGCATTGCCCAGGTTGCCGAGGTTTCATCGGGCCGGTCCCTACACCTCTCTGGATAAGAGTGCCGCAAAGGGCTGTTAAATTGTCAATTCGTTTATATCATAAAGGATCTGAAACGTCAAACACATTATTCGGGCGAAGTGCTATAATTTGTCTCATTCGAAATATCTCCGGAGGATGCATGAAGGCAACTTATCAGAAGGACCCTTACCTGAACAGCCTGTTGGGTACCAACGAAAAGATTCTGCTCGAATGCCGCCAGCACTGGTTCGTTTTTGTGCGCAATATTTTTGTTGAAGGGATTGCCATTTTCTCCATTATCCTGCTGGTCTCTTCCATTCTGTTGTTCTGGGCTCCGGGGACCAATAATTCATGGGTGATATTTGGTTATCTGTTGATCCTCTTTCCAATCATCAGCCTGGTTTTTGATTTTTTCCAGTGGTGGAACCGCAAATACATCATTACCGATTTCCGCGTGATCCAGATTTCAGGGATTATCAATAAAGATGTGATCGACTCGGCATTGGAAAAGATTAACGACGTCAAACTCACCCAATCCTTCTTTGGCCGCATCTTCAATTTTGGCACAATTGAAATTCTCACCGCCAGCGAGATTGGGATTAATAAAATCCGCACGCTCGGTTCGCCAATTCGCTTCAAGACCACAATGATCAATGCCAAAGAGGATATGGATCGGGACGATGACCATCCGCGGCATGGCGGGGCAGCCCCCAAGCTCGCGAATGATATTCCTTCATTAATCAGTCAATTGGATAATCTGCGGCAGCAGGGCATCCTCACGCCTGAGGAATTTCAGCTTAAGAAAGAAGAATTGTTGAAGAGGATGTAAGTTTAGCTTAAAAACGATGCCCTCTGAGTCAATCAGAGGGCATTTTTCTTTAATGAGCGAGGACAGGCAGATATGATTTGTAAATCAGATGGTTATCGAAAGCTGACTTCAAGTCCAGAATCCCCCAGCCGCTGGTATTATTGGGAACGCTGCCAGCAAGCGTAAAACCGCAAGTTTGGGCAACAGGCAAAGGTGTTGCAGAAGCGCGCAGTAAAACTTCTGTGGAATACACCTCCCCTTTCAAAGCCGGGAACGCTGACCAGAGCAGTGCAACCGCACCAGCGACATGCGGCGCCGCCATGGATGTGCCCTGGTTCAAACCGTAAAGATTGGGCGGGATGCTGGAGCGCACACCCACTCCGGGAGCGACCAGATCAGGTTTTAGATAAACGGCGGTACCAATTGTCACCGGCCCGCGGCTGGAGAAGGAGGCTACAGTACCGCTGGTATCCACCGCTCCCACAGTAAAAACGCCGGCTTCAAGCCCGGGCGGGTCGGTGATCGTGGCGCAGCCTGAACCGTTGTTCCCCGCGGAGACCGACATAAAAATGCCGGCAGCGCGTACCTGTTCGATGGCTTCGTGCAGGCTGTTGGTGGAACACAATTCATAAGAGGGGCAGCTGTAAGAATTATTGATCACATCCGGGCGTTTGCCTGGATCGGGATGGTTCCCGGCAAGATCGGTCGGAGCGATAAAAAACTGAAGACATTCGATGTAGGTCGTCGGGCGGCCGACACCCTCATCCATATTTCGGCAGGCGATCCATTTGGCTTCAGGCGCCATCCCTATCTGGTTGCCCAGTCCATCATCGCCGACCATGGTGCCGGTAGTGTGCGTGCCGTGCCCAAAATCATCGCAGGGTGCCTGCAGATCGCGACCACAGCTATTCACGACAGGATTGAAAGGGGGGTCATGGATGGCGTCCCACCAATTGTAGTTATGGTCGGCTTGCGCGCCGTCCCAGCCGCGGTAGTGTTCTTTGAGGGCGGGATGGTCCCAGGCTACCCCGGTATCCGCGCTGGCGACGACCGACCCCTGGCCCTTAAAGCCCATGCTCCACAACGCGGGAGCATTCACATAAGACAGGCCAGGTTCGATGGTATCAACCGCAGCGGGCTGCAGCCCGTCGCCCGTGGCTGTTTCCAGCGGCACCCGAAAAGCACGGTCGCTTTCGATATAGGCCACATCGGGACGAGCCGCCAGACGCTCAATATCGGCCTGGCTGGCCTGCAAAGCGAGTAGATTCACGATCCAATAAGCACGGTATGATTTCCCGCTGGCGGCGAGTTCAGCGCGTAAGCTGCGCTGGCTGACCTGGACGGCCTGGATTTTTTGTTCCACCTGGCGGAGGGCATTATTTTTTAACAGGTCCGCGGGTGCGGTTGCGTCCGGCACTGCGGGCAGGTCGCGCACGCGAACAATGATCGGGATGGTGTCCGCCGCGGATAAATCCTGCCATAGGCGGGGATCAATTTCGGCGCGCACCGGGGTAAGTGCTGCCAGGACTGGCTGTGTAAACCAAAGCAGGCTAACCAGAAGGATCAGTACCGGAATGCGACGGGCCATATTACACCTCGCGCTTCACCTGGAATGTATCAAAATCTCGGGCAACCACCGCATTCGGGAAAATTGCCTGGGCTTCTGCCAGCACTTCTCTTTCGCGGTATCGTCGGGAAATATGCGTCAGGATTAATTGCTTGACACCCGCCTTTACAGCCAGTTCGGCAGCCATACGCGCTGTAAGATGTGAAAACTGGCGGGCCATGTCGGCTTCCTTGTCGAGATAGGTTGATTCGATCACCAGCGCATCCGCATCGCGCGATACTTCCAACAGGCTGCCGGTATCGCCGACATCGCCAACGTGCACCAGGCGGGTTCCCGGGCGAAAATCACCCAGGACCATTTCGGGTGTAATGCGGCGGCCGTCCGGCAGGGTGACTGCTTTTCCTTCCACCAGATCGCGCCGCCAGGGGCCTGAGGGGATAAGCAGTTCCTCGGCTTTTTCGGGGAGGAATGGGCGGCGGCCTTTCTCCTCGAAAAGGAAACCAAGGCAATCGGGACCGCGATGTTGAACTGGAAAGGCGCTCACGCTGAAATCTTTACTTTCGAAAAATGTGCCACTGGAGATCGGGCGCATATGAATCGGCATGGGGGGTTTGTTGCCGCGCAATACCACGCCGTACAACAGATCGTTAATCCGCTCCAGGGCATAGCGTCCGGCAAAGATCTCCAGTTCTTCGATCGTTTCCCAACGCATGAAGGTCGAAAGCAAGCCAGCCAGGCCGAGGATATGGTCAAGATGGCTGTGAGTGATCAAGATACGGTTCAGGCGTTTAAACCCGATGCCAGATTGTAAAATCTGGCGTTGGGTGCCTTCGCCACAATCGATTAAAAATCGGTATTCATCATGTTTGACCACCTGGGCCGGTAAATTTCGCTTGGCCGAAGGTGCAGAAGCCGATGTGCCTAGAAAAACAATTTCATACAAAAGAGGTAAGCCCTTTCACAAAGAGTTTCTTATTTTACCCTAATCAGGAACACATTGCCGGCTGGGGCGTTTGAGGCCGGTTCAGGCCCTCAACCCGGGGGTATTATTTGCTTAGCGCCAGGCTTTTTGAATTTTCTGGGCTGCCTCAAGGATGCTATCCATATCCTCGTGCGTCCCCAGGAAAACATTCTGATTGAGCCACAGGCTTTCACGACCGGCCTGTTCGGCAGCCGGCAATGATTGTCCGGTAATGAACTTATCTCCCAGGGCGCGCTGGATAGCAGGTGATTGGTGCAGCGGGATGTAGCCGGTAGAGATGGGGGTGATGCCCTCGGCTTCCATGGCATGCACGAATTCATCCCGGCGGTGCCCGCCAAAGGCTGCCGGCTGGTATTTGAGGATGAGCAAATGGTGGGAGTGGGCCGTGATGCGCAGGTCTTCCGCGGGCGGTATCAGCCCGGGAATCTCAGCCTGGATCCGGCGGGTCAAATAGCTGACATTTTCCTCGCGCTGCTGCATGTGGACAGGCAGCCGCGCCAACTGCACCTGTAAAATGGCCCCTTCCCATTCCGGGAGGCGTAGATTCCATCCCAGAACCTCGTGCTGGTACCAGGCCCCATCCCGAATGCGGCCAACATTATGGATCGACCAGCAGCGCTCTGCTAAATCTTCATCATTGGTAATGACAATCCCCCCTTCGCCAGCGGTGATATTCTTGCTGGCCTGAAAACTGAAGGCACCCGCGTTTCCTAACGCGCCTACTCTTTTTCCACGCCATTCAGATCCCCAGGCCTGGCAGGCATCTTCCAGGACAAACAAGCCATGTTTTTGGGCGATCGCCAGGATAGCATCCATGTTTGCCGGTTGTCCGGAGAGATGGACGGGCACAATGGCGCGCGTACGGGGGGTGATGGCATCCTCGATCAGATCGGGATCTATATTATGGCTCCCGGGCTCGATATCCACGAACACTGGGCAGGCTCCGGTCTGGATAATGGAACTGGCGGTGGCGATAAAGGTGTAGGGTGTGGTGATTACCTCATCACCTGGGCCGATCCCCAGCGCAATCAGTGCCAGCTGCAGTGCCAGGGTGCCGTTCGGAACGCAAATTCCAAATTTCGCGCCTTGAAAATTTGCGAATTGTGCCTCGAATTCCGTGACCCTGGTCCCGTTCAGCATCCCCCAATTGCCGGAATGAAGTACTTCGAGCAGAGCTTTCTCCTCAGATTGATCAAAAACCGGCCAGGGATGAAAGGGTTGTTGGCGAACGGGTTTTCCGCCATCGATTGCGAGTTTGTCGGCCATTGCATCCTCCGTTTAGCAATTCATTTTTAAGAAAACTATTTATATTACCTGAACCTGCCGAATAGTCAGAACTTTTTTCTAAATGATTATCTGCATGATCAAGTATAATAAATTTGGCGAATCCGTATAGCCAAATTATACGTATTAAATTCCGCAGGGCGGAACAAAGGAGAATAATGGACCTGCAAAGTGTAAAAATTGAAAAGCCTGAGGAAATTAATTTCATCCTGGGGCAGTCGCATTTTATTAAAACGATTGAAGATATTCACGAAACACTGGTCACAGCCGTGCCGGGGATTAAGTTTGGCCTGGCGTTTTGCGAAGCATCCGGTTTATGCCTGGTGCGGTGGAGCGGCACGGATGAGAAAATGGTGGAATTGGCCAGAAAAAACGCGCTTGCGATCGGGGCCGGACATTGTTTTATGGTCTTTTTAGGTGAAGGTTTTTATCCGATCAATGTCTTAAATGCGATCAAGAATGTGCCGGAGGTATGCGGCATTTTCTGCGCGACTGCCAATCCTACCGAAGTAGTGGTGGCGGATAACGGTACCGGACGTGGGATCATGGGAATTATCGAAGGTGAAAAACCCAAGGGCATTGAGAAAGACGATGATATTGCCTGGCGCAAAGATTTCTTGCGGAAGATTGGGTACAAAGCGTCCTGATCGTGCCGCAAGGAAAGATCGGTCGGGATGTGCAATTGAAACTTTTTCCACGGTTAATGCGTCTATAATCAGAATTTGTGTATTCATGTTTTATCGAGGAGAATTCAAATGAAGAAGGTCGTGATTTTGATTGTTCTGGCGGTACTTTTGCTGACGGCCTGCTCGCAGCAAGCGACGCCCACCCAAACAGATTCTGAGATGGCTACCAAGGTGGCCCAGATTCTAACCAATATGCCCACGGCGACTGGCCAGGGGCCAAAGGAACTGACCACTACCCCTGGTTTGCCAACGATGGTCGTCACGGCGACCAAACCGGCCACAGACGCCACGCAGGCTGCCAGCCCAACCGAGGCACCCCCTGAGGCCACCGCTACCCAACCTCCCAGCGCCACGCCGGTACCGCCTACACCAGAGGCGACCGCAACGGCAACCCAACCTGCGCCGACCAGCACCCCCAGTGGTCCGGCTGCCACCCCGGTGGCTGGCGACCCGCGCAATAATCTGGGCAGCCCGACCTGGACGGATAATATGAATAACGGTAACAACTGGCCGACCGGAACGGACCCATCGGGTTACACTTCCATCAATTTTAATAACGGATTTATGGAACTAACCGGGCTGCAGTCGATTGATGGTTGGCGCCTGACGTACAAAAAATTAGCCAACGCTTATCTGGAAATGACGGTCAACACCGGGTCTTGCCTGCCCAAAGACCGGTACGGCCTGATTACGCGCGTTCCCAACGCAGCCCAAGCCGATCGGGGATATATGTTTGTCTTCACTTGCGACGGTCAATTTGCCATCCGTAAATGGGATGGCCCGTCCAATACCATGACCAATCTGGTCAATTGGAAGGCCAACGCGGCGATCAAAAGCGGCGCAAACCAGACCAACCGCATGGGAGTGAAGCTTGAAGGGAGCAAACTGTCCCTGTATGCCAACGGTGTATTGGTAGGGGAGGCCCAGGATTCCAGCTGGAGCGAGGGTGTTTTTGGGATTTTCGCCGGGGCGCACGAATCCAACGAATACACGCTCAAGGTTGATGAAGTTAGCTATTGGGATCTGCCGTAATCAACGATTGATTTACTGCACGTTTGAAAAGTAAAAAATCCCCTTCTGCCAAGGATCCATCCAGCGCAGGAGGGGGTTTTATTATTAAGCCGGGGAAAATAGCTTTCCGGCCGCGATCACGTGCCGCAGGGAAAGGTCCTGGTTAAGCACCAGCATATCGGCGTCGGCCCCGAGGCGGATTGCGCCCTTGCGCCCACCCAGGCCAATCCAATAAGCCGGATTGCGCGTGGCCAGGGTTACTGCCTGCTCAATGGATAACCCACCGGCCTGGACTGCGCAGCGCACGGCATCCAGCAGCGAGATGATGCTGCCAGCCAGCCAACCCCCGCCGAGGGTGCTGGTGGCAAAACCTTCCGGATGGATTTCGGCGCCTAAACCGCCGCTGGTATAGATGCCGGGGGGCAGGCCGGTGACGGTGGAGGCATCCGAAACCAGGACCAGCCAGTAAGGTTTTAACAATGCCAGCGGACGGATCAAAGCTGGGTGAAAATGAAAACCGTCGGCGATGATGCTGCCGCCAAGCTCTGGGATTGCCAGAAATGAGCCAACAAAACCCGGTTCGCTGCCCAGGAAACCGCGTTCATCCATGGCGCGCTGCGGCCAATCGGAGGCATTGCCCATGTGGGTCATGAAGGTCAACCCGGCAGACATGGCCGCTTAAATCTGGCGATACGTGGCGGTGCTGTGACCGGCAGAAACGACGACCCCGTGGTTAGCAAGCATGCGGATTAACGCCAACGCGCCAGGCAACTCTGGGGCCAGGGTAACAATTTTTAGCGTGCCCTGAGCGGCATCATACAAGCCCTGCATGAGTTCTAAATCAGGCATGCGCAAGGCTGCCGGATCATGGGCACCGCTTTTGGTTGGAGATAAAAATGGACCTTCGAGGTGGATCCCGGGGAGGGTGACCGGTTGTTCCGTCCTGGTAAATTCAGCCAACGTCGACAGGCTGGGGATCAAGATTTCCGGAGGCGCAGTCACCAGGGTCGGCAGGAGGGTGGTGGTGCCGTGCGCCAGGGCGTAGGCGAGGATTTCGGCAAAATGTTCCCGGTCGCTGGCCTGGAAGCTCCACCCCAGACCGCCATTCACCTGGATATCCACCAGGCCCGGGATGACCAGCCCATCGCGGGCATCCAACACTTGCGAACCATGATCCTTCCAGCCGGGTGAAATGGATGCGATCCGGCCCTCAGCCAGATGAATGGTTTGGGGAACCGATGATGATTGGGGCAGGTATGCCTGACTGACGAGCACACTGCGCGGTGTTGAAACCATTGCGGTTAGAACTCCAGGTTGCTGATGAGATTGAGTTTACTCAATTGGTGTGTGGCGGTAATCCGGCGGATGGTGCCGGTCAGCCCGCGCATCACCAGGCTGTCGGTGGTGGCAACGTCCGCAAAGTAATTTACACCGCGCAGCAGGTCGCCGTTGGTGATCCCTGTGGCGGCAAAAAAAACATCTTCCGACTTTACCAGATCCTCCAGGTGAAGCACTGTATTAAAATCAATGCTTTGCGCAGCAGCGGGATCCAATTCTTCCGGACCGGGTGGGATTAATTTTACCTGCATGTTTCCGCCAATGCAGCGCAGTGCGCAGGCTGCCAGCACACCCTCCGCGGAGCCGCCAGTGCCCAATAACAGGTCAATCCCCGACTCTGGTAGGCAGGTCATCAAGGCGCCGGCAATATCGCCATCCGGAATGAGACGAATCCGCGATCCACAGCGGCGGACCTCTGTGATAAGCTTTTGGTGGCGGGCCCGATCCAGAATGACCACCGCCAGATCTTTTACATCTTTACCTTTGGCGCGGGCCACATTGTTCAAATTTTCGGCAACAGAGGCGTTGATGTCGATCGCATCGCGCGCCTGGGGGCCGACGGCGATTTTATCCATGTAAATGTTCGCCCCGGGATTAAACATCGCCCCGCGAGGGGTCATGGCTACCGCGGTTATGGAATTGCCCATCCCCAGGGCCATGGGACGGGTGCCGTCGATCGGTTCGATGGCAATATCTACCTGTGGGAGTTGGCCGGTACCAAGCTTTTCTCCGTTAAATAAAATCGGGACGATCTCTTTATCGCCCTCGCCGATTACAATCACGCCGTCCATTTGAATTGAATTTAATAACAGGTGGATGCCTTGTGCGGTGGCACTGTCCGCGGCGTTTTTATCCCCTCGGCCCATGAAACGTCCGGCACTGAGCGCCGCGGCTTCGGTGACGCGTACCAGTTCGAGCGCCAAATTTCGGGTTGGCCTGGCGTTGGTTGCTGGCATGCATGCCTCCGTTACAACAAGAATAATGTGATTAGAAAATAACTGACCACCCCTGTCCACACGGTTGAGTCAATTCGATCCAATACCCCGCCATGTCCGAGCAGAATTCGACTGGAATCTTTGATTTCAAACTGGCGTTTTAGTAAACTCTCGAAGAGATCACCCAGGGGGGCGGTCAGGCCAATCATCAACCCGAGGATCGCACCTTTGGATGGGGTTATCAGTGGCACCTGGCTATGGGCCAACCAGGCCAGGCTGATGCTCCAGGCAATTGCAAAAGGAAGGCCACCGAAATATCCCTCCCAGCTTTTTCGGGGGGATACCCTTGGCGCGAGGCGGTGCCTGCCGAGGAGCGAGCCGATGAAATATGAGCCAATGTCAGCGACCCAGGCCGCCGGCAGTGTGATGGCGACCCACCACAGCCCATTTGGCAGGTTGCGCAGTGGGATCAGATAGCTTCCGATCCAGCCCAGGTAAATTAATCCCGCCAGGTTAAGGGCGAAATTGGAAGCCGGGTGGGTCTGTCCAATCTCGTAATGATAAACCGAGGCTGTCATCATCGCCAGGATAAGAAAGTTTAATGTGAAATCGAAACCGGGAGGAGGAAAAATATGTCGCACAAGCGAAAGGCTTACTATTCCGCCGACGATAAGGATCAAGGAAGGCGAGAACCCGCCATTCCGAACCATACGCCAATATTCCCAGCCTGCAATGCCTAAAACTAGAGCGATCCCAATTGCATACACCCATCCGCCAAGATAGATACCAAACGCGGCGATAGGGAGGATAACGATCCCTACCAGGATGCGTTCAATAAGCATTTTGGGTTCGAGAGACCTGGTCAGATATCTTTCCAAAGCGCCTCTCTCGCTGGCTGTATGCCAGAAGAGCCTTGTGATACTCCTGGCGGTTAAAATCCGGCCAAAGTGTGGGGGTGACGTACCATTCCGAATATGCCGCCTGCCAGATCAAAAAATTGCTGATGCGCATTTCGCCAGAAGTACGAATCACCAGATCTGGGTCGGGTATGCCTGCGGTGAACAGATATTGGCTGACCAGTTCAGGAGAGACATCTTCCGATTTCACCCCATCCTCAATCATTTTGCTGATCGCGCAAACAATTTCATCCCGTCCGCCGTAATTCCAGGCCAATTGCAGAAATAAGCGAGAATTATTGCGGGTAAGCTCCATGGCATCGAGCACTTTTTTCTGCAAATTGCCCTGCAAACGTTCAATCCGGCCGATGTGGTACAGCCGGACCCCCTCTTTATTCAGTTCATTCAACTCGCGGTCAATGACATCAGCCAATATCGACATCAAGCCATCTACTTCATCCTGGGGACGGCCCCAGTTTTCAGTGGAGAAGGCATAAATCGTTAAATATTTAATCCCGAATTCTACCGAAGAAGAGATAATCTGACGCAGGTTCTCCGTCCCGGCATGGTGTCCGGCAATACGCGGCAAACCCCGCCGGTGGGCCCAACGACCGTTGCCATCCATAATGATGGCAACGTGATTGGGTGGGTTGGTCAGCTTGACAGCGGTACGGTGGTTCATATGAAGGAGGTGGTTAAACCTCCATGATCTCCTTTTCTTTCTTGCCGCCGGTGGTATCGATCAATTCGACGTATCGGTCGGTTAGCTTTTGCAGCTCTTCCTCCGCATTTTTTAAATCGTCTTCCGAAATGAGTTTTTCTTTTTCGTATTCGCGCAGGTCCTTGATCAAATCTCGGCGCACATTGCGAACAGATATTCGGGCTTCTTCGAGGCGGCTGTGGACGACTTTGACCAGGTCACGCCGGCGATCCTCGGTTAAGATCGGAAGGTTCAAACGGATAACTTTACCATCATTGTTGGGGGTCAGGCCTAAATCCGAAGCCAGAATAGCGCGTTCGATGTGTTTTATCGAAGAACTTTCGAAAGGCCGGATCAACAACTGGCGAGGTTCGGGAACAGAGATGGAGGAAAGCTGCATCAGAGGGGTCGGCATACCGTAATATTCCACCGGCAACCGCTCAATCAATGCGGGGTTTGCTCGTCCGGTGCGAATTGTGTCAAGATCATTTTCCAAGGCTTGAATCGCCCCACTCATACGGGTATCACCTTCATTAATGGAATCTTTGATCACCTCGTTGGTCACATTGACCTCCTTGATTGACTGGATAGTGGAAGGAATGTTTAAAGGATACCTTAAATTGCTGAAAAAAGCTATCTAAAGCTATCAAATACGCACAGAGGTGTCAAGAAAATTAAATTCCTGGAAAATAACAAAAAAAAACGGGATTAATGGGCGCTCTTTGCAAACATAAACTTATATTTATCTTCACAAAATCTAAACAATTAGTTGGTATCCTCAACCTATAGTTTCCATTACGTATGTATATGGTTTAAAACGTATGTGAAAGTCTATTTTGGAGAAGAAATCTATGTTTCGTAAACCTGTTTTTTGGATCTCTCTCGTTGTGATCCTCGGTTTGGCCGGTGGTGGTTATTATTATTACACGACCACCCAGGTAAAACCGGTATCCGCCGCTGCCACCGAGACACTACAAACGGCGACCGTTCGCACCGGGAATATTGTCATTTCGGCCCTTGGCTCGGGTACATTAATCCCGGCGTCGAGTGTTAACGTGGCTTTTGCCAAAAGCGGTGAGCTTGCCGAAGTTGATATCAAGGTTGGCGACAATGTGAAAGCGGGCCAGGTGATTGCCAAGCAAGGCAACCTGGCGTCTTTGGATGCTACCATTGCTTCCGATAAGTTGAATGTATTGACTGCCCAGCAAACCCTGGATGACCTTTATAAAAATCTGGAGACCGATCGGGCAAACGCCCAGGCTGCTCTGGTGACCGCGGAAAAGAATTTGACGGACGCCAATTACACCCGCGATATTTATAACACCCAGCGCTGCAGTACGGCTTCGGTGACCTTGTATTACGGCGATCTGGTCACTGCGCAAAATAATTACAATAAAATCAATGATGATTTTCTGGCGAATTATGTGCGGTATCCTGAAAACGATGCCCGGCGGATCACGGCATATGCAAAGTTATACAATGCCCAGGTTGCTCTGAATAATGCACTGGCAACCTATAACTACTGTACGGGGAAATCAGATTCCTGGACAACACAGGATAATGCCGCACAAGCCGCTGCCGCGCAGGCTGCCTATGATGTTGCCAAGGCCAATGTGGATGCTTTAAAAGATGGGCCAGACCCGGTGGCATTGGCGCAAGCGCAAGCCAAGCTGGACTCGGCCAAATACCAATTAACGGTGGATACTACCAGCCTGACCGATACGACGCTGCTCGCCCCGATCGATGGGGTGGTGACCGCGGTCAATTACGCAGTTGGCGAGACGGCTTCAGGTACCTTCGCCACGATCGCTGATAACCTGCATCCCCAGATCCTGACCTACATGGATCAGACCGATTTGAACAGCTTTCAGTTGAATTATGCAGTAACCGTCACATTTGATGCACTTCCTTCGCAAACATTCACCGGAAAAGTGATCCAGATCGCACCGGCTTTGGTGTCCCAATCGGGTAATTCATACGTACAAGGCACAGTCGCCATCGATGACAAATTCATCCCGACTGTTTCAAAACTGCCCAGCGGCATGACCGCCTCAGTGGAAGTGATCAGCGGTCAGGCGAACAATACCCTGTTAGTGCCGGTCGCTGCCCTGCGTGAATTATCCGCGGGTAATTATGCAGTCTTTGTGGTAGGCGCGAATGAACAATTAACCCTCACTCCGATCAAGGTTGGTTTGATGGATCTGACCAATGCCCAGGTGCTCAGTGGATTGAAGGCTGGTGATGTGGTTTCGACCGGGACGACGGCGGTTAAGACAACGACGAGTACAGGGCAATGAACATCGAATCCTTAATAGAACTGGTTGACGTATCCAAGGTTTATGGCGCGGGCGATATTCGTGTGGTTGCTCTGGACCAGGTAAACCTGAAAATCGCTGAAGGCGAATTCATCGCGGTGATGGGCCCTTCCGGATCAGGTAAGTCGACATTAATGAATATCCTGGGCTGCCTCGACCGCACGACCAGCGGGACCTACAAGCTGGCGGGTGAGGACGTGAGCAACCTTAACCGTGCAAAATTGGCGGGAATCCGCAACCGGCGTTTGGGTTTCATCTTTCAATCCTATAACCTTCTGTCGCGAACACGGGCGATTGATAATGTAATGCTGCCGATGGAATACGATCGTAAAGATCACCGTTCAAATAGTGAAAAGCAAAATGCGGCAATGAAAGCATTAGAATTGGTCGGCCTGGGCGACCGGGCCCACCACTTTCCCAACCAGTTATCGGGTGGGCAGCAGCAGCGCGTGGCAATTGCCCGGGCGTTGATCAATGAACCGGCGTTAATCCTGGCGGATGAACCGACTGGCAACCTCGACTCGCATTCCGGGTTGGAGATCATGGAACTGCTGGGCGAACTCAACCAGCAAGGGCGGACGATTGTGATGGTCACCCATGATGAGGAAATCGCCCATTATACGAAGCGAATTGTCTTAATTCGCGATGGAAAAGTTGAATCCGACCGCCTGAACGGCCAGATCCCGCGGGCAAGGTTGGAGGTGAGACATGAGTTTGTTTAGTGTCTTAAGGGTAGCTTTTAAAGCCATTGGCAGCAATAAACTGCGCACTTTTTTGACAATGCTGGGTGTGATCATCGGCGTCACGGCTGTGATCATGATGGTTTCGATCAGCACCGGTACGGAGGCAGCGATTGCCGCCAACATCAACAGTTTGGGCGCAAACTTGATCTTCATCACGCCCAACGCGGCCTCCTTCAGTGGGGCGCGTGGTCCGCGCTCTACGCTGGTATACACCGATGTGCAGACCATTCAGGATAATGTCACCGGGATCACTGGGGTTTCGGTCGAACAGCAAACGCGCCAAACGGTGAAGGTTGGGTTAACTGCTCTGGACAGCCAGACGATCCTGGGAACGACGATTGGTTTTCCATCGGTACGCGGAATGGAGATCGCCAACGGGCGTTTTTTCACACAAGAAGAGACTGATAAAAAGACAAAAGTTGTGGTCCTGGGATCAACGGTGGCGACATCATTGTTTGGCACGGGTGATCCGGTAGGCCAGTATGTCATCGTTGGCAACAACGTGCGTTTGACGGTGATTGGGGTCTTTGCGGAGAAAGGATCGGTCGGTGGTGTCGACTTTGATTCGCGCATATATATTCCAATCACGGTCTTATTCCAATACTTCCAGAACAACCAGTTTGCCCGATTGACCGGCGATTCGGTCAACTTGATTTATGTCGCGGCGAAAGATCAAAAAGTCATCGATAATGTCGTCGCCCAAATTAATCAAGTGCTGGCTGCCAAGCATGATGTCTCGCCAGATGCACCTGATTTCTCGATCCGCACCCAGCAGGATATTATCTCCGCGCAAGAATCGACCACATCTTCTTTCCGTACCCTGCTGGCTGGCGTAGCCGGGGTTTCACTGCTGGTGGGTGGGATCGGCATTATGAACATCATGCTGGTGAGTGTTACCGAACGAACCCGTGAAATTGGCATTCGCCAGGCTGTGGGCGCGACACCGTCGGATGTGCGCTGGCAGTTTTTGATGGAGGCGCTGATACTTTCTTTATCGGGGGGCATCATCGGCATTTTCACCGGGATCGCGGGGTCTTACCTGTATGGCAAGTATGGCGCCATGCAAACGCTGGTCTCGGTTGATTCGATCGTGCTGGCCTTTTTCGCGGCGGCAGCCGTAGGTGTCTTGTTCGGCTTTTTACCGGCGAACCGGGCGGCCGGGTTAGACCCGATCGTTGCTCTGCGCCACGAGTAGTATTGAAAATAATGAGGATAATGCTGTGAAGAAAATTGGTATCGTGTTTGTTCTGGCCTCCGTCTTGCTGCTGTCTGCGTGTGCAGCGCCAGGTGGGACAGCGGCTCCTGCGGCGGCTACCCCAACCGCGGGTGTGGTAAATACGAATTATGATAATGCCCTGCCTGTTCCATCGCAGCTGGCATTGGGCACAATCATGCTGAAAGATACCCCGAATCCGGTAACGACCGACCAGGCGGCGAAGCTGCTGCCCCTGTGGCAGGCGGTGCAGTCGATGACCAGTTCCGCCGCCACATCTGCGGTGGAGTTTGATGCCCTGGTAACCCAGATCCAACAAACGATGCAGCCGGCTCAACTTGAGGCTATCGCCAATCTGAAAATTACCCAGGCATCCATGGCGTCCGCTTTTCAGACATTGGGTCTTAATAATTTTCCATCCAGCCGGAATGGTACGCCGGTCGCCAGGACGCCAGGGGCGAATACCGGCAGGGATAATGGGGGTGGTGGATTTACTGGACCTCCAGGTGGGGGAGGATTTATTGAGGGTGGGGGAAGGGGCCCAGGTGGCTTTGGGGGAGGTGGTTTTGGCGGCCTGCCCACAGGGACGGTCTCACCTTCCATTCAAGCCACCGCCATCGCCAGGGCGACCCAACGCGCTGAGTTTGGCAATCCTATCCTGTATAATGCGGTCGTTACTTTCTTAACCCAAACGGCAGGACAATAAATTGGAAAGCGAGGGAAATACCGGCAGTTATCTGCCGGTAATAATTTTTGTAACCAAATGTTAATCTGTGTTTGCTATACTCGTCCCGTAAACCAGCCTTCTTCCAGGCTCAGTTGGGAAGAGGGATGGAATATATATATATAAATGTTGATATCTAGAGGTATAAATGAAAAAGATATCGTTTGCTTTATTTGTTATCATGGCCCTCATCCTGACAGCATGCGCAACGCCTGCCGGGGCGGCCACCCAGGCGAATTCAACCCAGGTACCCGGAGGAGCCAACGCATTTAGCAATGTTCCTCTGTCGCCAGCCTCAAAACTGGCCCTGGGTACACTGAATTTGAAAACAACGTCCTATGCAGTGACTGCCGAACAGGCCACGACCCTACTACCGTTGTGGGAAGGATTGAGAAGCCTTTCTCAAAGTACCACATTTTCGCAGGTAGAGTATGACGCTCTGGTCAAACAGATCCAGGATTCAATGACACCAGACCAGACGAATGCCATTACCGGCATGAATCTTACTCAGGCGGATATTGGCAAGACCATGCAGTCGCTAGGTCTGGCCAACGGGTTCGGTCGTGGGGCAAATGCCAGCGGTACGCCCATTGCCCGAACGCCTGGTGCCAGGCCCGGCGTAACCGGTGGTGCTGGTGGAGATGGCGGCGGGTTTAGGGGGGGTGGATTTAGGGGCGGCGGATTTAGGGGCGGCGGATTTGGCAGCGGCGGATTTGGGGGTGGCGCCAACCAGGCTACACCTGCTACCCAGGCCACGATCGTGGCTCGCGAGGCGCAGCGCGCCAATCAGGCCAATGTTTTCTTGGATAATGCTGTGATTACATTCTTGCAGCAGCTGACCGGTGTCACTCCTACTCCGAGGGCTGGCACGAACGCAGCACCCCTACCGGGTACCAGTGCCAAAGCAACACCGACGCCAACCGCTTCAGGCAATTAAACAGGATCTGATTTTGCTTGCAGGTGAAGTTGGCGTCCTTTCGTCAACTTCACTTTTATTTAATATATCTTAACCTGCCTGTGCTATAATTTTCCCCCGTGAAAGGTGGATTATGCTGCAAAAGATTGTGAAAATTCTTGGGGGTGACCCCCATAAACGCGAAATAATGAAACTTTCCGAGGTTGTTGATGAGATCAATGACCTCGAAAATGATTACGAACAGCTCAGCCTGGAGGCTTTAAAGGCCAAAACCGCTGAATTCCGGGAACGTCTGGCTGAGGGTGAGACCCTGGACGACATCCTGCCTGAAGCATTTGCCGTGGTACGCGAGACCTCAAAACGAACCATTGGATTGCGGCATTATGACATCCAGATGATCGGCGGGATCGCCTTGCACCAGGGGAAAATTGCCGAAATGCGCACAGGCGAAGGTAAAACGCTGGTTGCAACCTTACCCATGTACTTGAATGCCCTTACCGGTCGTGGGGTGCATCTGATTACGGTGAATGATTATCTGGCGCGGCGCGACGCGCGCTGGATGGCCCCGATTTTCGACCTCCTGGGGATTAAAGTTGGCGTGCTGCAAATGGCAACTCGCACAGAAAACGGCATCAATGCCTTCATGGTGAACATTGAAAAACGCGACTCACAAGAAGATCAAGATCAGCTCGAACTGGTGACGCGTAAAGTGGCTTACCAGGCAGATATTGTTTACGGCACAAACAGTGAATTTGGTTTTGATTATTTGCGCGACAACCTTACCAACCGCCTTGAAGATCGCGTACAGCGCGGGCATTATTACGCTATTGTGGATGAGGTTGATAATATCCTGATCGATGAAGCACGTACCCCATTGATTATTTCTGGTCCGGCGTCAGAAGATGTACAGCTTTATTACACGATGGCAAATGTCGTCCGCCAACTGCGTCCAGAAGATTACGAAGTTAATGAAAAGGACCGCAGTGTCTCCCTGACCGAAATTGGCGAGGCCCATTTGGAAGAACTACTGGATACCCCAATGCGCGATCCCGAAAGACCGGAGGATATCACCCCCGAACAGGCGCGGATATTAGGTCATTTGGAACAAGCCCTGCGTGCTCAACATCTCTTCCGGCGCAATAAAGATTATCTCGTGCAAGGCGGAAAGGTCGTCATTGTTGATGAGTTCACCGGACGACTGATGCCAGGGCGGCGTTGGTCAGATGGCCTGCACCAGGCTGTAGAAGCCAAGGAAGGGGTTAAGGTGGAACCGGAAAATGCCACCTATGCCACCATCACCATCCAGAATTATTTCCGGATGTATGAGAAGCTCTCTGGGATGACCGGTACCGCTTTGACCGAAGAAGAAGAATTTTATAAGATATACAAACTAAATGTGCTTCCCATTCCCACCAATCTGGAATATGTGGCGATGCAGCCCGATTCTGAGCTGGAAAGCCGGGAAGAAAAGGACAAGGATAATTACAAGGTTCAGTTTTACGTCAAGAAATCCGATTCTGAGGGAAAACCGGTGTTTTGGCGCCGGCAAGATTTCCCGGATGTCGTTTATCGTTCTGAAGAAGCGAAACTGCGCGCCATTACCATGGAAATCATCCATTATTACATCATGGGGCGCCCCCAATTGATCGGTACCACCTCGGTAGAGCATTCCGAACGGCTATCAAGCCGGTTGGCAGCCGAACCGATCCGGCGGTTGCTCCAGGTGCAGCTTGTTAGAGATGTATTTCTGGAAAAGAAGAAAATTCAGATTATTGAAAGAACCGTGCCCGAACTGGAGCCGCTAAGCAAACCGGTTGACCAATTGGAAGCCGGAGAGCTGCGTCAGTTAATCCGCACCCTGGATTTAAACATCCAGCTCAATCTGGAAGAGCCGGATAATCTGGAGCGCCTGATGAGAATTCTGGATTTAGCCCCAGAGGAATCTGTGCGATTTGTAAAAGTGATTCAAGGTGGAATTCCCCATCAGGTTTTGAATGCGCGCAAGCATGACGAGGAATCACAAATCATCTTACGGGCCGGCGCTTTTGGCGCGGTAACCATTGCCACCAATATGGCCGGTCGTGGTGTGGATATCAAGTTGGGTGGAGAGCTCCCAGATGAAATTCTGGCGGATGTGATCCGGGTTTTGAATAATGCGAATATTCCTGATCCCTATGACATGACCAATGAGCAGCGCCGCCAGGCGCTGGCCAAAATGTCTGTGGAGGATTACGGGATATACGAGGAATCGGTCCAGGCTTTCTTGCAGTACCTGGATGATATGCGCCGGGTCCGTGAACTGGGCGGGCTGCATGTCATCGGCTCCGAGCGGCACGAAGCCCGGCGAATTGACAACCAGCTGCGCGGACGGGCCGCCCGCCAGGGGGACCCGGGCTCATCTCGCTTCTACCTTTCCCTGGAAGATGAATTAATGCGTCTTTTCGGCGGGCAGCAGGCAGACACACTCTTTAAGCGCTTGAACATCGACGCGAATGTGCCGATTAAGTCTGGAATGCTGGGCCGGTTGGTGGAGCAGTCGCAGGAGCGGGTAGAAGGCTATAACTTTGATGTGCGCAAGCACTTGCTGGAATATGACGATGTGCTCAATGCCCAACGCAAGCGGATTTATACTCAACGCGATCGTGTATTCACCAAAGACGATCTGAGCGATGATGTGCTGGAAATGCTGCACACCGATTTACAGAGCCGTATTCCCACCAGTTTAAAGGATGAAGAAGGGCCGTGGAAGCTGTTAGCCTACCTGGAGCAAATTCAACCCCCGCTTGAATTCGAAGAGGTATTCTACCCATCCTTCAGTCTGAAACTGCTTCTGGATGAAGTTCACCAGCATATGCGCCAGGGCGATGACCCGGTAAACGAAGTGCGCAGTGCACTGCTGGATGTCGCTGAGAGGGCTTTGCTGGCTGAAAAAGAACATATCATGCGCTGGGTGCGTGGGCTGTTAGATAAAACAGGTGAAAATCTTGAACTGCAGAAACAGGAAAGGTTCGAAATCCTGGAGAACTTCTTTGAAACAGCCGGGAATAATGAAGAAGGAGAAGCAGTTCTGCGCCGCCCCCAGGAAATGCTGGATGAGCTCTCAGCGTTGGTGCGCCTGCCTTTACGTCTGAGTGGAGATCTATTCCGTCGGATTACTGAAGGGGATGAGGATGTCCAGGCAAATTTGCGCCAGCAAATTGACGAAGCCCTGCTTTCGCTAAACGTTAACCGCCTGTTGGGGGCGGTAGAACGCCGTCTGGAAGAAAGCCTGGGATTACGCGTGGCAAACCTGGCCCCCCTGGGTTGGGAAGACTCGGCCGAGCAGATCTTCCAGGCTACGGAAACGATCCTTAATAAGCGTTTCGACCGTTATCTGGGGGATCATGGGCAAATCGCGCACGATCTTGACCCGGTGCTGGATAAGCTGAAAGATGATGCTGTTGAGGACCGCAACCTTATTTCCCTGCTGCGTCTGATGGGCGCAGGAGCGAAGCTCTCCTTCGACCGCCGTACCCACCGTCAGGCATGGCGGCGCTATGACCGTCTGAATTATGCTTATCTGGCGGCCAAACTCCTGGAAGCAGATTCTCAGCAGCAGGTTATAGAGGAAGTCGAAGAGCACCTGGTTGAGGCTCGCCAGCGCCTGGAAAAGGCCTGGGGAAAACTCGAGTTTATGCGTCTGGCCTCCGGGAATGTTACACTTTCTCAACTGGATGCCAAACTTCAGGAGAAAATTGCTGAAACCATCCAACCGGAACACTACGAAGAGATTCGCAATCTCCAGCTGAGCGAGATCGACTCAGGGGACGCACTGGAAATTCGCGCGGTCATCGGATCTCACATGCAAAATGAGATTTACCGGTCGCTACTTTTATCGGCAATTTCTGACCAATGGGTGGAATACCTGACCAAGGTTGAAGGCTTACGGGTATCGATTGGCATGGAGGCATATGCGCAGCGAGATCCATTGGTCCAATATAAGAGCCAGGCATCGGAGTTATTCAGAGAGCTGTTGGCTGATATTCGCAGTGAAGTGATCGGGCGTATGTTTACCATGCAACCGCGTCGCGGTACCGAAACCAAATCTGAAAGCAGTGATGTGGGTGGAAATGTTGCTGAATTGGCCCAGGCAGATCGACAACTCAACGCTTCACCAGCTGTCGCTGCACAGCAGCAGCCGGCGCAAAGCGGTGGGCGAAAGAAGAGACGGAAGAGGCATTAAGCCCGACAGTGAACCATACAGCCCCCTTTTCCGGAGGCTGTATGGTTTTATGCCAGGCAAATGGTGAAATTACATAAAAATTTGACCCATTTTGATGATATTAGACTTGACAAAATAAATTCTTCACAGTAAATACTTTGAAAATAGGGTATAATTGCCATCTCGTAGGTCCAGTCCTGGCAGCAGAGAGGGTTGCCAAGATAGGTTTGCGCCTTTATAATGGACCTCTATATTTGACGTATCGGAGTACACAATCGTATGGACCAGAACGAAGCTCATAACGAGCAGGGGGTTACGCCCGAAAATAATGCAGAAAATAACAACATGGCCTCCTTGCTAGCCCAGGAAGGACTTGGGATCGATTTTCCCAAACAGGGAGAAATTCGCACTGGCATGATTGCCAGTTTGACCCCTGGTCAGATCCTGGTTTCGATTGGAACAAAATCGGAAGGGGTTATTTCCGGTAGAGAGTATGAGCAGATTCCTCCAGATGAACTGGAAGCGCTGGCCATCGGGCAAGAAATCCCGGTGTATGTGCTGAATCCAGAGGATCAGAATGGGAACCTGGTGTTGTCATACACTCGTGCCGCGGAAGAAGTCAGCTGGCAAGAGACGGAAGGCATGTTAGAAAACAAAGAGACCATCCACAGCAACATTATCGGGTATAACAAGGGTGGTCTAATCGTCCCTGTGGGCGGTCTGCGCGGTTTTGTACCTGCTTCTCAGATCAGTCTTTCACGTCGAGCCAATTTGCAAGGCGATACTCCGGAAACCAAGTGGAGTAAGATGATTGGCGAGGAACTCGATGTGTGTGTGATTGAGGTCGATCGCGAACGAAGGCGGCTCATCCTCTCCGAACGCGCCGCCAGCTCTGAGACCCGCGAAAGTCTTAAGGAAAAGGTTATTGAAGAACTGACCGAAGGCGAAATCCGTACCGGGCGTGTGACCAGCCTGGCGGATTTTGGCGCATTCGTCAATATCAGTGGTGCCGATGGCCTGGTGCACCTTTCCGAAATCTCCTGGGAGAGAATCAACCACCCGGGTGAGGTATTAAAGGTTGGCCAGGAAGTTCAGGTTAAAGTAATCAGTATCGATAAAGAAAAGAAGCGCATCGGGCTTTCCATTCGCCAGCTTCTGCCCGATCCATGGGCAAAAGAAGTTGCCCAATATGAGGTTGGCCAGCTGGTTGAAGGAAAAATTACCCGCCTGACAAAGTTTGGCGCCTTTGCCCGACTGGAAGGCGAAATTGAAGGCCTGATTCACATTTCTGAAATCAGCGAGAAGCGCATCGAACATCCCAAAGAGGTGCTGCAAGAAGGGGAATTTGTGGCGCTGCGTGTCATCAAAATTGACCCGGATAACCACCGCATTGGTTTGAGCCTGCGTCGGGTTGAATCCATGGCATATGCGGATATGGACTGGCAGACCCTGCTCGAGACAGAAGAAGTTTCCGACCAGGACATGGAGCAAGAAGAAGCTTCGGTTCAAGAAGATGTTTCTGCTCCGGTAGCTGAGCAGCAAGAAGCTGCTACTCCGGCAGTTGAGGAGAAGGAAGCTGCTATTCCGGCAGTTGAGGAGAAGGAAGCTACCCCTCCGGAAGTTGAACAAGAGAAGGCCCCGGTTCAGGAAGAGCAAGAAGAAGCTCCGCTTCCTGCGGCTGAAAAAGAAGAAGCCCCGCTTCCCGAGGCTGAAAAAGAAGAAATTCCTGCTCAAGAGGCTGAACAAGAAGAAATTCCTGTTCCCGAAGAAGTGTCGAAATCAGAGGACACCGAGAATTCCCAAGAGGAACCCGTAGAGAAGCAGGATACTGATTCTGAAGTAAAATAGCCAGGTTCTCTCTGGTTGACGGTGAGAAATAGGATCATAAAAGCGCACCGCGTTCCGGTGCGCTTTTCTATCAATAATGACATTTATAATCGACGCTCACGAAGATATTGCCTATAATGCCCTTTCTTTCGGGCGCAATGTTTTACTTTCAGCGGCAGAAACCCGGCGCTTGGAAGCAGACACACCCATCCCGGCCCGAGCCGGGAATTCTTTGTTGGGTTGGCCGGATTACCAGACAGGCCAGGTCGCGTTGGTTTTTGGCACGCTATTCCTTACTCCTCGCCGTTTTCAGAGCGGATCTTGGGAAGTGCAGGCGTACCAAACTGCTCAGGAAGCAGCCGGACTATATCGTAATCAAATTGATTTCTACCGGCGTTTATGTGATGATCATCCAGACCAGTTTGGCTTGGTTCAGACGCGCCAGGAATTGGGAGATATATTGGCGCCTTGGGCGGAATCGCGTGCAGAATTTCCAGAGAAAACTCACAAAGTCGGTATATTGATTTCCATGGAAGGCGCTGAAGGTATTCGCCATCCCGAGGAAATGGAAGAGTTCTGGCATCTGGGGGTACGCGCGGCAGGACCTGTATGGGCCGGAACCCGCTTTTGCGGTGGCACATTTGAATCTGGCAGTTTCACCCACGAAGGATATGAACTGTTAGCGGTTATGGCGGACCTGGGCTACATTCTGGACGTAGCCCACATGAATGAGCAGTCTGTTTTGCAGGCCCTGGATGTTTATGCTGGCACAATGATTGCAAGTCATGCCAATGCTCGTGGTTTATTGAAGGGTTTTTCAGGGGAGCGGCATCTATCAGATATCAGTATTCGCCGCCTGGCAGAGCGTGGGGGAGTGATTGGCGTACTCCCGTTTAATAAGTTTCTGGTGCCAGGCTGGTCTGAAACGGATGGCCGCCACCTGGTTACCCTAGACACCCTGGCTGCGCATATTGACCACATTTGCCAGCTGACCGGAAGCGCAGCGCATGTTGCTTTGGGGACCGATTTTGATGGGGGTTTTGGCTGGCCTGCTGTCCCACAGGAAATTGAAACCATTGCCGATCTGCCAAAGCTTGAATCCGTTCTGCAACAACGAGGTTATTCAGAGAAGGATGTTACTTCAGTCTTTCACGGCAACTGGCAAAGAATCCTGGAAAATTCGTTGCCATAGCATATAATATAATTCAATGATGTCCACAGAACACCGCAATGCAGCGAGTGTAATTTCTACAATCCCTATCCGCTATCCAATGCGAAGAATTCGCATTGGATTATTGCTGACTTTGGTTGGATTCCTGGTCTTCCTGGTGGGTGCCAGGCCAGATGTGTTTGACCTGGATATCAGTCCGGTAATCGGATTTGTTCAAATTGCGGTGTTTGTGGTCGGGTTGGCAATTATCGCCATAGGCGGTTATATCAGCCTGATGGCCCTCTGGAAGGATCAGCAGATCAGCATCGCAGCCGATATTGGCCAGCGCATGGTGGCAACCGGTTATGTGGTCGCCGGGTTTGCGGGTATGGCGGATGTATTTGGCTTCGGCAGCCATATTTTCCCGGTTGTCCCCTATTTTGGGATGTGGCAGCAGTTGGGGGTTGAATTAGGAGAGGTCCTGATGGCGCTTGGTTTTCTGCTGATGATCCCCTTTGGCCCCACTCAGCCCAAGGAGGAATCCTTGTCTGGTAAAGAAGACGCCAACAACCCCACCGCCTCCAACATTTCTTGATTTGAGAGAAATTTAAATTCTTCCAGGCTGAGCTGGTAGGCCTGCTGGTGTTCGATTTTTTCCAGCAAAGCAACTTCCTCCTTGGTGACAAGGGGTTTTGAGATTGCGCTGAAGCGCTGTTCAATTTTCTCAAGGGGAAGCCGGTCAAGCGGGGCAAGGGTTTGCAGATACTGCAGCATGGCCTTTGCACCTAAAATCCCGTCGCGACGGGCGACGCCCACCAGACCACTGCTGGCCTGGCGCGACCAGCCGGCAACAAAAACCCCGGTCAATGGGCAGTTTGTTTCCGGATCGTATACTTCATAGGAATTTCCTTCCATTGGAAATTTAGGGTTTGGGTCCTTGGAATATTCGGAACCAATCACTGGAATTCCAAAATCGCTATCCACCCGGTCTCCGATCGCGAATATTACGGTATCAAAGGGCAGCATCTGCCTGGTGCCCAGGCTGCGTGCCCTGGCCTCGCCGAGGCTGTCCAGCACCAGAGTGTTTTCTTCAACCTCCAATGTTGTGACCTTGCCGTTTTCACCTCCAAGCAATTTTTTAGGAGATACTAAAAAATGAAATTTAATTTTTGCGTGCGAAACGGTATCCGCCGCTTTCATTAAGGAGGAATCGACCAGGTTCATGAATTCCTGGGGATCTTGATCGATGGCTTTCATCATCGGCGCAACGCGCTCCATTTCTGCTTGAAGATCTTGCTGGTCGATCAGACGGGCTACATGGTCCAACTCGATGCGGCTGAATTTAATTTCAGCCGGGCCGCGTCGGATGACAGCGATAATCTCTTCGACTTGCGGAAGTGTAGCTAGAAAATGGGCGATATCGAGCATCACATTGCCGGCCCCGATAATCGCGACTCGTTTGCCAATGTGAAATTTTTTTTGGCTGAAAGGTGGGAGCCGGTTGTAATGGTAAACGACATCTTTCGCGTGGTAGACGCCCTCCAGGTTTTCGCCTGGCAAACCTAACCATTTGGTTCCTTGAGCGCCGGTAGTGATTAAGATGGCCTGGTAACCTAATGCGCGCAGTTCAGCAAGTTTGATATCTCCATTTTCACCAACTGTCAGATTGCCGTAATAATCAATGTCATCCAGGGCCAATATCTGGCGAAACTGGGCCCGCAGGCCCTCTTTCATGCGGTGTTTTGATGGATAAATGCCATATTCCGCCAGACCGCCTGGTTTCAGGTCGCGGTTTAACATTGATACATGAACGCCATGACTGGCTAATTCTCGCGCAGCGAACAAGCCCGCTGGTCCGGCTCCAATGACTGCTGCCAGGTATTTAGCGTGAGGTTTCATAAAACCACCGTGCCTCCACAAATAATGCAAATAACAAAAAATGATAAAATATTAATGGACCGATTGCGGAAACTAATCCGACTATAATAGGTTAAATTATATCTATATTTCTGAATAAGAGATGAATGATCCGAATTTTATCAATAATATGTAAGGGTAAGATTAGAGGAGATTCAAATGCCGCTCTCCAATGATGAGCAGCCGGATGAAAACGAGGGAGGAACACACTATCATCCAGTACGTATTAGCCGCAGAATTTTCCGGCAGATGACTGCCCCTGCGCGAGTCCATCGAGAAATAAAGCATCCTCCAATTGAAGTAAACACGGAAGCCATCTCAGCGAAAGCTCCAAATCCTGAACCAGTGAAGCGGAAGCGCCAGTTTCATTTTATGGCGGCTTTCTGGACGTTAACCAGCCTGATCTCGATGGCGGTCAATATCATTCTGGTCGTTCTTTTGATTTTGATTGCCAATCAATTATTTTCCTTGAAATCGGTGGTTGAGTCACAATTGATCGGCGGGCTGGCAAAAAACTTTCAATTGATGGACCAGGCAAACATCACCACCAGTGTGAACGTCAGCACGAATGTGCCGGCAAAATTTGATTTACCGTTGGAGACGGACACCACGGTCACGCTGACCGACGATACTCCAATAAAAGGCGCTTATGTAAGCCTGACAACCGGCGGTTTGTCGATCACTCACGCCGCAACGAACATTATTTTACCCTCCGGAACAGTTCTTCCGATCCATTTAAGCCTGGTGGTGCCTGTGGATCAACAGATCCCGGTTAATCTCGTCGTGCCAGTCAATATTCCCATGAATGAAACGGAACTGCACCAACCATTCGTAGGGCTGCAAAATGTGGTGCAGCCCTACCAAAAATTACTCGACAGTATACCCAATGACTGGGAGGCCATTATATGCGGCAATCAACCCGGTGATTTGTGCAGAGCTGTCATTCCATAAACCATTTCCCTAAAGAGGATAAATGCAAAACGATGTGACTAAAGCAGTTCTACCCAACGGCTTGACGGTTCACTTGAAAGAAATTCATACGGCCCCGATTGTCAGTCATTGGATATGGTACAGAGTCGGTTCCCGGAATGAAGTGCCGGGTTTAACCGGAATTTCTCACTGGGTTGAGCATATGCAGTTTAAGGGAACGCCGACATTTCCTTCCTCTGTGCTTGACAAAGCCATTTCACGGGAAGGTGGTTATTGGAATGCCCTGACCTCAATGGATTGGACGGCGTATTTTGAGACCTTGCCCGCAGATAAGATCGACCTGGCGCTCCGTCTGGAAGCCGACCGCATGACCCACACTGAATATGATGCCAAAGAAGTGGACTCGGAGCGGACGGTGATCATTTCTGAAAGAGAAAGCAGTGAAAACGAACCTTTGTTTCGCTTGAGTGAAGTGGTTCAAAAATCGGGCTTTGACCGGCATGCCTACCGCTACGAGGTGATTGGAGAAAAGGAAGATCTTTACAAAATCCAACGGGATGACCTGGATGCCCATTACCGTAAATATTACGCGCCCAACAATGCCCTGATCGCAGTCGCGGGTGATTTTGAGACTGGTGCCATGCTGGGGCGTCTCAGGGAACTTTATGCAGATATTCCAGCGGGTGCAGCAGTAAATGGTTCGCTGGATAAGGAATTGCCGATCAATGGGGAGCGCCGCCAGGTAGTGGAAGGTCCCGGACAAACCACCTTTGTCCAGCTGGCCTACCGCAGCCCGGCCTCATCGACAGAGGATTTTATGGCGCTGTCGGTGGTTGATTCCCTGCTTACCGGCCCTTCGAGCTTAAATATGTTTGGGGGTGGCGGTATCTCAAATAAGACCAGCCGCTTATACCGGGCGCTGGTAGAACGCGAATTGGCGGTCAGTTTGAATGGGGGGTTACAGGCGACCATCGATCCCTATTTATACAGTATCACCATGATCATTCACCCACAGCGCAAAGCAGAAGAAGCGCTGGCGGTATTGGATGACGAGGTTCGCCAGCTTCAAGATCAGATGGTTTCACCAGAAGAGATCGCCAGGGCGGTTAAACAAGCCCGAGCCCTGTTTGCTTATGGCAGCGAGAATATTACCAACCAGGCGTTCTGGTTGGGGTATGCAGACATGTTCGCCAATTACGATTGGTTTGTCAACTACATGCAAGAACTGGAAAAAATAACGCCTGCAGATGTGCAGAAAGCGGCACAAACCTACCTCTCTCCCGCGAACCGGGTTGTGGGGTTGTATCTACCAACCGGAGATGGGCAGGAGGACGAAGAATAATGCAGACCAATAGCGTTCAATGGAAATCGCTCCCCGGACCGCACGATATCACCCGCACCGAACTGGCAAACGGGATCGTTGTGCTTTCACGCGCCAACTTTAACAGCCCGTCGGTGGTGATAAGCGGATATCTTTCAGCCGGAAGTTTGTTTGACCCGTTAGAGAAAATGGGCCTGGCATATTTTACGGCCCTGATGTTAACCCGTGGAACCCAGACGAAAAGTTTTCATGAGATCTTTGACATTCTGGAGTCAGCTGGAGCCAGCCTGGGATTTGGGGCCAGTGTACATAATGCCAGTTTTGGCGGAAAAGCCCTGGTCGAAGACCTGCCTATGCTGCTTGCTACCCTGTCGGATGCGCTGCGCTACCCGATTTTTCCACCTGACCACATCGAGAAAGTGCGCATGCAAAGCATTGCAGGATTGCAGATGCGCGCACAGGATACGGGCGACCAGTCCTCGATGGCTTTTGATGCCGCACTGTTTCCCAATCACCCTTATGGGCGGCCGGAAGATGGGTACCTGGCAACCATCCAGTCGATTACCCGGGATGACCTGGTAGGGTTCCACCAGCGCCAATATGGACCGCGCGGCATGGTCATTGTTGTGGTCGGTGCGGTTTCGGCGGAGCAGGTTGTGGATGCGGTCCAGGCCAGCCTTGGAGATTGGCAAAATTCTTTTCAGGTCGAAGCCCCAGCGCTGCCGGTGGTTAACCCGCCCGCACAGCCCTTCCGCAAACATATCGCCATCGCTGGCAAAAGCCAGACCAACCTGGTGATGGGGACCCTGGGTCCGAAGCGTTGTTCACCCGATTATCTGGCGGCTTCGTTGGGGAATAATATCCTTGGGCAGTTCGGCATGATGGGGCGAATTGGCGATGTGGTTCGCGAACAGGCTGGTTTGGCCTATTATGCCAGCACCAGTCTGAATTCGTGGATCACATCTGGCTCATGGGAAGTCTCAGCCGGGGTTAATCCGGCCAATTTGCAGTATGCGATCGATTTGATCCGGGTGGAACTGCTGCGGTTCACGACCGAACAGGTAACTGAAGGCGAATTGAGCGACAGCCAGGCGAATTTCATTGGCCGCCTGCCTTTGTCGCTTGAGTCAAATCACGGTGTAGCCAACGCGCTGCTCAACCTGGAGAGGTTTCAGTTAGGGATCGATTATTACCAGCGCTATCCGGATTTGGTCGAAAAAGTCACCCCGGGCGAAATCCTGGAAACAGCGCGGCGCTACCTGGACACTGAAAATCTCATCGTATCCAGCGCCGGGCCGGAACTGGCTGCGTAAGACAATTTTATTTTGCGTGTAGATTTATGGCTATTCTTAGGACCGGGATCGATCTTGTCGAAATAGAGCGTTTAAGCGGGCTGCGTCCTGAGATTCGCCAACGATTTCTGGAGAGGGTATTTACTCCGCGTGAGTTGGAACAAGCCGGGCGTTCCGATTCCAGCCTGGCTGGCCGCTTTGCGGTAAAAGAAGCCGTTGCAAAAGTTTTAGGGACGGGGATTGGCGTGTTGGGTTGGCAGCAGATCGAAGTCGAGCGCGGCCCGCAAGGCAACCCCGTGCTCCATCTTTATGGCAACGCCCAATCAGAAGCCGAAAAGCAGGGTCTCACAACCTGGTCGATCAGTATCAGCCATACACGCACCTGCGCGGTGGCTGTGGCTGTGGCATTCGCGCCGGATGCGCGATGAAAATTTTAGCGGTCAGTGATGTTGAATTGGGTTTTATCTACAGTCCCCAAATTGCCAGACGCTTCCAGGATGTAGACCTGATCATTGGCTGCGGAGATTTACCGTATTTTTATTTAGAGTACATGATCAGTATGCTGGATGTACCCTTGTATTTTGTGCGCGGCAACCATGCCAGCCAGTCAGAATATGGTGTCGGCGGTGAGCGGCATTTCCCCTGGGGGGCCGTCGATTTACACCGGCGAGCGGTGAGGGATGAATCGGGATTGCTGTTAGCGGGGATTGAGGGGAGTAATCGTTATAATTTTGGTGAACACCAGTATACCCAGGTAGAAATGTGGGCTTTTGCTTTTTCATTGGCACCTGCGTTAATGGTCAATAAAATCCGCTATGGGCGTTACCTGGATATTTTAATTACCCATGCCCCGCCGTGGAAAATCCATGATATGGATGATCTCCCGCATCATGGGATAAAAGCTTTTAATTGGTTAATCAAGGTGTTTACCCCACTTTATCATTTACATGGGCATATCCATGTCTACCGACCAGATACGATCATTGAAACACAGGTTGGTGCGACCCGCGTGATAAACACCTATGGATATCACGAATTGATCTTGAAGTCAGACGAACTCATGGCGCGGTCGATCATGCCGCGCCAAAAAATACTTCGCGAGCAGCATTATGAACAATAATCCATCTAAAAAAATTTCTCAAAGGGATCTTTTTTTTCGAGCACAGCAAAAAATGATTTCGAATCTGCGCTGCGAAAAGGTTTCTGGCGTTCGGTCATTAGCTGGTTCACCCGAACGGATAATAATTTAATGCCGTTTGATGAGATTCGGCGCAGTCTGCCGGTTGGGGGGCAGCATGATGTTGGCAACCAGCAGGTTCTGATGGATAAGATCGTCGGCAGCATCGGCCGCTACCAGGATTTCGACCGGGTATTTTTACCGCGCCGCACCCATACGCGCGGCCGTTGGGAGAGCATCGATAAGGCGCATCTTCAGGATATATCCCTACCGCCAATTGAGTTGTATAAAATCGGTTCTGTGTTTTTTGTCAGGGATGGTAATCACCGCGTGTCGGTTGCAAGAGAGCGCGGCCAGGCATATATCGATGCCTACGTCACTGAAATCGATGTGCCGTTTATGATTGATGAGGATACGGATATTGATGAGGTGATCCGCAAGAGCGAGGCCATCCAATTTGAAGAAAAGACCCATATTGCTGAGATTCGCCCGGATAACGGGATCGAATTTTCACTGCCAGGCGGGGCTGCCAAAGTAATGGAGCATATCGATGTGCACCGCTATTATCTCGGTGAAAAGCGCAAGGCGGAGGTGAGTTATGAAGAGGCGGTTGCAAAATGGTATGATGAGGTGTATTGGCCCTTAGCCCAGGTGATCCGCCAGTATAATCTTTTGAAAGAATTTCCAAAACGCACGGTTGCCGATCTATATTTGTGGATTATCGAACACCTGTACTTTTTGAAAGAAAGATACCAGGCAGAAGTGAGTCTTGAACAGGCAGCGACCCATTTTGCAAATGAATATTCCAAAAAGCCCTTTTCCTGGCTGATAGATTTCATTCGAAAAATGATGCCTGGGGAAGGGAGCGAAGAAGATTCCGATTAACTGGTGAGGGCGCGCCAGCCAGGCGCACCCTCACAAATCCCCCTACGGCCTCCGCAATGCAGATTACACAGTAGCCAGCTCGTGGATCCCGATCCATAGATGATTGGGCAACACAGCGCGGTTCGGGCGCACTTCAATATTTTCATGGGCTCGGATAGAATTTCCACCCAGCATTTTTGGATGGACGAAACACAGGTCGGGGTGCTGCCCGTATTTGTGTTGGTAATAGGCTGCAGCCCGGGAAATTTTGGTGGGCAAATCAGCCTTAGGATCGTTGTCAAACCACAGCATTCCTGTTTTCATGGCAAGCTCCATTCTCAAATAAATATTGCAAGTTCTGTTCCTGCAATTGATCGTGATTCCTGTGAAACATCTATCAGGTTTGCAAGGATTAGTACATTTGTTCTATTATATAGCGATATAGAACAAATGTCAAGTTTTTTAATATTTATTTTTCAAAACTGATTGGAATGGAGAAACAAATGCGGGCGCCTTTTCCAGATTCGGGATCGACCCAAATCCGCCCGCCGTGCGCTTCAACAATTGAGCGCGCCAGATACAGGCCTAATCCGGCGCCCTTTGTTTTACGAGCCAGGTCTGGTGCCCGGTAAAAACGGTCAAAAATATGCGGGATGTCCTCCGATGCGATTCCGGGACCCTCATCTGTGACGCAGACAACCACCTGCTTTGGACGTGCGTGCCCGGAGATCGTAATTTTTCCCTGGGGAGCATATTTGATTGCATTGGAGATGAGGTTGGTGATGACCTGCTCCATGCGCGCTTCGTCCGCCAGCACCACCGGAAAATTATCGGGAAATTCTGTTTTGATGGTGTGGCGCGAGGTCTGGATTTGATGCCGCTCGGCGATGCGCCGCGCCAGATCCGACAACGAAACATCCGATCGCTTGAGCGCCATCCCACCAGATGCAAGGCGGGTCGCATCCAGTAAGTTTTCAATCATAATCGTAAGCCGGTCGGCTTCTTCCTCAATCACCTGCAGTAAATCCTCAACGACCCGCCGGTCCCAATGGGCATCTTCTCGGCGTAAAGTTGAGGCGTAACCCTTGATTAATGCGACCGGTGTTTTTAATTCGTGACTGATGATCGAGATAAAAGTGGTTTTTAATTCTTCCGCCTCACGGAAACGGGTAATGTCGCGCACGGTGGCAATCGTATTGAGCAGTTTGCCATCATCCGTGACCAGCGGGGCATAGGTAATGCCCACCGGCAGTGGCTGGTTGGGCGGAGTGCGTTTCATATCCCCTTCGACATACAATTGGGCGTGCGGCGTCAGGGGCCACCCGCCCGCTTCCGCGGTTTCCAGGGTAATTCCCTTGGGCGGATTTTGCCAGTGAATCACATCTTCATGTGATTTACCAATAATTTCCTCAGGTTTCATGTCCAGCATGCGCGCCATGGCAGGGTTGCAGCGTTCCACTGTATGGACCTGGTCGAGAATCAACATGCCATCGGCAGCAGAATCGAGTAAGGCATCCAGGCGTTGTTTTTCTTTGCTGATCTGTGAATATAACTGCGCATTCTGAACGGCGATAGCGGCCTGATCGGCAAATGCACGCAGCAGGACACGGTCATTGGCTGAAAAGAACTGCGCATATCCACGGAAAATAAAAATGACGCCAACGACCTTCTGGCGGGCGATAAGCGGTAAACCCACGCTGGACACCAGCCCCATGGAGGCGGCAAAGGTTAATTGTTTTAAAATACGGCTGATCTCAGGAAGTTCGGTCGTTTCCGGGTCGCGAAGATTGGGGGGGATGTCCGCCAGGTAGGGTTCGATGTACTTCAGAAATGCCGGCGGCAGGCTGATGGAGACGGCGATGCGCCATTCAGCCTCCTGTGAGCGTAAAGCAATCAGCCCTGCGTGGCCTGCCAGCATTTCAATCGAAATTCTTAAAATACGTCCCAGGAGTGTATCCAAATCCAACTCCTGGTTTAATGCGCGTGATATTTCTAAAAGATAATCTCTTTGGCGGGCACGAAAGTCAGAAAGCATGGCTGCTACAGCTTCAGGTTGGTGCGAGCGATGGCGAGTGCTCCCAATAAGCCGCAGTCATCGCCCAGCGCGGCTGGAAGAATTTTCAGATCTTTCGTATAGCTGTCGGAAAGCACGAACTGATCGATCGTTTCTCGCATCGGTTTCCAGAAAAAATCCCCACTGCGGGATACACCGCCACCGATAACCACAATCGAGGGATTGAACAGGTGTAAATAATTGGCCAGACTGATCCCCAGGTAGTAGGCAGCGCGTTTAAAGGCTTCCAGGGCCAGGGGGTCGCCAGCGCGAGCCGCTTCGGCGATCTGCTTTGCGTTGTGAGCGCATCCAGAAGATAAACTGGAAGAGCGGCCTTTTTTACATTCATCGTTGAAATATTTGGCGATACCCGTGCCGGAGGAAAATGCTTCCAAATGGCCGCGCTGCCCGCAGCTGCATGGGGGGCCATCTGGCACAATGACCACATGTCCGACTTCTGCGGCCAGGCCGTGTATGCCCAGCAGCAGATTGTCGCGCAAGATTACCCCCCCGCCGATCCCGGTGCTGACGGTGATGTAAAAAACATCGTGGTGGCCCTGCGCTGCGCCGAATTGCCACTCGCCCAAAGCGGCCAGATTGGCATCGTTATTCAGGTAAATTGGCACGTGAAAGTTATCTTCGAGCTCGCATTTGAGGTGTAGGTCGACCCAACCCGCGATATTTGGCGCGGCGACGATTACGCCGGCCTCTGGATCAACCTGACCTGGCGCGCCGGCACTGATCGCCAAAACCTCGTCCCCTTCAGGCCACAGTTCTTTGATCAGGCTGATTAAGCGCTCTACGGCGCTCCCCGGACCGGTGGTGGAGATCCGTTTTTGACGAATGGGTTCCTGGCCGTGTACAGGGTACACGCCAACCCGCAGCTGTGTCCCGCCAATATCGACTGCGATGATTGTTTTCACGGATTGGATTATAGCATAAGGGGCGTGCCTGATAGGAGGCCAGATTGGCAAAAAAAGCAAATTAACAGAACTGCGAGTATTGTCTAATCATTTTCCATGGCTATAATTATGGTAAATAAAGTAACATTAATTCCACATTCTACACTCGATGGTATGATATTCTGTATTTATCCACAAAACTTTTGCGGAAAACGAGATTAAGTGTTATCTGAAGCAATCTCCCTATTTAGTTGAAGTTAATCTATCATTCGTTTCAGCCTGGTCGACTTCTTAAAGGTGTTGGAATATTGAATCAATTTTTTGCTTAATTCGCTCAATAGGATACAGATTGTTTCGTAGCTGGAATTCTTTCATCATGTGTAGATCCAACAAATATGTTCCCGGTTGATCGACTGGAAAATTATGCACATCTTCAATGGTTATTACCTGTACTTGCCCCGGGGTAAACCCAAATTCCTGAATAACCAGATTTGAGAGATTTCGAGCACCCCACGTATATGCAGTTGTAGGAATGCCGAATTCATCACCATAGAAATATGGAGATGAACTATCGGTATAATTGGCCAAAGATACGTACACCTTATCTCCAGTCTTTAAGTGAAATTCCGATAATTTATAATGGATAAAACGGTGCTCCATAAACCCTGGAATAATAATATACGTCAAAGAGTTATAAAGGGAAAACACGACGGCAATTAGTGCCCAAATAATCATCGCATACATTCTTATGTTGGTGAGAAGCTTCTCTCTCTGAGTAAATAACCCGAATAATCCTTTTGAACTAATATATAAAAGAAATACCCATACAGAACTTAGTGCGATCATACTTCGGAAAGATGCCCAGTTTTCTGCCACTATTAGATTTGGAAAATAAGATAATGGGAAAACAGACAAAATTATAACGGCTTTGACCACCCGATTTATCCCTGATCCGCGAAACCAAACTATTAACCCTCCTAGAATATAGATAATGGTGCCGATTACAATTTTCATTGGTATAGAAAGCAACAAAAAGAAATTCAAACTCTGTGGTAAAGGGGTAGTAAAAAACCACTTTATTTTATTACTTAGTTCGTTTAAGCCAATTATTGCCGTCCTCTGTTTAATGGGCAGGCCAGCAATCAAGGGCGTTATTCGGAGTATTAGATATGCAACGCCCAATGACAATATAAACACTAACAGAAAATATAGATATTTTGATATAAATGTTTTTAAATCTTGTTGGCGATCAAATGATAAAACAATTGCAACAAATACCCAATAGAACATAGCGATTGGTTGATAGAACTGTAATGCAACCAACAAGAGGATAGAGGAAAAAAGTAATCTAAGCTTAAAATTTTTGTCAGATAAATGGAATGAGGGAGTCTTCAATAACAATAATACCGAAAGGCCACTAAATATTCCCCCTGCAATTACGCCAATAAGCGATGCGAAATAAAATATGGTGGAAAATGAAGGAAGTGTGCAAATTACAATGCATAACAATAAAGCACTTGTTTTATTTATGCTTCTAATCAAAAAAATATACAAAATGTAAGAAAAAATTAGGATGAGAAGCAAATTAGAAATGCGATATATTCCAAAATAAGAAATGTTGCTGGGTTTGAAAAAGAGCGAAATCAAGAACCCCAGTAAAGATGCGCCCGTCCATGGCATTTAATAGTATTTGTTCATTTCCTGCTGTTTGTGGCGATGTTATATAATTCCATGCTCGCTCATAATCATCGTAAGTACCGAACGGTATAAATATGTAAAGCGAGTAAACAATGATTAATATCGATGAAAGGATTAAGATATTGGGTTGATTGTCCAAATAAAATGATTTGATGCCAAGCTTGAGTGGAATGATTGTTTGTAATGGTTTCATAGCTAAGGCCGATATTTTCACTATTTGCATTGGCGTAATGCACTTAGAGGTAGCTATTTAAGATATAGAAATGTAGCAAAATAATGAATCTGAGGATGGATTAGCATATATTCAATAGCTCATTCGGCTCCCATTAAGGCGGGCTTATATTGGTGGCTTCTTGTCATTTTTTGTACCACATCTCATCATGTTTACTCAAAGCAAACACTGCGAATATCTTTCAAGCACGCGATTTTACATTTCGTAATTGTTATTTCCAAGGTGACTTATATCTTTGGACTCAGTAGAAGGTATTACTCTACCACCTGTTTGAGATCTGGGTGGTGTTCGTGCGTTGGAAATACGCCAACCCGCAGCTGTATCCCGCCAATATCGACTGCGATGATTGTTTTCACGGATTGGATTATAGCATAATGATCGTAGGGCGGCAGGTGGCGGATCGATTTGGTTTTCAAACTGCAGCGAATATTATTCGTTATTGACGCTTTTTAAAATTCCAACCAATAAATGATATGGTCATTTCGCCGGCGGCTGTATAATCAGCAGTGAGACTTTACCTAACCGTCTTTAGTAATAAACTTCACAAACCGATGTTACCCATTTGTCTGATAAAGGGATCATTATGAACCATATCGAAGGCAGTTTTAAAGGCGTACGGGATACTGATATCTATTACCAAGGCTGGCTTCCCGATGGAAATGTAAAAGCCGTTTTATTGGTTGTGCATGGTCTGGGTGAATATAGCGGGCGTTATATGAACGTGGTCAATCACTTTGTCCCGTTGGGTTATGCTGTCTATGGACAGGATCATATTGGCCATGGCAAATCTGACGGTCCACGCGAATATGTTGATCGCTTCGAAGATTTCACCGGACCGCTCACCAAATACTACAATATGGTCGCAGGCTGGCAGCCGGAAAAACCGATCTTCTTACTCGGCCACAGTCTGGGTGGGCTGATCGCCACCTATTATTTGCTCGATCATCAGGCGAATTTTAACGGGGCGATCATTTCTGCACCCAGCATCAAAGTTAGCGACAGTTTGCTCGCAACGACTATCGCCATGGGCAAGGTGCTCTCGGTGCTTATGCCGAAGGCGGGTGTATTGGCACTGGACGCTGGTGCTATTTCGCGCGATCCGCAGGTGGTAACTGCGTATGCCAATGACCCGCTGGTCTTTCATGGGAAAACACCCGCAAGGTTGGCGGCGGAAACGTTGAAAGCCATGCAGCGGGTCACCAGCGAGTTAGAGAAGATCGTGCTGCCGATCATCATTGTCCAGGGCAGTGACGATAAACTGGTCGACCCGGCTGGTGCACAAATGCTGTACGACCGGGCCAGTTCCAAGGATAAGACGATTAAAATCTACGATGGGCTGTATCATGAGGTGTTCAACGAACCGGAACGGGCGCGCGTACTGGCGGATGTAGAAACCTGGCTGGCAGCCCACGTCTGATCCTTCCTGTTAATCCTGAGCCTTGATTGTGATCTTGCCTTCGCTGGTTGGTTCCAGGCCTGCAGAACCGGATAAAGCGGTTAGCCGGGGAATTTTTGATTCCAATTAGTTGCTCAAAATACCAATCCTTTTCGAGGATTTAGATGGACGGACCGACCCTTTTCTGCACTTCGCAATCCATTAAAGATAGGATCGGCGAAACTGCCGGAAGATTGTATAAATCCATCGAGCAGCCTATCCGGTTGGTTGAAACCATCATTCTGCCAGATTTTGGGCAGCGACTAATACTGCATTTTGATCTCGGCGATGACCGAGAGGCTTCATTTGAGGAAGCAGATAAACTTGAATCCGATTTACGCATCTTGGCCGGTCCAGATTATTGGGTAACCCTGGTTGGAAGCTGTTTCCGCACTGTTCTACCGGACCTGAGACAACGGCTGCTCGCAATTGATGGGAAAGTATCAGCGGATGTCATACAGTATTCGCCAACATGCTGTTCGGGCCACATAAAAAAAGACACGCAAGAAATACGAAATTGGCTAAAGCTGCCTGAAACAGTTGATGACTTCAGCGCCCGTTGACGTTGGGTTAATTCACTGCTATGATGAAACTGATGCAGAAAAATGATGAGCGTTGGTACCTCCGCTTGATGAGGTATATTCGTCAGAAATTACGCTGGTTCGCGCCTGGGTTGGGGGTGAAGCGCTGGCTGGCATTAATTCTGATCGGTACAACACTCATTGGTGTCGGTTTCGCCATGCTCTTTCTGGAAGTCTACCGCACCGCTCCGGATACCTGGTGGCTGCCTTCCCTCTCCATCGCCGCACTGCGCTTCCTGGACCGCCCGCTGCGCGTGCTCATTTTTGGGGGCATCGGACTTGGCGCCGTGTTATCTGGAATTTACGGCATGAATCGCTCGCTCATGCGCCCTTTCATGCGCCCTGGGCAGGTGATGGTGGATACGGTAAGCGATTACCGCCGCCGCGAAAGGGGGCCGCGCATAGTGGTGATTGGCGGCGGGACCGGCCTCTCCTCGCTGCTGCGCGGCTTAAAAACCTATACCAATAATCTGACTGCTATCGTGACCGTTGCCGATGATGGGGGATCGTCGGGCGAGTTGAGGCGCACGACCGGCATTTTACCTCCCGGTGATATCCGCAGCTGCCTGATCGCCCTATCCAATGACGAGGCCCTGCTTTCTCAGATTTTTCAGTACCGTTTTTCGAGTGGAGCTGGATTGAATGGGCATTCGCTGGGCAATCTGTTTCTCACCGCCATGACCGACATCACCGGCAGTTTTGAGGAGGCAGTTTCTGAAGCCGGGCGGGTACTTGCCGTGAAAGGTCGCGTACTTCCAGCAACTTTGCACGATGTGCGTCTGGTCGCAACCATACATAAACCAGAACTCGATCGGGATATCCAGGTCACTGGAGAAAGCGCGATCCCCAAAGAGGGCGGAATCATCCGCCGGGTCTGGCTCGAACCCACTAATCCCCACGCATTTCCACCGACTTTACAGGCTATCCTTTCCGCCGATCTGATCGTGATCGGTCCGGGCAGTCTGTATACCAGTTTGCTACCCAACCTGCTGGTACCTGACCTGGCGGATGCCGTACGGGCCAGCCGGGCATTAAAATTTTTTGTGTGCAACGTCGCCACACAGCCCGGAGAAACTGACAACTATAACTGCGGAGATCACGTCGCTGCGGTCGAAAAGCACCTGGGCGGACCAATTTTTGATCTGATCATTGTGAACAATGACACCGGCGGAAAACTGCCTGATTCCATCCGCTGGGTATGCCCCGATACTGACCTGGACCAGCATTACCCGGTATATCAGGCCAGTCTGGTAGATAGCGAGAACCCCTGGCGTCATGACTTACATAAATTGGGCACGGCAATTATTGATTTGTATAACGAACGCACCGGCCCACTGGTCACCCGAGAAGAGGGATTACTTCAATAAAATTGTGATTCAGCCAACCGTTTACGCCCATGCGAACACATGGTAAAATTTTTCACATACAACAACAGGAGGATCTAATGACAGTAAAAGTTGGTATCAATGGTTTTGGCCGGATTGGGCGCCAGGTCCTGAAGGCTATTAAAGAACGAGCAGGCGATACTTTGGAAGTGGTTGCGATTAACGACCTCTTTGACATAAAGACCAATGCTTCGTTGTTCAAGTACGATTCAAATTATGGAATGTATCCGGGTACGGTTGCCGTTGACGGCAACGATCTGGTGATTGATGGGAAAAAGGTGAAGGTTTTTTCCGAGAGAGATCCCGGTGCCTTACCCTGGGCTGACCTGGGTGTAGAAATTGTCATCGAGTTGACCGGTATCTTCACCGATGCCAAGGGCGCCCCTGGCAAGCCCGGTGCCAATGTACACATTGAAAAGGGCGGCGCCAAGAAAGTGATCATCAGCGCCCCTGCCAAAAACGAGGACCTGACGATTGTGCTGGGAGTCAACGAACAGAAGTATGATACAGCCAAGCATCACGTTGTATCCAATGCTTCCTGCACCACGAACTGCCTCGCTCCGGCAGCCAAGATCGTACATGATAACTTCGGCATTATCCAGGCGGTTATGACCACCATCCATTCCTACACCAACGATCAGAATATTCTGGATCAGGGTCACCGCAAGGAACTGCGCCGCTCGCGGGCCGCTGCCTTGAATATCATCCCTACCACCACCGGAGCTGCAAAAGCGGTGGCGCTGGTCATTCCCGAATTGAAAGGCAAGTTCGACGGCTATTCGCTGCGTGTGCCAACTCCGACGGTTTCCATCGTTGATTTCTCCTGCACGGTTGAAAAACCAGTTACCAAGGAATCGCTCAACGCTGCGTTTATTGCCGCCTCTGAAGGCGCGCTGAAGGGCATCCTGGGCGTGACCACGGGTGAATACACCGATCCACTGGTTTCGATGGATTTCAAGGGCGATCCACGCTCATCGATCGTCGATCTGCCTAACAGTATGGTTCTGGGCAACCTGGTCAAGGTCGTGACCTGGTACGACAATGAGTGGGGGTACTCTTGCCGCACCGCTGACCTGGCGAAAATGATTGCATCCAAGCTTTAAGAACAACGAGCAGGGTTTTTGCGGTTTACAGCCGCAAAAACCCTCTTTTTTTATGGGAGGAAGGTATGTTTAACAAGAAAACGGTGCGCGATATCGATGTCAAGGGAAAAAAGGTGCTGGTGCGCGTAGATTTCAATGTTCCCTTGAAGGATGGCAAAGTCGATGATGACACGCGCATTACCGCGGCGCTGCCCACGATTAAATACCTGATGGAACAGGACGCAAGTTTGATTCTATGCTCGCACCTGGGACGACCTAAGGGTGACCCAAATCCGAAATACAGCCTGAAACCGGTAGCTGAATATTTGAGTGGTTTATTGGGTAAGCCGGTGGCTTTTGCCGAAGATTGCGTAGGCCCGCAGGCGGAATCCGCTGCCAAGGCGCTGAAAGCGGGGGATGTTCTGGTTTTGGAAAATACCCGCTTTCATCCTGGTGAAGAGAAGAATGATGCTGAGTTGGCGAAGGGGTTGGCAGCCCTGGCAGATGTATTTGTCAATGATGCCTTTGGGTCTGCCCACCGCGCTCATTCTTCCACGGAAGGAGTGGCCCATTTACTGCCAGCTGTTTCAGGTTTCTTACTGGAAAAAGAAATCAAATACCTGGGGCAGGCGATTGACAATCCGAAACGCCCATTCGTGGCGATCCTGGGTGGGGCCAAGATCAGTGATAAAATCGGGGTGATTAAAAACCTGCTGACCAAAGCCGATGTGGTTTTGATCGGAGGTGCGATGGCCAATACCTTCTTTAAGGCGCAGGGTTATGAGGTTGGGAAGTCTTTGGTGGAAGATACCGCTCTGGATACCGCCAAAGAACTGCTTGCGCTGGGTGGCACCAAGCTCCGTTTGCCGATCGATATGGTCCTGGGCAATGCGCTGGATGAAAGTTCCGAGGTGAAAGTTATGTCCGTCAGCAATGTGCCTGGCGATTGGCGTATTCTGGATATCGGCCCCGATTCGGTGAAGACTTTCAGTAAGGCGATCAAAGATGCTGGAACCGTGGTATGGAACGGACCGATGGGGCTATTTGAAGTGGCCAAGTTTGCCAATGGTACCTTAGGGGTTGCCAAAGCAGTTGCTGAGAGCGGCGCGATCAGCGTCATCGGCGGTGGCGATTCGGTATCCGCCATCCAAAAATCTGGTTTGGCCGAAAAGATTACCCATATCTCGACCGGCGGCGGCGCCTCACTTGAAATGTTGGAAGGCCTGGCTTTACCAGGTGTGGCTGCGCTGCAGGACAAATAAATATGCGGCATGAAAAACCCCGAAAAACTATTTGGGCTTTTCATAGCTATCATTGCTAATGAACCTCTCCCGTCCCAGGCGTGCTTCGTATAATCCCCTCCTGCCAGGAGGGGATACAATTTTGGAGTGAATTTTATGAGGCGGATTTTAAAATACATCGGCATAGCGATTGCCGGATTTCTGCTGATCCAGCTGGTCCCTTACGGGCGCGGTCACACCAACCCTCCCATCACCGCTGAAGCTCAATGGCCCAGCTCCCAAACCCGGGCCCTGGCTCAAAGAGCCTGTTTTGATTGCCACAGCAACGAAACCGTCTGGCCCTGGTACAGCAATGTGGCCCCCATGTCCTGGTTGATCCAGCATGATGTGGAGGAAGGCCGCGGCACCATGAATTTATCCGAGTGGGGCGCGACCCCGGTGATCCGCAGCGAGGGTGAACGCGGGCAGCGTCAGGCAGATGCCCAGGAGATCACCGAGGTGATCCTGCGGGGTCAAATGCCGCCTGACCAATACCTGATCTTGCACCCAAACGCAGATTTATCCCCGGCGGAACGCCAACAACTGGCTCAAGGGTTCCAATCCATGTTGGGATTGTCTGCAAAGTGAAAAAAACCTGGTATTCGCTGCTCTAGACAAAAAAGCACCTTTCCGGTAAAATACTCCTTCGCATTGGTTTATTCGTCTATCTGGAGGAAAGAAGTTGGCAAACATTAAGTCTCAAATCAAGCGCAATCGTCAAAATGAGAAGCGCCGTGTTCGGAACCGAGTTTTCCGCGGTCGAGCCCGCACCTTAATTGCGAAGGCCCAGACTGCCATTGAAAGCGAGAGCCAAGATACTGCTGCAGAAGCCGTTAGAATGGCCATCAGTTCGTTGGACAAAGCTGCGGAGAAGGGCATTCTTCACAAGAATAATGCTGCCCGTCGCAAGAGTCGCCTGATGAAGCGTTTGAACGCATCGGCATAATCTGCACTGTAATTTCCCGGAATTCGCCGGGACTCATCTGTTTACCTGGCAGCGGGAGTTTTATCCTCCCGCTTTTGGTTTTATAAGGAATGGATGGTATGTTCGAAGCCGAGCAAGCGCACATCGGGGAACAAATCAAGGCCTTCTGCGCACAACAGGGGCTGCCGGAGCCAAACCTGGTATGGTCATGGATTCCATTTAGCGGGCAGTGGGGTATATCCACTTCTTTTTTTCAGCTGGCCTCCCTGGAAGCACGCCAGGGCAAAAAGGTTGTGGTTCCGCTGCGAGCCCAGGAACTGGCCCAGGCGGCGGCGCAATTCCTCGGGCAGCCGGACGGATTTGCGCGTATTGAAGCTGTGCGCGGGTATTTGAATCTGTACTACTCGACTTCACAGTTTGCTCAGCAGGTGATCTATCAGGTACGGTCGCAGGGTGCCGATTTTGGACGCGGTGCGGCGCGCGGCGAAAAGGTGATGGTTGAATTTTCTCAGCCCAATACCCACAAGGCGTTCCACGTGGGCCATTTGCGCTCGGCAATTCTGGGCGATGTATTGTGCCGGATTCTCGATTTTGCGGGATATGATGTGGTTCGGGCCAACTATCCGGGGGATATTGGCCTGCATGTGATTAAGTGGCTTTGGAATTATAAAAATTTTCATCAGGGCGAAAAACCAGAAAAAGACATCACCCGCTGGATGGGCAGTATTTATGCTGAAGCCAGCAAACGCCTGGAAGAAAACCCTGAATTGGAAGCGGAAGTGCGCGCGCTGTATGCCCGGTGGGATAAACGCGACCCAGAGATCGTTAAGTTGTGGGAAGAAACCCGGCAGTGGTCTTTAGATGGGTTTGATCAAATGTACGACCTGCTGGATATACATTTCGATACATATTACTTTAACAGTATGGTTGAGCACCCGGGTAAAGAGGTGGTCAACGAATTAATCGAGAAGAAGATTGCCATAGATGAGCGCCCGGAAGGGCCGGTCTATGTAAAGCTGGATGATCTGCTGGGTCTGGACCAGGAAAAATACCGCGTTCTTGTGGTCCTGCGCTCTGATGGGACGGCTTTATACGCGACCGAAGACCTCGCGCTGGCTAAACGCAAATTTGGTGATTACCCCGGGCTGCAGCGTTCTTACTATGTGGTCGATGTGCGTCAATCCTTGCATTTTCAGCAGATATTCAAGACCCTGGAATTGGCCGGGTACGAATGGGCAACCCGCTGCCAGCATATTCCATACGAACTGGTCAATTTGCCAGGGAATGTGGTCATGGCATCCCGCGAAGGCACTGTCGTCTTACTGGAAGATTTAATCCGCGAAGCGACGACCCGTGCCCTGGAAGTGGTCGAATTAAAGAACCCAGAACTGAGCGCCGAGAAAAAACGGGCGATTGCCCAGGCAGTTGGGGTGGGCGCGATCAAATATCCTATGCTCTCCCGAGAGAGTACCAAGGTGGTCACCTTCGATTGGCAGTCTGCACTCGATTTTAATGGCCAGGCTGCGCCGTATATTCAGTATGCTTATGTGCGCGGGGGCAGTATTCTGCGCAAGGTAAACCGCGAAATTCCCGAATCTGATTTCACAGCAGAATTGACTCCGGTGGAAATTCAATTAATTGACTTGATCACGCGCCTGCCTTCTGAAGTTCAAAAAGCGGCGACTGATTTTCGCCCGCTGAATATTGCCAGTCAGGCCTACGAACTGGCCCGAACCTTTAATGACTTCTATAATCAATGCCCGGTGCTGCAAAGTGAAGAACCGGTCCGCAGCCAGAGACTGCTTTTAGTGGCTGCCGCGCGCCAGGCGATTGGCAACTGTTTGGCCTTATTGGGCATTCAAGCCCCCGAGGTGATGTAGCAGGGCGGCATCGTCCCCTCACGGCGGTGCGAATGGGCGCCATCGTCCCCTGGGTGATGGAAACATACTTATCTCAAGGAGACATCGTATGAACCCTATTCGTACACTCATCATGGGTGCGGCCGGACGTGATTTTCACAATTTCAACGTCTTCTTCCGCGACAACCCCGCCTACCAGGTCGTGGCTTTTACAGCGACCCAGATTCCAAACATTGACGACCGCAAGTATCCGGCGGCGCTGGCCGGAAACGCTTTATCCGGATGGGATCGTTATTCATCCGGAAAGCGAACTGGTGCAACTGATCAAGGATCTGAATGTAGACGAAGTGGTTTTTGCTTATAGTGACGTGCCCCATGAATACGTGATGCATAAAGCATCTATGGTCCTGGCAGCCGGCGCCGATTTTCGTCTGATGGGGATGAAAACAACCCAGCTAAAATCTACCAAACCGGTGGTATCGATCTGCGCCGTACGCACAGGCTCGGGCAAGAGCCAGACCACGCGGCGCGTGTCGCTGATCCTGAGAAAAATGGGCTATCGAATAGCGGCGGTGCGCCATCCGATGCCCTATGGCGACCTGGTCGCACAGCGGGTTCAGCGATACGCAACGTATGCTGACCTGGATCGCTATGACTGCACCATCGAGGAACGTGAAGAATACGAACCCCATCTGGATAACGGTGTGATTGTTTACGCCGGGGTTGATTATGAAGCCATTTTACGCCAGGCTGAACAGGAAGTTGACATTGTCCTTTGGGACGGCGGTAATAACGATTTCTCCTTCTATGTTCCAGATCTGTCGATTGTCGTTGCGGACCCGCACCGGCCCGGGCACGAATTAACTTACCATCCGGGTGAGACGAATGTGCGCTCGGCGGATGTGTTTGTGATCAACAAGGTGGACACGGCTTCGGGCGATGAGGTTTTCAGAGTGCGCGAGAATCTCCAGGGTTCCAATCCCAGGGCGATTATTATCGAAGCTGCTTCACCCCTGTATGTGGACCGTCCGGAGGAAATTCGAGGTAAGCGCGTGCTGGTCATCGAAGATGGTCCGACCCTGACCCATGGTGAAATGAAGTATGGCGCGGGTTGGGTGGCTGCTCGCAGATTCGGTGCGGCGCAAATCGTCGATCCGCGCCCGTTTGCCGAAGGCACAATTGCAGAAACTTACCAAAAATATCCATCCACCGGGCCAATCTTGCCGGCGATGGGGTATGGAGACGCCCAGATCAAGGATCTGGAAAATACAATCAACCACTCTGATGTTGATTTGGTCATATCTGCCACGCCAATTGACCTTACCCGGGTCATCAATGTCACCAAGCCGATGAAGCGCGTGCGGTACGAGTTGGAAGAAATCGGACAACCCACCCTTGAAGATATTCTCAAGGATAAATTTCCAAGGTAGGTAATTGAATCACTCGTCGATCGGGGAAATTACGTTTCCCCGATCGATGTAGGACAATTTCCTGAAGGTAGCAAACGGTACACCATGTTTATAGATGAAGCAAAAATAATCGTCCGCTCTGGAAAAGGTGGCAATGGGATGGTCCATTTTCACCGAGAGAAATTTGTTGCCCGCGGGGGACCCGATGGTGGTGACGGCGGACGCGGGGGAGATGTCATTCTGGAAGTTAAGCCGACCATGAATACACTGTCGGCGTTCCGCTATACCAGCAAGTTTTTTGCGGATGATGGTAAGAACGGTGGAATCAACAATATGACTGGCAAATCGGCGGATAAGATGTTCGTCCTCGTCCCTCCGGGTACGGTGGTGCGTGATGATGCTACCGGCGAACTGCTGGGCGACCTGGTGGAGCCGGGCCAGCAATTGGTGGTTTGCAAAGGGGGGCGCGGCGGGCGCGGCAACCCTCATTTTAAAACTTCGCGCATTCAGGCCCCGCGCACGGCTGAAAAGGGCGAACCCGGCGAGGAGAAAATCCTTCGTCTGGAACTCAAGCTGATCGCCGATGTGGGGATCGTGGGTGTACCGAATGCGGGAAAGTCCAGTTTGCTGGCCTCGGTAACCAATGCCAAACCCAAAATTGCCGATTATCCCTTCACAACCCTTGATCCGAACCTGGGCGTGGCAGAACTTGATATGCATAATGTCATCGTTCTGGCCGACATACCAGGTTTAATCGAAGGCGCGCACCAGGGCGTTGGATTAGGGTTTTCATTCTTACGCCATGTTCAACGAACCAGGGTGCTCGTTCACGTCCTGGATGGCATGTCCGAAGACCCGATCGCCGATTTTGCACAAATCAACAGTGAGATGGCGCTGTTTGATCCGCAGTTAGCCCAAAAACCACAGGTAGTTGCACTCAACAAAATCGATTTGCCGGATGTACAGGCGCGCTGGCCGGAGATCAAGCGAATCCTGGAAGAGAAGGGATACCAGCCTTTGGCTATTTCAGCGGCGGCGCACACCCACGTGGCCGAGCTTTTGTGGAAAGCGTCTGAGCTGTTAAAAACGACTCCCGAGCTTGAGGCTGAGGTGGTTGAGATGCCCGTTTACCGGCCAGCTGAAGACCCTAAATCGTTCACGATTGAACGGACAGCTGAAGGCTGGCAGGTGCACGGGGCTGCAATCGAACGGGCTGCGGCGATGACTTATTGGGAATTTGACGGCTCGGTGCGTCGTTTTCAACGCTTGATGACAACCCTGGGCATTGAGGATCAACTGCGCAAAGACGGTGTACAGGAAGGTGACACCGTATTCATTGGCGATTACGAACTCGAATGGCAGGATTAATCCAAAATTACGTAATCAAATTCACGCTGGTGGGTTTCTCTCAAGGGTAAGTCACGATGCGAATCGGTGTTTTTGGCGGAACATTCGACCCTCCTCACATCGGTCACCTGGTGCTCGCGGCAGATGCTCTTAACCAGCTTAAACTGGACCGCGTGTTGTGGGTACTGACACCTGTTCCACCGCACAAGCAAGGCCAAATGATCAGCCCGGTGGATCAACGCCTGGCGCTTGTCCAGGCGGCGATTGAGGGTGAGGCACGCTACAAGCTGTCGCGGGTTGAGTTGGATCGCCCCGGTCCGCATTACGCAGTCGATTCAGTGCGCCTTTTGCAGGAACAAAATCCGAAGGCAGAATTTATCTACCTGTTGGGGGGTGATTCGCTCAGGGATTTGCCAATGTGGTACAAACCGCAAGAATTTATCCGGCTGATTTCCGGCCTGGGGGTGATGCGCCGCCCGGGCGTTGACATCGACTCGGAGGAGATGGAAGATCACTTGCCGGGCATCATGAGAAAAGTTTGTTATTTTGATACGCCGTTACTGGATATTTCATCCAGCGCCATTCGCCTGCGCATCGGTGAAGGCAGACCATTTCGGTTTTTTTTATCCCAACCTGTTTTTGACCTGATACAAAAAAATCATTATTATCAATAAAGGGCTTTTTTTCTACCCTGAAATCAATTCGCCAATCCTTGAAAATTTTTATTCTCACGACTGATACTGTTTCACCTATCTTTCCCAAAAGGAGCCTGTCTTGACTAAACCAAATATTTTTGCCAACCGAACCCTGGGAAAAACCGATATCCAGGTATCCCCGATTGGACTGGGCGTCATGGAACTCTCTGGGGGCGGGGGATTGCTCGGACGCGCCTTCCCGATCATTTCGCAAACGGACAAAAACGCCATAATCAAGGCCGCGTTGGAGGGCGGTATCAACTGGTTCGACACAGCCGAAATCTATGGGGCTGGCGTTTCGGAACAATCTCTGGCAGCAGGGTTAAAGGCCGCCGGAAAACACCCCGGGGATGTGGTGGTGGCTACCAAGTGGTTCCCGCTCTTCCGTACAGCCGGCAATATCCCCAAGACCATCTCGGACCGCCTGCGCTTTTTAGGCGGCTTTCCTATCGACCTGTACTACATCCATCAACCCTACAGTTTTTCTTCTCCAGAGGCCGAAATGAATGCCATGGCAGACCTGGTGGAGGCCGGCAAGATCCGTTCGGTAGGGATCAGCAACTTTGGTCCGGATCGAATGCGCAGGGCCCACGCTGCTTTGCAGAAGCGCGGGCTGCCTTTGGCGACCAACCAGGTGCGCTACAGCCTGTTGGATCGCAAGATTGAAACCGACGGCACGCTGGAGACCGCTCGTGAGTTGGGTGTTACGATCACCGCTTATACGCCCCTGGGTTCGGGGCTGCTGACCGGAAAATACCATAAGAATCCCGAGCTTCTGAAAAACAAATCCTTTATCTGGCGCGGTCGATTGAAGCGACAGATGGAAGAAAGCCGTCCCCTGGTGGCTGCCCTGGAAGATATCGCGGAAAATTACCAGGTCACGGCTGCCCAGGTGGCACTCAACTGGCTGATCTGCTTCAACGGCGAAGCGGTTGTTACCATTCCCGGTGCCACCAAAGCGCAGCAGGCTGTTGATAACGCCGGGGCCATGCAGTTCAGGCTGTCTGATGCTGAACTGGCGCGCCTGGATGAACTTTCTCGTTCTTTCCGTTAAAGCGTGTTTTCTGTCTGCCTGACGATAACCAGGAAATTGGTTTCCTCGTCAGGCATCCAGTTGAAAGGTATGGTAGGTGCTCTGGCAGGGATTACCCAGACCGATGATCATCTGACGTTCGGTAAGATCCATTACCAGCGAACAAATCGTTTTTTCGCGATTCAGGGGGTTTGATTCATGGATGCTGTGATTGCAGATCGATTCGGGATAATTGATATGATCCTGCAGGATGGATTGTAAGCTTGAGATCGAATGTTTGGATACCTGGCGAAGCAAGCGATTGGCCCGGTGATAGCGAATGCGGGTGCTGATCAATTGCTCTGGTTCGCCTTCGATGGTATGCATTTTTTCATCAAGATAATGGTTGGTGTGCACGCTGTAACCGTTTTCAGCGTAGGCCACGGCAAAATGACGCGCGGAGACCTCAATATTGTAAATTTCTCCGCTTTCATGGGCAATTAAGTGATTGTACCCGGCAGCACGCAGGGAAACCACAGTGGAGCGGATGGCCTTATCCAGGGTGCGGGCAGCCAATACTGCGCGTGAGACCACCACGCGCGGTATGCCGATACGGCTGTCATTCGGGTATACAGAATCGCAGCATTGTGCAATGCCAAATGCATTCAGACCGATATTTGGCAGCAAGCCGCCGTAGGTCATCGCTAAAAATGGCGGTTCATCATCCGGTTTGGCGTGCAGGATAAAAATATCCGCTTCGTCTTCCGGTATCCAGTCTTCGTTGTGGGCTACCAGGACGTGTCCATTAACGGTAAGCTGTTCATTCACTGCTATGGAAGTGCATTTGGTTAAGTGCAGTGTATCCATGGTGACGGCCTCGAGTCCATTCACGACTGCCAGGTCATCGAAATCAACATTGGCCCCTTCAGCCAACCCCACCAATTCATCCACATACCGTGGGTAACGCTCTTGAGCGAAAGGAAAATACTTTCGCGCCTGAATTCTTGCCCCTTCCCATGTCAATTGAAGCTGCTCAAAGGTTGCATCGATTAACGATTTTGCACTTTCGATGCTGTGCTGCACTTTGGGGCGGCTGGCTTCCCCCATTTGTTGGCCCATCTGGCGATGGGTTCCCTGGACGCACACCAGCAGCGGGCGCCCTGATTGGTCATTCATTTCAGATGTTAACATGTGCCTGATTATAAGACAAAAAATTACTAAAAAATGTGTCTTGTGAGGGTTTATTCACAAGACACATTTTAAGCGATACGGGAAGAGCAATTACAAATTTGTACCCGGGTCCGCTGGCGGCGGCAGCGGTGAGGAAGGGGGCTGCGTTGGCGGTTCGCTATACTGAGGTGGAGCCTGTCCATCCTGGTCCGGGGAGGGTTGAGAAGATGGTGCTGGCGGTACGGGAGGCTCTGTGGGCGCAGGTTGCGGCGGAGGCGCCTGTCCCGCAGGTTGTTGGGGATTCACTTCGCCGGGGGTTGGGTGGGCCAATCTGATGAGGCCGGCGGGGGTGGCCCCTGCCGATATACGGGCGGCAGCGGCGCAACAGGGCGAGGTTGGTTGGGAGAGTAAACCTGAGCGCCAAATTTGCTGGCCACAACACCGCCTAACCCCACCATCATGACGAGGCCCACCAATGGAATGCCGATGCAGCACAGTGCCAGGAACCATTGGCCTGTCACTACCAGGATCAGGCTGGCGATTAACGTGATCACGAGGGTTCCAACGCCGGTGCTGACCGGGATCGCCCAGGAGGTATTGAGGATACCCGTCATGCGTTTTCCGAGTTCGAGACCAATAGCAATCCAGCCGAATAAGAGCGCGATGCCAAAGACCAGCAGCCCAACCAGACCCAAAGGAATGAGGATCACGGTGATTGCCAGCACCAGGAAGAGCGCAGGAGATACGATCAGGGTCAGCAAACCCAACGCTCCCGAGATAATTGGCTGAGAGGCAATCGTGCGCGCAACTCGGTCTGTGGGTACCGGCAGGAAAAGCGCTACGAGCACGGCCATCAAGGCGATCATCAGAGATCCAAAGACGGCGGACAGGATGCCAGCCCCGGGACCTAAATCGATCCAGAACGATGGCGTGTAGATCATGGTCGGAACGCGCAGCGGGAAACCGCCGACGCCGGTCAGATTCCTGCCGCGGATGGTCGCGCCAGGCGAAATTTGGGCGGCTCCACCCAGGGTGTTCAAATCGCCGCCGACCAGGGCGCTTTCATTTACGATGATGTTCCCACCAAAGGCTGTCACATCCCCGCCGACTTCACCGCTGATGATTAAATTCCCGCCAAAGACGACCACATCCCCGGTGGCGCGCGAACCTTGTTCAATTGTCGCGTTTCCCCCAAAGACAACCAGGTCTTTGATGACCTTCCCGGAGGCGAGAACATAGTCGCTGCCAAAGATAACCGGACTATCGTCACTGGTAGGACTTTGGGCATATACCGAACCTGGCAATGCCAGCAATACAGCGGCTATGATGAGAAAAAACAAAGTGATTTTTATGATCTTGTTCATTCTTGCTGTGCTCCTTGCACTGAAATCCGCCAGAGCGTGAACAACCAGCCACAAGCTAAAATGCTCACCCCGCAGGTTACCAGGATCCAAACTACCAGAAAAATGGGATGCTGCAAGGCCGCGGTTAACACATGGATCACCTGGTTCCAGCGGTTCACACCCATCGTGATCGCTTCCACCCCATTCACCAACATCTCTGCGGGGGAAGTGAATGAAAAAACCACAGCCGTAAGCAGGACCGCAGTGGCGATCAGACCCAACGACAGGCCAATAATCAAGTTGCGGATTTGACGCCGGTGGGCCTGTTCAGCCCGACGTGCTACCAGAGAGGCCGAAAAGCGCTGGCTGAAGCCGGGTGCTGGGCTGACCATCTTCGCGGATTTCAGCGACAGGCGGGCTTCCTGCCAACCAGTGTGGATCTGGCGGCATTCTGCACAATTTAGCAGATGGGCTTGAAGCGCAGCTTCCTGCTCCGGTGTGCGGTTGTTCTCTTCGAGCAACCAGGTTTCAAAAGGCTGGTGACTCATGGCGCTTCCTTTCTAACATCGAATTTTGTGACTGAGCGGTTTCCCAGCGCCTGGCTAACTGCAGCCGTGCCCGATGCAAGCGACTTTTTACGGCACTGACAGTCATATCTAAAGATTGGGCAATTTCAATCTCAGACATTTCGTGCCAGTAGCGCAAGATCAGAACGGCGCGGTCTTTTGCGCCAAGTTGGGCGATCATGCGGTGCAGGTACTGGTCCTCATCCATCTGGCTTACCACTCGATCTGGGTTGGGAGCAGGATCAGGCGCGGTTTCTTCCATATAATCGTCGATGGGATAAACCACGTGTTTTCGTTTGCGCTGCAGGTCTATGCAAAAATGCGCAGCAATAGAAAGCAGCCAGGTGATGAAGGGGCGCTGAGGATCATACCGGCGGAGATTTTGATATGCTCGCCAAAATGATTCCTGAGCAGCATCTTCGGCTTCGACCCCATCACCTAGCATGCGATAGCATAAATTGTAGACCGGCCGTTGGTAGGTTTCTACCAACTGGCTAAAAGCGGCGTCGTCTCCTTGCAGGGCAAACTGCAGAATTTGAGGGTCGAGGTTGTTCACCAACGTGCTCCTAACTCAGAATTGTCTACCTAGTATACGCAGGAAGCGGGCATAGGTTGCACAACAAAATAGGATAAAATATTTGTACCATTCAATTATATCTCGGAGAGGTATCGTATGAACTTTCAACGTCCCCATCGCCGATTGAACCTGCTGACCGGGCAGTGGGTGCTGGTTTCTCCACACCGTGCGAAACGCCCCTGGCAGGGTCAGGTCGAAAAAGTAGCAGAGGAACGCTTGCCGGAATACGATCCGTCCTGTTATTTATGCCCTGGAAACAAACGTTCCACCGGGTCGATCAACCCGCCTTATACCAGCACATTTGTCTTTGATAACGATTTTTCGGCGTTGTTTCCCGCGGATGACGAATATCTGCGGGAACAGGCAATGCACGGTATGTTTCAGGCAGAACCTGAGGTAGGCATCTGCCGTGTGGTTTGTTTTTCACCGCGGCATGATTTGACCCTACCGGAAATGCCGTTAGGAGATGTGGAAGCGGTTATTCGCACCTGGACGGAGGAAACCATCGATCTGGGCAGTCGATCGGAGATTAACTACGTTCAAGTGTTTGAAAATAAAGGGGCTGCCATGGGATGCTCCAACCCCCACCCGCACAGCCAGATCTGGTCAACCGGGCACATTCCGAATGAGCCGGCCCAGGAATTTATTCAGATGCGAAATTATTATCAAGAGCAGGGAACCTGCCTGATATGCGATTATTTAAGAGCTGAACAGGCCAATGGCGAACGAATTGTGGCAGCCAATGAGCACTTCACCGCGCTGGTGCCTTTCTGGGCTGTTTGGCCTTTTGAGATCCTTCTGACAGCCAATCGTCATACGGGCTCCCTTTCAGATCTGACCCCTGACGAAGTTAATGGGTTGGCAGACATGATGCACCGCGTAACGGTGCAATATGACAATCTGTTCGAAGTCTCATTTCCCTATTCGATGGGTTTTCACCAGGCACCCACTGATGGCAAGCTGCACCCCCACCACCACCTTCATGCCCATTACTATCCGCCCCTGCTGCGCTCAGCCACCGTACGCAAGTTTATGGTTGGTTTTGAGATGCTGTCGATGCCGCAGCGCGACCTGACGGCCGAAAGCGCAGCTGAGCGGTTGCGTGAACTGAGCCCGGTCCATTTTAAGAGCAAGTAGCTCAAATGATGCGATTAATGCGAATGCAGGATCATCCATGGATGATCCTGCATTCGCATTAAAACAGCTTTATTGAATTTTTGTGCCGCAGTTGGCGCAAAATTTAGCCCCATTGGCTGGCGTGCCACACTTGGGGCAGTTGGTCGGAGCCGCCGCTGCCGGGGGTTCTTGTTTCGCACCACAGTTCGGGCAGAACCGGGCGCCTTTCGTTTCCGTCCCGCACTGTGGACAGGTTGTGGCGGCTGGTTGAACCATTTGCATGCCGCATTCCGGGCAGAATTTGGTACCTGGATTGGCCATGTTGCCGCAGCTTGGGCAGTGCGCCATCTGGTTTTGGGCTTGCTCCACGGCTCTACCGGCGGCTGAGAAAGCAGAACCCAATCCGAAGGCATTGGCAATCCCTTTGAGCGCAGCGCCAGCCTGCTGACCGCGCGCTTCAGCGATTTCATCTGCCCGAGGAGAATCTTCATTACAGAAACCGGCCTGTTCATCGAAATCTGAGAGACAAACGATCTGATTGCAGGTGGAACATTCGCGGAAATACTGTTTTACCTGGTCCCAATGCTCACTTAACTGCTGAGCATTCAAGTCATACGTGTAGCGCGGATCATCGCGTTCTACGTTGTTTGCGATTACGTTGCCAAAAAGAGGAATCTTGCGCAACAGATCGCTTTTGATATCGGTGCCAATACCGCTGCTGAGTGTATTGGCGATATTCGGTTGGCTGCGATACTCACGGTCGCACTGGTCGCAGTAAAAAACGACATAAGGACCAGCGCCATCATTGCGGACATCATAACGCGGCATTCGAGACGGAATAGCCATATCTCTCTCCCTTTTTTACTCATAGGATCTGCAATAATTATAGAGATGTTGTGTGCAACGGATAGTCAAATCGATACGGAAGTTTCTGGGATGGCTATTTGAGTTTTTGGTTCCATGTGGGTGTTCAGACCATGAATGGAGATCTATTCAGCGGTCAGGGACGGGGGTATGATGGATGCAATAAGTGGGAGCCTGGTTCTCAACGGATTGGAGAAAATCAATGGAAGTGATACCGTTCGTCACACACCGTTTGGTTAAAGGAGAAGACCTTAACCATCACGGAACTTTATACGCCGGACGCAGTGCGGAATGGTTCGTCGAATCTGGCTTTACGGCGGCTGCCAGCCTGACCCGTCCGGAAAGAATCGTCTGTTTGCAGATCCACGGAATGACCTTCAGCCGCCCGGTGCACATGGGTGAGATCGTGCGCTTTGAGAGCAAGATTGTTTTGACTGGAACATCACGGATGGTGGCTTATGTGAAGATGGTGGCAGAAAACCAGCTTGTGGTAGAAGGTTTTATCACCTTTGTGCATGTTGACAGCGAAGCGAAACCAGTCGCCCATGGAATCGTCATCAACCCCATCCTGGAAGAAGATATCCAACTTCAAGAGCGGGCAGGTGATTTACGGCGTTGAAAAGGCGATCAATCCGGAAATAAGCTGTCCTGCAGCGGGTCCGGCGTGACAGGATCTTCGGGCCAGCCAAACTTGCTTAAATCGATTTTTCCAGAGAGATCAAATACAATCCCCTCTTCTTCTAGCAGCTGGCGTTGGATGGCGCTGCCATACCCAAAACCATGCGGGCTGATTTTCCCCTGGCTGTTAATCACCCGCTGCCAGGGAACCTGGCTGCCATCTGGTGTGGCTGCCATGGCGTAACCAACCATACGCGCTGTGCATCCGCCGACGATTTTCGCTACTCTGCCATAGGTAGTAACCCGGCCGGGGGGGACCTGACGCACAACTGCATAGATTTTTTCATTCAGGCGATCTGTCATTTTATCCTCCAGAAATTTGCCTGACCTGCAAATGTAAGCATTTAACGATTGAGCGTTCTATTTTAACCTAAGTTGCTACCCAAGGGGGTTGATGCTAGAAGCCAGCGAAAACAGACCGACTTTTAGTTCAAAGCCTTGGGGTGTCACCGAATGAATTCGAGTTCCTTTTACGAATGGGTCTCATGTTGAAACCTATGCCGGGCATGTTCGAAGTTTCCAGCGTGCGGCAGCGCAGCCAGGATGGCAATGGTCATGACTTCGGCATCTGTCATTTGACTTTGTCGATCATCGCGATGTTAGAGAGCCTTCAGCATATCGTCACACATACAAAAAATGGCTATAATTTGAGTGTCCATAGGTAAATCACAAAGCGTTTATAAGGGCAGAGAAAAACGGTAGATTAATCGAAGGTAACTTTTCCGGTTTCCACACTATACATCGCCCCTGAAATTCCAATCAGCTTCTTGTCCACCATTTCATTGAGAATTGGACTCTCTTGTTTTATTTGCTCAATGGTCAATTTGACATTCATCGCGGCGATGTTGTCAATATCGATCTTACCCCCCGGATGGGAAGCATCTTTTACAGCTTCTACGGCCGGTTTCAATTTACCGACCAACCCGGTCAAATGGCCCATTTCAACGCCATCATAAGCTCCCTGGATCGCGCCACAACTGGTATGTCCAACTACCAGGATATGCTTTGAGCCAACTACCTGGCATGCAAATTCCATACTTCCCAGGATATCCTCGTTGATAAAATTCCCAGCGATCCTGATTCCAAAGATATCACCAATCCCAAGGTCGAAGATCAACTCAGGTGAAACCCGAGAGTCGACACATCCTAATACAACTGCAAATGGGTATTGCCCCATACTCGTTCTCGTCATTTGGTCGAGCAAATTCCGATTAGCTTTTTGACCTTTAACAAACCGTTGGTTGCCCTCCTTTAGCAATTCGAGAGCTTTTTCCGGTGTCATTCTGGCAAGCGTTTCTCTGGTCTGGGTTAGCATTTTTTCAATCCCTTTCGTTATATTTAGAAATTTAATTTTTCGTCAATCGATCCAATTAAATTCCGTCAATGGTCTTCAGAAGATTTTGCGCTCGTTAGCAAACTTTCGCGCCTTAACCACTGAATGCTTTCTCCAAATTGTTCAAACAACTGGCTTTCCGGCAGCAAATCAGGAATGATGTCGATCCTTCGAAGCATATCATCAGGTTGGGGATGTAATCCAGTCAACAAGACCGTCACCCCTTTTTTATTAAGATCAAAAATCGTTTCTTCCAGCGCATAGAGACCAGACTGATCGATAAAGGGTACTCGATCCATACGAATAATCAACGCAGTAATATTTTCATCAAGATCGCGGATCAATTTTTGGAAATGGGAAGTAAAACCGAAGAAGAAAGGTCCATAAAGATGTTTGATATAGACGCGATTTCTCAGATCCGGAAGAAGAGCCGCCTCATCTTCCCAGATCGCTTCCCCATCCATCCCAGAAAGAGCCGTCAAGGATGTGCCTTGTTCGGCCAGATCGCTTGATTGCTTCATGAAAAGAAGGGAGGCAAGAACGATGCCCAGGACTACTGCTTCGATCAGACCGCCAAAAGTTGTGATCGCAAGGACTGCGATTAAGACCACTGCATCTGCTCTCGGCACTTGCAGCAGATGTTTTAATCCTTTCATATCGATAATTGCAAAGCCAATCGGAATGAGAATTCCGGCCAGTACTGCCAGAGGAATATAGGCCGCTAATTGACCTAAACCAAGTAAAACAGCAAGTAAGAAAAGTCCATGGACAGTTCCGGATAGGCGTGATTTGCCACCGGCCTTAATATTTATAACCGTGCCCTTTGTCGCGCCAGCGCCGGGGATTCCTCCAACCAGAGCGGCAACAATGTTCCCGATACCCTGACCTATCAATTCCCGATTACTGTCATGCTTTGTTTTTGTAATATTGTCGGCAATTACTGAGGTCAGGAGCGTATCAATTGAACCCAGCACGGCCAGGATAAGCGCATACTCCAAAATTATGAGGTAAGCCCCCAAATCGGCAGTGAGTAATTCCGCAATTTGAATGGAAGGCAACCCTGAAGGAATATTGCCGATAAACGGCACATCTAATCGCAGGAAATATCCCAAAAGGCTTGCTGAAATCAGGGCAATAAGAGTACTGGGCACAGCTTTTGTGATTCGCGGAAAGAGATAATAAACCGCCATTGTGAAGGCACCCAAACCAATTGCTGCCAGGTTTAATTCCGTAACAAAACGAGGCAACTCCGTGATCACACCCAGGGTAGACTTAGGCGCGGCAACCCCGCCCAATGGAAAAATCTGAAGCAATACGATGATCAAGCCGACCCCACTCATAAATCCTGAAATGACTGGATAAGGCAGGTATTTGATGTACCGCGCAATATTTAGCAGACCAAACAAGATTTGGAAAACTCCCCCTAGAAAGAAGGTCAGGATTATGATCCCAATCGCACTCTGAATCGTTCCGCTATATCCAACTGCGGCAGCAATCATCGCAGCTGCTACAACTGTCATCGGCCCGGTAGGCCCACTTGCCTGTGTGACGGTCCCGCCAAAAATCGGCGCCAGAATCCCCAAAGCGATGGCTCCATATAGTCCCGCAGTTGCGCCTAACCCCGATTGCACACCAAACGCCAGAGCTAAAGGTAATGCAATGACACCTGCGACTAAACCCCCAATTAAGTCGCCTCTCAGATTCTTGAGATCGTAGCTTATCTTGAACATGGAATTTTCCCCGAGATAAGTAATTTTTTAGAATATAATGCCAATGATAAGACCTTGTCAATAAATCATATAAGGTTGTATATACAATCCCAATTCCAGGTTAACAATAGAAACATCAAAATTCTTATCCATTAGTGATGCATTAAAGAAAAAAATTCCACATGGGAATTCCGTTGAGCGTTAAATGCCTGATTTTTTTAGACATTAGAGATTGTTTCGACTTTATAACCACCGATTTCGTAATGATGTTATTATCGGTGGCAACTTGGATTATTTTACGAAGCGGTTAAAATACCAACTCTTCCTTCCCGGCTAATTTATCCTGTATGCGCTCGACGACTGTATCCAGATGGCGGGGGACATGGACGAAATCCAGATCATCGCTACGCAGGGTAAGCACCTGGCAGAGGTCAAAAGAATGCATCCATTCTTCGTAGAACGAATCGAGCAGTTCAAGATATTCCAGGGTGATTCCAGTCTCAATATTCCGGGCGCGCTGGTGAATGCGCTGGATCAAGACCGAAGGCGGTGCTTTAAGATAAATCAGGAGTGATGGTGGTGGCAAGTTTTTTACAACCAGGTCGAATAACTGCCGGTATGAAAGATAATCCCGTTCGTTAAGATTACCCAGGGCATGCAGTGCCCGGGCGAAGATAAAGGCGTCTTCATAAATACTGCGGTCGATGATCGCCGATTGGGAATCTTGCGCCAGTTCTTCATGCTGGCGGGCGCGGTGTCCCAGGAAAAATACCTGCAGGTGAAATGACCAGGCACGCATATCGTGGTAGAAATCGGCCAGATAAGGATTGTCTGCGACGGATTCATAAGCTGTTCGCCAACCAAGGCGTTCGCCAATCCGTTCGGTCAGTGAAGTTTTTCCAGATCCGATGTTCCCAGCAACCAGAATTAATCGTTTTGGCATACATATTCCTCTTAACAGTTTTGTAACCAGTCATAATTTTACCTGAAATTACATGTTTACCCTGCCGGGATATGGGATAATGAGGACGCTAATTCTTTCTAATTAATAGGACCTCAGGAATTATTCATGGTCGAACATCAATTAAAGTCCGCCAGACGTTTTATATATCTTTATGGTTCGGCGGGGGTGTTTTTAGGTTTTGTTTTCATCGGTTGGGGGACGTTACTCGAACTTTCCTCTCGCCAATTGATGATGTCCTGGGCCTCGATTATTCAGGCACACGCTGCCCAGCCTTTGCTCCAAATTATTGACTTGTCTCCCTTGATCTTTGGAGTCCTGCTGGCATATCTGGGGAATGTTGTTGACCAGAAGGCCAGGATGCATCTCGTTTTACAGGAGGACATAAATAAAAAGACGAGTCATCTTAAATCTGCATATGAGGAATTGAAGATCACCTTGCAAAAGCAGCAGGATACTGAGGTGATTATCTCGCGGGCGAAACGCGCCTGGGAAGCAACTTTCGACGCCGTACAGGATTTGATGATTCAGATTGATATGGAAGGGCAGATTATCCGCTGCAATCAGAACACGATTAAAACGCTGTCAACCACTTTTCAGGAACTGATTGGGAAGAATATTGCGGATACTGTGCTAAAAGACGCCTACCCCGAGCGCCGCTCATTTGAAGAGGGTCAGGTAATTCAACTTCCGGGGCTGCCCGGATGGTACCAGGTCACCCATTTTCCACTTGTATTAGAAGACGATCGCCAGGGACTGGTCTGCATAATTCATGATATGACCCAACTCTATGAAGCTCAGCTGAAAACTGAGGAGCAGAAATTATTTTTCCAGGCGCTGTTCGAAATCAGCCCGGCAGCAAATGTACTCTTAGACGAGGGAGATAGAATTGTAGATTGCAACACTGAATTCGAGAAGCTGTTTGGTCATGAAAAGGATGAGGTGATCCATCAGCAGTTGGATGAATTGATCGTACCGCCTGGCGAGCGTGAAAATGCCATCACCTTTACCCAACAAGTGTCTGATGGCATTTCTATTCGGAGTTATGGACCCCGCTTGCGCAAAGATGGCACCCAGGTGGAAGTTGAAATTTCAGGAAGGCCAATGATTCTTAATGGACAGCGGGTTGGTAAGTTGGCCATTTACCACGATATCTCCATTTTGGAACGGGCGCGTAAAGCGGCTGAAGCCGCAGACCGGGCTAAAAGTGAATTTATGGCGAATATGAGCCATGAGATTCGCACGCCGATGAATGGAATTATGGGGATGCTGGAATTATCCCTGGATACACCGCTCAATATAGAACAGCGCGATTTTCTAATGACTGCGCGGGAAAGTGCAGACGCTTTACTTGGCTTGATTAACGATATCCTCGATTTTTCTAAAATTGAAGCGGGTCATTTATCCTTGGAATCCATTGATTTCAATCTCCGTACAACGGTAGAAGGGGTAACTTCTAACCTTGCACCACGCGCCGAAGCCAAGGGGCTGCAGGTGGCATGCCTGGTTTACCACGATGTGAATGTGAAATTGCGCGGGGACCCAGGACGGCTGCGACAGGTGCTGGTTAACCTGGCAGGGAATGGAATCAAATTTACTGGACAGGGTGAAGTTCTGATCCGTGTAGCCCAGGAAGAAGATCTTGGAGATCGCGTCAAACTGCGTTTTACCGTGGATGATACCGGGATCGGAATCCCTGAAGATCGGAAAAAGGCGATCTTTGAGCGCTTCGTTCAGGTTGACAGCTCGACAACGCGAAAATATGGAGGGACAGGTCTTGGGCTGGCAATTTCCAAGCAATTAGTGGAGATGATGGGCGGGGAGATTGGGGTAGACAGTGAATTGGGCGTCGGGTCGTCGTTTTGGTTTACTGCAATACTTGAAAAACAACCCGCATCTGAAATTGAGGAACAGGAGTTCTCGGTTGGGCTGGACGGGCTGCATATTTTAGGCGTGGATGATCATGCCACCAATCGTATGATCCTTTCCAAGATCCTCGAGAACCAGGGGTGCCGAATTACTTTGGCATCGGATGGAAATGAAGCTTTGATGGTGTTGAGAGCAGCGGCAACTGCGGGCGATCCGTTCCAGGTGGTTATTCTGGATATGCAGATGCCGGATATGGATGGTGAAGAAACCCTCAAGGCAATTAAAGCTGATCCGCTCATCAGCCCGGTGAACGTAATCATCCTTACATCAATGGGCCAACGCGGGGATGCCAGCCGTCTGGAAGCGATTGGCTGCTCTGGCTATCTTTTGAAGCCAATTCGCCAAACGCAACTTTGTGATGCGATTGTGACTGTTGCGAATCGAAAATCGGGTGGCGCAGATGCTCCACCTCCGCACCTGGTAACACGCCATACGCTGAATGAAAACCAACGCGACAATGTGCGGATCTTGCTGGCAGAAGATAACCCGATTAATCAGAAACTGACCGTGATCCTGCTGGCCAAATCTGGTTTCAAAGTGGATGTGGTGGAGAATGGGCAGCAGGCTGTCGATGCTGTATCGAAAGGCGATTATCACGTTGTGTTGATGGATGTTCAGATGCCAGTTTTAGATGGTTTGGAGGCTACCCAACGCATTCGTGAGCAGGAGCAGCCTGGAAAACATATTCCGATCATTGCAATGACTGCACATGTGATGCAAGGTGATCAGGAACGCTGTGTTGAAGCTGGCATGGATGGATATATATCGAAGCCGCTAAACCCCAAAGAATTGATGGACGCCATAGAACACTGGGTTTTCGATCAAGAGGATAATATTTTGGATAACCAGGCGAGAGATCCAATGAATGAATTTAGCCAACCCGAACCCATCAACCTGGAGAATGGTCTGTCGCGTTTGATGGGGGAAAAAGAAATTTATAAGTCGTTGGTTTTGGAGTTTTTGGCCGATGTAGACCAGAAACAGTCGCAATTAATTCAATATTTTCAGGATAAAGATTTCCATAATCTGGCAGAAATGGCGCATTACATCAAAGGAGCGGCGCTTAACCTGGCAGCCGACCCATTGGGCGCTTATGCCAGAAAACTGGAGATGAATGCTAGAGATGGTAATATTGAAGATTTTGATGATCTGATCGAACACATCGGCAGTGAATTACCGCGGATTAAGACCTTTCTGGATGCTAATTTGCCATAATCGTCTGGCGCTTTAGCAGGCAATACTTTAGAACCGGACCAGTCGATCGTGATCCGTCCAAATGTATGTTTTGATTGCCTGGAAGAGAATAGGACGAAATAAAAGTTAGAGCCGATTTTAGCGATCTGATTGGATCGAAAAACCGGCTCTGACACTAATTTCGCATATTTATCGATGCGCTTATGCGGTCATTTTTTCCACTGCGAGCCGTTTTATGTGGGCGACCATCCCGGACATGCCGTTCAAACGCTGGATGGTTAAAACATTTTGCAATCCCATTTGTAGATAAAAATCTGATGGAAGCTGAATGACCTGCTGGGGTGAGGCCCCCCGCAAACCTTCGGCCAGAATCGCAGCGTAGCCACGTACGGTGGGGGATTCTTCCGGAACAGCGAAGTGATAGACCAAACCGCCATCGATTAACTCGACTGCGATTGCCACCGGGGTCATACATTCGGGAACGGCCTCCATTTCAGCTAATCTTCCGGCATACCTTTCAGGCAGTGGGGGAAGATTTTCAGAAAATTGAAGCAGCATTTCCAGCTTTTCGCGACCTTCTGCGAACTGGAAATCTTCCACAATTTCAGCCAATCTGGCAGGAATATCGGTCGAATTGTTCACGATTAAACATCTTTCTCGATTGGCGCGCCAACCAGATTTCCCCATTCGGTCCATGAACCGTCGTAATTTCTAACACGAGGATAACCCAAAAGATATTTCAATACGAACCAGGTGAGCGAACTGCGCTCGCCGATCCGGCAGTAGGCGATTGTTTCTTTATCTGGGGTGAACCCTTTTCCTTCATAGAGTTCTTTTAACTTCTCTGCCGGAAGGAAAGTCCCGTTATCGGTATTCATGGCTTTTGACCAGGGAATGTTTGCTGCTCCCTGGATGTGCCCACCCCGCATGGCGCCTTCTTGAGGGTAATTTGGCATGTGCAAGAGCTCCCCAGAAAATTCTTGGGGAGAACGCACATCTACCAAAGGAAGCCGGCGACCAATCTGGTTGAAGACATCATCCCGAAAAGCCCGGATTTCCTTATTCGGCGGTTTGGCGAGATATTGGGTATGCGCAATTTCCGGCACCTCTTTGGTCAGTGGGCGTTTTTCCTGGGTCCACTTCAGGCGGCCACCGTTCATAATGCGCAGCTTCTGGTGCCCGTAATACTCGAAAACCCAAAAAGCGTAGCACGCAAACCAGTTGTTTTTATCACCGTAAAAAATAACGCTTGTATCATTTGTAATACCCAGATTTGAGCATAATTGTTCAAAACTTGCTTTGGTTAGAAAATCACGGACAACAGGGGCCTGCAATGTGGTAAACCAATCCACCTTTACTGCGCCGGGAATGTGACCGGTTTCATACAGCAGGGCATCTTCATTTGATTCAACAATGCGTACATTCGGATCTTCAAGATGGGCAGCAACCCAGGACGTTTCTACCAATACTTCGGGATGAGCATAAGTTAGTGTCATGATTTTCCTCGATTTGTGTATTTTTTATATCAAAATTATTATAAAATAGAAAACGGGAAAGTCAAGAGAAATTCTGAAAATAATTGGCATTCTCCCATCTTTTCCTGCCTTTGCTGGAGGACGGGAAAACAGGAATTGAACTTTGTTGAAAATGTAGGAACGGTTGGAAAATGAAAATCAGCGAATGATGGTGGCGACCAGGCTGAGGATGGAGAGCAGCACAGTGAAAAATAACAGCATGCGCTCAGGCCGGGTACGCAGCACGTCTTTCATCCTGACGCGGACGATGCGCCCGGCAGGACGCGGCAGGGTGATCTGGTCACCAAGCAAATTTTCACGAAACTCATCTATGGTATTGGGGCGCTCATCCGGGTGAAGGCTCATGGCCCAGGTAATCGCGCGTTCGGTGCGCTGACTGACGGATGAGTTAATCTGGCGGATGGGGATCAGGTTGTCCGGGTCAAGGAAACGCTCACGGGCGCCAGCCGGAGGTTGGTTGGTCAACAGGTGGTAGAGCGTCGAAGCGAAGGCATAAAGGTCACTGCGCACATCGGTGTGCCCTGAATCTCCGCCGTATTGTTCGAGCGGCGTATATAAGGCTGTGCCCTGCCCCTGAAGGATGGTAATGGTAATTTCGCCTGGGGCAAGAACTTTGACCAGGCCAAAATCGACCAGCTTGAGCAGCCCGCTGGGGGTCAGCTTGAGGTTGCTGGGCTTAATGTCGCGGTGCAGAATGGGAGGTTCCTGACTGTGCAAGTAGGTTAGAGCACCGCACAACTGACCGGCCCAATTAAGGACATCCGCTTCCGGCAAAAAGGTGGATGCCTGTTTGGCTTCCAACATCAGCGTGCGTAAGTCTTTGCCAGGGACGAAATCCATGATCAGGTAATCGCGATTACCAACAGAGAAAAAATCCGACACCTTGGGCAGGTTGGGGTGATCGAGGCGCGCAAGTACAGTAGCCTCGCGCAAGAATTGATCGCGGGCCTCTCTGAGCATTTCGGGTGGAAGGGAACGGTCATTTTCGACCTCTTTAAGAGCGCATTGGCGGCCCATCAATCGCAGGTCATCCGCCAGATAAATACACCCCATCCCACCCTGACCGATGATCCTTTGGATTTTATATCGATTCCGAAGGACTTCGCCGGCTTTGAGAGGAGCTGGCATAATTCGTATTCCTTAACGGTAAAATATACTTATCGCCCATCGGTGTATTTCGGCGTTGTACCGGAAGAGGCGAACTGAGCTGAAATACTTCACAAAATCGTCTTTGTGCTTTATTATACCGCAGAGAGAAAACGGAGGAAAAGAATGGGAAAAGCGGGGGCCGAACTTCCGGTCTTAATTGGTCAGGCGGGTCCTTTAAATGGGGAACGCTGGTTAATCGATGAGGCGGTGACTATTGGTCGCGATGATAATTGTGCTGTGGTGGTCCCGGACCGCCAGGTCTCCAGGTTCCACGCGCGCCTGCTGGTAAAAGAAGAAGGCGTGCTGTTGGAAGATCTGGGCAGTAAAAATGGGACCTTTTACGAAGGCCAACGCGTGGACGGTCCCATTTATATCCAGGATGGGGGATTGATCCAGATTGCGTTGGTCCAGAATTTTGTGTTCCTCAGTTCTGATTCGACCATGCCGCTTGGACAGGGCGTGCTTCCGGTAGAGCCGATGGGAGGGCGATTATTCCTGGATGTCCGTTCGCGACGGGTATGGATCGATTCAGATGAGATTGTACCTCCACTTTCCTTGCCTCAGTTCCGGCTGCTGCATACATTGTACGAGCATCGGGGGCAGGTCGTACCGCGTAACGAATTGGTCGATGCGATTTGGGGAGAGGCCGAGTCGGAAGGTGTCTCGGAAGAAGCGCTAGATGCATTAGTGCGAAGGCTGCGCGACCGCCTGGCAGCGCTAGATGCCGATCATGCTTATATCATCACCGTGCGCGGTCACGGTTTGCGCCTGGATAATTCTCAAGAATAAGATGCCCTGGTAAACTGCGAAGTTGATCTTCTTTAGCTTTCGGAAACAAGAAAAACTAAAAAGGTTTGCACATCGCTTATATCGATGTGCAAACCTTTTGTTTTTGAGAAGACTTATGTTGAGGTCAGGCTTTCTTGAAACTGGCTTGCATCGAGAAACGCAAGGCAGCCCGGTAGGCCTTTTCTACCTGAGCTTTCAACTCGGCAGGTTGATTTTGCTGATCCATTTGTGAGATCAGGTTATTCATCATGTCGAGCAGTTCTGGGGTGACCTTATCGGCATTTTCGTCTAGAATTTTCTTCCGGTCTTCGTCAAACTCAGCCTCGACCAGTTCGTTAATGAATTCCACCTCTGGCGGTGGAGCCGAGGCTTCTTGAATGATATTTAAGACCGAGTTGAGCTTGCCCGACCGGTCAAGATCCCCTTTTTGACGAGCGAGCTTGAGCTCGGTATCTAAAACTTCAACAAAAACATCGGAAATTTGGGCCAGATTTTCCTGTGTGGCTTTTCCGACATCCGCAGCGGAAGTGATCTTGTCCAGCAGCTTGCGAGCGGATTCATATTGGGCCTGCACGGCTTTGTCAATTTCCTGAGTCATCTCCAGCAATTTCTCGCGCAGGTCTGCCAGACTGGCTTTTTCACTTTCCGAGGCCTTTTCGATCTGCTCGCTGAGCAGTTGGAAAAACTGGTAATCCAGACCGGAACGGGCCATGCTGACCAGGGTCATCAAAGTGGCTTCCGACTTGGCTTCGATTAGCAAATCGAGGAGCTTTTCGCGGGTCAGGCCTTGTTGGCTGGCTTCCTGCAGGGTTTTAATCGCAGCTTCCGTTTCCTTGGCCTGGGCTTTTAATTTTTGACCCAATTCCGTGTTGTTCAGGGCATCTTGCTGGATCCCTACCAGGGCGCGAGCGACTTGTTGGTCTCCCTGAGTCATTGAGGCCTCACCAAGGCGGCTGAGAATGCTGAAGAAATTTTCGTCGATCAGTGCCGATTCTTGCTTGATAATTTCCACCCGTGCAGCCTGATCGGGCGTGGACATCAACCGCTGAAGCAGCGCCAGACGCTTCTGCTGTCCATCCAGCATTTCTTTGGTGATTCCATCGGCTTCGAGAATGGTCTCGACCATGGTCTGCATGGTGAGCATCGTCTTTGGTCTGAGCAGGTAAGCTTTACGCTTCTCATTCGGCAGGCTGTTCACTGCCTGGTTAATCATTGGCCCAATCATCCGCTCTTGATCGTTTACAGGTACACCAAGGTCGGGAGGGAAAAAAGTTAGCAGCAGTTCTTTCTCCGGATCATGATATACCAGGGGAGTGCTGAGGTTCCCGACATAGCCGCAGTTGCTGCACTGGATCAGGTTGTATTGACCGGAAAGCAGGCGCTGTTTGGCTTCAGGATCGACGCCCACATCAAATAGCTGTTCTACATCTACGAGTACGGGCTGCTTACATTGCGGGCATGTAGTCTGGGTTTTTGGCATGTGATTACTTTCATTCCTAAATTTTTTGATATCGCAAGATTATACCATCAGGTAACAAGGTGTCCGTCGAAAAAAGAGTGGGCAGGGCCTCCTATCAGCAGGTCCTGCCCGACCCATTTAATTTTTAGTTTAGATTAGATATGAATAGCGTGGCCTTCGGCGTCCTCCGCGGCTTCCATCAGCGTTTCGCTGAGCGTCGGGTGGGTATGTACATTGCGGGCAATTTCTTCAGCGGTCATTTCCATGCGTTGAGCCAGGGTCAATTCAGGAAGCAGTTCTGATACATCCGGGCCGATCATGTGCGCCCCCAAAATTTCACCATATTTCTCGTCGGTGATGATTTTGACAAAACCAGCATAATCACCCAGGCCGAGCGCTTTGCCATTGGCCTGGAATGGAAATCTCCCGACAACGATCTTATGGCCCTGTTCTTTGGCCTGCGCTTCGGTCAATCCAAAGGACGCTACCTGAGGATGGCAGTACGTGGCGCGCGGCATCATCGTGTAATCGAGGGTGATCGTTTCCGCACCGGCAATGTTCTCGGCACAGATGATGCCCTGGGCGGAGGCAACATGCGCCAGAAGCAATTTGCCAGAAACATCACCGATCGCCCAGATCCCCGGGACATTGGTGGCCATACGTTCATCGATTTCAACGAAGCCGCGCGGGCTGGTTTTAACCCCCGCTGCTTCGAGGCCAATATCTTTTGTATTGGGCTTGAAACCAATCGCGACCAAAGCCTGTTCGGCTTCGAGAACCTTTTCACCATCCGGGGCTGCGACTTTTACCGTTACCCCGTTTTCACCGGTTTCGATGGATTGTACCTTTGTGCCGGTCAGTATCTCGATGCCGCGTTTTTTGAATGCTTTGGCCAGCTCGGAGGAAATTTCTTCATCTTCAAGCGGTACCACCCGCGGGAGCATTTCCACCAGGGTTACTTTCGCGCCGTAGGAATTCCATACTGTAGCAAATTCAACTCCGATGGCGCCGGCACCAATGATTACCACAGATTTGGGCATTGTCTCCTGAAGGATCGCTTCCCAATAAGTGAGGATGCGTTTGCCGTCGGCCTGAATACCGGGGATCATGACGGCAGTGGCGCCGGAAGCGATGATGATGTCTTTGGCGGTATGCTGGGTAACTTTGCCGTCCTTATCGGTGACTTCGACGGTATCTTTGGAGATAAATTTGGCTGTGCCCATATGGACGTCGATCTTGTTTTTGCGCATCAAGAAGCCGACCCCACGCGTGAGGCGGTCAGATGCTGAGCGGCTGCGTTTGACTGCAACGGAATAATCGAGTTTCAAGTTTTCGAATGAAAAGCCAAATTCTTTGCCGCGTTCTCGCAGGGTGTGTGCGACTTCTGCGTTTTTAAGCAGAGATTTTGATGGGATACAGCCAACATTTAAGCAGACCCCACCAAGCCACTGCTTGTCGATAATGGCAGTTTTTTTTCCTAATTGTGCAGCTCGAATAGCGGCTACGTACCCGCCTGGACCTGCGCCTATAACGATGACATCGTATGTGGACATGGGCAACCTCGTTGAAATTTTTCTTGATTAAGTCTTTTATCTGATCCGAAAGGTGCGAAAAAGTTACATGCACTCCAAATCATTGACGGACAAAGTCATTATACCAATTTTCGGACAATGGCATCTGTCATTCGGGCAACTCGGGCGATCGCTTCGACATCATGGATGCGGATGATGTCGGCGCCGCGAACAATCCCCACCGCGACTGCCGCTGCAGTGCCTTCCATCCGCTGATCAGGCGGCAGATTCAGCGTATAGCCGATAAAGGATTTGCGGGATGGGCCCAACAGGACGGGGAATCCCAGGGAGCGGATTTCGTCCAACCGGTTAAGCAGTTCCAGATTTTGCTCGACAGTTTTCCCAAATCCAATTCCCGGATCGAGGATGATATTTTCATCACGGACACCAGCCTGACGGGCGAGGTGGACGCTTTCCATCAGTTCGCTTTTAATATCTTCGAGCAGGTTCGCATACTTCACACCCACATAGCGTCCACCCAGACGTGCCTCCAGTGCCGCGCTGGCAGGCTTGAGGCGATTGTGCATCAAAATGACAGGAGCCTGGCTGCGAGCGACAACCTGAGCGAGATCTGGATCCGCGTGCAGCCCCCAAATATCGTTGATCCATACCGGTGCAACCTGCAGGGCGGCTTCTGCTACTTTGGCTTTATACGTATCCACAGACAGCAGCACATCCAGATTTTCCTGGACGATGGCGTGCAGTACAGGCAGAATCCGCTCCATTTCTTGAGCGGCGCTCACTGGCTGCGAACCCGGACGGGTCGATTTACCGCCGATATCTAACACGTTCGCACCGGCGCTGACGAACTGTCTGGCTTGCTTGATGGCAAATTTGACTGCGTCTGCCTGCTGGAGAATGCCATCACCCGAAAAGCTGTCGGGCGTCATATTAAGGATGCCCATGATGTACGTGCGGCTGCCCCAGTGAAAAGGGTAAGTCAGTTTAGCCATGGAATATCTCTACACCACTGGCATCGATCTGGGTTAAAAGCTGCTGGATGGATTGGCCGCTTTGGGGATGGACCAGATCCGGCGCCAGCTCTGCCAGTGGAATCAGCACAAAAGAACGTTCGGCCAGGCGCGGGTGAGGAATGATTAAGCCGTCAAGATCGAGGATCTCACTGCCAAAAAACAGGATGTCGATATCGATCAGCCGCGGCCCATAACGAAAGGTGAGCGTGCGTCCAAGGTGATGTTCGATGGATTTCAGGTGGGCTAACAACCGCCTGGGTGTAAGAAGGGTTTGAGCTTCGATGACTTGATTGAGAAAAGGGGGCTGGTCGACATACCCCCAGGGCGGGGTTTCATAAACCTGTGAAAGGCGCAGAATGGTTACCTGGGGAGGCATTGCAGCCCTGGCATCATGTAAATTCTTCAATCGCTGTCCCAGGTTTGTGCCCAGGCCAAGATAGATCAATGCGGGCTCACGGACATGGTTCAATGATTCCTCACAATGGCTTCACCAAAATTACATTCCGCGAAAGGCGTTAACCATATCCGCCAGCAGACCGTAGGCCGTGGTTTCTGGCCCGGGATTCGTCTCAACAATCCCCAGCCCGGGCAGTACGTCTAGCTCAAATTGAACGTAAGAACTGGTGCCGCTGATTGAAAAAAATGGGGAATCGGGCATTACTTGCTCAGGAGCAACGCGGGCTTCGAGATGTTCGCCGTTTTGGGTGCATTCGCAAACTAATTTCCAATGCCGGCCCATCTGGCGCGCTTCAGCGATTTGGGCTTGCGTTATGCCACGGATGCCTGTTCGGTCCACATCTTGTGGTTTGAGAGGGGCACCCATCAAAACCGTCGCCAGGGCTGCAACTTTAATGGCTGCATCCCAACCGTCGATGTCGGCGCTGGGATCGGTTTCGGTGATTCCGATCGACTGCGCGTAGGCGACAGCTTCGTCTAATGTTTGCCCTTCTTCCATTAATCCCAGGATTAAATTGGTGCATGAATTCAAGATGCCGCGAAAACCGCGCAGCTCAGCGCAAGGTAAAGGGCCTCTGAAAAGTGAGAAAATGGGCGCTCCATCCATGACGGTTGATTCGTATAAGAAGCGCCGGTTATGGTTGGCTGCCAATTCATTCAATGCCTTGAGAGCATGCACCACCGGACCTTTGTTGGCGGTGATTGCGTGCATATCGCGCGCCAGAGCTGCTTTCAGGTAATCGGCCGCGGGTTGGCCGGTATGATGATTAACCGGCGAATTCTCAAAGAGAATATCCGCGGGGACAATCTGTATAAATTCAATGACCGAATCAACCACCGGCTGGCGACTGAGTTCAGCAATGGAATGCCCACCGTCGGCAAGTTCCAGCGCGCGCTGAATATTAAGCCCGGCAGGGTCAATTGCCATACCGTGGCGACCGGTGGCAATCCCGGTGACATTGAAAGTCAGGCTATATTTTTCTTCCAGTTCTGACCTTTTCCGCAGCAGCAGGCGGGCCAGTGAGCGGCCAACATTTCCAAACCCGACAAATGCCAATGAAAGATGTGTCATAAGCCTCCAGTGCTCGAAACCAGGATGATTTAAACCGGGGGCCAGGGATAAGAACGCCTGGTCCCTAAAGGGGTGGGAAAAATCCCGCGCTCTGACAGGCGGCGTGCCCGGGCGAGCAAGGCGGCGATTTCTCTTTTTCGCAGCAGTTGGCCCAGTCTCAGGGTAACAAGCTGATCATTTTCTTCCTGGTCGACCAGGCGGCACAAGTCGGTAAGAAGATCTTGGGGGATCGCTTCGCCGGCAAAGTCCCAGATAACCGTGCGCAGTTTATCCTCTACATGAAAACAAATCCCATGATCGATCAGCCACAGGTGGCCGTCGGCTGCTTTGAGAATATGGCCGCCTTTACGATCGGCGTTATTGATCAACAGGTCAAACAGGGCCGCAGGGCGGAGGCGTTGGAGGTCCTCTTCACTAAAATTGAAATAGTGATAATTCGGATCGTGCTTAATAAAATGCTGCAGCGAACCCGCCCCTAATGGTCCTTTACGCCGGAAAATTGTGGGAGGGACTAATTCCCAATTGAGAAGTTCGCTGACTTCGTAAGCGGCAACTTCTCGCTTACTGAGTGAACCTGCGGGAAAATCCCACAAGGGTTGTTCTCCACGCAAAGGTTTATAGACTGCCGTCAGGGTCAGATCCTTGAACACAAGATCGACCATGAAGGTGTAATTTGACCCGTTTAAAAATTGGCCTTGCAGTTGGCATTCACCATGCTGCAAGGCATTCAAAATTGTGGATTTCTCGGGCACCATGGGAGAATTTAATTGCGGTTATGCCCATTCTTTTTCGGGCAAAAGTGGCCTTCCGGGTCCATGGGTTCGCCGCACTGAGGACAAATCGGACGTCCACGTTGGGTGACATCCAATCCCCATGTTGCCAGGGCACGCATTTGCGACCTTGAACACCAAAAACGAACCAGTCCGGATTCTTCGGGTTCGATCCCCTCTGTTAATATTTCCCTGGCCACCAGAACCAGTTTATCCTGATCCGCATCGTATGCCAGACCCAATTCGCCAACCCGGTATAAAGGGTCGACCGGAGGACTAATTTTCATTTTGCTTTCATCGTATTCGGTGGTTGCTTCGGGTAGGTCGGGATATTTTTGCTGGACTTCGGCTAGAAACTGCTCAATACCCAAGGCAAGCGTTTGCACCTGGGCTTTCTCTAAAATCAAGGTGATCACTTGATTATCAGCCTGCCAACCTTGAATGTAAAAAACACGCTGTCCGGGTTTACCAATGGCGTCGATGGTGATGTGATAAACAGGGTTAACATCGATTTCAGTGCGTGCCATACATAGGCTCCTTCTTTTGGATAAGGCCAAGTATACCATACCGACCAATCCGGAAATTATCCTCCGTATGATGTTTGAGGTGGCGGAATGGATTTAACATTGGCGGTTCATAACCATAAATGCCGAAACTATTTGATGCTTTCCTGATCCCACTGGATTTGGGAAACTTCGCCTTTCTCACCCAAGAGCAGCGGCAGCAGAAGGGTAAAAACCTGTGGGTCACCGCTGGTGAAAAATAAAATCGCACCTGGGGCTGCATTTTCTGAAACCCAACCGCGAGCTGTTAACATCCGGCCAACCTGGCGAGCTACCGCCGGTGCCGGATCGATTACTCGCACCTCTGGACCGGCAATTTCCTGGATGAGCGGGATCACAAATGGGTAATGGGTGCAGCCCATGACAATCGTATCCGCTCCGGAAGCGAGCATTGGTTTCAATGCACTTTCAAGTATCTGGCGTGTTTTGGGGCTATTAAGATCCCCGGTTTCGATTTGTTGGACCAGACCGGGACAGGGATCCTGCAAAATTTTCACTTCCCGGGCGAATCGTTCAACCACCGAAGAATATAGATCGGAATGAAATGTGGCGGGGGTGGCTAAAACGCCGACCACACCGCTGTGGGTTCCTTCCGCAGCAGGTTTAACGGCGGGTTCCATGCCGACGAAGGGCACGCCATCAAAGGTCTGGCGCAGGTCATGCAGAGCCGCCGCGGATGCTGTATTGCAGGCGACCACAACCAATCGGGCGCCTTGTTCCAGCAGGAAGCGGGTGATTTCTTTGGAATATGATCGAACTTCTGACAGAGAGCGCGACCCATAGGGAACATGAGCCTGATCCGCAAAATACAGGATGGGATGGCCTGGAAACCGGCAGCGAATGGCGCGTAAAACGGAAAGTCCGCCGACGCCCGAATTGAAAACACCAATGGGAATCGTATCCATTGGTGTTATTTTATCCGTTCTGTGGCCAAAAGAAAATAAAAATGGCAGGAATTCAAGCCCTCCTGGCGGAAGCGATCAGTGATTGAAACAAGGCGCGCATTTCCGGGTAGGCCTGGAGGTTTTCCGGATGCCATTGGACACCCAATCCGAAGGGGTGACCGGTGAGTTCCACGGCTTCTATGATGCCGTCTGGCGCCCAGGCGACCGGGGCCAGGCGCGGCGCCGGCTGGTGGATGCCCTGATGGTGGAGGCTGTTGGTCTCAACCGATGTTCCCCCCAAAATTCTGGAGAGGCTGCTGTTTTTCTGAACCTGGATGGGATGAGCCAGATAATCACGAGGGATATCCGGATACCAGTCATGGCGCAGGGCATTGGGATGCTGGTCCTGAATATGGGTATACAGGGTGCCGCCCAAGGCGACGTTGATTACCTGGATGCCGCGGCATATGCCCAAAAATGGTTTTCCTGATTCTGCTGCCTGGCGTATCAGATGAAGTTCTACCCGGTCGCGGTCGGGATCGATGCCGTAGACCGCGTTGTGCGCCGGACCTTGAAAAAATACCGGATCAATATCGCCTCCACCTGGGAGGAGTATTCCATCCAGGCGAGGAAAGACCTCATCCAATTCGGCAGTGGTCAGGTTGAGGGGGATTAATAAAGGCATCCCACCGGCGTTTCGTACGGCTTGAATGTAGCTTTCTGGTGAGCCGACCACTGGAGATCCTCCAGTAGCGGCGCGTTGGGTGGTGATCCCGATGAATGGAGTACTCATGCATCCTCTGCGTAAATGAAAAGGGCGTAGCCCGGCGTATGGCCACACCCTTCAAGTAATGGTGAGTGAAAAAATTAGGAAAACTTTTGCTTGAGGCGAGCGCTTTTTCCGGTGCGATCGCGCAAATAGTACAGGCGCGCCCGGCGAACGACATTGTGACGTTCAACGACGACTTTGTCGATCCGTGGGGAGCGAAGGAGGAAGGTGCGTTCAACGCCGACTCCATTAGATGCCACCCGGCGAACGGTGAAGGTGGAATTGGTACCGCGATTATGGTTGTAAAGAACGGTCCCTTTAAACTCCTGGATACGTTCGCGATTGCCTTCCGTGATTTTTACATGAACGCTAACCGTATCGCCTGGCTGCAGTTGGGGAATATTCGGGTTAACGGGGGCTTCCACAGATTTTAACAGGTCTTCACTCATTTAATCATCCTTGCCTTTTCGTTAATAATTACATTGCGCCTTTGAAGGCGAGGCAGGATTATAACACAAACATTTAACTGGGGCAAGGAAAAGAAAAGTGGATTTCATGGATTATTCCAGGGTTGCCCGAATACGTCGCACACCACGCCCTACAGATTCTGTCTTTAATATTTTGAACCGTCCGAGTTCGGCGGTGTTTTCCACGTGCGGCCCACCACAGACTTCTTTTGAAAAATTGCCGATGGAATATACCTTCACCAGTTCGCCGTACTTCTCACCAAAGAATGCCAAAGCGCCTTTTTGTAAGGCTTCGTCCAGCGGCATGATCTCCATGGACACTGGCAAACCGGCTTGAATCTGCTGGTTGACAATTTTCTCTACTTCAGCCGCCTGCTGCGGGGAAATCTTTTCCAGATGGGTGAAATCAAAACGAAGCCTTTCAGGGGTGATGTTTGAGCCCATTTGGCTGACATGATCTCCGAGTACCTGACGCAATGCCTGCTGAAGCAGGTGCGAAGCCGTATGCAGGCGGGTGGTGAGTTCCGAGTGATCTGCCAGACCGCCCTTAAATTTTTTATCCAGGTTGCGGCGTGATTGTTCCCGGTGCGCGGCGTAGCTGGCCTGAAAGCCGGCTTCATCCACCGTCAGGTCCTGTTCGTGGGCGAGCTCAACGGTTAATTCCAGTGGAAAGCCGTAGGTTTCGAAAAGGTCGAAAGCCTCAGATCCGCCAATCAGGTGCTTACCATCCGCCAACACCCGGTTGACAGTTTTTTGATACTGGCGTAAGCCGCGTTCAAGCGTAATTTGAAATTTCTTCTCCTCTTCATCAATCACGGCTGTGATATGAGTTTTACCGGTGAGCAGGTTCGGATAGGTGGCGCCAAAAAGGTCGATGACTGAACTGGCCAAGGGGCTGAGGAAATTATCGGTGATTCCCAATTCACGGCCAAAACGTACGGCACGCCGGATCATGCGCCTGACGACATAGCCTGCTTCTACGTTGGATGGGACCGCCCCATCCCCAATCGCAAATGTCACGGCGCGGAGATGGTCAACGATCACCCGAAATGGCTTCGGTTGGTCGTCGTAACTGCGATTGGCGAGCGTTTCCACCGACTGCACCAGAGGCCATAAGGTTTCGATGTGGAAAATGTCATCCAACCCTTGCATGACAGCCAGGGTTCTTTCGATGCCCAAACCGGTATCCACATTTCGCTGCACCAGACGCCGGTATGTTCCTTCTCGGGTCTGATCGTATTCCATGAAGACATTGTTCCAGATTTCGAACCATTTTCCACATGCACAACCTGGGCGGCAGCCGGTGTGATCGGGTTTGCCGGTGTCAAAGAAGATCTCGGAATCGGGGCCGCAAGGGCCGGTTGCGCCGGCCGGCCCCCACCAGTTATCCGTTTTTGGCAGGAAGTAGATCCGATCCTGGGGAACACCCAGTTTTCGCCATAGATTGGCGGCGAGATCATCACGAGGGGCATTTTCGTCCCCGGCAAACACAGTGACGGCCAACCGATTGAGCGGAATGGATAACTCGCGGGTGAGGAATTCATGGCTCCAGGCAAGAGATTCAGCCTTGAAATAATCTCCCAGCGACCAGTTCCCAAGCATTTCAAAGAAGGTGAGGTGTGAGGTGTCGCCGACTTCATCAATGTCATTGGTGCGGATGCACTTTTGAAAATTGGTGATGCGTTTGCCTAACGGATGGGGCTCACCGAGTAAAAAGGGGACAAGCGGGTGCATTCCAGCCGTGGTGAACAGCACCGAAGGATCATTTTCTGGCAGCAGCGGAGCAGAGGGAATACGTTTGTGCCCGCGCTCCTCAAAAAAGTGTAAGTACAATTCTCGAAATTCCTGTGTGTTCACCTCAATCTCCTGTTCGTTACCGGGTATTTAAATCAAACATCCTCAGCCTGGGCTGAGGACGAGAAAATTCCCGTGGTACCACCTCTGTTTGCCTGTTTTTCGCAAAGCAGGCCTCTGCAGCCGGCAAATACCGGCCTACTCGATAACGGAAGTTCCCGGCGAGGTCTACTTGCGATCAGGCTTTCGGCTCGCATCTCGAGGGTGGCGAACACTTGCTCAGTTGGGTACCGGTTTCGCACCATATGTTCCGGCTCTCTGCACCCCGGGCAAGGGCTTGTTCCCTTTCTTCGATATTAAGACAATTATAGCGTGCGCTTCAACGTTTGGCAAGAAAAAAATGACCTGCAGCGATGACTGAGTTCGGTTATGGACACTTGCAAGAAAACCAACTTTCAATGATAATGACGCTATTCTATACCATTAATAAATAGGGACTATGGAATCTAACACTTCAGAACAATCTGGCTGGCTGGATAAGCCGCTTAACTCCTTTCTACCTAATCTGAATATTGAAACTGGATTAATCATCCTGATCTTGATTGCGGCTGTGTTCACCCGCTTTTACAAAGTAGATGCGCGGGTCATGAGTCACGATGAGGTCAATCACGTGGTGCCATCTTACAACCTGTTCCAGGGTCAGGGTTATGCCTATGACCCGGTGACCCACGGCCCGCTCCAATTTCACCTGATCGCTCTGTCGTATTTTATCCTGGGAGACAGTGATTTCAGCGCCCGGGTCCCGGCGGTGCTGTTCAGCATCGCAACGGTGGCCGTAGCTTTGATTAGTTTCCGGCGTTTCCTGGGACGCAGGGGCGCGATTATTGCCGGTGTTTTGATGCTGATTTCTCCCTATATGCTTTTCTATGGACGATACACGCGCAATGAAGCCTTCGGGGGATTGTGGACCGTTCTGATGATTTACGGCGCACTGCGTTATCTTGAAAAAGGGGATAAAACATCACTCTACCTCTTGACCGTGGTCATGGCGCTGCATTTCACCGATAAAGCCACGGCATACATTTACAACGCCCAGTTAATGCTTTTCATGGGATTGGTTTTTCTGGCACAAGCTCTGCGCCTGCCCTGGCCGCGCCAGGGTACGCGAAACCGATTTTTGTTCGGTATTGTGGGAGCATTGGTATTGCTGGGTGCAGCTCTGGGCGTGGCTGTGATCACTGCCGGGAATTCAGCCCTGACAGCCAGCAGTGAAATTGCTGGTGCTGCGCCAACCGGAATGACTTTTACCAGGATTGCTGAGATTGGTCTGGTAGGCGCGGCAGGATTGCTGGTGCTTTATGCCCTATACATGTTGGTTAAAAACATGGGATGGGTGGTGATCCGCAAACAGCGTTCATTCGACCTGATCATGCTGGCAGGAACCCTGACCCTGCCGCTTTTAGCCGCTTTTCCGGTGCGTATGCTCGGCTGGGACCCTTTGAACTACACGCCCACCGGTATGGTGCAGACTTCCATTTTTCTGGTGATCTGCAGCGTTCTGGCTGTGGCGCTTGGTATGTGGTGGAAGCCAAAATTCTGGCTGGGTGCGGCAGCAATATTTTTTGCAATTTTTACAATTCTCTTTACCACTTTCTTTACCAATGGAAAGGGGTTTTTCATGGGGTTGATCGCCTCGCTTGGATACTGGCTTTCACAGCAGGGTGTTGCTCGGGGCAGTCAACCGCTGTATTATTATGCGCTGATCCAAATTCCGATTTATGAATACCTGCCAGCTTTGGGGGCACTGGCGGCTTTTGTAATTGGCTTGCGTCATCGCCTGTTTACCCAGGTCGCAGAATATGCGCCCGGGCAGCAGCCGGCGCCGCAAAGTGAAGAACCGGTTGATTTCATTGTCGAACCGCTGGTCGTTGCAGCGGAAGTAGAAGAACCCCCGGAAGATAGCCTGGATCAGGCGGATGCACAGCACGGGGAAGAGCCGGTTGGGCCGCTTCACCTGCCGGGTTGGCTGCGCGCTACGATGTCGAACGGCGAGGAGGAGATTCCGGATGAAGCCCCACGCCGGATCCCGGTTCTGGCCTTGCTCCTGTTTTGGTCATTCTCCAGTCTGGTAGCGTATTCTTTGGCGGGCGAGAAAATGCCCTGGCTTACGGTGCATATCACAGCCGCCATGATTCTGGCTGCAGGTTGGGGGCTGGGGTACCTGGTAGACACGACGCCCTGGAAGGATCTGGCTCAACGGCGCGGGCTGCTGGTTATTCTGCTGCTGCCGGTGTTTATTGCCGCATCGTCCGGATTCTTCCTGGCTTTACTCGGTTCGCCCGCGCCATTTTCTGGGAACAGCCTGGAATCGCTCAATGCAACCAGCAACCTTCTGTTGGGCCTGGTAGGAACGGCTGCCAGTGGGGTGGGGTTAATTTATCTGCTTTCTTCCTGGTTATATAAGAACGTGGTGCGGCTGATTGTCCTGAGTGTATTTGGGATGTTGGCTATCCTGACCGCGCATGCGGCAATTATGGCATCCTATATAAACTATGACCTGGCGACCGAGTTTCTGGTTTACGCTCATGCCGCGCGCGGACCAAAGGATGTGCTGGCGCAGGTCCATGAAATTTCCGAGCGAACGACGATGGGCAAGAATATTGTCGTTGCTTACGATAATGAATCTCTTTATCCGTTCTGGTGGTATTTCCGCGACTATCCCAACAAGAAATATTTTGCCGATAATCCGGGTCGGGATGTAAGGGATGCGCCGGTAATCATCGTCGGCGATCCGAATTATGGAAAAATTGAACCGATCGTCAAGGATAATTACGTTTATTTTGAATACACCCGTTTGTGGTGGCCAATGCAGGATTATTTCAACCTGACATGGGAGCGAATCTGGAATGCTGTTAAAGATCCGAACATGCGTCAGGCGTTGTTTAACATCTGGTTTAAACGCGATTATACGAAGTATGCCGAAATAACCAACAACAAGGATCTGACCCTGGAGACCTGGGTTCCAGCAGCCCGCATGCGCCTGTATATTCGCAAAGATATCATTGCGATGATGTGGAATTACGGCGCTTCGCCCACCATTACCCAGGGTGGTAGCGGCGATCCGTACGAAAAAGGGATGATTAAATTGGCTTACGACCGGATCATCGGTTCGGTTGGAACCAATCCTGGACAATTCGATGCACCGCGTGGGGTAGCAGTCGCTAAGGATGGATCGCTGTACGTGGCCGATTCGCGCAACAACCGGGTGCAGCATTTGACCGCGGACGGGCAGGTCCTGCAGTCGTGGGGGACTTTTGCCGATATATCGAAGGGAGCAGCGCCCGGTGGAACCTTCTATGAACCCTGGGGGATTGCCGTGGGACCGGACGGTTCGGTATATGTAACCGACACCTGGAATCATCGGGTGGAGAAGTTCACCGCGGACGGGCAGTTTGTTACCATGTGGGGCTATTTTGGCCAGGCAGAACAGCCCGAGGCATTCTGGGGGCCGCGCGGCATCGCGGTGGATGCCCAGGGCAGGGTGTTTGTCGTGGATACCGGCAACAAACGGGTCGTGGTCTTTGGACCGAATGGCGAACCGGTTACCTCATTTGGCAGTGCAGGGTTCGACCCGGGCCAGTTTGACGAGCCGGTGGGGATCGCTTTTAGCAGCGACGGACTGATCTTTATCACCGACACATGGAATCAGCGGATTCAGGTCTTCCAACCGGAAGCGGATGGAACTGTCTTTACGCCGATCCGCCAGTGGGACGTGAGTGCCTGGTATGGTCAATCGTTGGATAATAAACCGTTTATCGCGGTGGACCAGAATGGTTATGTTTACACCACAGATCCGGAGAGCGGACGGGTGCTGCAATTTGATAAGGATGGCCAATTTCTGCGGGGGTGGTCAGAGCTGATCGGTGATATCCCGGCGTTGGTGATGCCTGCCGGTGTGGCAGTTGATCCCTCAGGTGGTTTGTGGGTCAGTGATGCGAGTACAGATCATTTGGTTCATTTCAATTTGCCTTTGGCGCCGCTGCCATCTCAGGTGCAGCCTCCGGCAGATTCTCAGCCGCAAATCGGCCCGCAAGATTTCACAGCCAACACCAACATCTACAACACAATAAAAAAAAACCGCCCCTGCATTTGCGGGGCGGTTTTTTTTTGAACAATCACACCTGTAAAAAATTTTTTGCAATTTTTATCTTATCGGTCATGCAGAATCGAATTTAGAATCACGCTGACGATTGAAACGATAATCGAACCCAGAAACGCCCCCCAGAATGTGGTCACCGAGAAACCGACGTTGAAATAATTGCCAATGGCGGCAGTGAGATAAAACATCAGGGTGTTAATCAGCAGGGTGCCTAAACCGAGGGTCAGAACGATGAAAGGGCACCCCAGAGTCATCAGTACCGGTTTGATCAGCGCATTCACGCCCGCGAAAATTAAAGCCAGCCATAAGAAGGCCACCCAGCCAGTGGTTTCCATGATGAGACCGTGGCCATTTAACAGCGCAACAGCGACATAAATCGCAACAGCATTAACAATCAAGCGTAGAATGAATTTCATGTAGGTCTCCTTTCGACAGAATATCGTTATTGTATATAACGTTTCAGGATGAATTAAGTTGCACTTCCTGGTCGAAATTAATTTCCATCCAGATCAACGTGTTATGGATGGAGAATCCGGCTTTCATGAATGCCGCGTCACCCCTGCCCGCCGGATAATTTATCATCATTGGGCGTGGTGTCAAAACTTCGCGCCGCAGCAAGGTCAGCAGGGCGATAAGCGCCGCATCTTCGCAAGAAGGATTGGGCGCAATCCACACAGTCTCGGCGTTGTACACCCCGGCATCCCAAATACCAATGCCAAGCAGTGCATTATCGCGGTGAACTGCCCATTGTTCGATATGATCATTGTAAAAAAAACGGGACAGATTGCGTAAAAGACCTGGCGCATACCGGTTCAATCGTAAATTCAGATTCCAGGTCACTTCTGCGGGGTAAACATTAAGCAGCCATTTCTTTTCCAAAGGCCATTCAATCTTTTTACGCGCACTGATCGAATGATTTTCAAGTGACAAAAGCGGTGGGGGTGTCTCGCTTACTTCCCAGGTTGTACGCCGGGCGCGTTCTTTGAATCCGAGGCTCGAATAGAGATGGTATGCAATAGGATTATCGTCACGCACCTGCAGCCAGATGGCAGAGGCTTTATGTTGGCGAACATGGTCAATGGCTGTTTTCGTAAGCTGGTGAGCGATCCCTTTTCCCCGGTATTCGGGATGGGTAGCGATGTTGGCTGCCAGATAACGCCAGATGCCGCCCTGGTGGAAAGGAATGAGGGTCAGGTTGCCCACGATTTTCCCATTTTCTTCCCACACGTATCCAAAAAGCGGGATAGGCACCTGCTCATTGGATCCGCGCGCCCATCGTTGATAGTTGGCATCCTTTGCGGCCCGCCGGATATGGCGCAGATAATCGCGCCCATCGTCATCCATCTGGTGCGCAAAGCACAGTTCAATCAGGTCTGCGATCTTATCCAGATCGTGGGCTGGGTCGACGGTGCGAATATGACCGGTGAGGGTGGATGCAGACACAGGTTTATTGTACACTGAATTTAAATCCTGTTTTTCGGGCTTGCATATTGCCTTAAAGACAGTAAAATTGGAATCGTATAAGCGATATGAGACTCTAACACATTTCTTATGTAATGCAGATGTATCTGTAATGCATGCGATGCTATAATGCACCAACGCTAAGCGGTTAAAAGGAAGGTTTTTTTATGATGCGATTTGACCGATTTACCGAGCGTGCCCAGGAAGCCGCGCAGCGGGCAGCTGAAATCATTCAGCGATATGGGCACAATCAAATTGATACAGAGCATATCTTGCTGGCCTTAATTGAACAGCCGCAGGGTGTGATACCTCAGATTCTGGAAATTTTAAAGGTCGACGCGCAGACACTCATGGACCGGCTTGACTACACCCTGCGAACAAGTCCGAAAGCAAGTATTTTTGGGGGCGGCGCAGGGCAAATTTTTATTACACCCCGAGTGAAACGCATTATCGATCTGGCCAATGAAGAAGCCAGCCGTCTGAAAGATGAATATATCTCAACCGAGCACATTTTCCTGGCGATTTTGAGCGAACGAAATACACCGGCTGCCAGGGTTTTGGAAAATGCCGGGTTGACCCGTGAAAGGGTTTATGATGCAGTAATGCAGCTGCGCGGAGGGCAACGTGTGACCGATCCCCAGGCAGAGACGCGCTACCGGACTTTGGAAAAGTATTCTCGGGATATGACGCAATTGGCCCGTGAGGGAAAACTGGACCCGGTCATCGGACGCGAGTCCGAAATTCTGCGCGTCATGCAAATTCTCTCCAGGCGTACAAAAAATAACCCGGTGTTGATTGGCGAGGCTGGTGTTGGTAAAACAGCGATCGTTGAAGGATTGGCGCAAAAAATTGCGGCCAACGACGTACCGGAAATTTTAATGGGTAAACGGGTCGTCGCCCTGGATTTGGGCGCAATGATCGCCGGCTCACGGTTTCGCGGTGAGTTTGAAGAACGCCTGAAAGCAGCGATTGAAGAAGTTCAGCGCGCTGAAGGCGAGGTGATCTTGTTCATCGACGAACTGCACACCGTAATTGGTGCTGGGGCAGCTCAAGGGGCGATGGATGCCTCGAATATGTTGAAACCGGCTCTGGCGAGAGGCGAACTGCAGTGTGTGGGCGCGACGACCCTGGACGAGTTTCACAAGCATATCGAGAAAGACGCTGCGCTTGAACGGCGTTTTGCGCCAGTTTATGTGGATGAACCGGATGTAGACGATACGATCAAAATGCTGGAAGGTCTCAAGGACCGCTATGAAGCTCACCATAAAGTCAGCTTCACCCACGAAGCCCTTGTGGCTGCCGCCCGTCTTTCGACAAGGTATGTAACCGACCGCCGGCTGCCGGATAAAGCCATCGATTTGATGGATGAAGCCGCCGCAAAGCTCCGGGTAGCGTTGTATTCGCTGCCCCCTGAGTTGAAAAAGATGAAAAGCGAAATCGAACGTCTTCAGGCTGAGGAAGAACAGTCCAGTATGGCGCGAGATTATGAACGGGCCGCGAACAAGAAAGCCGAAAGGCTGCGCCTTGAAACGATGTTCAATGAAGAGCGCGTGGATTGGGAAGAGAAATACAAACTGGACGAACAGGTCGATGTTAATGACATCGCCGAGGTAGTTGAGCAGTGGACTGGCATCCCGGTTAACCAGATGATGGAAACCGAGCAGGAGAAACTGCTGCATATGGAAGAACGCCTGCACGAAAGGATTGTTGGACAGGACGAGGCGATTGGTGCCATCGCGGACGCGATCCGCCGTGCCCGCTCCGGATTGAAAGATCCGCGCCGGCCAATCGGTTCCTTTATCTTTATCGGCCCTTCGGGCGTTGGTAAAACCGAACTGGCTAAAGCCCTGGCCGGGTTCATGTTTGGCGATGAAGAAGCCATGGTCAGGCTGGATATGTCCGAGTACCGCGAGCAGCATACAGCCAGCCGCCTGTTTGGGGCCCCGCCAGGATACGTTGGTTATGAAGAAGGCGGCCAGCTCACAGAGGCCGTCCGCCGCCGCCCATACCGGGTGATTTTGTTTGATGAAATTGAAAAAGCCCACCCTGAAGTCTGGAACGCTTTGCTGCAGATTTTGGATGATGGCAGGTTAACGGATGGACAGGGGCGCGTGGTTGATTTCCGCAATACCGTGTTGATTATGACCAGCAACGTGGGTACCGAGTTCGTTAGCCGCGGCGGAACGTTAGGGTTCCTGCAGAATGCTGAAACGGAAGAAGACCGGCAGGCACACGACAAAATCTATAAGGCACTCAAAACCACTTTCCGGCCTGAGTTCCTCAACCGGATCGATGAGATTATCGTTTTCTCACCGCTCAAATTAGAGCAGATGCGCGATATCGTCGGCTTGAAGATGCATGAAGTCTCAGGTCGGTTGAACGAACATGGCCTGGATGTCTCCCTGACCGATGCAGCCCGTGATTGGCTGGCGGAACAGGGCTTTGACCCGGTATTTGGCGCACGTCCCTTGCTACGAGCCCTGCAAAAGCATGTGGAGAGCCCGCTTTCCATCAGCCTGCTTTCCGGCCAATTTGTTGAAGGGGATACCGTGATTGTAGATCTGGATCCAGATAAGAAAGAACTGGTATTCCGAAAATCTGAAGATGAAAAGGCCAAACAAGAGGCCTGAAATAGTGAGCAAACCACGTTCGGCAGGCAAACAGGCCTGCCGAACGTGCTATTTAATTATTAGGTTGAGTTATACTAAATTGTGATGGACGATCAAAGCGCTCGTATCCTGAGTGTTCTGAATAAGACCTACCCTCTCAAACTTTTTACCGACCAGCAAAGGGAAGAGATTGCTGCCAGGGCGGTTGTGGATGAGATTGAAGAGGGAAAGATTATCTATCATGAGCACGATGAAGCGACCACGCTCAACTTGATCCTCTCCGGCGAGGTACATTTATTCTGGATGGTGGATGAAGAAGATGAGGAAGCTGGAGAAATTGGCTTAGGGAGCCTTGAGCCAGGCGATGTTTTTGGACTCGAAGCCCTGGAAGAGGACAGCACGTATGCGGAAAACGCGATTGCGTTGAGCCTGGTGAGGATCGTCCGCTTTAGCCTGGAATTCCTTGACCCCTATTTTGAAGAAAACGTTCTTCCCTATAAAGTTTTGAGGCTGATGTTGAGCAGCTTACGGCTGTTTTATAAAGTCGACCTTCCCTGGCTCGACCCGGATGAGGCGATTATATTCATGGCCCGGCGCAATTCGGTGTTTCTGGTTTACCGGTTAATTCTCCCGCTTTTCGTATTCGGTATAGGAATTTCGGTTCTATTGTTTCTGATTGCAATGAACCCGGCCGGTGTGATCTTGATTGGGATCGGTGCCGGACTGGTCGCTTTGATAGGCGGGTTGTGGTCGATCTGGAATTATGTTGATTGGACCAATGATTATTCGATTTTAACCAATCAAAGGGCAGTTTTTCAAGAACGGGTCGTGCTGCTTTATGACAGCCGGTTGGAAACCCCGCTGGATGCAATTCTGGCGACTTCTCTTGATTCCAGCCAGATTGGACGCATCCTTGGATATGGGGATGTGGTGATGAAAACTTATACGGGAACGCTGCTTTTTCCGAACCTTGCACAATGGGATACGGTTCGCATGCTGGTCGATGATCGCCGCATGCGCGCCCGCGAATCCAGCTTGCAGGAGGAGAAACAGACAATTCAAAACATGGTGCGCCAGCGCTTGAGTCTGGCTCCGCCCACTCCCGGCATACAAAGGATTGTGAAACAGGCTCCACCCAAAATTACATTGGGTGAGCGGCTCGCTAATTTTTTTCGCATGAGATTTGAGAAGAACGGGGTAATCACCTACCGCACACACTGGTCGATTATGCTGCGCAAGGTTTTTTTGCCTGGGCTTGTCATGTTTGGTCTGCTGGTGTTGGCGGCGCTGTTTTTATTGGGAAAGATAAATTTCCTGAGCAGCCTGGCATTCTGGCCGGTCTGGTTTGTCCTGGTCTTATCGGATAGTTTTTGGTTGTGGTATCGTTTTGAAGATTGGGTTAACGACCAATATATAGTGAGTGATGAACAGATCGTCGATGTTTATAAAAAGCCCCTGGGACAGGAAGAAAAAAGGGTGGCTCCTTTAAAGAGCATCCAAAGCGTGGAGTTTGAACGGTTAGGCTTTATCGGGTTGGTGCTGAATTACGGAACCGTTTATATTCGGATTGGCGATACGCGTTTTTCGTTCGATAATGTATATAATCCATCGGAAGTGCAGCGGGATTTGTTTCGCCGAATTGCCTCTCAGGCCAATCGTGACCGGCGGCGCGAAGCGGATGCGGAAAGGCAGCGTATTTTAGATGTGCTCGAAGCCTACCACGAAGTTACCCGTAATTCGCTGCCTCCTGAAAAAACGCCTTGAATTTGAAAAATCGACGAGTTCGGGGTAGAATACAATAAAATTACTCTGATTAGTGTTTGATTGAGGTGCGTATGGCAATTTTAGAAATAGCGCTGCTTCCAGAACCTGTTTTGCGGCGGAAAGCAAAAAAAATTACCACGTTTGATAAAGATTTACAGACGTTTATCGATAATATGATTGAAACGTTACGCGACGCCCCGGGGGTAGGACTGGCTGCTCCTCAAGTCTCGGTTTCCAGCCGCCTGGTTGTGGTGGAATACGGCGAAGAAGATGAGGAAGGCAACCAGATCACACCCAAAAAGTTATATGTGGTGGTGAATCCGGAGATCGTCCAGGCTTCTGAAGAAATGGAAACGGGAATCGAAGGCTGTCTTTCAATTCCGGGTTTTGTGGGTGAAGTAGAACGGTCCAAAAAGATTGTAGTGAAAGGGTTGAACCGTTACGGTAAGCCTGTTAAAATAACAGCTGAAGATTGGCTGGCGCGGATCTTCCAGCACGAAATTGATCACCTGGAGGGCATCGTCTTCCCAGACCGCGCAATTCGGATTTGGAAACCAAAAGAAGACGAGGAGCTGATCATCAGAGATTAAATGCATCTGACGCACCTTTCGTTAACCGATTACCGGACTTTTGCCCGCCTGGACATGGATGTGCCCCGGCGGGTTTTGGTGTTAGTGGGGGCCAACGCCCAGGGAAAAACCAGCATCCTGGAATCCATTTACTACCTGGCGACGTTTAACTCCTTTCACACCCATTCTGACCGGCAGTTGATTAATTTCCTGGCCTGCGAACGCAATCCTGCGGTGGCACGGATCGTGGCTCATTTCCAACGTACCGACCGCGCTCACCGCTTAGAAGTGCGCCTGATCCTGGAGAACGGGGGCAACGGAAACGGTCGTTTTCGGCGGGAGATCTTGTTGGATGGGGTGAAGCGCAGCACCAACAACGTCTTGGGCGCTTTTACCGCGGTGATTTTCCTGCCGCAGATGACGCGCATCATCGATGGGGAACCGGAGGAACGCCGGCGGTATCTCAACCTGGCATTGGGTCAGGCCGTGCCAGGCTATGCCCAGGCCCTGTCGGAATTTGAAAAAGCCCTGGCGCAGCGCAATGCTCTGCTGCGAATGTTGGCAGAACGCGGCGGGGATCCGCAGCAGCTGCACACCTGGGATGAACTGCTGGCTGAGCGCGGCAGCACCATTATCCAGGCGCGGATCGACGCCATTCAAGAGATGGAGCGCCTGGCAGCCCGGCTGCACCACCGCCTGACCCACTCCCGAGAAATCCTGCGGATGGTTTACCAACCGGCCTATGATCCTTTGGCTCAGCCGGAAGGTCAATATACTTTACCGATCAAAACCAGCGTCCAACGCGGCAATCTGACCCGGGAACAGATCCGCTTGGGTTTTCTGGAACGCCTGGAAGCACTGCGAACGGATGAAATCAACCGCGGGGTGACGACGATTGGCCCGCACCGTGATGAAATGCGCTTTTTGAGCAATGGTATCGACCTGGGTGATTTTGGTTCACGCGGGCAAATCCGCACGGCGTTGATGTCGCTCAAGCTGGCGGAAACTGCCTGGTTAAAGAGCGGACCGGTCAATGGCCCGTGCTGCTGCTGGACGAGATTCTGGCAGAGCTGGATGTGGAGCGCCGCCAGGATTTGCTGGAAACATTGGCAGAATGCGAGCAGGCCGTTTTAACTACCACGGATCTGGGTTTGTTTGCGGATGATTTTTTGGCGAATACCACAATCTGGAAGGTAAAAGACGGCCGGGTAGCGTTGTGAGGGGTCACTTGATCGGTTTTTTCGAAGGCAGCCCCACCCGGCGGGGATAACCCGGCGGCGTTGTGGCGCATTTATCCAGCACAACCAGGTAGCGGTCTTCGGCAATGCCGGGCAGATTTATTTTCTGCAATTTGCGCAGCTGACCTCCCAGGAGCTTGATCGCCCGGTCGGCAGCATGAACTTCCGCGGGTCCTGCTTCCCCTTTTTGCGCCAATACTGCTCCCCCGACCCTGACCAGTGGGAGCAAATATTCCGCCAGAACAGGCATGTTGGCAACTGCCCGCGCCACGGCCCAGTCGTAGCGCTCACGGTGATTTTGATTCAACCCCATCTCTTCCGCCCTGGCCTGCAGCACTTCAACCTGGTCTAACTTTAAAATCTGGACAATATGCCGGCAGAAATCAGCTTTTTTTCCTACCGATTCGACTAACGTGATTTTCAGATTAGGAAGGACAATCTTTAAGGGAATTCCTGGAAACCCGGCGCCGGTGCCGACATCGATCATCCGGTTGGGCAGCGGATCCCGCAAGACAAGCAAACAACTCAGCGAATCTAAAAAGTGCTTGGTGCGGATCTCTTCTGATTCACGAATGGCAGTCAGATTGATCCGGTTGTTCCACGCCATTAATTCTTGTTCGAAGCGTTCAAATGCTGAGAGTTGAGCGGGGGTTAATATGAGACCGGTGAGCTGTTGGACGGCTTGTTTCAATTTTTCCATGGGTAATTAATTATACCCGGCTACCAGGTTTCGAGAAAATGGTGGCGATCTAAGATTTTCCCTGCTGATAATTATCAAATGTGTAAAACCAAATAGGATGCGAATTGAGTACACTGATGGTATGAAATTTACGATACCTGAGTTGCTATGGGTGGCTGTCTTAATCCTGGTAGGACTGTCTGGCTGGAACCTGATTGAGGCGCCAGCCCAATTGAATGCTGCGGCGCAACCCAGCCTGGCTGGATGCCAGATATTGCCCGCGAATAATATCTGGAACCAGCCGGTAACTGCTTTGCCGGTTCACCCCCGTTCCGCTGAATATATCCAATCGATGGGCGCCAACACCGGGCTGCATGCTGATTTCGGCGCCGGGGAATGGGCTGGCGGGCCAATCGGGATTCCCTTCAACCTGGTCACCTCCAGTCAGGTGAAATCCGAGGTGACATTTGATTATGCTGACGAGAGCGATCCGGGACCCTATCCGCTGCCCGCGGACCCGCTGATTGAGGGGGGCGTCAACGGTACCGGCGACCGGCATATTCTGTTGCTGGATAGCGATGCCTGTATGCTTTACGAGCTATACTCGGCTTACCCACCGGAAAATGGCTCCGGCTGGCAGGCGGGTTCGGGCGCGATCTATAACCTCAATTCGAACGCACTGCGGCCTGCCGGATGGACATCGGCGGACGCGGCTGGGCTGCCAATCTTGCCAGGTTTGGTGCGCTACGATGAGGTGGCTGCCGGTCAGATCAAGCATGCCCTGCGATTCACCGTTAGCCAGACCCAACGCGCATATGTCTGGCCTGCGCGGCATTTTGCTTCCTCAAACACCTCCCAGGCGTTACCTCCGATGGGAATGCGCTTCCGCCTGAAGGCATCCTTTGACACCAGTGGATATTCGCAGCAGGCGCGGGTGGTTCTGGAAGCGCTGAAGACTTATGGGATGATCGTCGCCGATAACGGTTCGAACTGGTATATCAGTGGGGTGCCGGATGAGCGTTGGGATAATGACATTTTGCATACCCTGGGGAATGTAAAAGGAAGTAATTTTGAGGCTGTGGATAGTTCTGGCCTGATGGTTTATCCGGATTCGGGTCTGGTTCTGGGTTCGCTGATGGAACCTGTAATCTGGCTGCCGATGGTGCGCCATTAATCGTGGTAGGAAGAATAATTTCTAACATTAAAATTTTCTTAAACCCCTTGACAAGCCTGCCATGATCATGTAAAGTTAATCGGCAATATTAACGTTTAAAAGGATTCGTAAATGGTCGAAGAGTTCTCCAACTACATGAAGGTTTTCCACACCGCCATCGTTTCAGGTGGGGCTGGAACTTTACCTTCTCGGAGTGCGTCTTCTTCCAGGTGATACGCGAAATAACGTAGGTACCACGGGCACACTCCAGTGCCCGTGGTTTTTTTTGTCGATGGCTCAGCCGTCCACTGCGGGCAGAATCTTGCAGTGGGCGGTTTTTTTTGTGAGTAAGGAGTTGACAATGGACAGCGCTGTGATTGTACGGGATGCATACAAAAAATTTGGCAAACCAGGTGAACCGCTGTGGAAGCGTTTTCTGCGCGGCAAAGGCGCGGTCCACACCCAGGGTCAAAATGGCAACGAAAATAAAAATGGCAATGGAACGCATCCTTCGATCCCCCAGAAGGAAGCTGAGAATGGAAACCGGCGTTTTACGATTGCCGTGGATCATGTGTCGTTTGAGATTGCTGAATGTGAAATTTTCGGTGTTTTGGGCCCGAACGGCGGCGGTAAATCCACATTGATTCGCCTGATTTCGACCTTGCTGCTGCCTGACAGCGGCAATATCAGCGTGTTTGGTTACGATGTGGTGCGCCAGGCGATGCAAGTGCAGCAGTTGATCAATCGGGTTTCGGTGGAGGCTTCGTTTTTCAAGAAACTTTCACCGGTTGAAAATCTGATATACGGCGCGCGATTATACGGGATGGACGGAAAGGAAACCCAGCACCTGATATTCGAGATCCTGACCCGGTTGGGTCTCGAGAAACGCTCTATCACCAACCCGATGGAAGAGATGTCGCGCGGTATGCAGCAGAAGGTGGCGATTGCCCGAGCTTTGCTTTCCAAGCCGAAGCTGCTCCTGCTCGATGAACCCACGACAGGCCTGGACCCGGGTTCAAAGAAAGAGGTGCAGGAAGTGGTGAAGGAACTTCGAGAAAAGCATGGCACCACAATTTTGCTGACCACTCACGATATGGTGGAAGCCGATCTGTTGTGCGACCGGGTGGCGATTATGAACAGCGGCAAAATTATGGCCATGGATACACCGGCAGCATTAAAAAGCCGCCTGCCGATAAAAAACGGCAAAGAATCTACTTTAGAGGATGTCTTCTTGGACCTGACCGGAAAGAAACTGGTTAAAGAAGAGGAGGTCGTATCATGAAACAACAATTATTTGAAAGTCCAAATCTGCGATTGACGCCAATTGATCCAGAAGAGGATGCCAAAATCGAAACAGCCTGGACCTATGACCTGGATTACGCCCAGGACATGATGGAGATGCCAGCGCGCCCGCTGGGCCCGGTGGAAATCAAGAAAATCCACGAGACGCATCAGAAACATGCCGAAGAACGCGGCAACCAGTACTACTTCGCCGTCCGGCTTAAAGATGGCGACCAGTTAGCCGGATTTATTCGCTTTCCTTTTGTGCACTGGATGCACTCCAGCGCTATGTTGCGACTGGCGGTTGCTGACCCGTCGATCCTGGAGCGATTTGGGCGAGAAGCCCTGGATCTGGCACTCTATTATGGATTCCGTGAGTTAAACCTCTACCGCATCGAGACGGTCCTGGCGGATTACCAGAAGGAACTGATCGAATTGATGGAAAATGCCGGTTTCTTGATGGAAGTGCGCCGCCGCCAGGCGTTATATCGCAGCGGGCAGTACCATGATGCCCTCCATTTTGGACTGCTGCAATCGGAATGGAAATTCCAGGCAGTCGAGGAGGCGGTAGTATGAACAACGCCATTTTTGATGGAAAACTGGTCCGCCTGACGATTGTCGACCCGGAAAATGATACCGAATTTCTGGCGAAATGGACCCGCGACAGTGAATACGACCGCTTGCTGAACGACGATGCGGCTTACATGTGGACGCCCAAGCAGATCAAGGAATGGATCGAGAAGGAAAAAAACCTTTATTACTTCATCATCCGTACCCTGGCAGATGACAAGCCAATTGGATTGGTCGATCTTTCCGGATTTGATTGGGCGTCCAGGCAAGCCTGGGTGGGCATCGGTCTTGGCGAACGGGCGTTTTGGGGCAAAGGATACGGCACGGAAGCCATGCAGATCATCTTGCGTTATGCCTTTAAGGAAATGAACCTGAACCGGGTTAATTTAACCGTGTTTGAATACAACCTGCGCGCTCAAAAATCATACTTAAAATGCGGTTTTGTGGAAGAAGGACGGGCACGGCAAGCGATGATGCGCGACGGCCAACGTTGGGATACCGTCTATATGGGCATTCTAAAATCGGAGTGGGAAGCTAAAAATACAGGTTAAAAATGACTACGATAACACATCAAATGCGCGCTTCTTTTGCATTTGTGGAGCGAAATTTCAATTTAATCCGACGCTACTGGTCGTGGGAACTGGTGTGGTTGGTATATTCAACCGCTGACAGCCTGGCGGTCAGCTTCATCGGCCTGGGCATGGCACGCATCGGCGGCGGTACCGGTACCCTCGATACACGCTATATGGTGCTGTATTTGCTGATTGGCACGCTCGTCTGGCGTTTTCTGTCCCAGATTTTCTACTGGATCACGGACCTGATCAACATCGAGCGCTGGGAAGGCACTATCGAATATACATTAATGGCCCCGATCCGGCGCGTTACCCACATGGCAGGCCAGACGATGTTTGCGGTGACATACAGCGTCCTGTTTACCGGGGTGATCTTAATGATTACCACCCTGGTTTTTGAACTGGATTTGAGCAATTCTAACCTGGTAGGGGGGACGCTGGTCTTGCTGTCTGGCAGTTTTTCCTTCATCGGGGTTGGCATCATGGCCTCAACGCTGCCCCTGCTGTTTCCAGAACGCGGTTCGCAGATGACGCATGTTTTCATCGCCCTGCTGCTGCTGGTCTCAGGCGTTTATTATCCGGTGGATGTGCTGCCTGTGGCGCTCCAAAAAATTGCCGTTTTCAGTCCCGCCACTTATGTTTTAACCGGGGTGAGAGAGGCGCTTCTGGAGGGAAAGCCGACCCTGGGCTTGTGGGGTTACATCTGGCCGGTGCTGATTATGGGCGCAGTTCTGCTTCCAATGGGATTGTGGGTATTCAAACAGGCGGAGATGTATGCCAAACGCACCGGAAAATTACATCGAAATGGATAAAATAAGGGATATCACACAAATCGAAAAAAATCAGTTGCCGCGAGATTTCACCAGCCAGGCTTTGACCCTGGAGGATGCCTGTCAGGCAGTAGAACTGTGCCTCCTGATCTCAAAACCAATTTAATTGTGATACAATTTGCCAGCATTTTAACCCGGAGGAGACATTTATGACCAGACACAACCCTTACCGGGCTTTGATTTGGGATATGGGGGGAGTTTTAGTCCGCAACATGGACCCGATCATTCGTGGTCAGCTGGCGGCACCGCATGGTATGACTTATATGGATTTGGAGAACCTGTTCTTTGGGAACGAGGCAGCCATAAAAGCCTCGATTGGGCAGGGTACAGAAGCAGACGCCTGGGCTTTTGTGCAGCACAAACTCAATATTCCGGCTGAAAAAATGTCGGAATTTATCGAGAATTTTTACAGCTGCGACAAGCTTGATGATGATCTATATGCCTTTACCATGCAGCTTAAGCCGCGTTACCAGATCGGCTTGCTTTCCAATGCTTACCCAGAGACGAGAGCCAGCCTGGCGAGGCGTTTTCCTCATTTTTATGACATGTTTGATGCGACGATTTTTTCATCTGAGGTTGGGATCGCCAAACCGGACCCTAAAATTTATCGCCTGATCCTCGACCAGTTAGGCGTTGAAGCGAAATCCAGCGTTTTTGTGGATGATTTTATTGAAAACGTGGAAGGTGCCCGGAAAGTCGGAATGCATGCAATTCATTTCCGCAGCTCACAGCAGGTTCGAGACGAATTAAAGGAGATTTTCGTATAGATACGAATTCCCCTGTCTTTCGTGCCGGTATTGTCGCGGATACGCACGTTCCCGATCGGGCAAACGAACTTCATCCGGGCCTCATCCCGGCACTGCAAGCGGCCAGGTTAGACTTCATCCTCCACGCGGGAGATGTTTCTGTTCCATCAGTTTTAAAGACACTTGCCAAAATCGCTCCGGTGGAAATGGCGCCCGGCAACCGGGATTGGTCCTTTCATTGGCGCGGAAGTTGGGTGAACCGGCTGGAGCTGGCCGGTGTGAGTGTGGCCTTGATGCACGGTCACATTTCGTGGTTGAACTACATCGTAGATAAATGGTTTTATATATTTCAAGGATACCGCTTTGAACGCTATAAACCGGCTTTGAAACGGGCAGGTGAGGGGGCAAAAGTGATTGTGTTTGGGCATACCCATTTTCCCGAAATTTTTTGGGAGGAGGGTCAACTATTATTCAATCCTGGTTCGGCTGGATTTGGCTGTAAACGCGGACAAAATCCCAGCTGGGGAATGCTGGAAATCTTCTCTGATGGTAAAGTGACCGGGAAAATTGTCGCGCTCAAAGGATTCCATCTGGTGAAAGGACAATGGATCCGAAAAGCTTAAGAGTATTCTTAAATTAACTTGATTTTTTCTCCATGGATTGGTATAATGCAAAATTGCGTATTATAGGCTGTTCAGCTTAAGCGCAGGCATTACGACCATTTGAATGGCCAGGTTGTGCATTTTTAGGAGAAACCCATGGCTTCTGTTCTTCCGACCAAGTCCTACGCTCGTATTCCCGTAATTTTCGATATGCCTGATCTGATTGAGATCCAGCTGGATTCGTTCCGGCGATTAAAATCGGACGGGTTGGGGGATCTGCTCAACGAGATTTCCCCGATTAAATCATACAACAAAGGTATGAAGTTGTTCTTTCCCAGCAAGACCCCTGAATCGCAACAATGGGGTCTGAAATATTGGTTCGGCGAACCCAAGCATTCCATCGATGAATGTGTCGAACGTGATTTAACCTACGCCAGTCCGATGTATGTTTCGGTTTTGTTAGCCGGATCCGAAGTTCCCGAGCCCATTCGGCAGGACATTTTCCTGGGTGATTTCCCTGAAATGACTGAGAAGGGCACTTTCATTATTAATGGCACAGAGCGGGTGGTCGTTTCGCAGTTAATTCGTTCTCCGGGCGTTTATTTTGAAGCTCCGGTCGACCGGGCTACAGGCCGCCGCCTGGCGATGGCCAAACTGATCCCGGACCGCGGTGCCTGGATGGAATTTGAGACCCGCAAGAACGATTACCTCATTTTAAAGTTTAACCGCAAACGCACGGTGCCGATCACCATTTTCTTACGCGCCCTGGCTGCCATTGATGATGGGTTGGACGATTCGCCGATTAAAGAGGGCAGCGATGAAGAACTCATTGCGCTTTTCCAGGATGTGGATAACAATCCTGATCGCCTTTTCATCCCCTCGACCTTGCGCCAGGAACCTGCCTGGGATTTGACCGGAAACTTTACGATTGCCCAGGTAGCCTTGATGGAGTTTTTCAAGCGCATGCGCCCGGGTGATCCCGCAACATTGGATAATGCAAAGCAGTTCCTTGAGGAGCAGCTATTCGACCAGCGTCATTATGATCTTGAGCGCGTTGGACGTTATAAACTGAATCAAAAGCTGGATTTGACCGACAAGATCCCGATGACGCATCGCACGATCAGCCGGTGGGATATCGTATTCTTGATCAAGCGCATGATTCAGATTAATAATGAAATCGAAGACAAAGACGATATTGACCATCTGGGCAACCGGCGGGTCAAGACCGTTGGCGAACTGATCCAGAATAAGCTGCGCATCGGTTTGCGCCGCATGGAGCGGGTTATCAAGGAACGCATGTCGATCCGCGACCAGGATACCATTTCTCCGGTGAGCCTGGTCAACATCCGCCCGGTGGTGGCTGCGCTGCGCGAATTCTTTGGTTCCAGCCAGCTGTCTCAGTTTATGGACCAGACCAATCCGTTGGCAGAACTGCGCCACAAACGCACGCTGTCGGCGCTTGGTCCCGGTGGTTTGCGCCGCGAACGGGCAGGGTTTGATGTGCGCGATGTGCACCATTCTCACTACGGTCGTATTTGTCCAATTGAAACACCGGAAGGACCAAACATTGGTTTGATCGGTCGTTTAGCCAGTTATGCTCGGGTCAACGAATATGGCTTCATCGAGACTCCTTACCGGCGGGTGATCAAAGTGCTTGCTTCAGACGACCCGCGCCTGGAAACCCGGCTGCTGCGTGAAACGCTGACTGATCCTGACACTGGTGAAGTCATTGCCCGACAGGGCGAGCGCGTGACGAAAGAGATGCTCCCGGCAATCATTAAATTGAAAAAGAGCACGATCTTCGTGGCGCCTTTTGTTTCCCAAGAAGTAGAATACCTGTCGGCAGATGCGGAAGATAAGTTTGTGATCGCCCAGGCCAATTCTGTGCTTACCGATCTTGATGAGTTTGAAAATGAGCGGATTTCCTGCCGTCACCATTCCGACTTTACCATCTCTGGCCCAGACAGCGTGAATTATATGGACGTTGCACCGCACCAGGTGGTTGGTGTCAGCGCTTCCTTGATCCCATTCCTGGAGCACGATGATGCCAACCGGGCTTTGATGGGCTCGAATATGATGGCGCAGGCAGTCCCCTTGATCCAACCGGATATCCCCCTGATATCTACTGGCATGGAGGCTTTTGCAGCGATTGACTCGGGCCAGGTTATGGTGGCTGAAGAGGATGGGCAGGTGGTTTCAGTCACTGGAAACCAGATTGTCGTACGAAACAACAGCGGAACTGTGCGCACTTACAATTTACGTAAATATCAGCGGTCAAATCAGAGCACCTGCATCGACCAACGTCCCGCTGTGATTAAAGGGCAGCGCATCCGTCGCCAGGATATTCTGGCTGATTCGTCCTCCACGGTTCAAGGCAAACTGGCGCTAGGTCAGAATGTTGTAGTAGCTTTTGTATCGTGGGAAGGCGGCAATTTCGAAGATGCGATCTTGATCTCTGAAAAGCTTGTCCAGGATGATAAATTTACATCTGTTCATATTGAAAAATATGAAGTCGAAGCCCGTGATACCAAGTTGGGCCCAGAAGAAATTACCCGCGACATACCGAATGTCGGTGAAGACGCGATTAAGGACCTGGACGAACACGGCATCATTCGCATCGGTGCAGAAGTCGGCCCGAATGACATACTGGTCGGTAAGATTACCCCCAAGGGTGAGAAAGAGTTGACACCTGAAGAGCGCCTGCTGCGTGCCATTTTTGGTGAAAAATCCAGGGATGTAAAAGACACATCCTTGCGCATGCCGCACGGCGAACGGGGTAAAGTAGTGGAAGTCAAGGTATTCACCCGCGAAGATAATACCGATCTGGCAGCAGGTGTGGATATGATGGTGCGCGTTTCCGTCGCACAACGCCGCAAGATCACCGCCGGCGATAAGATGGCTGGGCGGCACGGCAATAAGGGTGTGGTTTCTCGGGTTGTGGCTGAAGAAGATATGCCGTTCCTCGAGGACGGCACCCCGGTAGATATTATTCTTAACCCTTTGGGCGTACCAGGCCGTATGAATATTGGCCAGGTGCTGGAAACCCATCTGGGGTGGGCGGCGCGACACCTGGGCTTCAGAGCTTTAACCCCGGTATTTGACGGCGCCTCCGAAGAAGAGATTGAAGCAGAATTGGCTCGGGCATACCTGACGGATCTGGCCTGGATGGACATTGGCCAGAGTGCCTGGAATTGGTTGAATGAAGAGGAATATGATCCGACCACCATCTCGGACGATGATGAAGTGCGCATGCTTTATATGGAACAGTGGTTGGGCGAGAAAGGTTACGATGTATACCAGCTTTCTTCGGACCCGTTTTATGCGCACGAATCGGTTCTGCGAGAATGGTTGGTTGAAGGCGGGTTTGACCCCAACGAAGTTTTCAACGCTCCCAATCATACACGCGTTGAACTGAAACAGCATGACGACTATGCCATCAACACCGCTTTGCGAATGTGGCTCAAAAAGCGGCATGGTGTGGATATTGAGGGCCGGACCGATCAAGAAATACACGCCCTGGCAGTAAAGCAAACCCAGGAAACCGGTGATCCCATGCCAACTTTGGGGAAGCAGGTTTTGCGAGATGGCAAGAGTGGGCAGCCCTATGACCAACCGGTGACTGTGGGTGTAATGACCATGTTGAAACTACATCACCTGGTCGAAGACAAGGTGCACGCTCGTTCAACCGGCCCGTACAGCCTGGTGACCCAGCAGCCGTTGGGCGGCAAGGCGCAGTTTGGGGGTCAGCGTTTTGGTGAGATGGAAGTCTGGGCCCTGGAAGCTTACGGCGCGGCCTATACCTTGCAGGAAATGCTGACCGTGAAATCGGACGACGTACAGGGCCGGGTCAACACCTATGAAGCGATTGTCAAGGGTGAATTGATCGAAGAGCCAAGCCTGCCGGCATCTTTCCGGGTTCTGGTGAAAGAATTACAAAGCCTGGGGCTGGCAGTTGAAGCCGTGATGGACAGTGGTGAAGTGATCCGCTTTGGGAAAGATGAAGAGCGGGTGCGCCCACCCAAGCTTGAAACAGGCCTGTTAGGTTTAGGCGAGGAACTGGATCGCCTTTCCTGATCCTCGGAATATTATCGTTACCGCTTCACCGCCGCCAGCGTGGTTGTGTCCCTGGACCTGATTTTCTGGCGGCGGTGAATTATGTAAATCAGGTTTGGTCCACGCAATTGTGCGAGTTTGCGTTATGGTGAAATGCGGCAGGATTAACAAAATAACTGGAAGGGTGTCAGACATCTTGACGGTAAGATAGGCGTGTGATACAATCTTTCCTCGTTGCGCCCCGCGAAGGGGTGGAATTTTCGTGCCTTGAACATATGGAATCGTGCAAAACAGAACAACGTTTTGTAAAGAATCAGTTTGGAGCGGCGTAGAACGCCCAGGATATTTGACGGAGGCAAAAGAAAGTGCCAACTATTAACCAATTGGTCCGAAAAGGTCGCCAATCGAAAAAGATCAAGAGTAAGGCGCCTGCGCTTTTGTACACGCTCAATTCGTACAAACAGCGTCGAGTTCGCCAGGATGCTGGTGCCCCGCAAAAACGCGGTGTGTGCACAGTGGTCCGTACGATGACCCCCAAGAAACCGAATTCGGCCCTGCGCAAGATCGCCCGCGTGCGCCTGACCAACGGTATTGAAGTGACTGCCTACATTCCGGGTGAAGGTCACTCTTTACAGGAACACTCGGTCGTATTAGTACGCGGTGGTCGTGTTAAGGATCTCCCCGGTGTCCGCTATCATATTGTTCGCGGCACGCTGGATACAACCGGTGTTGCCCAGCGCGGACAGGGTCGTTCTAAATACGGCTCAAAGAAACCCAAGGCTTAATTTCTGATCCATTTGATGGAGTAACTGCATGCGAAGGTCGAAACCTGAAGAACGGGTAATTACCCCGGACGTGCGCTATCAAAGCACCGTCGTATCCTCTTTTATAAACCGCATCATGCGGCGTGGCAAGAAAAGTGTAGCCACTACGGCAATTTACAATGCGTTTGACATCATGGCTGAAAAAACTGGTAAGGACCCCATCGATGTATTTGAACAGGCCCTCAGAAATGTGGGTCCGGTGATGGAAGTTCGCCCACGGCGTGTTGGTGGTGCGACTTACCAGGTTCCCATGGAAGTACCCTCTTCGCGCCGAATGACTCTGGCCATGCGCTGGATTATTACAGCCTCCAAAGCCCGGGCAGGCAAATCGTTTGCCGAGAAGCTGTCGGGCGAACTGCTGGATGCCTATAACAACCAGGGCACCTCAGTTCGGAAACGTGAAGAAACTCATAAGATGGCCGAAGCCAACCGCGCTTTCTCTCACTACCGACTGTAGACGCGTTAGACTTTATCATCAAAGGCATAATAATCAGGTAGCGAGATGGCACGCATTTATCCGTTAGAAAAGTACCGTAACATCGGCATTATTGCTCATATCGACGCTGGTAAAACCACGACGACTGAGCGGATTTTGTTCTATACTGGCAAAACCTATCGCATTGGATCTGTCGATGACGGTACCACTGTTACGGATTGGATGGAACAAGAACGAGAACGCGGCATTACGATTGTTTCCGCAGCAGTGACGGCGGAGTGGAAAGGATATCAGATCAATGTGATCGATACTCCCGGACATATCGACTTCACCGCAGAAGTTCAGCGCAGCTTGCGCGTGCTGGACGGTGGGGTAGTTGTTTTTGACTCTACCCAGGGGGTTGAACCTCAAAGTGAAACAGTCTGGCGCCAGGCTGATCGCTATCTCGTCCCACGAATCTGCTTTGCCAATAAGATGGACCGGATTGGTGCATCCTATGAGATGACCATTGATTCCATCCGCCAGCGCCTGGGAGCTAAACCGCTGGCGATGCAGCTCCCGATTGGCGCTGAACAAAATTTCAAAGGCGTCGTTGACTTAATAACGATGGAAGCGATTTATTGGGATGATGAGTTGGGTAAGGAAATGACCTTTGGTCCTGTGCCGGCGGAACTTGAGGAACAGGCCAAGGAGATGCGAGCCACCCTGGTAGAGCGAATTGCTGAATTTGACGATGAGCTAACCATCAAATTCCTGGAAGGCGATGAAATTTCGATCGATGAACTGAAAGCTGGTTTGCGCAGAGCGGTCATCGCCAATCAGGCCACTCCGGTTTTTTGTGGTTCGGCTCTACGTAATAAAGGTGTGCAGAACGTGCTGGACGCAGTGATTGACTACTTACCTTCACCCGCGGACGTCCCGCCGGTGAAAGGGATTAATCCAGATACGGATGAACCGGTAGAATTTCCGGCAGAAGACGACGCGCCGCTCAGCGCCCTTGTATTCAAGATTGTGACCGATCCATATGTTGGGCGGTTATCTTATTTCCGTGTGTATTCGGGTACATTGGCGACAGGTATGATGGCTTACAATCCACTTAAGGGAAAACGTGAGCGGATTGGCCGGCTGCTGCGCATGTATGCCGATCGCCGGGAAGACATTACCGAAGTCTATGCTGGTGAAATCGCCGCTGTTTTAGGATTGAAGGAAAGCTTTACCGGCGACACGCTGTGCGATGCGCAGAATAAAATGGTCCTCGAGCGCATCACGTTCCCCGAGCCGGTTATCTCGGTGGCAATTGAACCCAAAACGACGGCTGACCAGGATCGGATGGGGGATGCCCTGCGCAAGCTTTCGGAGGAAGACCCGACATTTCGAGTGCATTTCGACGATACCACCGGGCAGACGATTATTTCCGGGATGGGCGAGCTGCATCTGGATATTTTGGTCGATCGCATGCTTCGCGAATTCCGCGTCCAGGCGAATGTTGGGCGCCCGCGGGTATCTTATCGTGAGACGATCACCCGTCCGGTCGAGAAAATCAATTATAAGTATTCACGGCAAAGTGGCGGGCGCGGCCAATATGGTCATGTAGTGATTTCCATGTCGCCCCTTGACCGGGGAAATGGCATTGTATTTGAGAACAGTATCAGGGGCGGCGCTATCCCAATCGAATATATACCGGCGGTAGAGAAAGGTGTTCGCGAATCGGCTGAAAGCGGTGTATTGGCAGGGTACCCGGTCACAGATTTGAAGGTGACCCTGATTGACGGATCATACCATGAGGTCGACTCGAATGAAATGGCCTTCAAAGTGGCCGCCAGCATGGCGTTTAAAGAAGGTTTTCAAAAGGGTGCGCCAGTATTACTGGAACCGATTATGAAGGTGGAAGTTATCGTCTCAGAAACATTCCTGGGCGATGTATTGGGGCAGTTGAACGCTCGACGGGCATTAATCCAGGGAATGGAAATGCGCGCCGGGAATGCCCAAGCCGCTAAAGCATTAGTTCCATTAGCGGAAATGTTCGGCTACGCAACCACGCTGCGATCGATTACACAGGGACGTGGAGTTTTCTCCATGGAATTTGATCACTACGCCCCGGTGCCTGCAGCCGTAACCGAGAAGATCTTGAAAAATTAGGGAATTTACCCCAATCACGACCTTGGAATTTTTCTAAAGGAGAGCCCGAACTTATGGCAAAGCAGAAATTTGACCGAAGCAAACCACATTTGAACGTAGGGACGATGGGACACATCGACCACGGGAAGACCACGTTGACGGCAGCGATCACGAAGTATTGCGCGCTGCTGGGGCACGGGTCGTACAAGGCGTATGATCAGATCGACAACGCGCCGGAAGAGAAAGCGCGCGGGATCACGATCAACATAGCGCATGTAGAGTACGAGACCGAAAATCGGCACTATGCGCACGTAGACATGCCAGGGCACCGGGACTACATCAAGAACATGATCACCGGGGCAGCGCAGGTAGATGGAGCGATCCTGGTAGTAGCAGCGCCGGACGGGCCGATGCCGCAGACGAAAGAGCACGTGCTGTTAGCGCGGCAGGTGGAAGTACCGAGCATCGTGGTGTATTTGAACAAGATCGACCAGATGAACGATCCGGAGCTGTTGGAGCTGGTGGAGTTAGAGCTGCGCGAGATGCTGACGGAGTATGGGTATCCCGGGGATACGATTCCGATCGTGCGCGGGTCAGCGTTGGAAGCCAACGAGTGCACCTCGACGGACCCGAATGCGCCGGAGTACGCCTCGATCAAAGAGCTGCTGCGGGTGGTGGATGAATATATCCCCCAGCCGGAGCGGGAAGTGGATCGGCCGTTCATGATGCCGGTGGAAGACGTGTTCTCGATCAAAGGCCGCGGGACGGTAGTGACGGGGCGTGTCGACCGGGGCAAGATCAAAGTGGGCGAGCCGGTAGAGATCGTAGGGCTGCAGGAAAAGAGCCGCAACTCGGTAGTGACAGGTGTGGAGATGTTCCACAAACTGTTGGACGAAGGGCTGGCGGGCGACAACCTGGGGCTGCTGCTGCGCGGGATAGAGCGCACGGACGTGGAGCGCGGGCAAGTAATCGCCAAACCGGGCTCGATCACGCCGCACAAGAAGTTCATGAGTGAAGTGTACGTGCTGAAGAAAGAAGAGGGTGGGCGGCACAAGGCCTTCTTCAATGGATACCGGCCGCAGTTCTACATCCGGACGATGGACGTGACGGGCGCAATCACCTTGCCGAAAGATGTGGAAATGGTGATGCCCGGAGACAACGTGAACCTGGAAGTGGAATTGATTATCCCGGTGGCGTTGGAGCAGGGCTCCAAATTTGCAATTCGCGAAGGTGGTCTGACGGTTGGCGCCGGCGTGATCACAAAGATCCTCGACTAGGCAGATAAAATGGCTAAGCAGAAAATACGCATTCGCCTTAAAGCATATGATCATCGAGTACTCGATCAATCCGCCAAACGAATTGTCGAGACTGCTGAGCGCAGCGGCGCCCAGGTTGTTGGCCCGGTTCCGCTGCCGACCAAAATTGAGCGGTTTACTGTACGGCGGTCGGCCTTTATTGATAAGGACTCTCACGAACATTTTGAAATTCGGACCCACAATCGGTTGATCGATGTGATGGAACCTGATTCCAAGACCATCGATATGCTGATGCGTCTCAGCCTCCCGGCTGGGGTGGATATCGAAATTAAAATTTAGTTCATCTTGTGGATTGGCGGTTGACAGAGGGTGGATGATTTTATCCGCTTTGTGTCAACTGCCAATCATGTACGTACTCTGGACAATAATCCAGGTTAGTGGTAACATTGACAGGTTTGCGGTCGAAAGGCTGATAAACAGGTAGCGTAAGAGCGGTTTGACGGCGGGCTGAAAAAATATTTGAGCTTCGCCCCAGCAGCTGACTGCGTTGCGGTCAGGGATGATGCAGCCAAGCCCAGGCTGACAGTCCCGGAAATAACTTACGAAGGAGACAACCGAGATGTTTAAAGGGCTCATTGGCAAGAAAGTCGGCATGACTCAGATTTTCGACGTGGACGGTGTTGCAATCCCGATAACACTCATCGAAGCTGGGCCATGTTTCGTTACCCAGGTACGCACAGCCGAACATGACGGCTACCAGGCGGTTCAACTGGGTTTCGGTGAAGTGAAGCCTAAGCGCCTGACCAGCGGCGAGATGGGGCACCTCAAGCGTAATAGTCTGCCCCCGCTCCGTTTTATCCGCGAATTTCGCGCCAAAGACCCACAGGTGAAAGAGGGAGAAACGGTAAACGTTTCCGTATTTGCTGTGGGAGAAAGAGTTGATGTAATCGGCGTCAGCAAAGGCAAAGGGTTCCAGGGAGGTGTGAAGCGCTACCACTTCAAAGGTGGTCCTCGCACGCACGGCCAGTCTGACCGCGAACGTGCTCCTGGCTCGCGTGGTTCCACAACAACCCCAGGCCGCGTCTATAAGGGTTCTCGAGGACCTGGTCATATGGGTGATGACCGTGTTACATCGCAGAGCCTCAAAGTTGTGCTGGTGGACGAAGAACGCCACCTGTTAGGTGTGCGCGGAGCTGTCCCTGGTGCAAAGGGCGGTCTGGTGCTGATCAACGAGGCTAGAAAGCAGTAATCAGGGCAACCTGAGAATGCTGTTCAGCACAAGGAGCGATGGAAAAATGGAAGTGGACGTTCTAAATATGGAAGGCGTGAAAGTTAGCACGGTTGAGCTTCCCGCCGGGATCTTTGAGGCCCCAATTTATATTGACTTAATGCACCAGGCTTACGTGCGCCAGATGGCCAATGGACGCCTGGGAACGCATCAAACGAAGACGCGCAGTCAGGTGGCTGGCGGCGGCCGCAAGCCCTGGAAGCAGAAGGGTACCGGACGAGCCCGTCAGGGTTCTACCCGTTCCCCGCAATGGCGGGGTGGTGGTGGGGTGCATACCCCGCACCCGCACAGCTACACTTTGTCTATGCCGCGTAAAATGCGGCAAGCCGCCCTGCGGTCTGCCCTCTCGGTAAAAGCCGCTGAAGAAAGTGTGGTTGTGGTTGATGAGCTGGCTCTGTCGGAGCCAAAAACCCGCCTGATGGCCGCGGCCTTAAACAGCCTGGTTGGTGAATCCAGCGCGCTGGTGCTTATTCCTGAAAAGACCGCTTATACCGGCGTGATCCGCTCGACGAATAATATCCCGGACGCAAAGGTTATGTTGGCAGGTTATCTCAACATCCAGGACTTGCTGACCTTCGATAAGTTAGTTCTGCCCCTTTCGGCCTTGGATAGCATTAAGGCCCACCTGGGTCAGGCAGGAGAAGGATAACATGTCTACGATTTATGATGTTCTCCACCGCCCGCTGGTAACCGAAAAGTCGAATTACCTCAACAATCGTCTGCACCAATTTGTCTTCGAAGTGGATAAAGATGCCACCCGAACACAGGTGAAGGACGCCGTTGAAACTATGTTTGACGTTACGGTTTTGCGGGTGAATACAATAAATGTTCCGGCCAAACGAACTCGCCGGGCGAAAAGCCGCCGATTAGCGGTGCGCGACAGCGGTTTCAAGAAAGCGATTGTTACCCTGGCCCCCGACGATCGGATCCCATTCTTTGAAGGGGTGGAGTAATGGCCGTCAAGATTTATAAACCAGTAACGCCCAGTCTGCGTGGTACGACTGGTTACACCTTTGAAGAAATCACCAAGTCGAAACCTGAGCGGTCGTTGATCGTTTACCGGAAGAAAATGGCCGGTCGCAACAGTTATGGCCGCGTCACAGTGCGGCACCGCGGTGGTGGTGTACGCCAGTTCGTACGCATCGTAGATTTCAAGCGCGAAAAACACGATATCCCCGCGAAAGTCGCAGCGATTGAATACGACCCGGTTCGGACTGCACGCCTGGCTTTGCTGTCTTATGCCGATGGTGCGAAGCGCTATATTGTGGCTCCCGTGGGTTTGAAAGTCGGTGACACAGTCATTTCTGGACCTACCGCAGATATTCGCCCCGGTAACAGTTTGCCTCTGGCGAATATCCCGGTCGGTACCCAGATCCATAATGTCGAATTGCAGGAGAACAGGGGCGGCCAACTGGCGCGTGCCGCAGGTACTGCAGCTCAACTGCTGGCGAAGGAAGGCGAGTATGCTCAGGTCCGGCTGCCTTCTGGCGAGGTCCGCTTGATACGTCAGGTGTGCTATGCCACGATCGGTCAAGTTGGTAATCTGGATCACAGCAATATCAAATTGGGCAAGGCTGGCCGCAAGCGCCGCATGGGCATCCGCCCGACCGTCCGCGGTTCTGCAATGAGCCCACGCGACCACCCGCATGGTGGTGGTGAAGGCCGGCAGCCAATCGGTATGCCAAGCCCGAAGAGCCCGTGGGGTCGACCCACATTGGGCTATAAGACCCGTAGGAACAAGAAGACGGACAAGTTTATTGTTCGCCGTCGGAATGCGGGAAGCGGCCGGTAACCCAGGTTACCGAGCCAATAAGCGAGAAAGAGGGACGATACGATGTCACGTTCGCTGAAAAAGGGACCATTTATTGAACCAAAGCTTCTGAAGAAGATCGAAGCGATGAATGCTAAAGGTGATAAGAAGGTAATTCGCACCTGGAGCCGAGCTTCGACGATTTTCCCTCAGCTTTTGGGCCATACGATCGCTGTGCATGACGGCCGCCGCCATGTTCCGATTTACATTACCGAGAACATGATTGGCCACCGTCTGGGAGAATTTGCCCCGACCCGTCATTTTCGTGGTCATATGGCAGAGCGGTCGTCTTCGAGGGGAAAATAGGCCATGGCAACCGATATTCGAGCTAAATTAAGTTTCTGCGGCGTTTCTGCCCAGAAGGTTCGCCTGGTAATTGACCTGGTGCGCGGTAAACCTGCAGTGCAGGCCCTTAATACCCTTCAGTTTACCCCGAAGGTGGCTGCACACCATGTCCGCAAGCTTTTAGCCTCGGCTGTGGCCAATGCCGAAGAAAACTTTGGTGTGAGCCGCGATGACCTGTTTATTTACCGGATTACTGCCGATGAGGCGCCTACGCGTAAATGGCGTCGGTTTGGCGCGCGTGGAAGGTTTAAACCGCTGCTGCGTCGGGCCTCGCACATCACCGTTGTGCTGCGCGAGCGGGAGTAAAGACTGGTGAAAACCAGATTAACCGAGAAAGTTTTCGCAAGAGAAAGCAGGAGAGCATATGGGTAGAAAAGTTCACCCGATAGGTTTTCGTCTGGGCATTAATCAGCCCTGGATGGGGCGATGGTATGCCGAAGGTGCGGAATACATTGACCAACTTCACCAGGATCTTGCTATTCGCAATTTGATCCATAGGGATGCCGAGAGAGCTGGCGTTTCGACTATTGAAGTGGAGCGTTATCCCGGAAAAGTAAAAGTGGTCGTTCATACCGCTAAGCCCGGCATTTTAATCGGGCGAAAAGGCGAAACGGTTAAAGTGATTCGACAGAATCTGGAAATTTTAACCGGGAAGAAAATTGATCTTGAAATAAAAGAGATCAAGACCCCTGATACCGATGCCTGGCTGATCGCCCTTAATATCGCCGGGCAAATCAAACGCCGTGTTTCCTACCGGCGTGCGATGAAACGAGCGATCCAACAAGCACAACGTCAAGGCGCAGAAGGCATCCGCATTCAGGTTGCCGGGCGCTTGAGCGGTGCTGAAATGGCCCGAACTGTCTGGCTGCGCGAAGGTCGTGTACCCCTGCAAACCCTGCGTGCCGACATGGATTTCGCTCGCACCTCAGCCCTGACCACATATGGCCAGATTGGCGTTAAGGTGTGGGTTTATAAGGGCGAAGTACTGCGTGAAGTGGAAGAGAAAGGCAAGTCCACCGAAGGCGTGTACGTCAGCGAGTAAATATCCCGCCGGGTAAATACCTGGTGGCAGGAAAGAGGTAGCAGCCATGTTGATGCCAAAGCGTGTTAAGTACCGCAAGCAGCACCGCGGGCGCATGACGGGGCTGGCTTTGCGAGGCGCCGAAGTGTCTTTCGGTGAATACGGCCTGCAAGCATTGGAACCCGGTTGGGTTTCTGCTCGACAGATCGAAGCCGCCCGCCGCACCCTGGTGCGCATCATGAAACGCCGTGGAAAAGTTTGGATCCGGATCTTCCCGGATAAACCGTATACTCACCGCCCACCCGAGTCTCGTATGGGTAAAGGTAAAGGCGGCGTCGAATACTGGGTCGCGGTTGTGCGCCCTGGTAGGATAATGTTTGAAGTAGGCGGCTTGCCCAGTGAAATTGCTCTGGAAGCCCTACGCCAGGCAGCTTATAAATTCTCAATACGGACCAAAGTGGTCGCGCGGCTTGAATTGCACGAAACGAAAGAAAGCGCTGCGCAAGGAGAAGCGGCATGAAAATGTCAGAGATTCGACTTCTAGGTGATGTTGAACTAAAGACCAGGCTTGCAGATACACGGCAAGAATTAATGAATCTGCGGTTCCAGGTCATCACCGGTCAACTGACTGACACCAGCCGTCTGAAACAGACCCGCCGTCTGGTAGCAAGATTTGAGACCATCCTGCACGAGCGAGAGCTGGGGATTGGTCAGGAAGGTGAAAAATGAAAAACAAGCGGCGACGGTTAACTGGTGTTATCACCAGTAACAAAATGCAGAAGACGGTAGTGGTGATGATTAGCCGCACCTACCAACACCCGCTGTACCGAAAGGTGGTTCACACCCAGCATACTGTAAAGGCCCATGATGAATTGGGTTGCGAAGTTGGAGATACGGTTCAGATCGTGGAGAGTCGTCCTATTTCAGCGCAAACCCGTTTCGTAGTTGAGTCGATTGTCAGGCGGACTGTGGAGCCGGAAGTTATGGCTGACGAACCGGTAGCGGATTCTTATCAGCCCGATGAGGCTGTTGAAACCGAAGCACCTGAAGTGGCTGAAGCACCTGAAGCCCCCGAAGTGACTGAAGAAGAGCAGGGGGCATAACCCATGATTCAGCAAGAGACTCGACTAAAAGTCGCCGATAACACCGGCGCGCGTGAACTGCTGGTCATTCACGTCATGGGCGGCTCGACACGTCGTTATGGGCATGTCGGTGATGTGGTGGTTGCCACCGTCAAATCGGCAACTCCACAGGGTTCGGTTAAGAAAAGTGATATCGTCAAGGCAGTGATAGTGCGCACGACCAAGGAATGGCGGCGAGATGATGGTTCAAGCATCCGCTTTGATGATAATGCTGCTGTGATCCTGGATACCGATGGGCAGAACCCGAAAGGCACTCGCATTTTTGGTCCGGTGGCTCGCGAACTGCGTGAAAAAGGTTTTATGAGAATTGTTTCCCTCGCGCCGGAAGTGATTTAGGCGGAGAGGAGAGGAGCGAAGCCATGGATGTCAAGATTCGCAAAGGTGATCAGGTTGAAGTGATCAGCGGACGCCTGGAAGATAAACACAAGCGCGGTGAAGTGATCCGCGTTAATCCTGAGGATGGCAAGGTGACGGTTCAGGGAATTAATATCCGAACCAAGCACCAAAGCCAGGTGCAGGCGCAAAATCGTACAATGGCACCCGGCAAGGTGCGCTTTGAAGGCCCTGTGCACATTTCGAATGTGATGTTGGTGTGCCCCAAGTGCAGTAAAGCCACCCGTGTGAGCCTGTCTCGCGAAGATGGGGTTTCCAGACGGGTTTGTAAGAAGTGCCAGGCAGTGATTGACGACTAGGCGACCTGGGAGCAAACTACGAATGAACAGGTTGAAAGAACGATACCAAAACGAAATTGTCCCCGCCTTATTCAAGGAATTGGATCTGCAAAACGTCATGCAGGTCCCCGGTCCGCAGAAGGTGGTGATCAACATAGGCCTGGGAGAAGCAATGGATAACCCCAAGGCGCTGGAAGCCGCGGTAGCCGATATGACCTCCATCAGTGGTCAGAAACCGATCGTTACCAAGGCACGCAAGTCTATCGCGAACTTCAAGTTGCGCGAAGGACGTGCGATTGGCGCCAAGGTAACCCTGCGCGGCGAGCGCATGTGGGCTTTCCTGGACCGGTTGATGAACATTGTGCTGCCGCGGGTTCGAGACTTCCGCGGGGTTTCACCGGATGCCTTTGATGGGCGCGGTAATTACACCCTGGGCCTGCGGGAACAATTGATCTTTCCGGAAATTGAATTTGATAAGATCGACAAAATCCGTGGGATGGAGATTACGATCGTGACGGATGCTCCATCCGATGATCAGGCGGCTGCCATGCTGGAAATGCTCGGTATGCCTTTCAGGAAGGGATAAATATGGCAAAAAAGTGCATGATTTATCGAGAACAGCGGAGAAAATTTGCCGTCCAGGTCCGTAATCGCTGCCGGATATGTGGGCGACCGCGCGGTTATATGCGTCGGTTTGGCCTCTGCCGCATTTGCTTCCGTGAGTTGGCTCTACAAGGGCAAATTCCCGGTGTGACCAAGTCATCCTGGTAGGCTGCCGGAGGTAAATAATGAGCGTGAATGATCCTATTTCAGATATGTTGACGCGCATACGAAATGCTGTGTCTACTGGGCAACCCCTGGTGGCAATGCCATCATCGAATCTCAAAGCAGAAATTGCCCGCATCCTGCGGGAAGAAGGTTTCATTGAGAACTTCGAGCTGTTCGAGGGTGAGAAAGTATTCGAGCGGATGCTGCGTGTGAAATTGAAGTACGTGGGTGAGCGCCGTGAGCGCCGCCCAGTTATCACCGGTCTTGTTCGTGTCAGCCGACCTGGTCGGCGTGTTTACACGCACAAGCAGGATATCCCGTGGGTTCTGTCGGGGATGGGTGTTGCCATCCTGTCGACCCCGAAGGGCATCATGACCGGGCAGCGGGCTCGCCAGCTGAATGTTGGCGGCGAAATTCTCTGCAAGGTCTGGTAGACCCGGGAAAAGGAGGTAGGAACGTGTCTCGGATTGGTCGATTACCGATTTCCGTTCCGGCGGGCGTTCAGGTCAATTTAAATGGTCTGGAAGTCCACGTAAAAGGCCCGAAGGGTGAATTAAGGAAAGAGTTCAGACCAGTGGTGGATATTGCCCTGGAAGATGGACAAGTGATAGTCACCCGCAGTTCAGAGGCCCCCAGCGTGCGCGCCCTGCATGGAACGACCCGAGCTTTGATCAACAATATGGTGGTCGGTGTCAGCACCGGTTTCACCCGTTTGCTTGATATTGAGGGTGTAGGATACCGTCCCGAAATGAATGGCGCCAACCTGGTGCTGTATGTGGGATATTCTCATCCTGTCACTGTAGAACCACCGGCAGGTATCACTTTTGAAGTTGATACGCGTGCACGACAGGTCAAGGTTAATGGCTTTGATAAGGAACAAGTCGGACAGGTGGCTGCAGATCTTCGTGCGATTCGTCCTCCTGAACCCTATAAGGGCAAAGGAATTCGCTATCATGAAGAAAGAGTTCGCCGCAAGGCTGGTAAAGCCGGTAAGGGCAAGGGTAGGGTATAGGTGTTAGTATGACCAAAAAAACTCGTACTGAATCTCGCCTTAAACGGCATTTCCGTGTGCGCAAGCATATTTCCGGCACATCGGATCGCCCGCGTGTCTGCGTTTTTCGCAGTCTGGCTGAAATTTATGTCCAGGTGATCGATGATCAAGCCGGTCAGACACTGGCTTCGGCTTCGACGGTCGATCATGAACTCCGTGAAAAAGTAAAAGGCCTGAAAAAGACGGAGCAGGCGTTGTTGGTCGGTGAACTGGTTGGAAAGCGAGCCATTGATAAAGGCATTAAGCAAGTTGTATTTGACCGCGGCGGTTTTCGTTACATAGGCCGGGTCAAAGCGCTGGCTGATGGCGCTCGCAAAGCTGGCCTGGATTTCTAGCGACACCGCCAAACTATGCAGGAATGAGGGCGTGAAACAAAGGAAATGATGAACTATCAAGCTGCTGTTGAAGTTGTATTTGATGAACGCGTGGTTGAAATCGCCAGAGTGGCTAAAGTCGTAAAAGGCGGCCGCCGTTTCCAATTCCGGGTGACGGTGGTGGCTGGTGACAACCGCGGCAACGTAGGCATGGGCATCGGTAAAGCCAATGCTGTGCCAGATGCGATGCGCAAGGCAACGGAGCGCGCTCATAAGAATTTGCGCGGGGTCTTCACCATGGGTACCACAATCCCCCATGAGGTGACGGGCCATGTGTCTGGCGCAGTGGTTCTACTTAAGCCGGCTTCCCCCGGTACGGGCGTTATCGCTGCCGGTGGTGTGCGTGCAGTTCTCGAAGCTGCCGGGATACACGATATTCTGACAAAATCGCTGGGCAGTGCGAACGTGCTGAACGTGGTCAAGGCCACTTTTGAAGCTTTGGACCAGCTTAAGTCACCTGAAGTGGAAGCTGCTCACCGCGGTAAATCTCCACGTGACTTGATGCCGTTCTGGGAGCGGAGGAAAAATGGCTGAAAACCAACCCGTCAAGAAAGTGCGCATCACATTGATGAGAAGCGCGATTGGCGAGACCAAGCGCCATAAAGCTACTGTACGAGCCCTGGGTTTTCACCGGCTGCACCAAACCGTGGAGCATGAAGATTCCCCATCGCTGCGCGGGATGCTGTACCTGGTGAAGAAACTGGTTCGGATTGAAGAATCCGAATAGGAGAGCACGTAAATGAAAGTAAATGATTTATTCCCAAATCCCGGCTCGACCAAAACGCACAAGCGCAAAGGGCACGGCCCCTCGGCTGGTCAGGGTAAAACTGCCGGTCGGGGTACGAAAGGCCAGTCATCGCGCTCCGGCTCGGGTGGCCACTTATACCGCCAGGGTGGCAACTTACCTTTTTTCCGGCGCCTGCCTTTTATGCGTGGAGAAGGTTTTACGCCACCCAACCGGGTCGAGTATAACGAGGTCAATCTGGATCAACTCGTCAATTTCGAGAGTGGTGCAGAGATCACCCCGGATGTTTTGGCGAAGGCCAATGTATTGTCAAAACCCAATAATCCGGTCGTCATCTTGGGCCGGGGTGAAGTTACTGTGCCGTTAAAGATCAGCGTCCAGCGTATCAGCAAGAGCGCCCGCGCAAAGATCGAAGCGGCCGGTGGTAGCGTCGAAATAATCTAAGGAGAAATCCATGAAGCGGTCGCCCTGGCGCTATCTGTGGCAGACGGAAGACATCCGCAACAAGCTGCTTATTACGTTCTTGTTACTGGTGCTATACCGTTTGGCAGCAAATATTCCGGTTCCCGGTATTAACCAGGCAGTTTTAAGCCAGTTAGCCAACGCAAAAGGCGCGACGGGGAATCTGGTAAACCTGTTAGACTTGCTGTCGGGCGGCACAATATCCAGCTTCTCGATCCTCGCAATGGGTGTCTATCCTTACATCACGGCCCAAATTATCCTGCAATTGTTGGGGCCGATCATTCCAGCCCTGGAACGCAAGATGAAGGAAAACCCGACGGAATATCAGAAGTGGCAGGAAAGATGGACTGTGATCCTCACAGTTCCTATGGCTCTTCTGTCGGCGATTGGACAGGTAAATATCTTTGCGTCGCTGGTACAACAACCAGTGTCATCCGTATTGTCGGGTTTTGGCGGGACAAATGTCTTACAAACGATCACGCCTCTGGCCACAATGGTCGGCGGTACAATGTTTGGGATCTGGTTGGGACAATTAATCTCAGAATACGGTATCCCTAAACAGGGGCTATCGCTGATTATCTTTGCCGGTATCGTTGCCCGGATGCCAAGCCATTTTGGATCGATCCTGGCGGACAAGTACAACTGGTGGTGGATGATGTTGGTGATCTTAACCATTCTGGTTTTGACCATCTTTGCGATCGTTTTTGTTCAGCAAGGCCGCCGTAACGTTCCGGTGTTGTTCCCCGGACGTCGGGTGGGCAACCGGATGAGTATGCCGGTGCGCAGCAATCTGCCCCTGATGGTCAATATGGCAGGCATGATCCCGCTGATCTTTGCCCAATCCATCCTGACCTTCCCGGCGATTGTTGCATCCTACTTTGTTAATTCACAAACACCATGGGTGAGCAGCCTCGCCACGGGGATCTCGCAAACTTTCGGCGGCCAAAACGCCGGGTATGCACTTATGTACTTCCTGATGGTCGTGCTCTTCACCTTTTTCTATACGGATGTATTGTTCCAACAACAGAATTATGGAGATAATCTGAAGAAACAGGGTGCGCAGATTCCAGGTGTCGTACGCGGTATCCCAACGCAGAAATATCTGAGCAAAGTCCAAAGGCGGATCACACTGCCAGGGGCTGTTTTCCTGGGGCTGGTAGCAGTGCTTCCTTATGTGTTAGGGTTTGTCCTACCGAGTTCGCTTCAAAGCGGTGGTTTACTCCTCATCTCTTCGGCGGGTTTGCTGATTGTTGTGGGTGTGGTGCGCGATACATTTACCATCATCGAAACAGAACTCAAGCTGCACGGTTATGAAGAAAGCTTGATCAAGGGATAAGCGGAGAGTTTGCGCATGCCGACATACATTGTTTTGCTAGGACCTCCCGGAGCGGGAAAAGGCACTCAGGCCGAGATTGTTTCGGAAAAACTGGGGTTAGTCCATGTTTCATCAGGAGATATTTTCAGGGAAAACCTGAAACAACAAACTGAACTGGGGAAATTGGCTCAGGGTTATATGAACCGGGGCGAGTTGGTTCCGGATGATGTGACTATCGCGATGATCCGCGAGCGGTTGAGCCGGGCTGATTGTGTCAAAGGGGCCTTGTTAGACGGCTTTCCGCGCACTCCGGCCCAGGCAGATGCACTTTCAGGAATGCTCGCGACCTTTAACGGTCAGGTTAACAGCGTACCGTATATCTCGGTTCCGGATGAAGTGCTGATCGAACGATTGAGCGGGCGTTGGACGTGCCGGGCAGAAGGGCACATATACCATGAGAAGTACAATCCGCCGAAAAATCCCGGAATATGTGATGTGGATGGCTCAGAGCTCTACCAGCGGGATGACGACAAGCCTGCAACGGTTGAGAATCGCATCCAGGTCTACATGAATCAGACATCACCATTAATTGCATTTTACCGCCAGAAAGGGCTGCTGGCCGAAATCGACGGTATGCAGCCGATCGACAAGGTAACAGCCGACTTGATGGCGGCGATTGAGAAGGGAAAGTAATTATCATGGCCTGGGATCGACAGATCACCATCAAGAGCCCGGAAGAGCTCAAAATCATGCGCAAAGCAGGTCAAATTAACGCCGAAGCGTTGGCCGCAGCGTGTGCTATCGTCAGACCGGGAGTCTCAACGGCAGATCTTAACGCTGCGGCCGAGGAAGTTCTGAAAAAATATGGTGTTTACTCACCGTTCAAGAACTATCCGGGGCCCTATCCCTATCCTGCCAGTACGTGTGTCAGCGTAAACGAAGAGTTGGTGCATGGCATTCCGGATAAGAAGCGCAAGCTTAAAGAAGGGGACATCGTCTCTATGGATTGCGGTACGGTGTATGAAGGTTTTGTGGGAGATTCGGCTTTTACTGTGGGTGTAGGTGAAATTTCACCTTCGGCGAAAAAGCTGCTTGAAACTACAGAAAAAGCACTTTACGCAGGCATCAGTAAGATGGTGGCCGGAAACCATGTTGGTGATATCTCGGCAACCGTCCAACAGGTGGTGGAAAGCCGCAATCTGTACGTCACACGCGAATACACCGGGCATGGTTTGGGCCGAGCGATGCACGAAGGTCCACAGGTTCCTAATTATGGGACCCCGGGACGCGGGATGCTGCTTCGCAGTGGTATGACCATTGCGTTGGAACCGATGGTCCTGGTCGGTACGGCGAAGACCCGGGTAATGCCGGATGAGTGGACGGTTTCTGCTGCCGATAACTCGTACACCTGCCATTTTGAACATTCGGTAGCCATCACTGAAAACGGTCCTGAGATTTTGACCCTGCTGGCAGATGGTTCTGCCCCGGCTCAGATCGGCGGACCTGGACAATTAAGGAATAGATTAGTATAATTACGGTTTTGGCGTTCTCAAACGCAATCGTAAAGGAGCAAATCATGAAAGTGTCACCATCCATTCGCAAGCGTTGTGCCAAGTGCAAGATTGTTAAGCGCTCTGGCCGGCTATATGTGATTTGCGAAAACCCAAAGCACAAACAGCGACAGGGATAAAAGAATATGGCGAGAATTGAAGGTGTTGATCTTCCGCGTAATAAGCGGATCGAGGTAGGTCTGACCTACCTGTTTGGGATTGGTTCCAGCCGGTCTCAGGCGATTCTAAGCGCCACCCAGATTAATCCCGATATTCGGGTAAAAGATTTGACGGAATCGGAATCCAACCTGCTGCGTGATTTCATCTCGAAGAATTACAAAGTAGAAGGTGACCTGCGCCGTGAAGTTCAATTGAATATCAAACGGTTGATCGAAATCGGTTGCTATCGTGGTCTGCGGCATCGCCGCAACCTGCCAGTACGTGGTCAGAGAACCCGCACGAATGCTCGTACCCGTAAAGGTATCAAGAAGACAGTTGCCGGTCGCGGTCGCCGCCGCGGGGCTACAAAGAAATAACCTGTTGGTTCTGCCTGTATCCAGTTGTGTTGGGGACCTCTCCTCCCCGCGGCCGCACGACTGGCATGGGCGGTGCCGGGTTGTTTAGTGCCCACCCAGAACCATTGAGAGATTGATAGGAAGGTACTATGGCTCAAAATGTACGCCAAACGCGACGCGGTACCCAGTCTGTGCGTAAAGTTAAACGAACTTTATCCACCGGCCAGGTGCATGTATATGCGTCTTTTAATAACACGATCGTTACTGTGACCGATACGCAAGGTAACACGGTTTGTTGGGGCAGTGCAGGATCCGTTGGTTTCAAAGGCTCCCGTAAGAGCACGCCCTTTGCCGCACGCCTGGCCGCGGAACAAGCGATAAAAGCCGCCCAGGCCATGGGGATCCAGGAAGTGGATCTGATCGTGAAGGGGCCGGGTCCAGGTCGTAAATCAGCGATCCGCGCCGTGCAGTCGATGGGCGTGAAGGTTCGCTCTATCGCCGATGTCACCCCGGTGGCTCACAATGGCTGCCGGCCTCCGAAAAAGCGCCGCGTGTAAAAGGAGAGAATGAATGGCTAAGTATATTGGACCGGTATGTAGATTATGCCGGCGAGAAGGTGATAAATTGTTCTTAAAGGGTGCTCGCTGCTACGGGCCGAAGTGTTCTTTTGAACGCCGTGGGTTTGCCCCGGGCCAGCACGGAAAAACCGGTTCTGGTCGCAACCGCAGTGATCGCGTATCCGATTACGCTCGCCAATTACGCGCAAAACAGCGCGCACGGCGCGTGTATGGCGTGCTGGAACGCCAGTTCCGCCGCTATTTCAGCGCTTCCCGGCGCCATCATGGTTTGACCGGCCTGAACCTGCTTCAAACCCTGGAAACACGCTTCGATAACGTGGTGTACCGTATGGGGCTGGCTGACAGCCGTGCCCAGGCGAGGCAGATTGTTAACCACGGGCATTTCCAGGTAAATGGGGTGCGGGTGGATATCCCATCCGCCGTTCTCCGTCCGGGTGATGTGATCAGGGTGCGTGATGGCAGCCGCAACGATCCTTTCTTCAAAGAAATGCCAGATCTATCCGAACAGCGCACCTGCGCCGTCTGGCTGGACCGCGACCTTGCTGAATTAACCGGCCGGGTAGTGCGCTTGCCGGAACGCTCGGAAATTGACGCCAATCTCAACGAACAGCTTATCGTCGAGTACTACTCGCGCTAAACGCTGACCAGTCCGGTGCGCGGTACCAAAGGGTGCACCGGAAAGGGGTGAAACTTGACGACACTAAGCAACATGGTAACGCCAAAAGTCGAGCGTGAAGCTGAAGCTCGTAATTATGGCAAATTTGTAATTGGCCCGCTCGAAAGGGGCTATGGCGTAACAATTGGGAATGCCCTGCGCCGCGTACTCTATTCTTCCCTGGATGGCGCTGCGATCACATCGATTCGCGTTTCTGATGTGCTGCACGAGTTCAGTGAAATTCCAGGTGTGCGCGAGGACGTAATCCAGGTTACGCTCCAGGTAAAACAGCTGCGCTTGATTCTGCACGATATCGACACGGCTCATCTGCACCTTGAGGTGCGCGGTGAGGGTGTGGTTACTGCGGCAGATATCCAGGCTCCGGCTGAGGTTGAGATCATGAATCCCGACCTGTACCTGTTTACGGTCGATGACAGCAAGGTCCGGCTCGAGTTTGACCTGACGGTTGAACGCGGGCGGGGTTATTCTCCTGCCAACGATCGCAGTGGTCACCTGCCCATAGGCGAACTGCCGGTGGATGCCATCTTCAGCCCGATTCGTCGGGTAAACTGGACGGTATCTTCTGCACGCGTGGGGCAATCGACCAATTTTGATAAGCTGATCCTTGAAATTTGGACCGATGGTACAATCACACCGGAGAAGGCCCTGGGCGATGCTTCGAAGATCATGATCGATCATTTGCGCTACGTGGCTGGCATCAGTGAAGAAACACTGGTGGTTGGTATCGAGAAGGAAGTTACGGGCAGTCGGCTGACCAGTGAAGCAGCCGAGACCCCAATCGAAAATCTCGATCTCTCGGTGCGGGTCTTCAACTCCCTCAAGCGAACTGGCATCACCACCGTTGGTGATGTGTTAGATCTGCTTGAAAAGGGTGATGAGGCGGTGATGTCGATCCGCAATTTCGGTGAAAAGTCGCTCGATGAGCTGCGCGATAAAATGCGCGAAAAAGGCTACATGCGCGACGAGAATCTTACGGAGTAAAGAAAGATGCGACATCAGGTTGCTGGATATCGACTCTCGAGAACGACAGGACAGCGTGGAGGACTGCGGCGAACTTTAATCAAGCAGTTGTTCACTCACGAACGAATTACCACCACGCGCGCGAAGGCCAAGGCGATCCGCGGGGCTGCTGAACGGCTGATTACTCTGGCGCGTAACAGCGCCAAAGGCACCGACATTGTAAAGGTAAACGCTCGCCGAACGGCGGCGGCTCGCCTGGATGATGCCGAAGTGGTAAAGAAGCTGTTTGATGATATTGCGCCGCGTTTTGCCAATCGTCCTGGCGGTTATACGCGAATGTTCAAGCTGGGCCCCCGGTTGGGTGATGCGGCCGAAATGGTCCTGCTGGAGCTTGTTGAAGAGTAATCTCCCTTCCGGATAAACCCGGAGTGGAATGGCACGTTACCAGATTATCCTCGCCTACGACGGCACTGACTTTCAGGGCTTTCAACGGCAGGCAAAAAGCCGAACGGTTCAGGGTGTGTTTGAAACAGCCCTGCAGCAGTTGGGCTGGTCAGACCGGATAACTTTGTTCGCAGGGCGTACCGATAGCGGTGTGCATGCTGAGGGACAGGTAGCCGCGTTTGACCTGGAGTGGTCTCATCCGGTCGAAGATTTGGGCCGGGCGCTCAACGCTCATTTGCCTGCCGATGTGGCAGTTCGTTCGGTACAGGTCGCTGCGCCAGATTTTCACCCTCGCTTCGATGCGAGGGGGCGCATATACCAGTACCAGATCTACTGTGAGCCCTATCGCGACCCTCTACGCGACCGCTATACCTGGCGGGTTTGGCCAGAATTAAACCTGGCTCTCCTCCAGCAAGCGGCACGGCTATTGCCAGGCATACACGATTTTTCCGCCTTCGGGACCCCGCCCCGGCCCGGAGGGAGCACCATTCGTGAAGTTTTTTCCGCAGCCTGGCAGCCGCGATCCGGGGGCCTGCAGTTTGAGGTGTCAGCCAATGCTTTTCTGTACCATATGGTACGCCGCATGGTGTATCTGCAAGTACAGATTGGGAAGAACCTGCTGGAGTTGAAATGTTTGGCTCAGGCGGTGCAAGCGGCTCAACCGCAGCCCCCTGGACTGGCCCCGGCGCGCGGGTTGGCTCTGAAAGAAGTCTTGTACGTGGCGAAGGAATAAGGGACTATCTGTCGATAGGAGTAAGAAAGTGGAAAAAACGTACGTCCCAAAAGGCAAAGTGGAATCGGGATGGATTTTAGTGGATGCGGATGGACAAGGACTGGGTCGCATGGCGACGGTCATTGCCTCCTATTTACTAGGAAAGAATAAACCCATCTATACCCCAGGTGTTGACACCGGTGATTTTGTGGTTGTCATCAACTCCAATCAGTTGAAGTTGACCAATAAACGAATGGATACAAAATTTTATTATCATCATTCGAATTATCCTGGTGGTTTAAAGACGGTGAGTTTGCGCGACCAGATGAAAAATCGTCCGGACCGCGTACTCCGTCATGCTGTGTGGGGCATGCTGCCTCATAATAAATTGGGCCGCCAGCTGATCAAAAAGCTGAAAGTCTACAGCGGCAGCGTACATCCGCATGCAGCTCAGAACCCTCAACCGGTAGTGTAAAGGAGCAGAAGAAATATGTCTGTTCAATATTTCGAAGGAATTGGCCGACGCAAGGAAGCCTCAGCGCGTGTTCGCGTAATGAGCGGAACGGGTAAGTTCACCGTCAACGATAAACCGATCGAAGATTTTTTCCCTCGTCTGGGAGATAAAGAAGCGATTTTTTCGGTTTTCAGCACCACTAACCAGGAAGCCAATACGTTTGACGTTACGGTTAAGGTGGGTGGTGGTGGCATCACAGGCCAGACCGATTCGGTTAAACTGGGCCTGGCCCGCGCATTGGTCAAGATGAATGAAGATTTTATACCTTTGCTGCGCAAAGGCGGCTTGCTGACCCGCGATCCCCGCATTAAGGAACGCAAGAAGCCAGGCCTCAAACGCGCCCGCAAGGCCCCAACTTATACCAAGCGTTAAATCTAACAAAAAAGCGGCTTTCGCCGCCTTGAGTAAAAAGGACATGAGTTTCCCACTCACAAGAGTGGGAAACTCATGTTGTGATTAAATTTCCTCTAATGCGGCTGCCACGGCTGCCATTTTCTGATGGCCCTGTACGGCGAGTTCTTTCATTTCTTCTGCTTTCTCAGAAAAATTGACGATCACCCCCGGATCGGTCAGGCGCACAAGGCTGTGATTTTCGCTCACTGCCTCAACGGTAACATTGCACGGCAGCATCAAACCAATCCACGGATCGGTGGACAAAGCCTGATGCGCTAAGGGTGGGTTGCAGGCTCCCAGAATGACATATGGGCGAAAATCGGCGTTCAATTTTTCCTTCAAGGTGGCGCGTACATCGATCCGGGTCAGAATCCCAAATCCCTGCGTTTTTAATGCCGCGGTCACGGTCTCTATGGCTTGATCGAACGGTTGGCTTATTTCTACTTCAAAACCGAGCTGTATATTCATCGAATGAGTCCTTATTAAGAATGGAATTCAACCTGTTTCTCTGTTAAAATTGGATGCGGATTTATTTGAAAGGATACATATGACACAAGGAATTGTAATTCTTGGTTTGGGGCCGGGAGCGCCAGAGCAGTTAACCCGGCAAGCCTGGGACTGGCTTGCGGGCTGTGGAGAGGTGTGGCTGCGCACCCGACAGCATCCCGTCGTCGATGCATTCCCGGCAACTTTGAAGGTAAATGCATTCGACTCGTTTTATGAAAAAAGTGACGAGTTTGAAGAGGTTTACGCCCAAATTATCGAAAAAGTTCTCGAATTGGGCAGACAACCGGGTGGAGTTACTTATGCCGTTCCCGGCCATCCCTTCGTGGCGGAAGCCACCAGTCCGGAAATATTCCGCCGGGCAAAATTAGAAGGTATCCCGGTACGGGTTATCGAAGGATTAAGTTTCCTGGGACCGACATTCTCTGCATTAGAATTAGATCCCTTTCCCACCCTGGGACTGATAGACGCCCTGGAACTGTCTGCAACCCTTACCCCGCAGTTTCCTCCATCACAGGCGGTGTTGGTCGCCCAAATATATTCGCGCGAGATCGCAGCTGATGTTAAATTGACGTTGAATACGGTTTATCCGGACAACCACCCGGTGAAATTGGTTCATGCTGCTGGAACTGCCAGTCAAAAAATTGAAGAACTTCAACTATATGAAATCGATCGCAGCCCGGAGATTGGCCTGTTGACTGCGCTGTATGTACCGCCGCTGCCAATGGATACATCTTTTGAGAATTTTCAAGAAATTGTCGCCCGCCTGCGGGCGCCAGACGGCTGTCCGTGGGATCGCGAACAAACTCATTTGACCCTGCGTAAGTATCTGCTGGAAGAGACGTATGAAACGCTGACGGAGTTGGACAGTGGGGATGTGGAGGGGATGCGCGAAGAATTCGGCGATTTACTGCTGCAAATTGTGCTTCACGCTCAGATAGGCAGCGAGGAGGGCGAGTTCAGTATGGCCGATATTCTGCAAGGAATTTCGCAGAAATTGGTGCGGCGCCACCCGCATGTCTTTGGGGACGTGCAGGTTGATGGGGTGAAGGGCGTACTTCAGAACTGGGAAAAACTCAAAGCGGTAGAAAAGAAGGATAACGGCGACCAGAAACACCAAAGTTTGTTGGAAGGCGTTCCGAAGGAATTCCCGGCATTAGCCCAGGCTCAGCAAATCCAGGACCGCGCGGCGCGGGTTGGCTATGACTGGGTTGGATCGGATAGGATATGGGATGATCTGGCTCAGATCGTGCAGACATTGAAAGAAGGCTCAGGAACGGCTGATCTGCAACAAAAGATAGGCACGTTGTTGTTCACGGTTGCGGCTCTGGCCAGATGGAATCAGGTGGACGCAGAAAGCGTTTTGCGCGAAACAATCCTGCGCTACCGCCAGCGCTTTGCAGTCTTAGAGGGGCAGGCCCGTGAGCAGGACCGCCCGGTCAGCGAACTAAAGCCAAACAGGCTAGATGAATTATGGCGGAGCGAATGAAGATTATTACCAGCACACCCCGGGCTTTCATCCGGGGTGTGCTGGTTTAATATCGACTTAGAGAGGTTCAAAGCGGGCAGTGAAATGCCGTAAAAGGGGTGGGGAATAGGTAATACGATAACCTCGCATTTGACTGGCCTGTCCCAGCAGTCCAATCAAGGTGTCGGCAACGTAATCTATGTGGGTTTGCGTGTAGACACGGCGAGGAATTGCCAGACGGACCAACTCAAGTTTGGGGTAGACCATCTTTCCGGTGTCGGGATCGGCATGGGCAAACATGACTGATCCAATTTCAACCCCACGTATGGCTCCTGCCAGGTAGAGCGCCGCAGTGAGGGTTTGTCCAGGATACTCTTCGTGGGGAATATGCGGCAGCATTCGCCCCGCGTCAACATAAATGGCGTGCCCGCCAGGAGGTTCGATGATCGGCACGCCGGCGTCGGTCAGGCGACTTGCCAGATAAGAAGTTTGCCCGAGGCGGTAGGCCAGGTAGCTTTCATCCAGACCTTCCCATAAACCGGTTGCCATAGCATCCAGATCGCGTCCGGCAAGCCCACCGTAAGTTGGAAACCCCTCCCGCAGGATCAGTTCGTTACTAACCTGTTGGTATAGATCGGGGTCGCGCATAGACAGGAAACCACCGATGTTGACTAATGCATCCTTTTTGGCGCTCATGAAAGCGCCGTCTGCCAGGGAGAACATCTCGCGCGCGATCTCAAGCGTGGTCTTTTGCGCATAGCCTGGCTCGCGCTGCTTGATGAAATATGCATTTTCTGCATAACGGCAGCAGTCGATAAAGAATGGAATGCCAAACTCTTTGTACGTTTGGGAAACCCCGCGAATGTTTTCCATTGAAACTGGCTGGCCGCCGCCGGCATTATTGGTCACGGTAATTGTGCCAAAGGGGATATTTCCAGGACCTACTTTGTGAATAAAGCTGCGCAGCTTCTCAAGATCCATGTTCCCCTTAAATGGGTGATGGTTGGTAGGATCGAAAGCTTCTTCAATCACCAGATTGGTGGGCCGCCCGCCGCGCGCACGAATATTGGCATCGGTGGTATCGAAATGCATATTGGATGGGACGTATGAACCCGGACGAACCAGAACAGTTGCCAGAATATTCTCTGCTGCCCGTCCCTGGTGGGTGGGTACGAAATGTTCAAAACCGGTAATTTGCTGCAGGGCTTCGGATAAGCGAAAAAAAGACCGGGCGCCGGCATAAGACTCATCTCCTGCCATCATGGCGGCCCACTGGTGGTGGCTCATCGCACCTGTACCTGAATCGGTGAGCAGATCGATGTACACGTCTTCAGCGCGGAGTGAGAACAAGTTGTACCCCGCCTTGATCATCGCTATCCGGCGTTCTTCTGGCGATACCAGGTGGATGGGTTCGACCATCTTAATACGAAACGGTTCAGGGGGATGAGGCTGCATAAGCGTCTCCGGAGATTAGAATGGGTGTTTTGTTATCAAGAATATTTCACTTAAAATAAGAAAAATCAATATTGCCTTTGAAATATTTGAAGTTAATCTTGACAATCTTATATTCCGTGCTATGATATTGATAATTACAATGCAAGAACATAGTTCACGCCTCATTCAGGCGAACGGCCGGGTCCTGAGGGTGAAATTAAGGAGAGAAGCTATGGAAACCAAAACAGTTAATGTCAATGATCATACCATGATTGTTGTGAAAACACATGCTGATCTCGACTTGCAGGGGTCGGACCAGATGGAAATCCGGGCCCTGACCGAAGAGCCCCGCGGGGCGGCAATGACCCAGGAGGAAGATCTGGTACATGTGCAAAGCCGGTCAGATCTCGATCTGATTGTACCTGTTGCGGCCGAGATCCTGGTCGAGCGCGTGTCCGGAGATGCCAATCTTCGCCAGGTGAATGGACATCTACAGATCCACAGGGTGGGTGGAGATTTAACCATTCAAAATATTGCTACGGGAGAAATTATGTCGGTGGGTGGAGATTGCAGAATCCTGACGGCGCAGGGAGTCTTATCCATCCAGCGCATTGGATCAGATTTTACCGGTGCAGAATTATCCGGCCCGATCAAGCTGGAAGGTGTGGGTGGGGATGCCGATGTGAATATGACCGGGGGAGACGCACAAGTCCGAGCTGGCGGCGACATAAACTTCTCCATCACCGAAATTAGCGACCAAAGCGTGCGCCTCGATGCCGGCGGGGATGTGCTTCTGCTGCTGCCCTCAGATGCAAATGTCGCTTTGGAACTTCGCTCACGCGGTCACGATATTACTGTCGAGATGGCTGGAGAAAGCCAGAGCATCGAGAAGCGCATGGCATCCCTGACTTTTGGCAGCGGTAGCTGTAAAATCAACATTGATGCCGGGGGGGATATCCGAGTTTCGGATGATTTGACTGAGATGGAAGAGTTTGATGATCTGCGCGAGGAAATAGACGAGCATTGGGACGCGGTTGAGGAATCGCGCAGCGAACGCGCCAATGAAGGTGACGAAGAGGGATTCGCTTTTCACGCCAACGAATTCAACGACCGCATAAATCGCCATGTGGATGATGCCATGCGCAAGGCCGATTCACGTTTACAGCAGGCGATGAAAAAACTGGAAGAACGCACTCGCCGCCTGGAAAAACACGGGTTTTCCAATATTCCTCCCATCCCTCCCATTCCACCGGCAGGGCGCTGGACAGGCAATGTGCCTCACCCCGAGCAGAAGAAACAATCGGCAAGCGAAGAAGAGAAAATGCTGATTCTTAAAATGCTGCAAGAGAAAAAGATTTCAGCTGAAGAAGCCGAAAAATTATTGGATGCCCTTGAGCGGTAAGCAATGCCTTTCTCGCCGGTGAATTCACCGGCGAGGATTCGTTCAAGGGGCAGCAGGTAGAGGGTACGATGGATATTAAAGCGCAAAGACTTGAAATTTTGCAGCAAATTGAGAATGGCGAAATGACTCTGGAAGAGGCATCTCGCTGGCTGGCTGCGTTGGATCGGGTTAAATCAAAAAACGGATCTCAACCCCAGGTTGAGGCAGAAAATTTGGTAGAAACTAACGTAACAGCTCCAGGTGAAAATGCTGCCGCAAGCGAAAATGCTAATTCTGCGGTGATTGTAAATGAACCGCCCTTTGAGGAAGCCCAGCCTGTCGAACCGGATATGGTAGTTAAAGCGCAGGCACAAGCGATAGGTAATCGCGAAGAATTTCGCCCCCCATTCTGGCGTGGGTGGTGGTTGATTGTCTTTATTCCGGGTCTGCTTCTGCTGACCGCTGCAGTAAACTGGATGATCCAGGGTTATCTGGCCGCAGGATTGCGTTGGGGGTTCTGGCTGTCATTTATCCCATTCACGATTGGGGTATTAATGATGTGGTTAGGTTGGGAAGTGCGCATCGCGCGCTGGTTCCATTTGCATGTCACACAAAAAAATAAGCCCGGACCGCATGAGATCACGATCAGTTTTCCGCTGCCGATCGGTCTGGTCAGTTGGGGCATTCGCCGCTTTGGGCATTTCGCGAGTCCAATGCGTGGAAAAGATATGGATGGGATTTTGGGAGAGCTTGACCAGGCCGTGGCCAGCGACGGGCCAATGCATATATTTGTGGACGATGAGGACGGTGATCAGGTCGAAATATGGATTGACGGACCCCGTGCAAAGTAGTTGATTAATCGACTACAGCCAGGACATCACTTTTTTAATAGAGCGATGTCCTGGCTTTTTTTTTCCCTATGAGTGATATAATTTTCGGAATGGTCCGGAATATGCTCGGTGGGTCAGGGGTGTTGGCAGGATTGATTTTGGTATGCATGACCCTCTTGCCGACTGAATATTTGGATGTGACCCTGAATTTAAATAATAATCAGCCTCAACCAATTTTAAATGGGATTGTGGATCAAACAGTTCAATTGAAATTGCCCAGAGATCTTCCGGCTGGTGAGCCTGTTTTATTCGAGATGACTTTGCTGCCGGGTCAGAATGCTAATCAGAAACCCACCTCTCCCGCGACACTGGAAGGCCGGTTGGATTTACCAGGAGTCGAGACTTTTCCGGAACCGGTTTCCGATGTAGTTTACGATCCGGCGCAAACAATCAGTTTTCGATGGCTCGTTACAGCAGGTCAGGATTTTATCCTGCCGGGGAGATTGTGGTTAACCATGATTGTTCCCAACCCTGCCGGGGGAGAAAAACGGGTGGTACTGCTCGCCTATCCCCTGGATTTAGGGTTGCGCCAGGTGATCGGGTTGACTTTTAGCGAAGCGCGTTGGATTGGTGGAAGCCTCGCAGGGATTGGGCTGGTCATTCTCCTGTTCCAGCTTCAGCGAAGGAGTGCGCATCGCAAAAATCGGCCAAAAAAAATTCGTTCGTCGTGAGGTATGCTTCGTGATTTATGATACAATAGCATTTTCATATTATTTTCATCTAATTAACCCTTAAATCCACTCGTAAAGGAGAGACTATGCAGAACGATTTGCTCTACATCGGCATCTTTATGCTTATTTCTCTCTTCATCCCAGGCATAGCAATTACAATTGCCGGCCTGCTTGGACCGAAGAAACCAGCTCCGATCAAAAATTCAGTATATGAATGCGGTATTGAAACAGTAGGCGAGACATGGGTCCAATTTAAAGCGCAGTACTATGTGTATGCGCTTATTTTTTTGGTATTTGATGTCGAGACGATTTTTCTGTATCCCTGGGCAGTTGCCTATAATATTCTAACCATCTGGGCAGTGTTTGAGATGGTTCTGTTTGTGATTATTTTGCTGGGCGGTGTTTTATTTGCCTGGCAAAAAGGCGCCCTGGAATGGCAGTAGGAGGTCATTTTGATGAATAGTTTTTGGGCAGACCCGATCGGATTCGTGATCCTCTGGTTCATCAGCTTGCTGCAAGGATGGGGACTACCAGGGGATCTCGTTTTGCTGATCAGTTATGTCGTAGGGGCTCTTCTACTGGCCACAAGCTCCCTCCTTCTGGTCATTTTCTTGATCTGGGTGGAGCGGAAAATCGGTGGAAGGGTGCAAGATCGCCTGGGTCCTAACCGGGTTGGGCCTTATGGCCTCATCCAACCCATCGCGGACATGCTCAAAATTTTCACCAAGGAGTTTATCACGCCCGATGGCGCCGACAAACTCGTCTACAACCTGGCACCGATCTTATCTGTGGGCTCGGTGATCATGATCTGGGCTGTTGTCCCGTTTGCAATCAACCTGTATGGATCCAACCTGAATGTTGGTGTTTTGTATATTGTGGCTGTCGGCGGATTGGGAGAGCTGGGGATCATCCTGGCGGGATGGGGCTCAAACAACAAATTTGCATTATTAGGCGCTTTTCGTGCAGTGGCTCAACTGCTTTCTTATGAGGTGCCGATGGTGGCGTCCCTGCTGATCCCGGTGATGCTGGCAGGTTCAATGAATTTGAATGAGATTGTGCGCGCCCAGACCGTGCCCTTCATTGTGATGGCGCCTATTGCCGCCCTGATCTTCTTCATCTCATCCATTGCTGAAAATGGGCGCGCGCCTTTCGATCTTTTGGAAGCGGAGTCTGAAATTGTGGCCGGCTTCAATGTGGAATATTCCGGTCTGAAGTTCGGTTTCTTCTTCGTAGGCGATTTTTTGCATGCCTTTACCCTCGCCCTGTTGTTCGCAGTCATCTTCCTGGGGGGGTGGAACGGCCCGGCTGCGGACAGTATTCCCATCCTGGGGTTTGTTTATTTGATGATTAAAACGACCATCGTGTACTTCCTGGGTCTGCTGGTGCGCTTCTCCTTACCTCGTTTCCGCATCGACCAGATGATGGCTTTGAACTGGAAGGTGCTGGTGCCGTTGTCGCTGGCGACATTGATGTTGACCGCCATTTTTGATAAGCTGGCCCCGGCAGGCAACTTGTTGGTGCAGGTGATTGTGTTGGTCCTGGTGAATTTGATTATCTGGCTCTTGCTTCAGGAGTTCCTGGCGCGCGCATTTCGCGACAAGCCGCAGCGCAGGGCAGTGCTTCACAGCCGTCCGCAGGCCGATGCAGCAGAAGATGCACCTGCCCAACCCCAAACCGATGCCATGCAGTCTTGAGGTGTCTTCATGCCTATACAGATCTTTTTTCTAATTGTAGCCGCCATCACCTTGATCTCTGCAGTCATGGTGGTGACGGTCCGGCGAATGATGCACGCCGCCCTATGGCTTGTGCTCAGCCTTTTTGGCGTGGCGCTGATCTTTGCATTGCTGGATGCCAGCTTTTATGCAGTGATCCAACTGATCGTGTATATCGGCGCGATCGCCATCCTGGTGATTTTTGCGGTCATGCTGACCCGGCGTGTAATGGATGACGATGCCGCCCAAACCAATAAGAACTGGTGGGTCGCGCTGATTGCCGTACTGGTTGTATTTGGTGGGATTGCTGCAACGGCGCTTTCCTGGACGCGACTGCAAGTTGGGCCTGGAATTCCACCGGGTGACAGCATTCTGGTTGATTTTGGCACGGCGTTAATCAATCCTCAAAAATATGCTATTCCTTTTGAAGTCTCATCGGTGCTGCTTTTAGCTGCAGTTATCGGGGCGATCTATGTGGCAGTTGATAGAAAGGGAGGGAAGGGATGATCCCACTCTACTGGTACGTTCTTTTCGCCACAGCCCTGTTTTGCATCGGACTGTTTGGTGTGCTGACGCGGAAAAATTCGGTCGCGATTTTGATGGGTATCGAATTGATGCTGAATGCAGTGAACGTGAACCTGTTAGCATTCTGGCGCTACCTGTATGCTGACCCAACCGTTGAACCAACCCGCGGCCTGGCTTTTGTGGCGATTGTCTTTGTGGCCGCATCCGCCGAGGCGGCGGTCGGATTGGCACTGATTATTTCCGCATACCGGCGGCGTGATACGGTCGTTGCGGAAGAGTTAGACCTGTTGAAGGGCTAAGGGGAGGTGCAATGGCGATCGAAACCCTGATTTGGCTTATCCCGCTCCCGCCGCTGCTGGCGTTTTTCGTGATCGTACTCTTCACCCACCGCAGCCGCGCGCTCAGTCATTGGTTAGCCCTGATTGGCGCCGGGTTGGCCTGGCTGGCAAGCATGGTCATTTTCTTCCAGGCGATAGGTATTGAGGACCTGGCCCAGCACCCGCTTTCGTCGGCGATTAACTGGCTGCCCACCGGGCAGACTGCGCTGCAGATCGGGGTTCAGGTCGACCCGCTGACAGCAATCTCTCTGTTCTTCGTGGCCTGGACCGTATTCATGATTTTTATCTACTCGGTGGCTTACCATAACTATGGCCAGCCCGCCGGGGATCACGACCATCCGGGCCTGCCGCCGCACGGGGCGACGGTGGAAACCGGCCACGGACACAGCCACAAAGTACCCTCCGTCGAGCCGTTGTATTCGCGCTTTTTCGCCTTTATCAGCCTGTTTGCCTTTGGCATGTTCACCCTGGTGGTGAGTGACAACTTGCTGACCCTGTTTATCGGATGGGAAATCATGGGCCTGTGCTCGTACCTGCTGATCGGCTTCTGGTATGCCAAGCCCTCCGCGCGGGATGCCGCGGTCAAAGCATTTTTGACCACGCGCATCGGGGACGTGGTCATGCTGCTCGGTCTGGCAGCATTATATGTGATCACCGGCAGCCTGAAATACAGCGACATCCTCTCGCATACGGAAGTTTTGATGCAGCCTTCGGGGATCCTGGGGATGAGTTGGGCCGGGATTATCGGGCTGATGCTGTTCATCGGCACGATTGGAAAATCGGCCCAGTTCCCGCTGCACGTCTGGCTTCCGGATGCAATGGAAGGCCCGACCCCCGTTTCGGCCATGATCCATGCCGCGACCATGGTTTCGGCAGGCATTTACCTGGGCCTGCGCTTCTTCCCGCTGGCCTCGATGGGCTGGCAAACCGGTGAGCCGATTACTGCGACGATGACCGTGATGGCGGTGATCGGCGCTTTCACCGCGCTATTTGCGGCGACCATTGCCACCGCGCAAACCGATATCAAACGGGTGCTGGCTTATTCGACGATTTCTCAACTGGGCTATATGGTGGCCGCGCTGGGCGTGGGGGCGTACGTGGCGGCAGCCTTTCACCTGGTGACCCACGCTTTTTTCAAGGCGCTTCTTTTCTTAGGCTCTGGGTCCGTGATCCACGGGATGGAGCACGGTGTGCTGCATACCGGTGAAAAAATCGATCCCCAGGATATGACCAATATGGGCGGGCTGCGCAAGAAGATGCCGGTGACCTTCTGGACTTTCGTGATCGGCGGCCTGGCTCTTTCGGGGTTTCCATTGGTTACCGCCGGGTTCTGGTCGAAGGATGAGATTCTGTCTGGGGCGTTCAACAGCGGCCACCTGGTGGTATTTATCACCCTGGCCCTGGCGGCGTTGCTGACCGCCTTCTATACCATGCGCCAGATTACCCTGACTTTCCTGGGCCAGCCGCGCACACGTTCTGCGGAACACGCCAGTGAAAATAAATGGGTGATGACTTTGCCGCTGGTCGTGCTTTCGTTTTTTGCGATCGCCGCCGGTTGGGTTGGCATTCCTGAAACTTTCCCCCTGTTGGGAAAAATTTCTGGCGACTGGTTCGCTGAATTCATGGGACAAATGGTGAATTACCTGCGCTCAGAAAGGCTGGCGGGGGCAGAAGGGTTCAATTACATCCCTTTGATCACCTCTCTGGTCGTGGCATTGGGTGGGCTTTACCTGGGTTGGCTGGTATACCGCAGGTTCAAAGCCGGCGCTGCGGACCCGCTGCAGCAGCCTCTCGGCGCACTGTACCGTTGGATGAAGGATAAATACTATATTGACGAGCTGTACCAGCTGGTATTCATCCGCCCTGCCCGTTGGATCTCCGAGACCTTCTCGTACCAATGGATCGACCGTGGGCTGATCGACGGAATCCTGCATGCCGTGGCGCGGTTTGGCTGGTGGCTGGGCGAGCGCCTGCGCTTCTGGTTTGACCTGCCGGTAATAAACGGGGCTGGAGACGCATCGGCGGATGGTGTCCAGGGCATGGGCAGCTGGATGAAGGGCATGCAGACCGGGAGGGTGCAGCAGTATATGGTGACTGCCATCTCGGTGTTGGTAGTTTTGGGCGTCATTATTTTGTACATCTTCTCGGCATAACCGGGAACAGGAGCAGAGCATGGAATTTTTGACGAGTCATCTGCTGAGCCTGATCCTGTTCGTCCCCACTGCGGCCGCAGTGGTTTTGCTCCTAATTCCTAAGGAGCGGGTGAACCTGATCCGCTGGTTTGCGCTGGGCGCCAGCCTGATTCCTTTCGTATTGGCTATTGTTGTCTGTGCGTATTTTTCGCCTTCAAAAACCGGCTTTCAGCTAGAGGAACAGGCATCCTGGTACGCAGCCATTCAATCATCTTATCATCTTGGTCTGGATGGTATTTCACTGCCCATGGTCTTACTGACCACGCTGCTGACCCCATTGTCGCTTTTGGCTTCGTTCAGCGTCACAGAACGGATCAAACCGTATATGATCCTGTTCCTGCTGCTCGAAACCGGGATGCTGGGCGTGTTCATGGCTTTGGACCTGCTGCTGTTCTTCGTTTTCTGGGAAATTGGCCTGGTGCCGATGTATTTCTTGATTGCGCAGTGGGGCGGCAGCAACCGCAACTATGCTTCGCTGAAGTTTATCCTCTATACCATGGCCGGTTCATTGGGGCTGCTGTTAGCGATCCAGATGATGGGTGTTACCTCGGGAACCTTCGACCTGGTTAAGCTCTTCCAATCCTGGCCAGGGTTAGCTCAAGGCCAGACGATGTTTGGCCTGCCCACAGAAACGGTAAAATCGATCGCTTTCTGGGCATTTGTGGTGGCGTTTGCCATCAAAGTGCCCGTCTGGCCCTTCCATACCTGGCTGCCGGACGCCCACACAGAAGCGCCGACGGCCGGTTCCATGATCCTGGCGGGCGTGCTGCTTAAGCTGGGGGCCTATGGCTTTTTACGCCTGGTGCTGCCGCTCTTCCCGCAGCAGGCCGCCCAGTATGCGGGATGGTTGGCGGCTTTGGGTGCCCTGGCGATTATTTTTGGGGCATTGAGCGCCTTTGGCCAGACGGATTTCAAGCGGCTGGTGGCTTATTCCTCGATCAATCACATGGGCTTCGTGGTGCTGGCTATCGCGGTCAGTGCCAAGGCGGCGGGAACGCTCAACTCGACGATAGCGATCAACGGCGCAGTGCTGCAGATGTTCAACCATGGGTTGTCCGCGGCGGGGATGTTCTTTTTGGTAGGCGTGATTTACGACCGGGCCCACACGCGTGATTTGAATGCCTTTGGTGGATTATGGGCCATCCTGCCGAAGTACGGCACAATTCTGCTCTTCACCGCCATGGGCTCCCTGGGCCTGCCAGGTTTGAGCAGTTTCGTTTCTGAATTTCTGATCGTGCGGGGCGCCTGGCCGGTCTTTACCCTGGCGACTGCCTTGAGCATGATTGGATTATTTTTCACCGGTGCGTATATTCTTAAAGCCCTCAAGCAGGTACTGCATGGGCCGTTGAATGAGCACTGGCATGGTCACCTGCCCGAAATCAATATTCGGGAAATGGTGGTTATCGCACCACTGATGGCGCTCATGCTGGCCATCGGTGTCTGGCCGGCATGGCTGTTGGAAGTGATCAACAAAGCCGTGCTGGCATTGAAATTTTAAGGGGTGCGGGATGCTGCCAATACTTAGCCTCATCATCTTCATTCCAATCGTCGCTGGCCTGGCAATGCTCGTTATGCCGGCTGGCCGAAGAGATTGGATCCGTGGTACCGCACTGGCCGCGGCGACCCTGAACCTGATTCTTTCAGCATACGCATATTTCAGCTACAATGTCGCTCAGGGCGGCTATCAACTGCTCGAACGCATTCCCTGGGTTCCGGCATTGGGAATTTCCTATTATGTGGGCGTGGACGGGTTAAGCGCCGCCATGGTCCTGATGGCCGGGGTGGTGATTTTCTGCGGTGTGCTTGTTTCGTGGAACGTGGAAGACCGGCCGCGCGAATTCTTTGCTTTCCTGATGTTCCTGGCGACCAGCGTTTTTGGTGTGTTTTGCTCTCTCGATCTGTTCATGCTGTTTTTCTTCTTCGAGATTGCCGTATTCCCCAAATATCTGATGATCGTGATCTGGGGCTCCCCCAAAACGCGCGAATACGGCGGGATGAAGCTGACCCTGTACCTGTTTATCGGGTCGGTGATCGCCTTAATTGGGGCGCTGGCGATTTATTTCAGCTCTGGATTGGGTACTTTTGATATGCTGGCGCTGGAAAAAGCCGGGTTCTCAGTGGAGTTTCAGCGCTTGTGGTTCCCGTTTGTTTTCCTGGGTTTTGCCATCCTGGGCGGTATTTTTCCCTTCCATTCCTGGGCGCCAGATGGGCATGTCGCCGCTCCGACGGCGATCTCCATGCTGCTGGCAGGGGTGGAGATGAAAGTTGGGGCATTCGCCGCATTACGCGTGGCGATTACCTTGCTGCCGGATGGCATGCATTTTTGGGCGCCCGCGGTGATGGTCCTGGCAACGATCAATGTGGTTTACGGCGCATTTATCGCCATGATCCAGACCGATTTCAAATACATTATCGGCTTTTCTTCGGTATCCCATATGGGATTGGTCCTGATTGGTTTCGCCACGCTGAATAAAGAAGGCTTGCTGGGGTCTGGCATGCAAATGTTTTCGCACGGCATCATGACGGCTGCCTTCTTTGCGATCGTCGGCATGGTCTACGACCGGGCCCATACCCGAGAAATTGCGAAATTAGGTGGTTTCTTTGGAAAGATGCCCTGGGCTGCGGTTGGGTTTATCGTCGCCGGCCTGGTGTCGATGGGGATGCCAGGTTTTTCCGGATTTATCGCGGAATTCCCGATCTTTATGGGGGCGTGGCTGGTGAACCCATGGGTCGCCATAATCGCGGCGATCGCGATCGTGGTCACCGCGGCTTATATCTTGATTACCGTCCGGCGTGTATTCTTTGGCAGCGTGCCGGCGGATCTGGCAGACCAAATCACCGATGTGTCCTGGATGGATAAAGTGGCAATCGGTTTGTTGGTGGTGATTATGGTGGCAATTGGCTGGTTCCCATCCTTGATGACGCCTATGATCCAGTCCACTGTGAACCGCATCCTGGCGCTGGTAGGAGGTGCCTAGCATGATTACTGATCTGGGTACGATGGTGCTGGCAATCCTGCCGGAAATTGGATTAATCGTTCTGGCCGGAATCATCCTCATTTTGGATCTAATTCTGCGCAATCGTGAGGGACGCTCTGTTTTGGGTTGGACGACTGCGATTGGTTTGCTGGTAATTGCGGTCCTTTCCATGTTTTTTTCTAATCCCGGTGACGAAGCATCGCTGATGTGGGGCGGGATGCTGCGCCTGGACAGCGCGGGATACGTTTTTCGCCTGATATTTCTGGCGGGAGCCAGCCTGACATCTTTGCTGGCGGTTGAGAGCGATTCCCTGCGCGAAAAGGGAGAGTTTTATATTCTGCTGTTGGTGAGCACCCTGGGCATGTCTTTAATGGCTTCTTCGGCAGATTTCATCATGCTTTACCTGGCAATTGAGACGACATCCATCCCGCTGTACATCCTGGCCGGATTTGTGGTGAAAGATCAAAAATCGGTTGAATCGGGCCTTAAATACCTGCTGTTTGGGGCGATGACCTCGGCTGTGCTGTTGTTTGGGCTGAGCTTTATTTACGGCTTCAACGGTACGACCAATTTGTACACCATTGCTCAGGAGATCAAGGATGCGAATATTCCCCACCCGCTGGTGATCATGTCCTTGCTGTTGGTGCTGGTGGGATTTGGTTTCAAAATTTCGGCGGCCCCGTTTCATTTTTGGGCTCCGGATGTCTATGAAGGGTCCCCCACTCCGGTGGCCGGCTTTCTCTCCACGGCTTCAAAAGCGGCTGGTTTTGCCGTGTTATTGCGGGTTTTGCTCTCCGCGTTCGCCGCTTATTCCCCAGTGTGGATTTACGCCATCGGTGGTCTGGCTGCTTTGAGCATGTTTATCGGCAACCTGTTGGCGCTTTCCCAGAAGAATATTAAGCGCCTGCTGGCGTATTCTTCCATCGCTCAGGCAGGATATATCCTGATTGGGGTCGCGGCCAATACCTCATTTGGCACCAGTGGGGCAGTTTATTATCTGATTTCCTACCTGCTGACCAACTTAGCCGCGTTTGGGATTGTGACGTTGATTGGTCGGGTGACCGGGTCGGATCAGATTTCTTCCTACGCCGGTTTGAGCCGGCGCTCTCCGGCACTGGCGCTCGGCCTGTTAGTCGCGCTGCTTTCCCTGGGCGGGATTCCGCCCTTTGCCGGTTTCTTTGGCAAACTTCTCGTCTTTGGGGCAGCCATTGATGCCCACCAGTACTGGCTGGCTGTGATTGGAATTATCAACTCAGTCATCGGTCTTTACTACTACCTGGTCGTGCTGAAAGTCGTTTACTTGTATCGCTCTGAAGAGGAGAGCAAACCGATCTCCGCTGCCTTCAGCTGGAAATTCGCGATTGCCCTATGCATTATTGGCGTGCTGGTGTTGGGTGTTATTTTCGCTCCCTGGTACGGCTTATCGGTTCAGGCTGCTGGCGGCATGTGGGCAAGGTAAATCCCGGCTTTTCGTTGTAATTCCGGACGGCTGTTCTCCATTTTGAGAAACAGCCGTCCTGCTTTTCTTGACTTGAAAATTTAGCGTTGCTATAATTAATTTGGAATGAGTGATCAACCGGAAAAACCTGATCGTAAGCGTCAGGTAATCAATTTAACGTTGGCGGGTGTAGCAGCGCAAGTCGGTTGTTTAACGCTTATTATTGTTCTTGGAGCGGTTTTTATCGGTCTGTGGTTAGATAGAATATTTGAATCTCGCCCGTGGTTCACAATCGGTCTGGTAGTTGTCAGTATCCCAATTTCTGTCATTATGATGGTTATTGTGGCCCGTCTGGCTGTATCTAAAATAAAGACGGAGGGACAAAAATCGGCCAAACAGCAATAGGAGGCGGAATTGCAGATCACGCGCAAATGGCGATGGGGCGTCCATCGCTGGTGGGTTCTCCTCTTCATCATCCTGAATGTCGTGGCTGTATCTGTTGTAGCGCCTGTCCGCCCTCATATCCAGGTTGCTCCCGAAAAAATCATCGAAAAGCCACTGTTTTCACTGCCCGTCCTGGGTGATTTTTATTTATTTAATACCCTGATCGCCACCCTGTTGGTGGATTTGATTATCCTGGGCATGGCCTGGTCCGTGCGTCGGGCCCTGCAAAGCGGCAGTCTGATCCCTGGTGGAATAGCCGGTGTTTTGGAAGCGGGGATTGAAGTCCTCTATAACCTGACCGAATCGTCTGCCGGGAAGCAAGCCAGGAGAATTTTCCCATGGTTCGCATCAATCATGATTCTGGTGGTGGTCATGAATTTAATCAAGCTGATCCCGGGTTTTGAAACGATTGGTTTCCTGCATCCTGTCGAGGAAGGTCATCCGGCCCAACAGCTTTTTGGGAACGTATATCTGATCCTGCCGGGACAGGCAGCCGAAGGTGAGGAGGCGTTTTCGATTACCCCATTTCTACGCGGACCATCAACCGATCTCAATTTTACGCTGGCCCTGGCGCTGATATCGGTCTTGATGACCCAGGTGATCGGGGTGCAGGTGCAAGGTGCGGCTTACTTCTTTAAATTTTTCAACGTAACTCAGCTGTTTAAAAAACCATTCTTTGGGGCAATGGATTTTCTGGTAGGCTTGCTGGAACTGATTTCGGAATTTGCCAAGATCCTTTCTTTTGCTTTCCGGTTGTTTGGCAATATGTTCGCCGGGATTGTATTGGTGGCGCTGGTCGGGTCGCTACTGCCGGTTTTCTTGCCATCTTTTATTTACTTGTTTGAGGTTTTTGTTGGGCTGATCCAGGCATTTGTATTTGGCATGTTGACCATGGTCTTTATGGCCCAGGCAACGCGGGGACATGGCAGTGAGGACCATAGTTCTGAATGATCCTTGATCGGTTGGTAAGCTTTTTCTCTCACATGATTTATGAACGAGGAGGTTATAAAAGATATGGACCCAGAGGCGATAACGACCGCAGCAAGATACATTGGGGCAGGCCTGGCGATGATCGGGGCCTCAGGAGCCGGTGTGGGGATAGGCTTGAGCGTGCAGGGGGCTCTGGAAGGAATGGCGCGCAACCCTGATACCTATGGGAATCTCTTAACAAACATGATTTTAGGGATTGCGTTTTCTGAGGCGATTGCCATTTACTGTCTGGTGGTGGCTTTTCTACTCCTGTTCGTTCTCTAGAACATTACCAGCAGCGGGAGGGTATATTGGAAAATTTGGGAATTAACCTTGGATTCTTGCTGGTTCAAGCCATCAATTTCGCGGTTATTTTTGTGGTTATGAAGGCCTGGGTATATGACCCGCTGACAGAAATGCTGGAAAAAAGGCGGCGGATTGTCGCCCAGGGATTAGAAGATGCCCGGGTGGCATCAGAGGCCAGGTCTCAAGCTGAGCGAGATGCGCAGCGGGTGATTAATGAAACCCAGGTGAAAGCTAATGATATTCTTCGGGAAGCGGATGAACGGGCAGAGGTGATTAAGAAGGATATTATCGCAACCGCCGAGTTTGATGCTTTTCGCAAGCGAGATGAGGCCCTGGCCGAAGTTGAGCAGGAACGAAATCGCATGGAAGGCGATATGCGCAGCGATGTGATTACATTGGCTATGGCGGCTGCAAATAAATTGATCCAGTCGACACTGACTGAAGAACGCCAACGAGAGCTTCTAAAAGAGTTCTTTTCGGGGATCCGGGATGGGCGAGTATTGGTGTTTGATATTGAAAAATTAACCGGCTCGACAGCGGATGTGGTCAGCGCTTTGCCGCTCACGCCAGAAGAGCAGACGATTATCAAGAATGAAATTCTTACCTCGCTTGGTGAGCAGGCAACAGTCACTTTTCGGGTAAACCATGATATTTTGGGGGGGCTTGTGCTGCACGTCGGTGACCAGGTTTTAGATGGTTCAGTGGCTGGTCAATTACAGGAACTGCGCCAAAAACTTCAATGAAGCGACAAACCAATTTCTGCAGCGGGTTGGTTGGTAAAACTGCCATTCATTCAACACCTTCGCCAAAAATAAGTTGTAAAATTCGAAAAGAGAAGATTTCCCTGTGGTATAACATTTCAAATTGTGGGGTAGATTCAAAAGTGAATATAATTGAGTAAGACCTATAAAGGTTGGGGCATATGGAGAGGAAATCATGATCCTGCTTATTCCAGCTGTAATTGGATTACTATTGGCGGGATTTTGGTTTTGGATGATTGTAGACTTGGCAAATAACGAGTATTTATCTAAAGGATCCAAAAATAATTGGTTTTTGGCATTGATTCTCCTGAATGTCTTTGGTGCTGTATGGTATTACCTGGTGGAGTATAGACCCAGGAATTTATAACATTTTATAATTAATCCCGTAAATTTCTGTTTTAAATTGATTCCCAATATTGGCGAAGGTATTGTCAATTGTGTGGGTATTTTAACCTCCAGAAAGGATTTATAATCAATACCTGAAGAAATTGGGAGGTACGAATGAACAGGGTTATCGAGCAAAATCTGGCTGAGTTGTTTGCTCAGATACCGATTGGCGTGGAAGTCACAACTAAATTACCGGAGAAAAGGGTTTTTGGAATTACGAATGACTCACGGACAGTTCAACCCGGATTTTTATTTGTTGCGCAAGTGGGTGGCATATCAGACGGGCATCAATATATTTCACAGGCAATCAAAAAAGGCGCCATTGCTGTCGTCGGTACACAGGATTTGCAGGATGTACAGGTGCCTTACATCCGGGTTCAAGACAGCCGCGAGGTGTTTGCATATCTCTCCGCCGCATTTTTTAGTTTTCCTGCCCGCCAGCTGACCGTAATTGGCGTTACGGGCACCGACGGCAAGACCACCACAGCCAATTTAATTTACCAGATCTTGCTGGCTGCCGGAAAGCAGGTTGGGATCATTTCCACGATTAACGCTCTGGTTGGGGATGAAATCCTGGATACAGGATTACACGTCACCACGCCTGAAGCACCGGATATTCAGCGCTACCTGGCGCGCATGCTATCGGCAGGGTTAACCCACGTCGTACTGGAAACAACCTCTCACGGATTGGCTCAACATCGGGTCACCGGTTGTGAGTTTGATATTGGTGTTGTGACCAATATCACTCATGAGCACCTCGATTTTCATGGTACCTATGAAGCGTACCGGGCGGCAAAAGCTCGATTATTTACCAGTCTGGAGAAAACTACCCCAAAGCGGCAGGGGAACCCGCGCCTGGCAGTTTTAAACCTGGATGATATTTCCTATGAGTATTTGAGCGACCTGGTGCAGGTCTCCCAGGTGGCATACAGCCTGGTGCGCACCGGTGAAGGTATATGGGCCGAAGATATTCATCACGACCCGGCAGGATTGCATTTTACCGCCTGTGGGCCTGATTTTCGTTTTGCAGTAGACAGCCCGTTGGTGGGGGATTTCAATGTTTCCAACTGCCTGGCGGCGATTGCCGCGACGGTGGTTGGCCTGGGAATCGACCCGGAGGCGGCGCGTCTGGGGATTGCCGCGCTGCGCAGTGTGCCGGGCAGGATGGAACGTATCGATTTGAAACAGAATTTCCAGGCGATTGTAGATTTTGCCCATACCCCAAATGCATTACGGGTCACATTGGAGATGGCGCAAAAGATGGCTCGGGGAAAGGTCATCGCGGTGTTTGGTTCGGCAGGTTTAAGGGATCGCCAGAAGCGGCGCATGATGGCGGAAGTTTCAGTCGAACTGGCGGATATTACTATTCTCACAGCAGAAGATCCGCGAACTGAATCTTTGGATGCAATTCTGGAGCGAAATGGCCGATGCCGCGCGGAATAAAGGCGGGGTTGAGGGCCAAACATTTTTTAGAGTTAAGGATCGGGGAGAGGCGATCCGCAAAGCAGTCGGTATGGCTGCAGAAAACGATCTGGTTATCGCCTGTGGAAAAGGTCATGAACAATCGATGTGTTTTGGTCTGGTCGAATATCCCTGGGATGATCGCATGGCAGTGACTGCCGCGATCAGCGAGAGGTTGGGGTTAAAAGGGCCGGAGATGCCCTATCTCCCCACTCAGGATTTTCCAATGATTTAATTTAAAAGAGGCTGTTCCAATTGTTTTTTTGGGACAGCCTCTTTTTCTTCGACTGATAAAAAGAGAGAGACATTTTCTTGCCTCTCTCTTTTTTTATTATTTTTTTACCTGCGCGAATTTCTGTCGCGATCACCACCCCGATTGTTGAAGGGCCGGCCGCCGCGGTTGTTTCCGCCGCTGGGGCGGCTGCTGCGGTTCTTTTGATCGTGTTCGCGGGCTTCTTCGGCTGTCCAACCTTCTAACACAGCCTGGCGAGAGAGGCGAATTTTTCCAACTTCGTCGATGTCGGTCACCATGACGGTGATCTCATCGCCTAACTGGGCCACATCTTCCACCCGATTCACGCGTTCGGTATCGAGCTGGGAGATATGTACCAGGCCGTCAATGTTGGGCATGATCTCGACAAAAGCACCAAAATCGGTTGTGCGCACCACCTTTCCGGTGTAAATCCGTCCGATCTGCGGCGTCTCGGTCAGAGCTTCGATGCGTTCGCGAGCCTTGTCAAAACCGATCCCGTCCGTCGCGGCGATAAAGACACTGCCGTCGTCATCGATATCGATTTTGGTGTTGGTTTCTTCCTGAAGCGCACGGATCATCTTGCCGCCAGGGCCAATGATCGCGCCGATTTTGTCCACCGGAATTTTGATAATCTGGATGCGCGGGGCGTGCGATTTAAGCTCGGGCCGCGGTACAGGCAGCACTTTGAGCATCTCGTCCAGAATGAACAAACGCGCCTGGCGGGCCTGTTCAAGCGCCTCTGACATCAACTGAGGATCAATGCCGCTGATCTTGATATCCATCTGCAGGGCGGTGATGCCTTTGGTGGTGCCGGTAACTTTGAAATCCATATCGCCCAGATGGTCCTCGGCGCCCTGGATATCGGTGAGAATGATGTACTGGTCGCCTTCCTTGACCAGGCCCATGGCAATACCGGCTACCGGGGCCTTAATCGGCACACCGGCATCCATCAATGCCAGGGTGGAACCGCAAACGGATGCCATCGAGGAAGATCCGTTTGACGAAAGGACCTCAGATACCAGGCGTAATGTATACGGAAATTCTTTTTCACTGGGGATTACCGGGATAAGAGCCCGTTCGGCCAGCGCACCGTGACCAATTTCACGGCGGGAAGTGCCCAGACGTTTGGTTTCGCCGGTGCTGTATGGCGGGAAGTTGTAGTGATGAATGTAGCGTTTGCTTTCAACGGGAGACAGCGTGTCGATTTCCTGCGCTTCTTTGGGCGTTCCCAAAGTTGCCAGGGTAAGCACCTGGGTCTCACCACGGGTGAAAAGGCCGGCGCCATGCGCGCGGGGGCTTGTGCCAACTTCACACCAGATAGGTCGAATTTCGGTTCTGGCACGGCCATCAGGGCGTTTGCCGTCAAATAAAATCCGCTCACGGACGACGTGTTTGTAAGCTTCTTCAAAGGCCATTTTGGCTTCTTCAGCCTTCTCTAAATCCTGGTTTTCGCCTTCACCGGCATAGGCGATGACCGCCTTTTCGCCCAATTCATCGACGCCGCCGTACATTTGCGCCTTGACATAAGGCTTATCCATGATGGCATTCAGATCAGATTTATACTGATCGTACATTTGTTGGGCTAGAGTCTCATTGATGGGGAAAAGCGGGACCACACGTTTCGGTTTTCCAACATCAGCGGCCATTTGCAATTGAACATCGATCAGGGGTTGGATGGATTGGTGACCAAGCATAAGGGCTTCGACCATATCCGTTTCAGAGATCTCATCCGAACTGCTTTCGACCATCAAAATGGCATCGCGCGAACCTGCAATGCGCAGATCCAGGTCAGCGATGTCCATTTCCTGATAAGTCGGATTGGCAATCAGTTTTCCATTGACGCGGACGACGCGAACGGCGCCGATCGGACCGTCCCAGGGGATATCCGAGATCATCAAGGCAGCCGAAGCGGAATTGATCGCCAGAATATCGAGCGGGTTTTCCTGATCGGCAGATATGGAAAACATGACAATCTGCACTTCGTTGCGCATGTACTTATTAAACAACGGGCGGATGGGACGGTCGGTGAGCCGGGCGACCAGGATCGCTTCTTCAGAAGGCCGGCCCTCGCGGCGGAAGAACGAGCCCGGGATGTGACCACCGGCGTACATGCGCTCTTCATAATCTACGGTCAATGGGAAAAAATCTTGATTTTCCCTGGGGTGGGAGCCCATTGTTGCAGCCCCAAAAATGATGGTGTCGCCAACACGAACGGTAACGGCGCCACCTGCCTGACCAGCCAGCTTTCCAGTTTCAAACACGACTGATCGGCCGCCTACCTGGGCGGTATAAACTTTTGCTTCGGGTTTCATATAATCCCTCTTTTTTTATTCCCACCCGGTTAGGGACTGAAAGCAGCTCAAGACATGATTCTTGACCTGGTTTCAATTCCCAACCAGCGGGTTGCATATTGTCGTAATTGTACCAAGAAATTGGATAGGATTTGTGATGAAAAGCTCGGAAATTGGGTCTAAAATTTAGTCCAATTCTAATCCAAGCAAAGGAATTAATCCAAAAATTCAGTATGATTAATATCCACAAAATGAAATTGGCATTGCATATATATTTAGTATTATATTGTGTATAATAACAGTTACACATTAACCATGTCCTCTATTCAACAGAGAAATGTCGAAGGTTAGATCAAATTTGGAGAGGGTATGATGAAAAAATTTCGGTGGTTATCTTTTGGCATGATTGGCGGTATTGGCTTGCTGGCCGTGCATTTTGTGGGTCGTATCAGTCAGTAATGCACTGGCTGAACCGGCAAATCCGGCAATGGTCTTTTCAAGCAGACGCCGCGAGGCTCCCTGGCGGGATGAAGGCTGCCAAAGCAGGCACCACACAATCGGATGGGACAAGTGATCCGACAAAATCGTCCATCCGATTCTTCGCAGATACGCTGGGCCCCGAATGTGTCTGCCAACCCCGGTGCCGGGAGAGACTCTGGTTTATTTCACCCCCACCGATAATGATGCAACTGCAACCGTATTATATTTAACGAATACCGACACGGTTGCCCATGTTGTAGCCTTACGAGGGTTTAGTTATAATGGCGTATTGGTGTACTCATTGAATATAAATGTGGGGGCAACCAGTTTTTTGAGGTTGGTAAGCGATTCTGTTGCCTCTGCACCACCACCCAGTTGGGCAACCCCGGCTCCGATCATCACTAATTTCACTGATTTTACCTATTTTGCGAGCCTTTCCTGCCGAAGGGTGTCAAGGTAGAAGGATATGTCGTTTTCAACCCTGGCACGGGAATGGTAAATCCGCGCCTCGACCAGGGCGCCATCCCCTTACGCTTCAGCACTGATCCGGCAACGGTTTTTCTGCCGTCGGTCGCTCACTGATCACTGGGTATCCCAGTTGGTAAAACTAAAGGAGGGCGCATAACGCGCCCTCCTGTTTAAATTTGGTGATATCGGGATAATGATTATTTGCGGCGCAAATTGAGCCGTTCGGTGAGCGCCAGGTAGCGCGACATGCTTTTGCTGCGCAGATATGACAGCAAGCGGCGGCGATGCCCCACTAATTTGAGCAATCCATGTCGAGAGGATTCATCGTGTTTGTTAATCCGCAGATGGTTTGTGAGTTGAAGGATCCGGGTGGTCATTATAGCTACCTGGACTTCCGGCGAACCAGTGTCACCTTCATGGGTGGCATAGTCCTTAATTAATTGGGCTTTATTTTCCTTTTGTAAAGGCATGACGTTTGCTTCTCCTTAATATATTTTGCAGGTCTCCATACCGGCAGCTTTCACCGCCTGTAGGACCAAGTCAGGACCTGGATTATACCAGAATAATGTCAGACGATCAATCATATGGGAGATGTGATTGTAGCGCCTGACGCAAACTGTTCTGGTATTCTGGGGGGACATGTGATAACGAAAGTCGGACTAATCGTTGGGTGGTTGGACTGGTGGTCAGCAGTAAAACCTGGCGTAAAAGATATACGGTCTCTTTGGGAGAATATTTCAAGAGGGCCATCAAGGTTATTTGCATTTCTGCTTGCAGAGCAGATGGGCCAACCTGTAGAATACCACTAAATATCCGAAATAAAGGTGGAAAATTTTTAAAGTTTTCATCCTGGGTGGTGATCATAATCGCCTTGAGGGCCATATTCTGGTTGGCATAAGATGGCGCATTCGCCCAACTTTCAATAAGCATAATCCATAAGTCTGGCGCTTCTCGCCGCAGGCTGCGACCGCTGTTCTTAAGTAAAGCTTCGATGATATATGAGTCAGTCCTGGGTGTGGCATAGGCCCGAATCCGCTCCAACACCGGTTCCGGGGGATGTAACGGGATTAACCCAAGGATGATAGTCGCCAGTACACGATATTCAAGCATTGATTCGGCCCACAGCACATCCGCCAGAGCAAAAGCGGCAGCGGGATGCTGTATACAAGATTGGCGCAGTTCCACTTCCAACTGGCGCATGATGATCGGTGGAATGTGAAAAGCGGGAGCCATCGTCTCGGGAGGCACAGCCTGTCCGGCCTTAAAGACCCGGTCGGCATAGTATTCAAACAAATCGCGCAAACGCAGCAAAAAATCTGCTGGCCGGGTGAACTGCCAGACCAGGACATCGATTTGTTGGGCCAGACGAGAAAGTTGGACGGCGGGCATTAGAAAAAATGGGTCTTTCCTGAATAATTGGAAAGACCCATCCTCTGTGAATTTAATAGGCACGGGCGAAATAGACTTTTTGATCGGCTTTTTCACCGCAGACGATACATTTCCCCTGGCCGCCAGGTTGATCCAGCGGAATGCAGCGCGTGGTTGCTTTGGTATCTTCTTTAACTTTATTTTCGCAATCTTTCGATCCGCACCACCAGGAATATGCCCACCCGTTTTGAACGGAGGTTCGTAGTTCCTGGTAATCCACAGGATCGAAGATATGCGCATCACGGAAGGCTTTTGCCTTCTCAAACAGGGATGTCTGAATGATGTCAAGCAGCTCACCGACCTGAGCAGCCAACTGATCAAGCCCAAGGGCGCTCTTACCGGCCCTTCCAGGCTGGTCGCGGCGTGCAGCGGTGACGACGTTTTTTTCTACATCTTTTGGACCAATTTCCAGACGCAGAGGGACGCCGCGCATTTCCCAATCGTTAAATTTAAAACCTGGGGTCAACTCGGTACGTTCATCCACCTTGAGGCGGAAATCGGCAAGCATCTGCCGGACGCGCTCTACAACCGGCATGACTTTGGCTTTTTCTTCATCATTACGGAAGATAGGAACCACAACAACCTGAATTGGCGCGAGTTTTGGTGGCAGCACCAAACCCTGATCATCCCCATGAGTCATGATGATGGCCCCTACAAAGCGGGTAGAAAGGCCCCACGAAGTCGTCCAGGCGAACTGCTGCTGATTGGTTTCATCGAGGAACTGGATGTCAAAGGCGCGGGCGAAATTCTGTCCAAGAAAATGAGATGTGCCGGCTTGCAGCGCCCAGGTATTGCCCATCATACCTTCAATGGTATAAGATTGGATGGCACCGGCAAATTTCTCGGTTTCACTTTTACGGCCTGGAATCACCGGCACCGCGGCATCGTCAATCGCGAAGCGGGTATAGGTTTCCAGCATACGCAGGGTCTCTTCTTCGGCTTCTTTAGCGGTGGCGTGGGCAGTATGACCTTCTTGCCAGTAGAATTCCAGGGTGCGCAAAAATAAGCGGGTGCGCATTTCCCAGCGGACCACATTACCCCATTGGTTAATTAACACGGGCAGGTCGCGGTAAGAACGGATCCACTTTGAATACATGTAGCCGATAATGGTTTCAGACGTAGGCCGGACGACAAGGGGTTCCTCTAACTTTTCCCCGCCCCCAATTGTAACCACAGCCAATTCAGGAGAGAAACCCTCAACGTGTTCTTTTTCCTTCTCAAGAAAAGACATGGGGATAAATAATGGGAATGCAGCGTTGACATGCCCGGTGGCTTTGAAGCGTTGGTCGAGCGCCTGCTGGATGTTTTCCCATAATGCCCATCCGTACGGGCGTACCACCATGCATCCTCGGACAGGCGCATAATCGGCCATTTCCGTGCGTAGGATCACCTGGTTGTACCATTCAGAATAATTCTCACTGCGCGCAGGCAATTTTTCGGAGTTCGGTTTTTGATCGGTCATTAGGTTTATCTTTCCGGTTAAAAAGTTGAATTCATTCAAAGACGCAGACAGGACTGCGAGGATTAGCCAGGTTGGATCAGGGCGGCAGCTTCTTCAACCGTTGGTCTGGAGCTCAGCCGCCGCCGCTGTGGATCGCCGATATACGAATCCTGTTCATGGAAAAAGGTTTCAATCATATTCTTCCAACCTTTGCCAACCAGAATAACTGGCCAAAGAGGGGCAGAGGCGATGATCATCCAGGCAGGTCACCTCGCTGACGTGCCCGCCAGCCAACGCTGCGCCTTTGGATACGACTTCCATTGCTGTGTATCCCCAGGTAATCACAGTATGCCCGGCCAGCGCCAGCAGGCTGCCTAATTTCAAGGCATCCTGGTAACCTGGTTCACCGGGTTGGGCTGAGGCACCGCCAAATACGGTTGCTTCCATGATGATGCCTATTTTACTCGATTATCCGGCCAGGTTCTGTGGTAATTCTCATCCAGCTTGGCCAGAACCGCCTGTTCCAGATCAATATCACACAACCGGGCTAATTGGAGCAGGTAAAGCGCCACATCCGCAAGTTCTGCGGATAATTCCGTTTTATCCGCAGAACTTTCATCCCATTGAAAGTGCTCCAGCACTTCGCTGGCTTCCAGAGATAAAGATATGGCGATGTTGCGCGGGGTTTGCTTCTTAGGCGTGTCTGGGCTATACCAGCCCTTGGCGGTGACAAAATCTTGCATTGCTTGAGAAAGCTCTTTGATTTCCATGGCGTTATTATAGCCTGTGCGGGTCATTTTGGTCCGCATTAGGCTCACAAGGATGCCTTGCTGACGACTAATATTTGACAGATTATGTGCATGCAGTTATAATTCAGCCCGTTGAATATTGGAAAATATATGGATCATCCACCAGAGAATGACCGCGAACTCGTAATCCTGGAACAAATACAAAAGAATCCAGATGCAACCCAGGCGACATTAGCCACCCAAATGGGGGTTGCTGTAGGGACGATTAACTGGCATATTAAGCGCCTGGTTGCTAAAGGGTATGTGAAAGTTCGACGCGCTGAGCGACATAAACTGCTTTATATCATCACACCCGAAGGCCTGGCGCTTCGCGCGCATAAGACCCTGGATTATATCCAAAACTCCTTTCGCTTATATCGACTTGTACGCCAGCGGGTCGTCGACCAGATAGAAAACATCCGCAAGGCAGGTTATCAGAAAGTACGCCTGGAAGGTGAAGGTGATGTGGCAGATGTTTGCCGGTTAACCTGCATTGAACAAGGGATAGGCATTGTTGAAACCGGGAATGTTCCAGTACTGAAAATCCAGGAATTGAAGGTGTTCGTGGATTGGAATGATGCCCTACCCAGCAAACAGGCAGAAGATTGAGGAGGCTGTGATGGAATCCAATCAATTCTGGTCAAGCCGCAGGGTCTGTGTTACCGGTGGAGCAGGTTTTTTGGGGTCGTATGTTACCCGAAGATTACGCGATCTGGGCGCCAAAGACATTTTTGTGCCGGTTTTTGACCAATACAACCTGGTCGATGGTGGCGATATCCGCCGGATGCTGGATGACGCGCGTCCGGATATTATCGTTCATCTCGCTGCTCAAGTGGGTGGAATATTGGCCAATCGCGAACATCCGGCAGAGTTTTTTTATAACAACCTGATGATGGGCGTTCAATTAATCCACCAGGCCTGGCAGCGCGGGATCGAAAAAGTGGTTGCCATTGGTACCGTATGCGCCTACCCAAAATTCGCCCGTGTCCCGTTTCTTGAAGAAGAAATTTGGGATGGGTATCCGGAAGAGACGAACGCACCCTACGGTCTGGCGAAAAAGATGCTGCTGGTCCAATCGCAGGCATACCGTCAGCAGTACGGCTACAATTCCATTTTTCTGCTGCCAGTTAATTTATACGGCCCGCGCGACAACTTTGACCCTCAATCATCTCATGTGATCCCGGCATTAATCCGCAGGTTTATCGAAGCAAGTGAAAAAGGGCAACCTGAGGTCGTTGTCTGGGGCGACGGGTCCCCTACGCGCGAATTCCTGTTTGCTGCGGATGCCGCCGAAGGAATTTTGCTGGCTGGCGAACACTATAATTCTTCTGATCCGGTGAATCTGGGATCGGGAAGCGAAATTTCCATCAAGGATCTGGCTGAATTAATTGCCAGATTAACCGGATATACCGGCCGTTTAATCTGGGATTCCAGCAAACCTAACGGGCAGCCGCGGCGGTCGCTAGACACTTCCAAAGCTGAACGATACTTTGGCTTTAAAAGTCATACTTCCTTTGAAGAGGGTTTGCAGCAGACGATAACCTGGTACCAGCATCACCGAAAACTTGAGCCATGATAACAACGACGACAAAGAATGAGGCCCCAACAGTCTATATCCACCCAGCCCGAGGGTGGATTGGGCTTAATCTTGCCGATTTGTGGGCCTACCGGGAATTAATTTATTTTCTAACCTGGCGCGATGTTAAGGTTCGTTATAAACAAGCCGTCCTGGGAGTTGGCTGGGCAATTATCCAACCCTTGATGACTATGGTGATTTTCACCGTTATTTTTGGCGGTTTTGCTAAATTACCCCCGGATGCCGGCATGCCGCAATCCTGGTATCCGGTATTCAGCTATGCCGGACTCTTACCCTGGGGATTATTCCAGAATGCGCTCCAACGTTCGGGGGTCAGTCTGGTGGGCAGTGCAAATTTGCTGACGAAAGTTTACTTTCCCCGCCTGATCATTCCAATTGCCGCAGTTGGGGCCGGTCTGGTGGACTTCATGATCTCTTTTCTGATCATGGGAGGATTGATGATCTATTTCCAGGTGCCCTTTTCCTGGAACTGGTTGTGGCTGCCGCTGCTTATTGTGTTTGCGCTGATGACGGCTCTGGCCATTGGTTTGTGGCTCTCCGCGCTGAATGTCCAGTACCGGGATGTTCAGCATATGATCCCCTTTCTGCTGACCGTCTGGATGTACGCTTCACCGGTGGCTTATTCTATCGATATTATCCAGGTTTCACCCTTCTGGCGGATGGTATATGGATTAAATCCGATGGCGGGCGTGATCCAGGGCTTTCGTTGGGCGCTGTTGGGAAGCAGTCCGCCGGATGGGTTGATGGTCGTTTCCGTAATTGTGGTGATTGTTTTATTGGTTTCCGGTTTATTCTATTTCCGGCGGATGGAGCGGAATTTCGCCGATACCGTGTGACCCGGGTAATCTGAAGACCCGGAGAGTTTATTCATACATTAATGAAACAGATTGGCATTCATAAATATGGCTGATTTCGCGGTCCGTGTAGAAGATTTGGGCAAGCAATATCGCATAGGAACGGCCAGCAGCCGTTATCCAACGCTGCGCGATGCGCTGACCGGTTCATTTCACACGGCTATCCAGCGGATTAAAGGGGCTGGGAAAGAGGTAGATCCTGAAGCCAGACGGGTGGGCGACAAAATATGGGCGCTCCGGCATATTTCATTTGAGGTAAAAGAGGGTCAGGTTTTAGGAATCATCGGTAAGAATGGCGCCGGAAAAAGCACGCTGCTGCGAATCCTCTCTCGGGTAACAGATCCCACCGAAGGGGTCGGAGAAGTGCATGGTAGGGTGGGTTCGCTGCTAGAAGTTGGCACTGGTTTTCATCCGGAACTGACCGGACGTGAAAATATTTATCTCAACGGCGCCATTTTGGGCATGAAACGCCTGGAAATCGGACGAAAATTTGATGAAATTGTCGATTTTTCGGAAGTGGGTGAGTTTATCGATACCCCTGTAAAGCGTTATTCTTCCGGGATGTACTTGCGCCTGGCATTCGCGGTCGCTGCTCATCTTGAACCCGAAATCCTGGTCGTGGATGAAGTGCTGGCGGTTGGCGATGCGGAATTTCAACGGAAATGCCTGGGAAAGATGAGCGATGTGGCCCAGGCTGGGCGAACCGTTCTTTTTGTCAGTCACAATATGTCGGCCATTTTGCGGCTCACACAGGAGACAATTGTCATCGATAAAGGTCAGATGGTCATGCGCGCGCCAACAGCACAGGCGGTTGATTATTACCTTTCACGCGGTTATTCGCAGACTGGAATGCGCACCTGGGACGACGATGAAATTCCGGAGACTGCCTGGCCAATGAAACCAATCGCTCTGAGGGTGCGCAATCCACAGGGGAAGGTTCAGGATTCGCTTCGTTCTACGGAACCAATATTCGTGGAAGTTGAATACCAGCTGCTCGCGCCCGTCAAAGGTTTGCGAGTAGGAATATATTTAATGAGCACTCGGGGAGAAACGATATTTACCTCCTTTGACACGGATGAACCTGGGCTTTACGACCAGTATGCCACGCGTGAGATGGGGCATTATGTTAGCCGGTGCCAGATCCCGGGAGATTTGCTCAATGAAGGCCGTTTTGTGATTGGTGTCAATGCCAGCTCATTTAGAATAAAGCGTTATTTTCAGGATGAGCAAGCATTGACTTTTAATGTGGATCCTTCCGGGGCACCGGGCATGCAGTGGCCTGAACCCAGGTTAGGTCCGGTACGCCCTCGTTTAGAGTGGAAGATTGAGGTGGCATAGAATGGCGGTACTCGGTAAAGAAGCAATAAAAAATATTCTGGGACAGGTCCCCTTCACGGCTGAATTATATTGGTTGGTCAGGCAGCGTGGAAAACCAATTGCCACCAGATTTTCATTAAAGCACCTGCAAGCAGCGCTGCCCGATCTGGTAGCGCAGGCCACTGCACTGAGAGAGACGGCCCAAAACCCGCAGCGGATATTTTTGTTTGCCTCCTTGCATTATTGGATCGAACATACCGCATTGTTAGGTATTTCGTTGGCGGCTCAGGGGCATAAACCGGTATTGGGTTATATCCCTTATGGAGATTGGCAAAAAGTGACCAACCGGTTTGATCTGCGCCGTCAAAATGCGTACGCGCAGCGGGTATTATCATTGGCCAGCCCACTCATGGAAAACGTTCCTTTCCTGTCGCAGCGGGTTTCTTTTAAACGCCTGCCGGATGATGTCATGGAAGCTGTGCGTCAAATCACCGCGTATGACACCCAGTATATGCTTCAAGTTGAGGAAGCGGACGAAAAAAGCGAGATCTACCAGATGCGGTATGAACGTAATCTTGAAGCTGCGCGGATCGGGTTTCATTATTTGCAGGCAAACCGGCCAGATGTGGCGATTATTCCTAATGGTACCATTCAGGAGTTCGGGATCATCTACCGGATTGCCGGTTACTTGAAAATCCCTACGGTTACCTATGAATTTGGCGATCAGCGCCAGCGGATTTGGATGGCTCAAAACGGCGAGGTCATGCGCCAGGAAACGGACGCGATGTGGAAAGAGCGCAGCGTCAATCCGCTGACTGAGGAGCAGATCGAGCGCCTGCATAGTTTGTTTGTCGCTCGCCAACGAGCGACGTTGTGGGAGAATTTTTCGCGGATGTGGCAGGGGACACCGGCACAGGGTGGAGAGCAAGCTCGAAAGGTGCTCGGATTAGACAATCGCCCGGTGGTACTGCTGGCGACCAATGTTCTGGGCGACAGCCTGACCCTGGGACGCCAGGTATTCAGCAAATCCATGGGTGAGTGGATCAGCCGCACTGTGCAGTATTTCAACGGCAAACCGGACGTGCAGTTGGTGATCCGCATTCATCCCGGTGAAGTTTTGGTCCATGGTCAGTCGATGATCGACGTGGTTCACCAGGTGCTGCCTCGCCTACCGGAACATATCCGTTTGATTGGCCCGCGTGATCCAATCAATACGTATGATCTGATCGAAGTTGCCGATTTGGGATTGGTTTATACAACCACAGTCGGCATGGAAATGGCGATGAAGGGTCTGCCAGTGATCGTCGCCGGTAAAACGCACTACCGTGGAAGAGGTTTCACCTATGACCCCGACTCCTGGGTTTCCTATTTCAAGCTTCTCGGTCCGATGCTGGAGAATCCTGGCGATTTCGTGTTGACTCGCGAACAGGTTGAACTGGCTCTACGTTACATTTATGGATTTTTCTTTGATTTTCCAAAACCTTTTCCCTGGCACCTGGTTCGGATGTGGGAAGATTACAGGACACGCCCCTTGTCTGATGTACTCAGTCCGAAGGGAAAACAACTCTGGGGCGAAACATTCCAGTTTTTAACCGGCGAACCGGTCGAATGGAATGTCGGCGAGGTTGATTGATCATGGCAGCGGATGACGTCCATATCAAAGCCCAGGTTCGGCACTTTTATGACCGGGTGGGCTGGCAGCAAGCAGATGGTGGGCTTTACCAAAATGCGCGCTACGAAGATTTGCGCGCGGTTTCATCCGAATATATTCACCGCTGCCATCTCCGGGTGGGGCGCCACCTGCTTCCTCATGGTAAATTTCTTTTGGATGCAGGCTCGGGTCCGATCCAATACCAGGAATACCTGACCTACTCACAGGGTTATACCTACCGCGTGTGCCTGGATCTGTCGATTGTGGCATTAATCGAAGCGCGCTTACGTATCGGTGAACACGGTTTATTTGTGGTTGCAGATGTCGCCAATCTGCCATTTAAAACGGGTGTTTTCGACGGGATTGTATCCTTGCATACCCTGCACCATTTGCCCGCTGCAGATCATAAAAAGGCATACTTTGATCTTTATCGGACGTTAAAAAATGGCGCTAATATGGTGGTGGTCAATGGGTGGACGATCTCGCCATTAATGCGCTTCTTTCGACCCCTGGTGAATGGGATGGATCGTCTTGGCAGGTTGATATCCAGGCGAAGGATTCGTCTTGAAGGCCCGCCAGAAGAAAAAGCTCAAATGCCCTCGCCAAATAAACCTACCGGGACATTTGTAAAAAAAATGGATGCTGAGACTTTAAAGCGTGAATTGGCCGGAATGAATGTTGATATTCGCGTTTGGCGCAGTTTAAGTGTACGTTTCTTACGATCTGTTATCAAAGAAAAGTTAGGTGGGCGCCTGATCTTGAAACTGGTCTATCGTCTGGAAGAATGGTATCCGCACTTTTTTGGTGAGCAGGGACAGTATCCTCTGATCATCATTCGTAAAGGATAAGATTGGTCAACGCGTTCGGCGCAGGGTAAACGAGCGGTCTTTCGGTAAAATAAGGGCCTTGAAAGGCATTCGATTTGGTCGAGATTCATGGGAGCATTTATGAACTGGAGTGAAAAAGTTGTGCTTGTTACCGGGGGAACCGGTTCTTTTGGTAAAAAGTTTATCGAGATTATGCTCAAAGAATACCACCCGGCAAAAATCATCATTTACAGCCGCGACGAGTTGAAACAACACGAAATGCGCGTAGCCGGGTTCACTCACCCCTCCCTGCGCTATTTCATCGGAGATGTTCGCGATCTGCAGCGCCTGGAAAGGGCTTTTCAAGGCGTGGATATCGTGGTGCACGCTGCCGCGCTTAAGCAGGTACCCGCTTGCGAATACAACCCGATGGAAGCCATCAAAACCAATATCTTGGGCAGCGGCAACGTCGTGGACGCGGCCTTGAACAGTGGGGTAAAACAGGTGCTGGCATTAAGTACCGATAAAGCGGTAAATCCGGTCAACCTTTACGGGGCGACCAAGCTGGCTGCGGAAAAATTGATTGTCCAGAGCAATGCCTATGCCGGCGGGAGAGCGCTGCGATTGAGCTGCGTACGCTACGGCAACGTCGTGGGCAGCCGGGGCAGTGTCGTGCCGATTTTCATCAAGCAGCGTCAAAATGGAAAAGTGACCATCACGGATGACCGCATGACCCGCTTCTGGATTTCGTTAGAACAGGGTGTGCGGTTTGTGATCCGCTGCATCGAACAGATGCGCGGTGGGGAGGTGTTTGTACCGAAGATCCCGAGCATGTCACTGCTCGATCTGGCAAAAGCCGTTGCTCCAGGTGCCCAGATTGACATCATAGGCATTCGTCCAGGAGAGAAGCTGCATGAAGTGCTGATTTCTGAGGATGAAGCAAGGACAACAGTCGAACTGGAGGATATGTTTGTGGTCCAGCCTGCTGAAGCCTTCTGGTTTGGGCCCGAATGGGAGAAAGAAGGTAAAACGCTCGCAGATGGATTTCGCTACGCCAGCCATACCAATCCACAATGGTTAAATGTTGAGCAGATTCGTGAAATTGTGGCTCCAATCGAACAAGCGATGGAGAATGGGAAGTTCGAATGAGCCGCATTTTGGTAACAGGTGCCAGCGGGCTGCTGGGTTTATCATTCGGTTTACAGTACTGTGATCAGCATGAGATCATCGGTATCGCCAATGATCATCCTCTACAAGGATTGCCTTTTGAACTGCGCCAGGTTGATCTGGCGCAATCCGATGCTGCCCAGAAATTGATCAGGGAACTTCGTCCGGAAATTGTGCTGCACTGTGCGGCCCTGGCAAATATTGACCAGGCCGAATCTCAACCGGCATTGGCCCAGCGTGTAAACGCAGAAGTCCCCGGAGAATTTGCTGCCTCGGTCCGGCAAACCGGCGGGAAGTTGATCTATATCTCAACCGATTCGGTGTTTGATGGGCGGCGCGGTGATTACCGGGAAAACGATGAACCCAACCCAATCAACGTATATGCTCGCACGAAATTAGCCGGTGAAAAAGCTGTGCTGCAGGCCAACCCGGATGCTATCGTTGCGCGGGTTAATTTTTACGGCTGGAGTTTGAGCGGAAAGCGTAGTTTGGGTGAAATATTTTTTCATACTCTTTCTGCCGGGAAAACAATGTTTGGCTTCACCGATGTCTACTTTTGCCCGCTGCAGGTGAATGTACTGTCCGAAATTCTGCTAGAAATGGCAGCCCGGCAGTTAACTGGGCTGTATCACGTTGTGAGCAGTGAGGCGCTGACCAAATATGATTTTGGTGTGCGTATCGCGCGCCTATTTGACCTGGATGAGACTCAGATCCAACCTGTTTCCTGGAAAGATGCTGGCTTAAAGGCGGCGCGCTCTCCCAATTTAACCTTTAAAAAGCGACAAACTGGCCCGAGCGTTAGGTCGTGATCTGCCGGCGCAAGCACCTGGCTTAAGTCGTTTTTTGTCCCTCTACCGCGAGGGTTTTCTGGCAAAAATCAGTAGTTACGCAGTATAAGGAGTGACCGATGGATTTCAAAATCGGAAATCGCTGGGTTGGAGATAACTCCCCGACTTATTTCATTGCCGATATTGGCGCCAATCATGATGGCAGCCTGGAGAGAGCCAAATATCTGGTGCGTTTGGCCAAGAAAGCTGGTGCAGATGCGGCCAAATTTCAAAACTTCCGAGCGCCCAAGATCGTCTCAGATTTTGGCTTTCGTTCGTTGGGAGGGCAGCAGTCTCACCAATCTCATTGGAAGAAATCGGTGTTCGAGGTATATCAAGGGGCTTCCATACCCATGCAGTGGTCGGAGGAGTTGAAGCAAGAATGTGATGAAGTGGGGATCGATTACTTTTCTTCTCCATACGATTTTGAATCCATCGATATGCTGGCGCCGTTCGTTCCAGTTTATAAGGTCGGCTCCGGTGAAATCACCTGGCCGGAAGCGCTGGAACATATGGCTGGCAAAGGCAAACCCGTCATTCTGGCAACTGGTGCCTCAGATATAGGCGAGGTTCAAAAAGCGGTCCATGCTATTTTGAGTTTGAATCCCGAATTGGCGCTGCTGCAGTGCAATACAAATTATACGGGCAGCCCGGAAAATTTTGACCATATCCACTTAAATGTGCTCAAATCCTACCGGCAGATGTTTCCGGACGTGGTGTTGGGCCTTTCCGACCATACTCGCGGCCATGCCGCGGTTTTGGGCGCAGTAGCCCTGGGCGCACGCATTATAGAGAAGCATTTTACCGATGATAATTCCAGGGAAGGGCCCGATCATGCCTTTGCCATGGATCCAGACAGTTGGGCGGAGATGATGGCGAATACCCGGCAGCTTGAGAGGGCTTTAGGTTCGGCAGACAAATTTATCGCCGCAAATGAACAAGATACGGTCATCATTCAACGGCGCTGCTTGCGCGCTGCAAGGGAAATTCATGCCGGTGAGGTGTTAACCCGAGAAATGATCGATGTTCTCCGCCCCGCGCCACCGGAAGCGATCATGCCTTACGACCTATCCCGTGTAATTGGACTGAAAGCCACACGAGAGATTCTTTTCGGGCAAGATTTGCGTTGGACGATGCTGGGAGACTAGTGCGAATCCTGTATTTCACCCGTGATTTTTCGCCGCACGATTACCGCTTTCTCTCGACCCTGGCAAGAACGGGGCATGAGATCTACAGTTTGTTTCTGGAGCGTACTTCGCACGTTGTAGAAGACCGATCCTTGCCGAAAGAAGTGATCCAGGTGCAATGGAAAGGTGGCAACCGGACGGTGTCCTGGCGGGATTTTCCGGCTTTATGTCAGGATTTAAAGCGAGTGCTGCGGTCGGTACGACCGGATGTGCTGCATGCAGGTCCGGTGCCAACAGTGGCATTTCTGGCAGCGATGAGTGGATTTCACCCCCTGGTCAGCATGTCGTGGGGGTCAGATTTACTGAGAGATATCGATCAGGATCCGATCCAGTACCGGGCGGCGCATTACGCTTTGAAGAAAAGCGATGTATTAATCGGCGACTGCCACGCGGTTCAGCAGAAAGCTGCTAAACTTGGTTTTCCTGCGGAAAGGGTGGTACTGTTTCCCTGGGGAGTGGATCTGAACCAATTCTCGCCGGGTCCTGGAGACGTTTTGCGGTCGCAGCTGGGTTGGCAGGAAGCGTTTATCCTGCTTTCACTGCGCTCGTGGGAGCCAGTTTATGGCGTGGATGTCATTGCCCGGGCATTTGTACGGGCTGCTCAGCAGGAGCCAGGATTGCGTTTGCTGCTCCTGGGCAGCGGGTCACAGTCGGAAAGAATTCGCGATATTTTACTGCGAGGCCAGGTGGAAAAACGGGTTTTCTTCGGTGATCAGGTCAGCAATGCCATGCTTCCGGATTATTATCGCGCTGCGGACCTGTATCTCAGCGCCTCCCACAGCGACGGCTCATCTGTCTCTTTAATGGAAGCCCTGGCTTGCGGACGACCGGTTCTGGTGTCGGATATTGCTGGCAATCGGGAGTGGTTGGAAAACAGCCCGGCAGGTTGGCTGTTTTCGGATGGGGACGAGAATGCTTTAGCAGATGGCATATTGAATGCTTCCCGAAACCGTAGTAAGCTGGATGAGGCTGGTCAGTCGGCAAGAAAGCTGGCAGAAGAAAGAGCAGATTGGTCGCGGAATTTTCAAAAACTACTGGGTGCTTACGATCTGGCAGTTCAAATCCAAAAACCAACCGGCGGAACCGGCAAAAGCGAACGGCTTCCGGTTAAATAGAGTTTATATCGATCGTTCTGGCATTGGATTGTGGTTGGAGGAATGATGATCGGAAAACGCGAACTGATTGAAGGTTTTAAAAAGGCCGGAATCGAAACCGGCGATACACTCCTTGTGCACAGTTCATATAAATCATTGGGTGGTGTGGATGGCGGTCCTCAAGCGGTCATCGATGCCTTGTTAGAGGTACTTTCGCCAGAAGGGACGCTGATCATGCCGACCTTCAATTTTAATTTTAATAAAGGCGAACCGTGGGATGTGCGCACCACACCCTCTCAGATGGGCATCCTGACCGAACTGGTCCGCCTCGACTCGCGCGCGAAACGGGTGTTCCATCCATTTTATTCCTTTGCAGTTATCGGCAAGCATGCCGTTGATTTGACACGCGACCGGTATAAAAGCAGTTATGAACGCAACTCTGTATTTGGCAAACTGCGCGATCTGGATGGAAAGATCATGATCATTGGCCTGGACTACACCCACAGCCTGACTTTCGTGCATCATGTTGAACAAATGGAAGGGGTAGACTACCGTTATATCAAGGAATTTAGCGGTGAAGTGACCGATGAGAACGGGCACACAACTACCGACACCTTCTATATGCTCGTGCGCGATCTGGATAAAGGGGTGATCACCGAGGTCAACCCGATGGGTGCGCTGCTGGAGAAACTGGGTGTGGTGACTGTTCACAAAATTGGGGATGCTGAAGTAAAAATGATGAAAGCCAATGCAGTATACGAAGCCATTGCCCGCGAGATGAAACGTGATCCTTTCTTGATGTACCGGATTGAAAAGAAGTGATGAAGAAATACACTGCCGCCAAAGAAGTGCTGGAAGAAATATTTCCACTGCATCGTACGTTGGTCTCTGATGGATTGGACCAGGCCCTGGGGATTGTGGGCTCGCATATGCCGGAACACGCCGGATATGCCATTGAAACCTATCCGTCCGGAGAATATGTCTGGACCTGGAAAGTGCCTGAACGGTATGTCGTGCACGAGGCTTATCTCGAGCTGGAAGATGGGACACGAATTGTGGATTTTGCCGCGAATCCGCTGCACCTGGTATCCTACAGCCTGCCGACCGATTGCTGGGTAAGTTGGAATGAGCTGACACCGCACCTGTTTACTGCCCCCAAACGGCCCTGGGCGGTACCCTGGATGTTCAAATATTACGAGCGCAGTTGGGGATTTTGCCTGAGTCAGGAGTTATACGATCGCCTGCCCAATCACCAACGCTATCACGCTGTAATCAACTCTGAATTCATTGCCGACCCTGAACAGGGTTTTAAAATTGGCACAGGACTGATCCATCCGGTGGGAGGGGTTTGTGCTGAGGCGGGTGAACTGCTGATTTGTGCGCACGTCTGCCATCCCGCCCAGGCCAATGATGACGCGGCGGGCGTGGTTACGGCGATTGAGGTAGCCCATCGTCTGGCAGACAAACCCTTATCGCCTGGCTCGATGAGCGTACGTTTTCTGTTTTGCCCTGAAACCATCGGCAGCATTGCCTACCTGGCTCACCACGAAGATCTGATTCCCAATTTAAAGGGTGGAATTTTCATCGAAATGACCGGCAACCGCAATACGCTGGTGCTCCAGCATTCACGCCAGGACAATGACCTGATGGATCGCATTGCCCAGGCGGTGCTAAAGAAGCACGGGAACGAATTCCGCCAGGGCGAATTTGCCCAGGTGATCGCCAACGATGAACGCGTGATCAATGGGCCGGGGGTTAATGTGCCCTGCATTTCCCTCAGCCGCTGGCCGTACGATGAGTACCATACCAGCGACGATAATCCTGCCATCATTCATGAAGATATGCTCCAGGGGGCGGCGGATGTGATCGAAGATATCATCCGGATCGCTGCCAGTAATTACGTGCCCCGGCGCAAGTTCCGCGGGCCGGTATTCCTTTCTGGTTATGGCCTGTGGGTAGATTGGCGCGTAAATTGGAATCTGAATCGCGCGCTGGAAAAAATTATGATGCGCATGGAAGGCAAGCAGACCCTCTTCGATATCGCCGAAGAATTGAACCTTGATTATTGGGAAGTTCGCGAGTATATCGAAAAATTCTATGCAAACAACCTGGTCGAAAAGGTGCCAGTGCCGTTTGTGGGCGAGGTGGCTTAATGCGCCAGACCTGGTTGTGGCTATTGGGGCTGTTATTGGTGAGTGTTCTGGCGTTAAGTGTCGCAACGCCGGTTGCTCAACAGGTGCCAGGTCCTGATTCTGCAGTTTACCTGTATTTTGGCAGACAGGTGAATGCCGGTGCGCTGCCTTATCGAGACCTGTTTGAATTGAAACCACCGGGCATTTTTTATATCGACGCGCTGGGGTTATTGTTGGACGGCGGGACGCGTTGGGGCGTATGGGCCTTCCAGGTCATTTTCGTATTCGCTGCAGCGTTGATTGCCTTTTTTTTCCTGCGGCGCTATTTTAAAACCTGGATTTCCGGTCTGGCAAGCGTAAGTTTCTTGATCAACCTGCCAATGATTCTTGATCGGGGAAATTTAACCGAGGAATATGCGTTGCCACTCCAGTTTGCTGCGCTGTTGTTGTTTACACAACTGGAAAATCAAAAGGGATTTCGCTGGAAGAGCCTGCTTTTTGGTGTCCTTTTTGGCCTGGCTTTCATGTTGAAGCAGTTGTTGATTGGCATGTGGGTAACCCTTGGGATACTATTCCTGATTCAAGTCATCTGGTCAAGGAAATGGAGCCGTTTAATTGAGATCGCCTGGTGGGTGGCTGGTGTGGCGCTTGTGGTACTTCCCCTGCTGATCTATTTTGCTTCGAATAATATTCTGGCTGATTTTTGGGAAGGAGCTTTTGCTTACAACTTCCTGTACCGGGAAAACGGCGACGCCAACCGCTATTTTGTGTTGGATGGCGCGCTGGATTTTATAACGCGCCTATCTGGCTTTTATATCATTGCGATGTTAACCTGGATCGCCAGCGTAATTTTGCTCCTGATCGAGCATGCCCCAACCCGGCGCGCCTTTACAAGCCGCTGGTTCGGCTTTTTCCTCTTGATTCTTTCGACATTATTCTTATATAAAGGCAGCGCGCAATTTGGCAGGCCGCTCGAATTCACCAACAACCAGCTCCCCATCCTGCTTCGCCAACTCATTTACGGATTGATTTTTTTATGCTTGGCAATCCTGTCTCTAACTGGCATTCTCCAACGAAAATTCGGTCCGTGGCTAGAGCGATTTCAAACCGGCAATATTCCTGCTTTTCTGCCATTTTTTGTTGTGGCGGTCGATGTGCCGGTAGAAATCGCATTGATCGTTTTAGGAGCCAACAACTATCCCCATTACTTTATGAGTTTTCTGCCAGTGATGACAGTTTTAATCGCCATTTTCATCTGGACGATGACGACCTGGGCAAACCTGGCAGAAAAACGCTACATGCCTTATGTCTGGGTAGCGTTATTTATGATCCCGATCCTTCAAAACGGTCTTAGTTTGATTCAAAAACAGAGCCTGCCCGGGACTGATTCACAAAGTATCGAAACCACCCAATATATTGAAGCCAACACTCAAATGGATGATAAAGTATTAATGTGGGGGTTTAACATGGAGCCCAATTTCTTATCGGGCCGGGCAAGCGCTTCGCGTTATTCCCACCTTTTTATCCTCTTCAATGCCGGTTATGGCACCCAAGACCGTTTTGATGCTTTCTTACGTGAAATTCAATCTTCAAAACCAAAATTGATTATCGACACGAATGCACTTCCTTTTATTTATACCGAAAATGGAAAATGCACCTATGATAAAAAAAAGCTGATTACTGGTTCTGAGAAGGTGTTTATTTACCTTTGCCAAAATTACAAAAAAGTAACTGTCATCGGAAAAGATCAATGGTCAATATATCAGAAAATCACTCCATAAGGCCCACCCGGAAAACGGTGGCGATCGTGCAGGGGCGGATGGCATCCAGCCGGCTGCCGGACAAAATTTTAAAGGATATTAATGGCAAACCAATGCTGGCCTGGGTGGTGGACCAGGCGCGTAAGGCCCGTTTTATCGACCAGGTCGTCGTGGCGACAACGTTGGATCCGTCCGACGACGCAGTTGAGATTTACTGCCATAAAAATCACATTTTGTGTTACCGCGGTTCGATGCACGATGTTCTGGATCGTTTTTACCAGGCCGCCAGACTTTACCAGGCCGATGTCGTTGTGCGGTTCACTGCTGACTGCCCTCTGCTGGATCCGCAGCTGGTGGATCGTGTCCTTGAAGAATTTTTTAATGCGGGGGCAGATTTTGCTGCCAACCGCCTGCCGCCGCCGTTCACGCGTACCTATCCAATCGGCTTGGATACCGAAGTGGCAACTTTCCCGGCACTGGAAAGAGCCTGGAAAGAGGCGACCGCTAAACACGATCGAGAACATGTAATGCCTTATCTTTATGAAGAAGAAAACCGTTTTAAGGTGGTCCGGGTTGAATATGAAAAAAATTATGGATGGGTTCGATGGACTGTGGATACCCAGACTGATTTGGAACTTGTGCGTAAGTTAGCCGAAAGAATCCAGGATAAGCCCGCATTTACCTGGTTGGATGTGCTGGAAATTTATTTGAACGAACCTGGTCTGGCAGAGATTAATGCCGATGTAAAGCACCGGACGATGTTCGATGTAGATGAGCGATTTAAACAATGACCCCAACGCTGACCCTTTTTTCTGCCCCGAAACCGTTTACCAATCCTCACATTCGCACGATCCAGCGCAATGCAATTCAAACCTGGAAAGAGCTTGGTCCGGATGTAGAGGTAGTGTTGATTGGTGATGAAGAAGGATTGGCGGAAACTGCGGCAGAGTTAGAAGTACAGCATATACCTGACGTACGCCGGAATGCAAGCGGGACCCCATTGGTGAGTTCGATCTTTGAATTAGCCCGGAAGGCGAGCCAGAGCCCAATCCTGGCATATATCAACGCGGATATCCTAACCCTGCCAGATTTTCTGGAAGGTGCCAAAATTGCCGCGCAACTATCGGACCGGTTCCTGCTGGTCGGGCAGCGTTGGGATCTGGATGTGCGCACTGCCATGGATTTTTGTCCTAAGTGGGTTGAACGTCTGAAAATTGATCTCAATGATCGTGGGCGTCTGCACGCTCGGGGAGGCAGCGATTATTTTATTTTTCCCCGCGGTTGTTTTACGCAAATACCTGATTTTGCCATCGGACGGGCCGGTTGGGATAATTGGATGATTTATGATTGCCGCAGAAATGGGTGGCATTGTGTGGATGCAACCGAAACCATTCGCGTGATTCACCAGGACCACGATTACAGCCATTTGCCGCAGGGGCAGCCGCATTACCGTCTGCCGGAAACATTTGAAAATATCCACCTGGCAGGCGGAGCGCGCACAATTTTCAGCCTTTTGGACACGAACAGCCGGCTGGTGAATGGCAGTTTGCTTCCAGCGAAATTAAACTGGAAAAAATTCTGGCGCGACGTAGAAACATTCCCATTGGTACAATTACATTCCATTCCTTTGGCTCAGTTAGCGTATACATTCTTCCATCCGATGCGCGCTTACCGAGACATCCGTCTCTGGTTGAAGGGTGACCATGCTCAACCAGAATGAGAGATGGCCTAAACCACAGCAATGGTGCCAGAACCGGCAAGTATTGATAGCTTATTTCGACAGCCAAGGATATTGTTAGAAATGTGCGGACGATATTTTCATATGGATAAGTTTTTTCATAAGAAAGGCAAAGCAAACTAATGCCCCCAGCTATCTCGATTGTTATCCCCACCTATAAACGCGAAACGATGCTGCAAATTTTGCTCAATTCAATCCTGGATCAGAGCGTGCTTCCTGGAAAATATGAAGTGGTTGTTGTGGATAATGCCCCATCTCCCCACGAACCTACCCAGGAGTTATGCCGCTCTTCGCGCTATAACCTTTTAAACATCAAATGCGTTCATAACCCAGTTTTAGGTTCGAGCCAGGCGAGAAATTACGGGATGCGTTATTCTAGTGCGCTATGGGTGGCCTTTATTGATGACGATGAAAAAATTCCACTGCATTGGGTCGAACGCGCAATAGAGATCATCAATCAATTTTCGCCAGATTTTTTAGGCGGACCGTATCACCCGATCCATTTAGAGGCCAAGCCAGCCTGGTTTAAGGATAAATACCTGACCCGCACGATAGGGGTGAAAAAAGGTTGGTTGGAAAATGGCGAACTGCTTTTTGGGGGCAATCTGGTTGTGCAACGCAAATGGCTGGATCAATTGAAGGGGTTCTCGACAGATTTTGGACGGCGCGGAGATAACAATGAATATGGCGAGGATAGCGAACTCCAACTGCGCGCTCGCCGGTTGGGCGCTAATTTTTATTATGACCCCGATTTGTATGTTTTTCACCACGTTTTTCCAAAACAGCTAGACGCTGGTTGGTTTTCCACGAATGCCTGGTTCCAGGGAAAAGCCTATGCCAAGCTTTATACTATAGACGATCGGCAGGGAAAAAATCCGGTTGTCTATACCTTAGATAAATTGATGAATTCCATTGCCCAGGCAATGTATCTGGTCGGCCTTTACCTGTACACACCTTTTCGCAATAAAAAAGCGGCCGCTTTTCGGGAGAGTTACCTGGTTGAAAGTATTGCCCCGGCAGTCCTTGAAATGAGCAAGAGCTGGAATATGTTTTTGTTAAGCTTTACGAAGCATGGTTAAAAGCTTTTAAACCAATCGGAAAATCATTTATGTCTGGCTGACACCAAATGACCCTAAACAAACCGCGTTTAATGGTTGTCGCTGATCATGGCCTGGCAATCGTATATTTTCTCCAATCGGATGTGCTGCCCACCCTGCTGGAAGGTGGCGCAGAAGTTGTTGTTTTAACGGACGATGGCCTCGTGGATCAAATCAACCAGAAATTTAGCCAACCCGGTTTGATGATTGAGGGGCTGCGTTTAAATGAGGCGCGTCACTATTTTGAGACCACAGCCTACACAGTTCAATATTGGCTGCATTTTTTACGTTGGATGGGGGGATCGGACCGGATAAACTGCGAAGCAATGAACGGGCATTTGCGCCAGATGCAGTTTGAAACATCTCGGGGGGGGAAAATGTTGATGCCATTTATCCGTCTGGCAGTAGCGATCCTGCGCAAAAACCGGGCTGCCCGGCAGCTGCTGGCACGCGCCCAGCAGCGCTACACGCCATCCATCTATGCCGATTTATTTGAACGCTACCAACCAAAAGCTGTGGTTGCCAGCACGCCTGGTTGGCGGTTTGATCGTTATGTGCTGCGAGAGGCGGCTCGGCGCGGAATTCCCACCGGAGCAGTAATTGTCGGCTGGGATAACCCATCCAGCTACCGTCTGCCCGGCGCGCCGGTGCAGTTTATTAACTGCTGGTCGGAAATTCAAAAACGCGAATTGGTTTTAGGCTCCGATTGGCAGCCTGATCAGGTCAATATTGGCGGAATCCCCACATATGACGGTTATTTTCGAAAAACCTGGCTGATGCCCAAACATGAGTACTATGCGCTGCACCATCTCGACCCGCAGCGTAAGCTGCTCACCTTTGCCTGCAGTTTTGTGACCTTTTCCCCAAACATTCGCAACGTGGAGACCCTGGCTCGCATGGTGGCGAGCGAATCACTGGCTGAACCCTGTCAGCTGTTGGTTAGACTTCATCCGAACCATTTTCAGAAAGGATCCCTTTACGAAGGGGAAGCCGAACAAATCCGAAAACTGGTGCGGGAACTGCCGCATGTCCACCTGGTCGAACCGGTGCCATTAGGCGGTGAGTTAGGGTATTATTCGGGCGAAGATATGCCTGAAAAATCATCGATGATGGCTTATTCGGATATTTTTCTGACCGTGTACTCGACCATGGTGGTCGAAACTGCGATCCATGACCGCCCGATTATCAGTGTATGCCTGGATGTGCCCGGTGGATGGAACACGCCTGGCAAATTTTCACTTTCGCTGCGAGAAATTGGTGAATGGCCAACCCACCAACGCTTCCGCTGGGCGAATGCGGGCAAAGTAGTCTTTACCGAAGACGATTTGCGCATAGCCATTAATGAATATTTGCAGGATCCGCAGCAGGATGCACAGGCCCGCCAAAAATTTATTCGGGATGAGGTCACCTTCACGGACGGCAGCGCTGGAAAACGAACCGGGGCATATCTGTTAAGCAAGGTGAAGTAGGGTAACTTTGATACAGCATGAGATCGTTAGAAATCTCTCTGGAGCGTTATGAAATTTCTGATCGCAGGTTTTGGTTCCATCGGCAGGCGCCATTTGCGCAACTTGCGGGCATTGGGCGAGGAAGATATCCTGCTGTACAGGACGCATCACAGCACATTGCCTGAGGATGAAATTGCCGGTTTGCCGGTTGAAACCAATCTGGAAGCGGCCCTGGCTCATCATCCGGATGCAGTCATTATCTCGAATCCGACGGCCTTGCATATGGAGGTGGCAATTCCGGCAGCTGAAGCCGGCTGCCATATCCTGATGGAGAAACCGATTGCCGATTCTCTGAGAGAAAGTGGATCATTTGCGGGCCTCCCTGGTCCATGGCAAAGGCCAGTTATTGGTTGGGTTTCAATTTCGCTACCATCCCGCTTTTCGTCAAATAAAAGCCTGGCTGGCAGAAGGCGCAATTGGGAAAGTGTATTCATTTCGGGCTCATTGGGGAGAGTACCTGCCCAACTGGCATCCCTGGGAAGATTACAAACACAGCTACGCGGCCCGGTCCGAGCTGGGCGGCGGGGTCGTGCTGACGCTAACCCACCCATTGGATTACCTGCGTTGGCTGCTGGGCGATGTGCAATCTTTATGGGCCTTCGCGGGCAGGCTGGGTAATCTTGAGATCGATGTCACAGACAGCGCGGAGATCGGGCTTCAGTTTGCTGGGGGGACCTCAGGTACGCTCCATGTGGATTATTTGCAGCGTCCACCAGGGCATACGCTGCAGATTATGGGGACAGACGGGCTGGTCCAATGGGATAATACCAGCGGGCTCGCCAGCCTGTATCGAGCGGAAGGCGATCGTTGGGAAAAATCCCCCTTACCCACTGGTTTTGATCGCAACGATTTGTTTCTGGATGAACTCCGCCATTTTGTCAGGGTTATCCAGGGTTTTGAACGCCCGGTTTGCACGTTATCGGATGGCGCGTGGGCGCTGCGCCTGGCTTTATCTGTTCACCGATCTGCACAAGATGGGGTGCAGATCCATTTTTAGCAGTTATTTCTTGAATAATTCCAGGATAGAGGATCAGGTATGAGCGAAATCATGCAGAAATTCAGTTTGAAAGGCCAGGCGGCGGTCGTAACCGGTGGGGGAGGATTGCTGGGTAAAGAATTTTGCCGCACGCTGGCCCAGGCCGGGGCAGGAGTGGTGGTTGCGGATCTGAACGGGGAGCTGGCCGCGAGCACTGCCGAGGAGATCCGCCGGGAAGGGGGGCAGGCTACCGCTGTAAGCGTGGATGTAACCCAACCTGGCTCGACCCAATCCATGGTGGATGCCTGTCTGAAAGTTTATGGCAAGATTGATATCCTGGTTTGCAGCGCGGCACTGGATCCCAAAGTGGATCCGGGTAATATCGTACGCGGTGGGGGAAAATTTGAAGATTATCCGCTGGACCAGTGGAAACAGGCCCTGGATGTGAACCTGACCGGTTTATTTTTGAGCGCGCAGGCTGCATCCAGACCAATGGCAATCCAGGGCAGTGGTTCGATGATTTTTATCTGCTCCACTTATGGGTTGGCCGGACCCGACCAGCGTATTTACCGCAAGCCTGGGCAAGAAAGCCAGCCTTATAAACCCGTTTATTATTCAGTCACCAAGGCCGGTGTGCTGGGCCTGGTGCGCTACCTGGCGACTTACTATGCCGGGACGAAAATCCGGGCGAATGCCCTCACGCCGGGTGGGGTATTTAACCAGCACGATGATGCTTTTGTTCAAAATTATTCTTACCGCACCGTGTTGGGCCGCATGGCGAACAAGGATGAAATGAACGGGGCCCTGCTGTTCCTGGCATCTGAGGCATCCTCTTACATGACCGGGTCGAATGTGGTGGTAGACGGGGGTTGGACGGCATGGTAAATCATCCCGAGGTGCTGGCCATCATCCCGGCGCGCGGAGGTTCAAAAGGCCTGCCGCGCAAAAATATCCGCAGCCTGGCAGGACATCCGCTGATTGCGTATAGTATTGCAGCCGGGCTGCAAGCCGGACTGGTCACAAGGACCATCGTTTCGACCGATGATGAAGAAATTGCGGCAGTTGCGCGTAAATATGGGGCGGAAACCCCATTCCTGCGCCCTGCGGAATTCGCGCAGGATAATACGCTTGACTTGCCAGTGTTTCAGCATGCTTTGACCTGGTTGACAGAGCATGAAGATTACCAGCCAGAGGTGGTGGTGCAGCTGCGGCCCACTTCGCCCGTTCGCCCGCCTTCCCTGGTGGACGATGCTGTCCGGATGCTGCTGGCAAACCCCGCGGCTTCTTCGGTGCGCGGCCTGGTGCCATCCGGACAAAATCCACATAAAATGTGGCGGGTGGATCCTGAAACGGGCATCATGCGCAACTTGATTGATGTTACCGGTATCGATGAGCCGTACAATGCCCCGCGCCAATCCCTGCCGCAAACGTTCTGGCAAACTGGGCATATCGACGCCATCCGACCTGATGTGATTTTAAAGCAAAATTCGATGAGCGGTCCGCAGATGATGGCCTTGATGATCGATCCTCGCTACGCGGTGGATATTGACCAATTGATGGATCTGCAGAAGACCGAATGGCTGATTTATAATACTGGCCTGGACATGGTCCATCCCGGATGGAAACGCCGCCCATTGCCGGAAAAAGTGAGTCTGATTGTGTTCGATTTTGACGGGGTGATGACGGATAACCGCGTATGGGTGGACCAGGAAGGGCGTGAAATGGTGGCTGCCAACCGCAGCGACAGCCTGGGATTGGAAATTCTTCGCAGCCAATCCAGTATTCAGGTGTTTGTAATGTCCAAAGAAACCAATCCTGTGGTCGCGGCGCGCTGCCGGAAGATGAAGGTGCCCATGCTGCAGGCGGTAGATGATAAAGCATCGGCGTTGAAGCATCTGCTCGCCGAAAAAACCATTGATCCGTCTGAAGTGATTTATATGGGCAACGACACCAATGATTTGCCCTGTTTTCCACTGGCAGCCTGCGCGGTTGTCCCTGCGGATGCCCAACCGCAGGTGCTTTTTGAAGCCGATATTATCTTGCGCAGTATGGGCGGGCGTGGCGCGGTGCGCGAATTGTGCGACATGCTGCTGGCGCGATATAATCGCTAATTGATCCAAATTAGAATCTCTATATTGGTGACCGGTTGAAAATGGTGAGGGTGATATGAACGCAGCGGAACGCAGCCAGAAAATTGAGTCCTATGGAAAGGCATTCGACCGGCTGGTGATTGCCTTGAAGAATTTCCCGCAAGAAATGTGGCAGTTCAGACCCACGGCGGAAGGATGGACGATCCACGAGATTGTCGTCCATATTGCGGACAGCGAAGCGAACAGCTATCTTCGCTGCCGGCGCTTCATCGCGGAACCCGGAAGCACGATCCTGGGATATGATGAAGAAAAGTGGGCCCAGGTTCTGGACTACCATGCGCAGAGCCCAAGAGATGCTCTGGAATTATTCAGGTGGCTGCGGCACAAAACAACCACGCTTATTCAAAACCTGCCTGAAGCGGTATGGGCGAATACCGTATTTCATTCCGAGAACGGGATTATGACGATGGACGATTGGCTGGATGTATACGAACGCCATGTCCCGGAACATATCGCGCAAATGCAGGCCAATTATCTTGATTGGCAAAAGAAGAAAAACGGTACAGATCCAAAATTAAGCTTAATTCTACGGGATACGAGCACCCGACAAAGCGAGTTTGTTTTATTTCTGGAGGTGTCAAAAAAATCTCCAGAGTAAGGAGACAGGAATGAAGCGAGAATTCAGAATTGGCGACAAGATTGTGGGTGATGGGCATCCCACCTATGTGGTGGCGGAGATTGGCGTCAATCATAACGGCAGCATCGAGATTGCCAAGCGCATGATCGATGCCGCCAAACATGCCGGGGTGGATGCAATCAAATTTCAAAAACGAACCCCGGAATTATGCGTGCCTCCGGATCAACGGGGGGTGATGCGTGAGACCCCTTGGGGTTACATCTCCTATCTCGATTACCGGTACAAAGTCGAATTTACTCAAGAACAATATCAGGAAATTGACCGCTATTGTCAAGAAGTTGAGATCAGTTGGTTCGCATCCGTATGGGATGAGCCATCAGTGGATTTTATCGAACAATACAACCCGGTTTGTTATAAAGTGCCTTCGGCCTCATTGACCGACCACGAACTGCTGCACAAGATACGTTCTACCGGGCGACCGGTGATCCTCTCAACCGGGATGTCTACCCAGCATCAAATTGAGGCGGCGGTGAGGCAGCTGGATGAAAATAAACTGATGATCACTCACACCACCAGTGCCTATCCGTGTGAACCGCACGAGTTGAACCTGCATATGATTGATACCCTGCGCACGCAATTTTCCTTCCCGATCGGTTATTCCGGGCATGAAGTAGGGTTGATTCCTTCGGTGATTGCAGTTGCGCTTGGCGCTTGTCTGGTCGAACGGCATATCACCCTGGACCGGGCCATGTGGGGCAGCGACCAGGCAGCTTCCGTTGAGCCGGGCGGTTTTGAGCGTCTGGTCAAATATATTCGGGTCACGGAAGAATCGCTGGGCGATGGAGTCAAGAAGGTATATGATAGCGAACTGCCTTCACTGAGAAAACTGCGCCGGGTGATTGACTAGGAGCAGGATGGTCCCGATTCTAAGCAAGGTGTCGTGGGCGGTGCGCTGGCGTTTAAAACTTCGCGCGCAAAACCGCCGGCTTCAGCACCTGGCGCTGGCTGTTGAGCAGCATGCACCAGATCCAAAAACACGACCGGTTATATTTTTTAATGCATCGACCCGTTTGCAGGGCCTGAGTCTGAATGCCGGTTTTTCTCTGCTGGCATCCTGGGCTTTACGGCTGGCAGGTACGCCGGTGGTTCATTTTGTCTGCCACAGCGGGATGAATCCCTGTGTGTTGGGGACCAACCGCGAGAAAATCGGGAAAGCGCCTCCGTGCGGGATCTGTATTCGCCAATCACACCAGGCTTATAAAGGAGTTTTTGCCCGCTGGTTTAAATTTGAACCGGATGACGATCTGGCACGGATTATTTCTCGACTTTCACTTTCAGAATTAATTGTTTATCGTCGTCATGGGATGCCGCTGGGTGAGATGGTGCTGCCTTCGGTGCGGTGGGTACTGCGCAGGCATACCCTGGAAGGTGATGAGAATACGCGCTACCTGCTGCGCCAATATATGCTGGCTGTATGGAATATTGTTGAAGAATTTAATAAGCTGATGGACGAAGTTAAGCCGCTGAAAGTGGTCGTATTTAACGGCATGTTTTTCCCTGAGGCTGCCGTGCGCTGGGCGGCCCTTAAACGAGGCATCCCGGTAGTTACCCACGAAGTTGCCCTGCGCCCAAATACCGCTTTTTTTACCACTGGCGAGGCGACAGCCTACCCAATAGATATCCCGGCAGAATTTAACCTGTCTCCCTCACAAGAACGACAGCTTGACGAATATTTGGAGCAGCGTTTTCAGGGTAATTTTTCGATGGCAGGGATTCGTTTTTGGCCGGAGATGAAGAATCTCGACCCGGAATTTCTGGAAACGGTTGCCCAATTCAAGCAAGTTGTGCCGGTATTTACCAATGTGGTGTTTGATACCAGCCAGGGACACGCAAACGTGGTTTTCCCGCAGATGTTTGCCTGGTTGGATGCTGTATTGGCGATCATTCGTGCTCATCCGGAGACATATTTCGTCATCCGCGCCCACCCGGATGAAACCAGACCCGGCAAGGAAAGCCGCGAAAGCGTGTTGAAATGGGTCGTGAAGAATGAAGTGCATAAACTGCCCAATGTTTTGTATGTCGATTCGCGCGAATATTTCAGCTCCTATGAATTGATTCAGCGCTCGAAATTTGTTATGGTGTATAACTCCACGATCGGATTGGAAGCCTCGCTGATGGGCGTCGCTGTATTGTGCGCGGGTAAAGCCCGGTTTACCCAAATTCCTACAGTGTACTTTCCAACCACGCCGCAGGAATTTGGTCAACGCGCAGAAGAATTTCTTTCGGCAGATCGAGTTGTACCACCACCTGAACACCGGGTTAATGCGCGCCGGTTTTTGTATTACCAACTTTTCAAATCCTCGCTGCCGATGGGCGAATTTATCGAAGAGGATGAAATTTGGCGAGGATATGTGCGTTTTAAGAAATTTGATTTGGACGACCTGACCCCTGCGCGTTCACCGGCAGTCGCTGCAATTGTGGAGGGGATTCAAAATGACGGTTCATTCCTGTTGGATGGGTAAGTGGAAAGGATGGTAAGATGAAGCCGCAGAAAATTGTTGCTCTGGTGCCGATGCGCCACCATTCGGTGCGCGTGCCGGGGAAAAATTATCGTCCTTTGGCAGGCATGCCGCTTTACCAGCACATCCTGAAAACCCTGCTGGCCTGTCCGGAAATCAGCCAGGTGGTGGTGGATACTGACAGTCCGGTGATTTTAGAAGGCTGCCGCCAAGAATTCCCATCGGTGGTGTTGATTGACCGCCCGGAACATCTGCGAGCCGGTACCATCCCAATGAACGAGATCCTGATGCACGACACTGCGATCGTCCCGGCAGATTTGTATCTTCAGACGCACACCACCAATCCTTTGCTGCGCCCAGAAACCGTCTCGAAGGCGGTACAGACCTTACAAGCCCTTTTTCCGGCCTATGATTCGCTGTTTTCCGTAACCAGGCTGCAGACTCGCCTGTGGGATCCGCTTGGGCGGGCGATCAACCATAACCCGGCTGTCCTGCTGCGCACACAGGATCTGCCGCCGGTGTATGAGGAAAATTCCTGCCTGTATATATTTACCCGAGAAACGCTGGGAGCAAGACGCAACCGCCTGGGTGAACGACCTTACCTGTTTGAAATAGATGCCGCGGAAGCGCGCGATATCGATGAAGAATTGGATTTCCAGATTGCCGAATTTTTATATCACCAACAAAAGAAGGTTTAGCAATGCATACTGTCCTGGTAACTGCTCCGTATTTGAACAACCTGATGGATCGTTTTATGCCAGTTTTTAACCATTATGGGATCGAAATTATTCTCCCCGAGGTACATGAGCGCATGTCCGAGGAGGAAATTCTGGCATACGCCGGTAAATTTGATGGGGCATTATGTGGGGATGACCGCTATACACAAAACGTAATTACGGCCTGTTTGCCCCGATTAAAAGTGATCTCCAAGTGGGGCACTGGAATCGATTCGATTGACAGCAAAGCCGCTGCAAAATTAGGCGTCAAAGTATGCAATACACCCAACGCATTCACCCTGCCTGTGTCCGACTCGGTGATGGGGTACATTCTGGCTTTTGCCCGCAAGTTACCCTGGATGGACCAGGCTTTGAAATCTGGCGTGTGGGGAAAAATCCCAGGCAGATCGCTCAGCGAGTGCACCTTAGGCGTGATTGGGGTGGGGAATGTGGGCAAGGCTGTGATCCGGCGGGCGCGCGCATTTGGCATGAAACTGCTGGCTACAGATATCATTTCAATCGCTCCGGATTTCATCCTGGAAAATGGGGTGGAAATGACCACTCTGCAAAATCTATTGGGGGATGCCGATTTTATTAGCATCAACTGTGATCTCAATCCAACCAGTTTTCATTTAATCAACATTGAAACCCTGAGCTGGATGAAAAAGGATGCAATCGTAATCAATACCGCCCGCGGTCCAATCGTGGACGAACAGGCATTAATTGCGGCGCTGCAGGATGGTTGGATTGGCGGAGCAGCCCTGGATGTGTATGAAGTCGAACCTCTTCCCAAAGATTTACCCTTCCTCAAGATGAGTAATGTTATGCTGGCGAGCCACAATGCCAATTCCAGCCCATCAGCGTGGGAAAGAGTGCATTACAATACCATCCGTATGCTGCTGGAAGGGTTGGGAATTGAGCACGACGATTATGAATTTATTTTTCCCAAACCCTGATGCCATTCCGGTTGTATTCTGTGTGTAAAACCGGATCTGGTTGAGGAATGCGCATGAACCGAGACAGGCAAGAGACCTTGACCCAGGACGGGGGCCGTCTGAAGAGTTTGGTTGCCGGGTTTTCCCTGCTGCTCATCGGGATCGAATTGGTTATATTGGGTGGGTATATAACCCGCGGACTATTTTCACGGTATTTACAGGACGACTACTGTTATGGGGCGGAGGTGGTATCGTTGGGCTTCTTTCCAGCCCAGATCGATTCGTATTTCCATCAGATGCCGTACAATTCAGAACGTTTTTCTTTAACCTTCTTCTCGGGCATCGCCGAGATTTCCGGAGGTCCTCGCCTGGCGCCTTTCCTGGCTGGAATTTCGATTGCTGCCTGGGCGGCAGCCCTTTATTTTGCCTTTAGGCAATGGAGCCTGTATTTTCGAGTTCAGAATACCCGGCTGGCGATGCTGGCCAGTGTACTGGCTGTGCCTATTTTTACTTTTATCCTGGCTCCCAACCTGTACCAGGTGCTGTACTGGCGATCTGCCATGCTGCCCTATCTTACCCCGCTAATCATTAATACGGGGTTGTTCGGCGGTTTTTTTGCAATACTGCGCCGGAGAAAGCTGACGCCTGCCGCGGCGATCGTTTTTGGCTTGACTGGCTTTGTGGCAGGTGGTTTTAGTGAAACGGCTGGATTATGGCAATTTTCCTTTTGGTGCCTGATCCTGGTCTGGTTCTGGCTGCTGCACCGCCAGGAACACTTTGCGGTCAGGGCTGCGGTGATTGCGATGAGTGCCAGCGCCCTGGCAATTATGGTCATGCTGCTTGGACCAAGCAACAGTGCCCAACTGCAGCATTTCCAGCGGCCTGGATTTATAGAAATGATCGCGAAGTCGATCAAATTCACCCAGGATTTCATTCGCGCTTCGCTGCGCAGCCAGATTGTGCCCTTTTTTGTGATAGGCTGCCTGGGATTGTTCTTTGGTTTGCAGAGCCGGGCCGAACTGCAGCGTTCATTTCGAGCCGTTTTCGGCCGATGGCTGCTGCTGGTTGCCGGATGCTACGGGTTGGTTTTTGCCGGAACGGTGCCCACCATGATGGCAATGTCTTCTCCGCCCGATGATCGGGGTTTGCTGCCCGCAATGCTGACCTTGATTTTGACGGTTTTCGCGTCGGGTTGGTTGGCAGCCGGATATGTTAGATCTCTTGCACAAAAGTTCAGCCATCCCTGGGTCTTTCAAATCAGTTCCTTGATCCTGGGGCTTATCTCGATCCTATTTATGGCGTCAGCCTTTCCCGGAGTTTTGGATGGGTTATCCGCGCTTCAACACCGGGCCGAGGCCTGGGATATGCGCCAGAATATGATCCTGGAAGCGAAAGCCGGAGGTGAGACGCATGTCATCGTGCCAGCTTTTGACAGCATTGCCCAGATATTGGAACTGCGTCCCCAGGATAATTTTTGGGTTAACGTTTGCGCGGCCAGATATTATGGAATCAGCGGATTGTCGGCCGTCGAAGGATATAATGGGATCAAACCGATTTTCCGGTAAAGTTTCGAGAGTCTTGATCTCGAAAAACCAGACAGGATGAGGATTATGCCAGAAAGAATCATGTTGATCACCGGCGCAGCTGGTGGAATCGGCCGGGCAACGGTGAAATATTTTACCGCACAGGGCTGGCGGGTGATTGGCGTAGACCGGGCCAGTTTCGGCCAGGCTTTTCCGCCCACCGGTTTATTTATCCAGGCGGATATTTCAACCCCGGATGATATCGAAAAAATTTATCAGGCAGCGGCAGCATTTACGCCGACCCTGAATGCAGTGGTCAATAACGCCGCGGTTCAGGTCGCAAAACCTATCCTGGAAACGTCATCCGAAGAATGGGACCAGGTGATGGCTTCCAATCTGCGGTCCGTCTTTCTGGGAGCGAAGCTGGCGCATCCTTTGCTTAAAGCTCAGGGTGGCGGGGCAATTGTCAACGTATCCTCGGTACATGCGGTGGCGACTTCGGCCAATATTGCCGCTTACGCGGCTTCCAAGGGGGGGCTGCTGGCCTTGACCCGCGCCATGGCCGTCGAATGGGCAATGGATAATATTCGGGCGAATGCCATTTTGCCAGGGGCGATCGATACGCCTATGCTGCGGGCCGGGTTAGGTCGTGGGCACGTATCCGGGGGTACGGTGATCGACCGCCTGGACAACCTGGCCCGAAAAACGGTCAACGGGCGGGTGGGGCAGCCGGAAGAAATTGCCCATGCCATATATTTTCTGGCCGATTCAACCCAGTCTTCCTTTATGACCGGGCAAGCGATGATCGTCGATGGAGGCGCCACCGCGCGATTGAGTACAGAATGAGCTCATTTCGAGAGACTTTAAAACAAAACCTGCCTGCTCCTGTGGTAAGCATGGTGCGTGACGGGCGCGATGCACTGCTGCGAGCCAGCCAGTGGCCGATGGCAACCATTCATCCCTGGCGGCGAGACAGCATCCGGGGGTTGGCAAACCTGAAAGACCGTTATAAGGGGGAGCGATGCTTCCTGATCGGGAACGGACCCAGCCTGAAAATCACCGACATGAGCCGCTTGAAAAACGAGTTCACCATCGGGCAGAATCGCATTTACCTGGCTTTCCCAGACTGGGGTTTTTCTACCTCCTTTTATATGTCTGTGAATGATCTGGTGATCGAGCAGTGTAAGGATGACATTCAAAAACTTCCGATGCCGAAGTTTATTTCCTGGCGGGCGCGCAGGTGGTTGAACCCGGCGGACGATCTATATTTTATCCATACGACATATTCTGGTGCGAAATTTGCAAAAAATGCCAGCGAACGGATATGGGAGGGGGGTACGGTTACCTATTCGGCCCTGCAGGTCGCTTACCATCTTGGTTTCAGTCAGGTGATTCTGGTCGGGGTCGATCACAATTATGTCACCCAGGGGAAACCGAACGCCACGGTGGTCTCACAGGGGGCAGATCCCAACCATTTCGATCCGCGTTATTTTGGGAAAGGATTCCGCTGGCAGCTGCCCGATCTCGATTCCTGGCTGGTTGCTTATAACCTGGCGCGAAAAACATATGAAGAAAATGGCCGAGAAGTGATCGATGCCACCATCGGCGGTAAGCTGCAGGTGTTCAAGAAAGTAGACTATGACTTTCTCTTTAAACGATGAAAGCACCCCTGGTCACAGTCATTACCCCCTCCTATAACCAGGCGGCATTCCTGGAAGAAGCCATCCTTTCGGTTCTTGGTCAGGATTATCCTAACCTGGAGTATATGATTGTGGATGGGAACTCGACGGATGGTAGTGTGGAAATTATTCGCAAATATGCCGATAAGCTGACCTGGTGGGTTTCGGAGAAGGACAGCGGGCAAGCGGAAGCGATCAATAAAGGATTTGCACGGGCAAATGGGGAGCTGGTCGCGTGGCTGAATTCGGACGATTTGCTCCAACCGGGCATGATTTCTACCGCTGTCGAAGCCTTTCAGGCGCATCCCGAAGCAGGATTGGTCTATGGAGACGTGCTGTCCATCGACGGCAACGGGCAGCCGATTAACTTGATGACCTTTGCACCATATACCTTGAAAGACCTGATGGGTTTCAATTACATCAGCCAGCCGGGGGTAATGATGCGGCGGTCTGTCCTGGAACAGGCCGGATATTTAGATGAAAGTTATCATTACCTCCTCGACCACGAACTGTGGCTGCGCATGGCCAGGTTGGCCAGTATGGTGTACATTCCGCGCCAGCTGGCTGTGGCTCGTTTCCATGCTGCGGCGAAAAATCTGTCACAGACTTCCAAGTACGGCGGGGAAGCACTGCGCCTGGCCGCCTGGTTGGAATCGCAGCCGGAATACGCCGCCATCTTAGACCGGCGCAGCGTTTTTGCTGGGGCTTACCGGATCGGTGGCTGGTACCTGGTCGAAGGCGGGCAACCGGCAGGTGCGCTGCAGGCATATTACCAGAGCTTCAAGCTTAAACCGCAGACGGCGCTGGCCGATTGGCGTCGGATCCTGTTTGCGGCGCTTTCTCTGGCAGGATTTTCGCGTCTCAAACCGGTTCTTTATCGACTGCGATCCAGCCTTCGCCGGTGGATAAGCCCGAATATTTATGGAACCGGTTCGAGAAAATAAAGAAATTAATGGGGCTTGCGTATAGATTTGACCTGCCTGGGCAGAGATGTATTTGAGAAAGGAAGGATTTTGAAAAAAGGTTTGTTGCGCCGGATTTCACTGGCCACAGTGGCGAATTGGTCAGGGTTGGCGATCCTGATCCTCACCAGTTTTGGCGTACGCATGATCGATTTAAAGGATCCACCGCTTGGATTCCACCCGGTGCGTCAACTGCATTCGGCCATAATCGCCCGCGGCGCATATTTCAGCCTGGATACGACTGCAGATCCGGTCCTGCGACAAACGGCGATGGCTGCGGCTGCTTCAGAAATTTACGAACCACCCATTTTCGAGCAGATCGTGGGTTTTGTGTATTATTTAATCGGCTCGGAACAACTATGGATTGCCCGCATTTTTTCCATTCTTTTCTGGCTGATTGGCGGGTTAGCCCTGTTTTCCCTGGCACGGCGCCACACATCGTTTGCGGCTTCTCTGGTGGGGCTGGCGTTCTACCTGTGTTTGCCTTTTGGGATTGTCGCCAGCCGTTCCTTCCAACCAGACCCATGGATGGTGATGTGGATTTTGGTAACCGCCTGGTCCGCAGACCATTGGATGGAGACGCCTACCTGGAAATGGACCCTGTTGACAGGTTTATTTGGCGGGGTAGCGATCCTGGTCAAAGCCATGGCAGCTTTTTTTGTCGGCGGCATTTTATTAATGACCGTAGTGGCCGGGTTTGGGATTGGCAGGCTGGTACGCAGTTTTAAGCCCTGGGTCATGGCGGTTCTGGTTCTGGCGCCAGCGGCGATCTATTATTTGATCATGAATTCTGGGCGGTCAGGCGATTATTTTTCATTTTGGACTTTGGGATTTGCCAGTATGCTGGTCACCACCAAGTTTTATGTGCAGTGGCTGGCGATGATTAACAGCCTGGTAGGGATGACTTTGTTGGTGGTTGCCTTGTTGGGCGTGGCGATCGCTCCTGTTCGATTCCGCATGATCTTAATTGGGCTATGGATTGGCTACGTACTGTTTGGGTTCGCCTGGCCGTTTCAATATACAACTCATGATTACTACCATCTGGCCTTAATTCCCATTATCGGTCTATCGATCACCCCGGTGGTTGACCTGTTCATGCAGAAACTCACCCGCCAGACATGGTTCTGGCGGGTGGTCGGGGTTGGTATTATCCTGGCTGCCGCCGGGTTCGAATTGTATGTCGGCCGGTCGCAGCTGGTAACCAACAATTATTTCCTTGAGCCCCGCAGCTGGCAGCTGGTGGGTGAGGCGCTTCCAACCGGCAAATCTTTCGTCGCGCTGACCAATGATTATGGGGCACGCTTGAATTATTACGGCTGGCGTAATGCGGCGTATAATTGGCCAACCCAGGCTGACATCGAAGTTACCCTGCTGCATGACAATACCCGTTGGGATATCCCCCGGTTATTTCAGGATGTTACCCAGGGGAGAAGTTATTTTCTGGTCACCGCTATGGGCGAGTTGGAGGCCCAACCGGCGTTGAAATCCATATTGACCCAGAATTTTCCTGTGTATCGGCAAGGCAGCGGGTGGCTTGTTTACGATTTGAAGCATCCAATATCCAAACCCTGAAGGGCGCATTTTAGTGGAAACCAACCTACCGCTCGTATCCATCGTTACTCCCTCGTACAACCAGGCCACATTTCTGGAAGCCACGATTGGCTCAGTATTAGCGCAGGATTATCCGCATATTGAATATATTCTGGTCGATGGTGGATCCAATGACGGCAGCCTGGAGATCATTCGGCGGTATTCCAATCGCCTGGCATGGTGGGTATCCGAAAAGGATCGCGGACAAACCGATGCGATCAATAAGGGCTTCGAGCATGCTAATGGACAAGTTCTGGCCTGGTTAAATTCGGATGATACCTATCAGCCCGGCGCGATCCGGCAGGCAGTGGCGTATTTACAGTCCCATCCGATGGTGGGCATGGTCTACGGAGACTGCAACTTTATCAATGCCGCGGGCCAGCGGATTGGCCGGTTTCCGGCGGCCCAAACTGATTACAGGCGTTTAAAGCAGGGTTATGTACATATTCCCCAGCAGTCCGCATTTTGGCGAGCAGATTTGTGGCGCAAGGTTGGTCCACTGGACCCTACCTTTTATTTCGCGATGGATTATGATTTATGGGTCCGACTGGCGAAGATTTCCTTGTTAGATTATCATCCACAAACCTGGGCAAATTTCAGGCTGCACGGTATGGGCAAAACCGTGGCAGCGGACGATCGCTGCTGGCCCGAAATGCTTAAAGTCCATTATCGAGAAGGTGGTTCATTTTTCTCCTTAATCGTGGCAAAATACTATCTTCGCAAACTGGCAGCGCCGTTGATTAACTGGCGCCGCAGACGAATGTTTGAAACTAATTCCATACAGCCGGAGGGAAAATGAGTTCTGTCGTTGAACGGTTCATACGCTATGTCAAGATTGACACCCAATCCGATCATCATTCTGGTGTGCACCCATCCACTGAAAAACAGTTGGATCTTGCCCATCTACTGATGGATGAACTCAAGGATCTCGGCCTGACGGAAATTGAGATCGATGTTTATGGGAATGTCACCGCAACCCTGCCAGCCAATATCGATCGGGATCTTCCCACCATTGGTTTGCTGGCGCATATGGACACCAGCCCGGATCTGAGCGGAGCAAAAGTCACCCCCCAGTTAGTGGAAAATTATGATGGCGGTGATATTGTACTTAACCGCGCGCAGAATATTGTCCTTTCGCCCAGAGAGTTTCCGGATCTAAAAGCCTATGTAGGGAAAACGCTGATCACCACGGATGGGACGACCCTGCTGGGAGCGGATGATAAAGCAGGTATTGCCGAGATCATGGCCGGTCTGGAAATCCTGGTCCATCATCCCGAAATCCAACATGGTAAGGTGCGGATCGGTTTTACCACCGATGAGGAGATTGGCACCGGTATCGATTTGTTTGATGTCGACAAATTTAACGCAGATTTCGCATACACCCTGGACGGCGGCGCCGTCGGTGGCCTTCAATTTGAAAATTTTAATGCTGCCGGGGCAAAGATATCTTTAAGGGCCGCAGTGTACATCCCGGTGCTTCGAAGGATAAAATGATCAATGCCAGCCTGGTCGCGATTGAGTTTAACAATATGCTCCCACAAAATGAACGTCCGCAGTTTACTGAAGGTTATGAAGGGTTTTATCATCTGACGTACATTCACGGGAATGTCGAGGAAGCGCAATCGGCTTATATCATTCGCGATCACAGCCGTGAGAAATTCGATGCCCGAAAAGCCTGGATGCGCAAGACAGAGAACTGGTTGAACGAAAAATATGGCAGCGGCACAGTCACTCTGAAATTAGAGGATCAGTATGCGAATATGCGAGAAAAGATTGAACCTGTGATGCATGTTGTTGAATTGGCAAAACAAGCCATGCAGGCACTGGGGATTTCCCCAAGTATCGCGCCGATTAGAGGTGGGACGGATGGGGCCCGGCTTTCCTGGAAAGGTCTGCCCACACCCAATATTTATACCGGTGGGCATAATGCCCACGGTCGATTTGAATACGTTCCTACGTTTGCATTGGAGAGTGCCACCGATCTCGTGGTAAAAATTATCGAGCTTTCCGCAAAAGAGCGCCAGAATAAATAAAACATGGTACAAGACAAGTTTTTTTTGGCGCCAAAAATCTGCCTTGTTGCGAAACCCGGTATAATTTGACCTCGGAGGTCATATATGTTTCATCAACATTTCCGGAAGTTTCTCACTTTGATTTGCAGGCTTGTGCTGCCACTGGCTGTTCTGGCGGCTTGCGCGCCGCCTGCTGTTTCCACCCCGACCGAAATTATGGCAACGGGCGAAACGGCGACAAAAATACCGACGGTGATTGTACCAACCCTTCAGGCATCTGCGACCCGCCCGCCCAGCACTGCTGAAGCGGGCGAAACACCATCCGCTGTGCCCACAGAAACGCCGGGCGTGGTGAAGAACCCGGTTTGGAAAGAGCTGGTCAGCGGGCTCACCAAGCCGACCGATCTGGCTGAACTGCCCGATGGCAGTGGATTGCTGGTAGTCGTTGAGCAGGTTGGTACGATTCGGGTGATGAAAAAGAGTGGTGAACTGCTGCCAAACCCTTTCATCGACCTCACCGACCGGGTAGGGTCGCAAAACACAGAACAGGGTTTGCTGGGAATTGCCTTCCACCCTCAGTATGCCGAAAATGGTTATTTCTTTGTGAATTACACTGACCGCAGCGGCAATACCGTGATCGCCAGGTTTTCTGGAAAACCAGGAACCGCCAGTGCTGACCCGGCAAGTGAAAAGATCCTGCTGCAGGTAAAACAACCCTATCCAAACCACAACGGCGGCGGCGTGGTTTTTGGCCCCGACGGATACTTATATTTATCCCTGGGAGATGGCGGGTCGGGTGGCGATCCTCAAAACCACGCGCAATCTCTGACCACTTTTCTGGGAAAGATATTGCGAATTGACGTTAACCAGGGCGATCCTTACGCCATCCCGGACGATAATCCCTTTGCCAATGGTGGCGGGCTGCCCGAAATCTGGGCTTATGGTCTGCGTAATCCCTGGCGGTTTTCGTTTGACCGGGCCACAGGCGATCTGTATATCGCGGATGTCGGTCAGAATCTATACGAGGAAATTAACTACGTGCCTGCCGGAAGTCCGGGTGGGCTCAATTTTGGTTGGAACTACCGCGAGGGTTTGCATCCTTATAAAGGTGTACCGCCAACCGGCGTGAATTTTGTAGATCCGGTGTGGGAGTACGGGCACGATCAAGGTTGTTCGGTATCTGGCGGGTTCGTATATCGCGGAACGGCGGCCCCCACGCTACAGGGTACCTATATTTACACGGATTACTGTACGGGACGGATCTGGGGTCTTAAACGGGATGCGGATGGGAAATGGACCAACCAGGTATTATCCGAGATGAATGCACAGATCAGCGGATTTGGCGTGGATCTCACGGGAGAACTCTATGTTTTGGAACATAGTGCAGGCCGGGTGATGCGTTTGGAATGAAGCAACGTCATTTATCCTGTTTGAAATATGACGGGTGTCACTGGTAAACTTTGACTCAAACGTGTATAGTACAATTTAGATAATAATTGATGTATATTTTGATCGGAGGAGCAGGAATGGCAGAAAAAACTTGGAAGCCAATAAAGATTCGTTACTGCAATCACGCAGGTTGTGAGGTTTCATTAGAGGTAGCTGCAGTTTATCCAGCAGAGCACTTGCCGGACCAGCTTCCCCGGATCACCGGACATCGCTGCTCAAAATCCATGGATTGTATTTTGTATCAAAAAGCAACCTGTGTCTGGGCGGGTTCTAATCCCAGCTACGATCCATTTAAAGAAAAAGACTAAACGAAATCTAACAAAACAGGCCCCCTTTCAGATCTTTCTGAAAGGGGGCCTGTTTTGTTTAACGAACTGGCCTACTGGATCATCCCCAGGCGTTTGCCGGTTTTCGCAAAGGCCTCCAGGCCGAGTTCCAGATCATCGGAGGAATGCGCAGCAGAAATCATCACGCGAATACGCGCCTTGCCGCGGGGAACCGTTGGGAAGCCGAGTGCCATGGCGAATACGCCGGCATCGAATAATTCCCGGCTGAACTGTTGGGCGACAGGGGCTTCCCCGAGCATGATTGGCGTAATCGGTGTGACGCTGTGCCCGATATCAAAGCCCATGCGGGTCAATTCTGCCTTAAATATGCGGGTATTTTCCCATAAGCGATCCACTAATTCGGTGGAAGATTCCAGCAGATCGACGGCTGCCAGGCAGGCCGCTACATCGGGTGGGGTGGTGGCAGAGGAGAACAGGAAGGGCCGCCCGCGCTGGCGCAGCCACTCGACAATCGTGGCATTCCCCGCAACCACACCGCCGACCACGCCAAAAGCTTTGGATAAGGTGCCGACTTCGACATCCACCTTACCATGCAGTTGGAAATGGTCGACGATCCCCCGCCCTCCCTTCCCGAGCACGCCTTCTCCATGCGCATCGTCTACCATAAGCAGGATATCGTTCGCGTTCGCGATCTCATATAATTTATCCAGGGGAGCGATGTCACCGTCCATACTGAAAACACCATCCGTTACGATGAGCGCCCGGCGGTATGTGCCCTCATTGCCTTTGATCGCCTGTTCAAGGTCCAGCGGATCGGCATGGGCAAAGCGCACGATGCGTGCGCCTGAAAGACGTGCGCCGTCGATGATGCTGGCGTGGTTCAGTTCATCGGAAAATATGACATCTTCTTTGCCAACCAGGGCTGGAATCGTCGCCAGGTTGGCGGTAAAACCGGATTGAAAAGTGATCGCAGCCTCAACCCCTTTGAACGCTGCCAGGCGGCGCTCCAATTCCAGATGTATGTCCATCGTTCCGGCAATCGTGCGCACCGCTGCTGGTCCAACCCCATAGCGAGTGACGATTTCTTGGACTGCCTGAACCAACCGGGGATGGTTGGCCAAACCCAGGTAGTTGTTCGAGCAAAAGTTTAACACTCGTTTGCCATCCACCTCAAGCCAGGCGCCCTGGGGAGAACCCAGGGTGCGGATGCGGTTGTACAGGCCGGCTTCTTTTAACTTGCTCAATTCTTGCTGTATCCAATCGAATCTTTTCGCCATTTTATTACCTCTTGAATTGATTATATATGATGGTCCTCTGTCAAGTAACCTAGATCCGCCAGCGCCTGGCGCACCGTTTCTTCTCTGCCTGGTTTTATCGCGATCACCGTTGGGCTGAGGGTTTCGCCCAGGTAGCGCCCAGCCCGACTTTTCCGTAAGGCAACCAGTATCTCCGGAGCTGACACGCGCAGTAAAATGGATGGTTCGAGGGTGGCCTGCACACCATACTTCTCCCAACGTTCAAGAGCCTGGACCAGGACCGGTGGCACAGGCCCGGCCGCGTAGCGTTTGAGCAGTACCAGTAAATGGCTGGCTCGCAGGCCTTGCTGTCCAGCGCGTTCAAGCGATCCAGGGGTAAGACGGAAGCGGTATTCTTCGGGGAGTTCGCTTTCCCATTCACAAAAACGAGCGATTTGATAGCGAACCGACCGCGGAGCCAGGGCCGGAACACGCATCCGTCCGTCCGGCAGAACCTTAATCGGTTGGTTTTCTTCCGGCAAACCAGATGGGGGCGTGTTCTGCCTCAAGGCAGCAGCCCAGACCGAAGGCCGAAAGGCGGTAATGGGTTGATCCGCGGCGGGACGGGCCAGATCGTACCACCCCAACCAGTGCAGCGGGCCGCTGATGATAAAACGAATAAGCGCGCCATCGATCTCCTCCCAGACTTCAAAACCTCTTAAGAATGTATCACTGCCTTCCTTTCGAATAAACCAGGAGTCGTAGTCTCCTCCCGGGCGCTGGTAGTCGGGCATTTTTTCGCGGATGGTGGAAACCAGGCTGTCCAAACTCCACCATGGTTCCTGCGGCAGGCGGTTGAGGGTTTCCATCAGGGTGTTGCGCGCCTGGTGAGGGCGATTATCCCACTGGCCTTCAAAAGTGAGACCAGGCAGGTAGCGCAAGTCATTAAATGATTCACTATGCCGCCAGCCGTGGCTGAGCTGCAAAAGCGCTTCACCACGCGCAGCTTCGAGGAAGCTGCGCACCGCTTCGGTCTGAATCTGAAGGGAAGCATCCACCAATCCAGCACTGTACAGCAATCCCATTAGAATGGGGGTGGGGATCGGCCAGCGATTTTCAAGTAAATCTAGATTGATTCCAGCGCGAATTGCGGCTAAAAGCGTGCAGGCATGATCCAGGATGCGGTCGTTTGCCGGAAAGATCAGTTCTCTTTCCTGCTCAGTAGCCGGGTGTCCAAACTGTGTGACTGGAGCCGGCGCCAGGTGCGTCATAAATTGGGTCAGGTCGTCCGGGATGAAAGCATATTCCTGGGGTTCGGGCGGTAAATTCAAGAAAGCCTTGGCAATCAAAGCCCGGTACCACAGCACTTCGGTGATCGAAGCAGGCTTCAGATCCGGGCGCTCGCGGTCACGCTTGCCAGGCCCCATGGGTCGCACATCACCAAATTTTCGGCAAAATGCTGCCCAGAGCATTTTGCCATCATTTTCCAGCAGTGTTTGTAATGCTTCTAATGCCTCCTGGGGCAGCACATCGAGGACTTCATGCAGCAGTGCGCCATCTTTCAAGGAATCAACCAGAACCGGCAAGGCCGTTACAGCATCGGGTTGAATGAGTTCCAATCCCCAGGCATTGGCTACCATCCGCAGAAATTCAAGGTCGTTGCCCTGCAGGGCGTGCATCAAATCTGGCATTTTTATTTTCATGATTATACTGGATTTGAGCCTGACCACTCCACAGTTTTGTTAAGTCACGCTTCTTGCAACTATTTTATTTGACGATGGTATATCCTACAGGTATAATCCTTTCGGAAGCCCGACCATTTTTCGACTCGAGGTCGCGTTTATGGCATTAAAAGGGAATCTGCGTGATTTCACGATCACCCAACTGCTCAATTTAGTAAATCTGGCAAAGAAAACCGGCACCCTGATCGTTGAGGGTCCGGGTGAAATTGCGCGTGTCTCGTTCCGAGAAGGTAAGCTGGCGTATGCCATGCTTGGCCAGGAAGACAACAGTCTGGCGTCTGTGCTGCAGCGGAACAGTAAGATTTCTGCAGCCCAATACCGGATCTTAAAAGAACGCGCCAGCCGTATGTCTGATAAAGAATTGGGACTGCTGCTGATTAACGCCGGATACGTGAGCCAGGACGATATATTATCCAGCTTGCAGCAATATTCTACCGGCGTGGTTCGCCGGCTTTTTTCGTGGATGGAAGGCTTTTTCCGCTTCGAGCCCGATTCGCTGCCTCCCAGTGACCGGATCAGTGTGCGCTTAGACCTGGAAAACCTGATAATCGAGGGTTCGCGCCAGATGCGTGAATGGGAGCAGCTACAGGAGGAAATTCCCAGCCTGGATATGGCCCTTAAGTTTACGGACCGACCGGGCACAAATCTGAGGAATATCAACCTGAGCGTGGAGGAGTGGCGGGTAGTTTCCTATGTAAATCCTAAAAACTCAATTCGCCAGATTGCCCGCACAACCAAGATGAACGATCATGAAATCCGGCGTGTGATCTACGGCCTGTTACAAGCCGGGCTGGTAGAGATTATCCGTCCGGGAGGAAAGACTTTGCCAAACCGAATGTTCCCAACCAAAGATAAAGCGGAACAAAAATCACTTGTGACCCGGCTGATCGACCGGATTCGGTCTCTTTAAACTCACCGTAAGGATTTTTTTATGATGCAAACCGTCAAAATTGTGGTAACTGGTCCATTTTCATCAGGAAAGACGGAATTTATTCGGTCGGTGAGTGAGATTGATGTTGTTTCAACCGAGCGTAAAATCAGTACAGATGCCGAAAAAATTAAAGAGACGACCACGGTCGCCATGGATTTTGGGCGGATCACGGTGGATGAAGATCTGGTTCTTTATCTGTTTGGCACACCGGGCCAACGTCGTTTTGATTTCATGTGGGAAATTCTTTCGGAAGGAATGCTCGGATTTATTGTCATGGTTGACAGTACTCGCCCAGAAACCTTCCGTGAAGCGCGCAGTATTTTGGAAACTTTTCGGGCATACGCTCCGACGCCCTACGTGGTCGCTGCTAATAAACAAGATCGTCCGGACGCCTGGGATGTTGATGATATGCGAGTTGCCCTGCGCATTGATCCGAAAATAAAAATTTTACCGTGCATCGCTCGCAAAAAGGAATCGGTCAAGTCTGTCTTGCTGGAGTTGTTGTATGGTATCCTGGCTGAGATGGAACAAGACGGTTCTTGATTTTCGGGATGTTAAGGATAATTTGTGTCATCGATCACCACAGATCAGGGCATTGTTCATTACGAAGTTTATGGACGAGGAAGGCCGGTCATTCTTTTACATGGCTGGTTGGGTTCTTGGGGTTTATGGCAGGAGACCATGACCTTTTTAGGCCAGTATTACCGCACATATGCCCTTGATTTCTGGGGATTTGGCGAATCGGGTAGAAAACTCTCCACGTACCGGGTGAATGATTTTATATTAATGGTCGACCAATTTATGGAAAAGCTGGGAATTGCATCAGCGCCATTGGTGGGTCACAGTATGGGGGGCACCGTCAGTCTTTCCGTGGCAATCCGGTTCCCGGAGCGGGTTCAAAAAGTGGTGGTGATAGGTTCGCCGATCAATGGTTCATCGCTGGCACTGACCCTCAAGTTGGCTGGGTACCGCCCGATCGCCTGGTTGCTGTTTAATCTTTTTCCGGTTTTTCGGCTGGCCATGCGGATTGCATCCCCGTTTATTTCGCGAGATCCGCGTTTTCCTGGGATGATGGACCGCGATTTGACCAAGCTGACTTTAGAATCTTTTTAATCAGTATTGCGACCCTGCGCGATACGGACCTGCGCCCTGAGCTTCAAAAGATTCAAGTTCCGGTCATGGGCATGTACGGTGACAAAGATATCATCGTCAATCCACGCCAATGGCAGCCGCTGCAAGCGGGTGTACCCCATGCTCAAATTGAGCGTTTTGCGAACGCGGGTCATTTTATAATGCTGGATGAGCCCAAAAGCTGCATGGAGAAAATTAAATGTTTTTTGGACGCCAACCCACAATCTGAGGTGATCGCATCAGCACATCAATAATTGGTAAAAGTCAGATTGGCGAAATCCTGCTGTTGGGGGTGGAGGAAATTATCGGCCGGCCGGGATTAAATGCGGTGTTAAACCTGAGCGAACAGCATGTTCAGGGAACTTCACATGAATCAGAACCGGTTTTGCGGATTGGAAGCTCAAATGTGGCGGTCATCGCAGAAGGCTTAGAAAAAATGTACGGGCCACGTGGTGGGCGAGGGGTCGCATTGAGAGCCGGGAGGGCTGGCTTTAAGTATCTTCTGCGCCAGTTTGGCAGCACAATGGGAATTATTGATCTAAATTACCGCATGCTGCCGGTGCCGGTTCGTCTAAAAACAGGTTTAGAAGCGCTGGCTGAATTGATGGCGAAAATTGGTGATGAGCGCGTGAAGATCGATGAGTTCGATTCTTTCTGGACCTGGACGGCGGAACGCTGCCCATACTGCTGGAGGCGCAAGGTGGGAGAACCGGCCTGTCATTTCCCGGTTGGTATGCTGCAAGAATTTTTTTCCTGGGCCAGCAGCGGTCGAGTTTACAAAATTCACGAAGTTGAATGCATGGCTGCCGGCGGATCGGTTTGCTCGATCCAGATTAATAAGAAGGCATTAGATTGATTGCGGGCATATGTTAAAAATTATCCTGCAAAATAAACGGTCGCTGCTGCCTTTTAATGAGCCGGCCAGAGACCTGCGCATCCAAAACAAACCGCTCTGGTTGAACCAACGCGATCTACTGTCGGCGTACACCGACCAGGAGTTAGAACTGGCGCCAGGCATGCATATGCCGCAAACCCATGAAGCGTGCCTGGTGTATCGCGACAATCTTTTCTTTACTGAATCTTATCTCAAATCTTTCATCGCCGAAGCGAAAAAACGTAAAATGCCTTCTCGGGCCGCTTTTTCCGTAAACGATCCAGCCTTTCGTGAGCACTGCCTGCCGCTCTCTACTTCCTACTCCCAGCTTGGAGACCTGTACCTGGCAGACCTGTGGTATTACCCGAATGGCCCCCAGCCTGGTGCCGAACCGCTGATTATCGATCTGCAGACGCGAGAAATTGGATATTATCATGTGCCGACCTATATGGCCAAAGAACAAGGAGATCTGGTTTACCAGGTGCCGCTGCGGGCTCTGATCGCCATTGATTCCTGGGTGCACATCTTCATCGCAGATATCGTTTTCGGCTTATTCGGGCGAGGGGCGCAGTTTGAAGATCGCCTGAATAAGGATCTGGCATTTAAACTAAAAATTATATCCACTGCCATTTACGAGGGCCGCCAGGTGCTGGAATCCTCGGGCGTGGTAAAAATTGGGCGCGGGTGCGTAATTGACCCTTCTGCCATCATTCACGGACCGACGACAATCGGCGACAATGTGACGATCGGTGCCAACGCGGTTGTGGAAAATTGCATCATTGGGAACAACGTCAATGTTTCGCAAGGCTGCCAGCTGATGTTGTCCGTTGTGGGTGATGGCACATTTTTGCCTTTCCGGGCTTCTTTGTTTATGACAACCATCATGGAAAACAGCATGGTGGCACAAAACACTTGCCTGCAAATGTGTGTTGTTGGGCGAAACAGTTTTATTGGAGCGGGCAATACCTTTACCGATTTCAACCTGGTGTCGGCGCCGATCAAGGCCAGGGATGGAAACGGAGAATTGAAGTTTTCGAACCGTCCGGTATTGGGCGGTTGTGTGGGTCATAACTGCCGGATTGGTGCGGGGATGATCATTTATCCTGCACGGATCATCGAATCGGATGTCGTATTGGTTGCTTCAAAAGAAAGACGGGTCATTGATCACGATGTGTTTTTAGAGGACAGCGACCACGTACGTTTTGCGGCTGCCAATCTGCACCAGAGGTTGTACCCGCGGCCGGGCGAGAAAGTTGAGGAGACCTGGTAATGATGGTCACAACTTTACTTGTTATTTTTACCAAATATGCATATCATGGTTTATATGATTGATTGCGTGTATATTTCCTGGAGGTGTCGATGGCAAAACCTCGCCTGTTGATTGTTGAAGACGATGTTGATATTTCGAACATGCTGCGCATCTTTTTTGGGGCGCAGGGCTATGATGTAGACACGGCTTATCGCGGTGGTGATGCTTTGGAAAAAACGCGTCAGGGCATGCCGCAGTTGATTATCCTGGATATAATGCTGCCGGATATTGATGGCTACGAAGTATGCCGTAATTTGCGGATCAATGCCCGCACCAGCCATATTCCGGTGATTTTTCTCACCCAAAAGGACGAACGCAGCGATAAGCTGAAAGGCCTTGAGATGGGCGCAGATAATTACATCACCAAACCCTTTGACATTGAGGAGCTTAAGCTTTATGTCCAAAACGCATTTGCTCGCGCCGAGCGAGAGAGCCTGACCGACCCGCAATCGGGCCTGCCGTCCGGACGATTGATTGAAGATCAGCTTCGCAAAATGATCCGCCAGAAGGATTGGGCCTTCATGGATATCCGCCTCAATAATTACGATGCCTTCAAGGATGTTTATGGATTTATCGCGGCGAATGACGTGCTGCGTTTTGTGGGCATGCTGCTGGGAGAAGAAGTTGACCAACTTGGCTCGTCCAATGATTTCATCGGGCATGCCGGAGGCGACAACTTCATTTTAATCACCTCTGCAGATCAGGCGGAAGCCATCAAGAATCGTATCAAACAACGTTTTGATGAGGAAATTCAAACACATTACAACTTCATCGACCGCCAGCAAGGTTTTATTACCGCACCGGATGAGTCCGGTAAAGTTCAGCAATTTCCATTGATGAATATGGTGGTAGGCGTTGTCTCTCCCCGCACGCATTTCTTTGCGGACATTCGTGAAATTACCGAGTTGGCAGCAGAAGAACGCCGGCGGGATACCAATACAGGTAACGGTTAAAAAATTTCTAATGAACCAGGGTGATATCCTCGGGGTTGGAATACTCCTGGTTGCGCTGGGGGGGGCATTTTGGTTAATAACCCGTCTGCTGCTGCGTTCCGTTCCAGGAATTCAACTTCAGGCTCAGGCGCAGCCAGTATCAGAACAAACTGGACAGCGCCAGGCGGTAATCCTTATCCAGCCTGGTGGCAGAGTGCAGCAAATTAATGATTCTGGTCGTGATTTATTCCGACTGGATGAGAAAGAAGCCCCTAATCTGGAACATCTTTCCAGGCGAATGCGGCCAGCCGAGAAATTCCTGGAATTATGCACCTATGAGGGGCAGGCATCTCTGGTCATCGATGGGCAGACGGTTGAAGCCTCATCCTACCCGATCAGGATGCCGACTGAAGTGCTGATGGTCGTGTCCATCAGTAAACATGGGGCAGCAGCCACATCCGGTGAAGCCCAATCATATTCCACTCCCCAAAGTTTTATCTGGCTCTCCGAATTTTCTCAGGTGGTAGGTACCAGCCTTGACCTTGAATTAACGCTGCATGCGCTTCAGGATAGCCTTGAACAAATGCTGCCTTCTGATTTCATTGAAGTATCATTGTGGCAATCGGAGGAGGAATCCCTCCTACCGTACCGTTTTGTCGGCATTTCAAGCAATGAACGCAAATTGGAAATCATTGAGGAGCGTTACCAGATCGGTAAAGGTTTTGCTGGTGAAATCGCCGGGAACCAGCGAGCGCAGATGATTGGTGACATAACACGCCAACCTGATATGCGTCCGAGCGGGAGTAAAGGTGTCGAGGCGCTGCAATCATTGATTGGCGTCCCGTTAATCACCAGAAACGAACTTGTAGGGGCTTTGGTGGTGGGATCGGTGACACGCGAGGCTTTCTCCGCGGAAGATTTGAACCTGTTGAATATGATTTCGGGACCAACAGCCTCAGCGTTGGCGAATGCGCAGCGTTTTCAGAGCGAGCGGCGCCGGTCAGCTGAATTGGCCAGTTTGGCGCAGTTGGCCCAGAGTTTCAGTTCTGCACGTGATCCGCTGAGCCTGTTTTCCCGCCTGGTGGAGAGCATCGTTTCTTTGGTCAATGTTGAAATCCTGGGTTTTCTTATCTTTAACGAGAACACGCGAACACTGGAAGGACAGGATCCGATTTCCGGATTCCCTTCCCAATTTGTTGAACTGTACCGGGTACCAATTCCGCCCAACAGCCCGGCTGAAACCATGCTGTTGAACCAGGATTTGATCATAACCGAGTCCGCGGCGGATTCACCTGAATGGGAGACGTTAGGTCTCAGCTACCTGGCAAGAGCGGCCAGCTTGCGAGATACGGTCCTGGTGCCACTAAATTCCGGCGGGCGAATGCTGGGGTATCTCCAGGCGTCCAATCATACAGATAACAGCCGTCAGTTTTCCCAGGAGGAGATCCACCTTCTGACGATTATTTCCAATCAGGCGGCACCGGTGATCGAAAATGTTACCCTGGTGCTCCAGGCCCGCCAGCGCGTTTTGAGGGCAGAAACTTTACGGAAAATTTCGAGTCTGGCATCATCGGCAGCCACCTTTGATGAAATATTAAAGTATGCCTTACAAGAATTATCCCGCCTGCTGCATGCTGATTTGTCGTTTATTTTTCTACTTGACCAAACCCAGGGGATGCTGCGGATGCATCAGAATTCGATCTTTGGGCAGCCGCAATCTTATCCGGGTTTGAGCCTTTCTCTGCCGGTGGATGATCCACAGTATCACTTCACCATCACTGGACGGCTGCATGCACTCACGACTCGCAACATTAATGATGAAAAGGTAGTGATACCGTTTTACCAGCAGCTGACCCAAACCTGGCAGTTGGTTTCTATGGTCGCAGTACCGTTGATCGTGCGAGATGTGGGAATCGGTGAAATCTGGTTGTGCAGCCACAGGGATGGCGCCTTCGATCAGAGCGATGTCCAGGTTGTGGCAACGGCTGCCGGGCAGTTGGCTGGCGTGGTGGAGCAAAGTTATCTGAGCGCCCAGACGGACGAGAATCTGCGCCAGCGTGTTGAACAATTGACTGCAATAACACGCGTCAGTCGGGAGCTGAGCACTTCACATGACTTGAGCAGACTGCTGCGGATTGTCTATGACGAATCGTTGAAAATTGCCGGAGCGATCTGTGGGACCATCCTCTTGATCGATTTCGCAGCAGAGGACTTCAGTCTGCCAACAATCCGTTACTACCACGGAGATGCCCCACCCGATCCTTTAAGCCCGGAGATGGTGGCCGCTTTGAACAGCGGTGAGACCGTGTCTTTGAACGATTTGACCGACTCTCATAATTTAAAGATTCATGAGGATGTCGAATCGATATTGATCGTCCCCATCCGCTACCAGACGCGGTCCGTGGGTCTGATCTTATTGCACGGCAGCAGTCCTACCGGATTTGACGCCAGCGTCGTGGATGTGATCTTATCCCTGGCGGCCCAGGCGGCAATCGCTTTGGGGGATGCTTATTTGTTTGAAGAGCAGCAGTTCCAGGAGCATTTGCTTCAACGGAAGCTGCGTTTGATGGACCGTTTAGTTGGTTTATCCCATGCAATTCGTTCCAACCGTTCGCTGCCAGAGATTCTCGAGGAAGTTGCTTATGGCATCCGTGAAGCAACACCTTTTCAGGTGGTGGTGATCAGCGTTTATGATTCGCGCCAGGCTGTTTTTCGACGGACGGTGGGGGTTGGCCTGGGTAGTGAGGCCTGGGAGGAATTGAAGTCGCACCTTCAGCCCTGGGCCAGCTTGAAACCACTTCTTCTCCCTGAATTTCAAGTGGGGACGGTGTTTTATATCCCAACCGATCAATCGCCGATCATTCCTGAGAATATACACACGATCACGATTTTGCCTGAAAACCGGGATGAACCACTGAACAAACAAACTGCCTGGGATCCGGACGATTTATTGTTTGCGCCGCTGCTGTCTGAAGAGGGTCAACCGATTGGATTGATCAGCGTTGATGCTCCCGCGGATGGTGCGAAACCGGACAAAACGACGTTTGAGGCGTTGGAGATGCTGAATGCCCAGGCCTGCCTGGCGATCGAAACCTGGCAGCAAATTTCCGAACGCGATGCGCGTCTGGCGAATATTGAAGGCGAGCAAAACCGCTTGCAGCAAGCCGCCGATCAGGCCCGGGTCCAGATCCCTCTTTTCTTACGCCATGACCTTGAGCAAACTCTGGCAATCGATACTTTAAACCGGCGGATGGAAAGGGTGCGGGCCGGGTTGGAGATTGCCGAGCAGTCCAACCGCCAACCTGACGTTCTGGCGGTTTTGCGTTCCCTGGCACGAGAACTGCTGACGCGCTTCGATATGCAAATTGCGTTGGTGGCAGAAACGCGTCATGGAAACCTTCGCCTGCTGGATGTACTCGGTAGTTCTCCAACCAGCGCTAATCCCGAGGCGCTTTTTGGACAGCGTAATCCTTTGCGCCAGCTCCTACAAGACGGGAAGCTGCAGTTGGTGGCGAATTTAGAAGACAACGCGGCATGGCGTGAGGTGGCGTTGTTGACCGCCCTGGACGCCAGATCGTTCATCGCGATGCCTTTAGAGATCGACCAGAACCACCGCGGCGGTGTTCTAGTGATTGGGCGGCACACGCTTCCGCCGTTTAGCCAGGAAGATACCCAGATCTACAGCCAGCTTTCTCGCCAGGTCAGCCTGGGAGCTCAAAATCTGGATTTATTGATCGAGACTCGCCGGCGGCTGCATGAGATGGACTTGCTGCTTGCGTTCACGCGTAAGCTTGGCTTGCTGGATCCGCGCGGGATTTTACTCACCCTGGTTGAAACGGTTTTGGAAGTCTTGCCCAATGCTGATGCGGGTTGGGTAGCCCGCTGGGTCGACAATAAGATGCTGTTGCCAGAAGTTGCCCGTGGATATAACGATAATCGCTCGCTGCTGGCGATCAATTTCCAAACCAGCGATGAGAAAAACACCGATTTGCTGCCGTTGCGAGTGATGTTCTCGGGTCAACCACTGCGCACGGAGGTGGTGTTCGCCAAGGATTACAGCCTTCAGCCTGAAGATTTAATGCGCTACCGGCAGGCGACTGGCGGGCGTTTGCCGGTATCTTCCTTAATCGTGCCGATTGGACGAGGTGAGCGCATCTTTGGCGTGCTGGTTGTGGACCAGTTCAGCCTTTCGGAAGCATTTGGGCCGGAAGACGAAGCGCTGGCGGTTACTTTGGCCCAGCAAAGCACCCTGGCTTTGGAGAACTCAAATCTATTTGTGTCTGCCGAACAGAGAGCACACCAGCTCCAATCCCTTAATCAGGTATCGAGCGCCATTTCTTCCAGCCTGCAGCAAGGTGAGTTGATATCATCCTTGCTGCCGCAGATGCGCCTGGTACTGCCCTATGATACGGCCACCTTATGGTTAAAGCAGGAAAAAACCCTGGCAGTGGCATCAGATGTAGGGTTTAAAGATAACGAAAGCCGTCTGGGTATTTCGGTAGCAGTCGAAGATAGCGCCCTTTTCCAGGAGATGGTTAAAACCAACCAACCCCTCTCTATCGCGGATGTGCGCCAGGACGCGCGCTTTCCAAGCCTGTTCGAACCAAACCATTTATCTTGGCTAGGTATTCCGCTGTTTGCGAAGGCAGAATTGATTGGGGTGATTGCTTTAGAAAAACATGAACCCGGCTTTTATAATGCCGAGCATCTGCAATCCGCTTCGACATTCGCTTCTCAGGCAGGGGTAGCCCTGGAAAATTCACGCTTGTTTGAGGAAAGTACTCGCCGGGCAGCTGAACTTGACCAACGCACCCAGCGCCTGATGCTTTTGAATACGCTATCCAGCGAGTTGAGTGCTTCGTTGGAAGAAGATCAAATATTGCGAATTACCTGCAGGCAGTTATTGAAAGCGTTGAATGCCAACTGGGTTTCGGCAATCTTAATCGATGAAGCCGGCCAGCTGGTGGTTCAGGTGGACGTCCCGGAAGAACAAGGAAAAACCCCGATGAGCCTTCCGGAAGCGCCGTTGTTAAAACGGCTGTATGAAACCCATGGGATTTTCAGTACTTCAGACATCAGTTCTGAAAAAGAAATGCAGCCGTTAACCCAAAAGCTGTTTGCGCCTCGCGGGGTGCAGTCTGTGCTTTTCGTGCCTTTGATTACAGCGGTGAATTTACATGGATGGATGGTGATCCAGACTGGTTTTCCTATTCGTTTCTCCTCATCTGAAATCGAATTGGCGCGGACGATCAGCAACCAGGCGGCCGTTGCCATGCAAAATGCCAGGTTGTATAACCAGACGCGCCTGCTGACCCGGGATTTGGAGCGGCGGGTTGAAGCTCGCACGCGCGAAGTGCGCCGCGAACATAATAACACCCAGGCTTTGCTGAGGGTCATCACTGAGCTGTCCAGCAGCCTGGACTTAAACCTGGTGATGAACCGCACCCTGGCTGTGCTGAACGAATCGATTGGCGCGGAACAAAGCCTGATTCTGTTGAATGATGGCAAGACCTATATTGCCGGGGTGGAACTCGCGCCATCCACCAGCGCGAGTGCTCCGTTGAAAGGAACGCACTTACGCGAAATATCGCAATGGGTGATCCGGCAGCGCGCTTCTGCTTTGGTGGATGATATTACCGCGGACTCACGCTGGAAATTTGACCCTGGTACCCAGACGAGCTTCCACAGTGTGATCGGCGTTCCCCTGGTGCTGGGAGAAGAGACCCTGGGAACATTGCTGCTGCTTCACCAACAGACTTCTGCATTTATGCTGGAGCAAGTCAGCCTGGTGGAAGCCACCGCCCGCCAGTTCAGCATCGCGCTTAATAACGCCGAGTTGTTCAACTTGATTCGGGACCAGGCAGAAAACCTGGGAGGGCTGCTGCGCGAACAGCAGATCGAATCGAGCCGTTCACGGGCCATCCTCGAATCCGTCGCAGATGGGGTGCTGGTTACGGACGGCGCCATGCAAATCACGCTTTTCAATGCCTCCGCAGAGCGCATCCTGAATTTAAAATCGGATGATGTTTTGGGTAAACCGTTAGAAACACTGATTGGATTGTTCGGTAAGCCCGGACAGGTCTGGCACGAAACGATCCAGCGCTGGTCCCAGGAGCCGCAAACATACGAGGTTGGAGAAACATTCGCAGAGCAGATCAATCTGGACCAACAGCGGGTTGTCGCGGTTAATCTGGCGCCAGTGTTCTTCCGCGATCAATTTTTAGCCACGGTATCCATCTTCCGCGATATCACCCAGGAAGTAAAAGTTGACCGGTTGAAATCGGAGTTTGTCGCCAATGTCAGTCATGAGCTGCGAACTCCGATGACTTCGATCCTGGGGTACGTGGAGATCATATTAATGGGGGCTGCCGGCCAGGTAACACCCCAGCAGAGTCATTTCCTGGATATCGTGAAAACCAATACACAGCGTTTGAATGTTCTGGTGAACGATTTATTAGACGTATCCAGGATTGAAGCCGGGCGGGTGGAACTCTCGATGCGCCACCTGGATTTGCATGAAATTGCCAGGGAAGTTATCGAAGATATGCAGCGCCGCAGCCGGCAGGAGAATAAACCAATCCAGTTTGTGTTAGATGCCCCTGGTGACCAACCTATGGTTATGGGAGATACCCTTCGAATCCGGCAGGTGATCTCAAACCTGGTTACCAATGGCTACAACTATACTCCTGAAAACGGCCGAGTTACCGTGCGGATTCATGCGGAGGGTGGTGAGGTCCAGGTGGATATCGAAGATAATGGTATTGGGGTGGATCTAGAACAGCAGTCGCGAATTTTTGAGCGCTTCTACCGCGGCGAGGATCCATTGGTGCTCTCTACAGCTGGAACAGGGTTGGGTTTAGCGATATCAAAGATCCTGGTAGAAATGCACCGGGGCCGGATCTGGTTTAAAAGCAGCGGGATCAGAGGAGAGGGCAGTATTTTCTCGTTCGCTCTACCGGTAATGAAGGGAGAAGGTTGAGATGGCAAAAATACTAATTGCCGAAGATGAACGCGATATCCGCGATCTGGTGGCATTTACTTTGCGTTTTGCCGGCTATGAAGTGGTGGCAGTAGAGAACGGTGCAGAGGCTGTGGATGCTGCTCCAGTAGAAATGCCAGACCTGATCCTGATGGATGTGCGCATGCCGAGAATGACCGGGTATGAGGCTTGCGTGAATATCAAAGCCGACGAGCGAGTCAGCCATATCCCGGTGGTTTTTTTGTCCGCGAAAGGACAGGATTCTGAAATCCAGGCCGGGATCAATGCTGGCGCATCTGATTATTTACTTAAACCGTTTGCCCCGATGGAGCTGACGGAAAAGATCCGGGAGTTGTTGGAAAAGTACGGAAACTGAGTTGCTTTATGAGTGCGATTCTGCTCGATCAGGAAATAGTCCATTATGAGGTTTTAGGGCGCGGACGTCCAATCATTTTTTTGCATGGTTGGGTCGGTTCGTGGCGCTATTGGATCCCGGTCATGCAGGCTGCCTCCATTTCCTACCGCACTTATGCCCTCGACCTGTGGGGTTTTGGAGATTCGGCTAAAGTCCCGGCGCGCTACTCCATCCCGGGCCAGCTGCGCTTGTTGGACGCTTTTCTCGAACAGATGGGTATCCTGCGGTTTGCCGTTGTCGGGCACGGTTTGGGCGCCATACTGGCTCTATTATATGCACAGCAAAATCCGAGTCAGGTTGACCGCATCCTGGCAGTCGGATTTCCGATGGAGGGTGGATTAATTAATCCACGCCTGTGGAGTGATACTCCGGCGGACCTGGCTGACTGGCTGCTCAGTCATCTGCCTTCCGCCGAAGCGGCACGGACGGATGCCCCCAAGACCGATTTGCAGGTCGTTCAGGCTTCCATGGGGTCCTTAAATGACACCAATTTGGGCGAATTGTGGAAAAACACCAAAACCTCATGCCTGCTGGTGCACGGTCAAAACGATCCCGTCATCCATCTCCCTAAGAGTGATGTGTTGGAGAACTTGCCTGACCATATGCATTCTGTGATCTTTGAGCAGAGCGGTCACTTCCCAATGCTGGATGAAACCAATAAATTTAATCGTCTGCTGGTAGATTTTCTATCACTTGCGTCAGGTGATAGTCCAAGTGAGCTTCAATTAAAAGATGAGTGGAAGCGCAGGGTGCGGTAATCAAAAATTTGACATCCCCACCTGATTCAGATATACTCTAACCCATAAATGCGCCAACGGGGAGCCCTGACCAGGGCTGAGAGGAGGACTAAATGTCCTCGACCCGCATTACCTGATCCGGATCATGCCGGCGGAGGGAAAATTAATCTGATTGGCCAGATTCAAACACCCTCCCCACCAAAGAGGGTGTTTTCTATTGATGACCATGTCAGAAAAACGGCTTTGGATTTTTGTGAATGGTGAAGTAAACGATCTGCAGCGGCTGCGCGAATTCCTCCAGCCGGGGGACGTCTTCATCGCTGCGGATGGCGGCTACCGCTACCTTGAGCAGCTGGGCCTGGTTCCAGTACGCGTGGTTGGCGATCTGGATTCGCTGCCCCCCGAACAGGTCAACTTGCTTGAAGGACAGGGGGTGATCATCGAGCGTTATCCGGTCGAGAAGGATGAAACCGATCTCGAATTGGCGCTGTTGAGAGCCATGGCAGAAGGGTTTAAGGTTATTCGAATTGCCGGAGCCCTGGGTGGGCGGTTTGATCAATCCCTGGGAAATCTTTTCCTGTTATCCAAAAATGAATTTTCCCATCTGGATCTGCGCATGGAGGACGGGGTTGAGGAGGTATTTTTGATCCGAGATGAAGGTCTGATCCTGGGATCGCCGGGGGATACGGTTTCATTGCTCCCGCTGGGAGGGCCTGCGCGTGGAATTTCCACCCAGGGTTTGAAATATGTCTTGAACGACGAAGTGCTTTTCCCAGACCAATCGCGCGGAATCAGCAATGTGATGCTTTCCAACCAGACAAGGGTGACTTTGCAAGACGGTATTTTAATCTGTGTACACCGCAGAATGGATCTTTAGTTGTCAGAATAAGAAGGAGATTTCCGATGAAACGCCCCCTTTTTCTTAATGATTTTCCTGGTTTTATTGGTCTCAGCTTGCGCGCAAACACCGGGTCCATCACCCCGGGCCAGCGCAACACCACCAGCGCCGGCAGATTCGCCTACGCCGGCAGCAACCGCGACCACCGCTCCGGTGGACCTGTACGTGTTGACCCATGACTCTTTTGCGGTAAGTAAAGAAGTGACCGCATTATTCCAAAAAGAAAATAATATCCGCCTGCATTTTGTCAAGGGTGGTGATGCTGGCGCATTGGTCAATAAAGCCATTCTCACGAAAGATGCCCCTCAGGCTGATGTAATTTATGGGGTCGACAATACCTTCCTCTCGCGGGCATTAGAAGGCGGAATATACGAGCCGTACAATGCGCCGGAATTAAAAAACATCCCCCAGCAATTTAAATTGGACCCCCAAAACCGAGCCCTGCCGGTAGATTATGGGGATGTATGCATCAACTATGACAAGAATTACTTTTCCGAGCACAATCTGGCAGTCCCGCAAACCTTCGAGGATCTGCTTAAACCTGAATACAAGGGATTGCTGGTTGTAGAAAACCCGGCAGTCTCCTCTCCAGGGCTGGCGTTTTTGATGGCGACCATCGCTCATTTTGGTCCGGATAAATATCTGGATTATTGGAAAAGCCTGCGGGATAACGGTGTGGAAGTGGTAAACGGTTGGGAGACAGCCTATTACACCAACTTCAGTGCATCCTCTGGAAAAGGCCCGCAGCCCATGGTCGTTTCTTACGCATCCAGCCCTGTAGCCGAAATTATCTACGCCACAGAGAAACCGCTCGAATCATCGACGGCTGCCCTGGTTGGGCCCGGGATGTGCTTCCGCCAGATCGAATTTATCGGCATTGCAAACGGTACCAAGAATTGAGCGGCTGCCGAGAAATTTGTGGATTTTGTGTTGGGGCAGATTTTCCAGGAAGATATGCCCCTGCAGATGTTTGTTTATCCGGTGGTTGATGGAGCCAGAATACCCAATGAGTTTCACTGGTTTACAGAACCAGCAGAGCAACCGGCGACCATCGACCCGGCAGAAATTGAACGCAACCGCGATCAATGGATCGCAGATTGGACAAAGACGGTTCTTCAGTAAAGAACGTCTTTCATGACTGCTAATAATCGGGCAGTGTGGATGCCAGGATCACACTGCCCGGTTTTGCCGCTCAACAGGATCAATTCTTATTTCAGGGAGAAAGCCAGGGAGTGAGAAAAAACTGGATCTTTGTTTTCTTCTGGATATTCCCCCTGCTTTTTCTGGGATTTTTTTTCTTTTACCCACTGGGCACGATATTTGGCCTGGCAGGGCAGGCGGTCTCCGCGCGGGTAGGGGGAATCGATTGGGGCAGCCTCTGGAAACCACTGTGGTTCACGATCTGGCAGGCCGCAATTTCGATGGGATTGACCTTAATCCTGGGCCTGCCGGCCGCTTATCTTTTTGCGCGTTTCAAGTTCCGGGGGAAACGACTGCTGCGCGTGTTGATTTCGCTGCCGTTTATCATGCCGACCGTGGTGGTGGCAGCCGGGTTTAATGCGTTGATTGGCCCGCGCGGTTATATTAATCTGGCGCTGATGAATCTGCTCGGATTGAGCGCGCCCCCCATTAATTTACTGAATACATTGCTTGTAATTCTCCTGGCCCATGTTTTCTACAACACATCGATTGTGATTCGCATGGTTGGGACGGCCTGGGCGCAACTTGATCCAAAATTGGAGCAGGCTGCCCGGACTTTGGGCGCTCGGGCGCCGCAGGTATTCTTTGAAATCACTTTGCCATTATTAAAACAATCTATTCTGGCGGCTGCGCTGCTGGTATACCTGTTTGATTTCACCAGTTTTGGGGTGATTTTACTCCTGGGTGGGCCGAAATTTGCGACGCTCGAAGTGAACATATATATCCAGGCGCTGTTTATGCTCAACCTGCCCCAGGCCGCACTGCTTTCGGCGATTCAACTGGCATGTACGCTGTTATTAACCGTTTTATACCAGCGTGTAGCGCGGGGAAGGGATATACCGCTTTCACCTGTGCTGGACGGGGAAGGAATGGCCCCTCCCCGGGGTTGGCCGCAGCGCTTATTTGCTGGCATCGTGGTTGTAATTCTGGTGATCTGGTTGGTGCTGCCTTTAGGTGCGTTGGCATTACGCTCCGTATCTCGCCTGGAGGCCAACCGGGGACAGCATGGTGCAGTTCAAACCGGGTTAACGCTGGAATATTACAGTGCGTTGTTTGTCAACCGAAATGATTCTTTGTTTTATGTCCCTCCATGGGAGGCGATTAAGAATTCCACCTTGTATGCACTTCAGGCGGTGGCACTGTCTTTGGGGTTGGGTGTCTTGGCCACGTATGCTTTAAAAAACTTCCGCCGCTTTAATCGCTTGTTGGACCCGCTTTTGATGCTGCCCCTGGGCGCTTCGGCTGTCACCCTGGGACTGGGATTTGTGATTGTATTTAATCGCCCGCCGCTGGATCCTGGTTCTTTTCCTTTTTTAATTCCAATTGCGCATAGTCTTGTGGCGCTGCCGTTTGTGATTCGCACCTTGCAGCCCGCACTTGCGTCTATTCCTGTCAATCTGCGACAGGCTGCCGCCGTATTGGGCGCTTCACCATGGCGGGTGTGGTGGGAAGTGGACCGCCCAATCCTGGCCCGCGCAGCCCTGGTCAGCGCCATTTTTGCCTTTACAATATCGCTCGGAGAATTTGGCGCAACGACCTTTCTTGTCCGACCCGAGACCCCGACATTGCCAGTTGCCATATTTCGATTTTTGACACTGCCTGGCGCGCTCAATTACGGCCAGGCCCTGGCGATGGCCACCATACTGATGGTGCTGTGCGGAACTGCGATCGCTGTGATGGAACGGATCAGTGAAAATTAGACCCTTGTGATATGATTTAATTATGGAACCGATTCATTTTATCGACGAACCGGTTGAAGTCTTTTTTGACCAGCCACCAGTTTTGGAAAAGAAACCACCCTGTCCTGATGGATTCGTCTGGAATGGGGAGCGCTTTCTTGTTACCAACCTGCTTGCCGAGTGGTTCGATTACCAACGGAAGGGACGGATGGCGAAAAATATGCGCCCCGAGCATGCCGCACGAGCGTCCGTAAGGGGATCGTGGGGGGTAGGACGGATTTTCTTTCGGGTGTTAGTTGAAGGTGGGCGTACTTTTGAGATTTATTATGACCGCTCTCCGTTAGATGCCGACCGCCGTAAAGGCAACTGGTTTTTACTGCTGGAAAGATCTTAAAATAACACCATCTGGTGCGGCGTCTGGCGGCCGTCCATTAAGATGAATGGCTCGGCACGCTGGGTGCGAATCCCCAGGGCCTTTAAATCATCTATCTGGCGGATGCGCATACGACGGCGGGCTGCCAGAATCTTTCGGGCGCTGTGCGGGCCAATGCCAGGGATTCGCAGCAGTTCATGCAGATCGGCGATGTTGATTTCGACTGGCTTGTGGCCTAAATTTATTTTTGCCCAGGCCAGTTTAGGGTCGGTATCCAAGGGAAGTTGGCCGTTTTCATTTAGTGGAAGGTCCTCAAAAGAAAATCCATAATCTCTCAGCAAGAAATCTGCCTGGTACAGACGGTGGGTACGCCAGGGGTTGACTGCTGGCTGCCCTGCAAGCGGTGTTCCCGATACGGGAGAAAAACCGGAAAAATATACCCTGGCCAGGCGCAGTTTGCGGTGAAGGTATTCACTGGTGCGTAATAATTCGAGGTCAGTTTCACCCGATCCGCCGGCCACAAACTGGGTAACCGATGAAGGCCAGTGTCCATTCCAACTTGAATAGCCCGGTTTCGTCCGCCGGATTTCATCGATCCAACGCAGCGGGGCGAGCAGTTCTTCCAGAAATATTTTCTGCGGGGCCAGCCTGGAGAGCCGTTCGGTGGTAGGAGCTTCCAGATTGATCGAAACCCGGTCCGCGAGCTGCATGGCGCGTTCTACCTGGTCGCGTTCGGCCCCAGGCATTATTTTCAGGTGCAGATAGCCGGTGTATGAAAGCTTGCTGCGCAACACTTCCGCCGTATCAATCAACCGGTCCTGGGTGCGCATGCCGCCACCAGCCACACCTGAACTGAGGAAAATACCCTTCGCAATTCCGGAGCGGAAAATTTTCATATATGTGTGTGCCAGTTCATCCGGTGTGAATGTTGTGCGGCGGAAATCTCGCCCGGCGCGAAAGGCGCAGTAATAACAGTTTCGTTCACAGGCCGAGGTCAGCAAGGTCTTGAGCAGGGGCATGCTCTGACCATTCGGCAGGCGGGCGTTGGTGATGGGTAATTCGGCCGGGCTGCACGGTCCGCTGTGCTTGTTTGAGACTTGGGCAGGCGCAGGTTGGAACAATGGACAATTTTCCACCGTATTTGGGACAGCAGGTGCAGGAGATTGGTTGCCCACTTCCTCCGCAGGCTCAAAATGCATGAACGGTTCTAATCCAACGAGCTTTTGAATGCTATCCATAACTTGATTATAGAACAAATTTTCATAAAATGAAAGGGGGTATTTGGAATAAAAAAAGAGCGGGTTCTGATAGGCTCAGAACCTGCTCCCTCAAAAGAGGTTGATTCACATCAGCGCCGTAAATGGCACCGGTGAAAACGTCAACAAAAACACGATCAGCGCTATCACCGCCAGGACCTTACGGCGGTTATCTAAAGGGGTGATCTGGTCGAGAGGTTCTGCATAGCTGCGGCCTAACAAAAAGATTAACGCTGCCCACAGCCACCAGCCCATCCAAAATATTCCCAGAAGAACCAGTGCACCCAGGACAAATGGCAGCAGGTTGCGGGCCTTCTTTCGCCCCAGCAGCACATACAACACATGCCCGCCGTCCAATTGACCGGCCGGGATCAGGTTCATAGCAGTAACCAGCAGACCGATCCAACCGGCCCATGCCACCTGGTGCAGGTTGACATCCAATCCGCCCAATGGTATTGGCGATCCTGTAAAGAAATAGCGCAGCCAATAAAGCACCGGGCTCAAACCCGCATACGTGGCCGGAGAGGGGAGCATCTGGCCGAAAACGGCAAACTTCGAGAGCAAATATAGGATCGAATTGCCTTCCAGTTGGATCATTTGGCCCGGACCGACCTGCAGTCGTGTGGTCTGTGACAGCGAAAGGCCAATCAGCAGCACCGGGATCGCCACCACCAATCCAGACAGAGGTCCGGCAATGCCGATATCCAGCAGGATCTTGCGATTCTTGGGGGGCTCTTTCATATTTATAAAGGCCCCCATTGTGCCAATCTGGCTGAAAGGCATGGGAATAAAGTACGGCAGCGTGACATGTACACCGTGGTGACGACCTACCAGGTAGTGGCCAAATTCATGGCAGCCCAGGATCGCCATCAGGCTGACGGCGAATGGCCAACCATTGGAGATGATGGTCAAAACGGCCTGGAATGGATCCGAAGGGAGGGCCGTCTGGATATTGAATGTGGCGCCAACCAGGAGAACGCTTAAGATGGTCAGGATGGCTAAAACCAGATTGACCATAGGATTGGACGGGTTGGGTTTGGGCATGCCCGGGATGATCAGAACGACATGCCGGTCTTCATCCCAACGGAAGAGAGGGGTCAGGTTATAAGGCTTCAGCCACCCGGCCAGCTGATCGTAAGATTTTTCGGAGTCTTGCCGGAGAAGACCGCGATAACGGGCAAGATAAGGGGTTTTATCTGTTCCCAGGGTGATATCTTGGATCGAAAGTACCCGGGTGACCAGGGCATCGATCAATTCATTGTTATAGGTTAGATCCATAGGCGTCTTCCACGTGACCTAAGTGAAAAGAAGGCGGGAATGGATGGGGGTCGAACCCACCGCGGCCCGCAACGCGACCCGCCACCGGTTTTGAAGACCGAGAAGCCCACCGGGACTTATCCACTCCCAAAAAGCAAGGATACCCTGATTGAATTGGCTTGTCAATTGA
>CAVYIF010000003.1:0-111981 GCA_963768585.1 uncultured Chloroflexia bacterium
ACCGGCATTCCGCGCACCCGGAAAGGTGGTCCGCCAATCCTTCGCGATCGTAGTTCGGCGCTTCCCCTGCGGACCGTAAAATTTCCTGCACCTGTTCGTGGGTGAAGGTCTTCATTCGAAGCCCTCCTTGGGGACGCTGTCTTGTTCCTGCGCCACGCCATTCAGCCGGTCGCGCAGTTTGCGGTGGGCGTAGTGCAGGCGTGAGTGCACCGTGCCTTCGTTAATGTCCAGCGCCTCGGCAATCTCGGAGATGGCCATGCCCTGGCCATAGCGCAGGAGGATGGGCAATCGGTGCTTCTCGTCCAGGGCCGCGATGCCCGCCCGGATGGTCCGGGCGCGTTCATTGCCGATGACCGTTTCCTCCGGCGTGGGCGCCCCCTGCGCGCTTTGCCAGGACAGCAGCTTCAATACATTTTGCAAGCGGCTGCGCATTTTCAACTTGCGCAGCCTGTCCCGGCAGACATTCACGGCAATTTTCGCCAGCCAGCTTTTAATGTGGGTCCCGGTTTGAAAATCGCCGGCGTGCATGGCCGCTTTAATAAAGGTCTCTTGCGCCGCATCGTCCGCTTCGCCCGCATCGCCCAGGATTGAATATGTGAGGCGGTGGATGAAATTGTAATAATCGACCATCAACCCTTCGTAAAGCAGCGGGTCCCCCGGGGCAGACTGTCTGAGGGTCTCATTCCTTCCGGCCATGTGTGTCATCATTCCATACTTAAAACGTAATTCAGATGCAAAACCTTCAAAATGAGCGAAAAATGATTTGTGAATGAGAGAACATTTGCTTTCCTGTCCATTTCTGGATGCCCTTACGATTGATAATCCCCCACGCCAAACTAAATCTTATTATAGCAACTCTCGTTATTAATAGATCTTAAAAACCAAAAATAACACAGTATCCATTTTGGTTCGCGCAGGACGCTCCTTGCCCCATGATATAATTCGCCCATCTCTCCTTATTCCAGGAGTTTGTGTGGATCTTTCCCTGGTGATTCCGGTTTACAACGAAGAAGAAAATGTGCCGCTGCTCTACCCGGCGGTGACCGCCGCCCTTAAGGACCTGACCCTTTCCTGGGAGATGGTCCTGGTGGATGACGGCAGCCGCGACGGCAGCCTGGCCGAGCTGGAAAAGCTGGCCGAGCAGGACCCGGCCCGGGTGCGGGTGATCGCGCTGCGCCGCAACTTTGGCCAGACCGCGGCCATCGCCGCCGGGATCGACCATTCCACCGGCGCGATCGTGGTCCTGATGGACGCCGACCTGCAGAACGACCCGATCGACATCCCCATGATGCTGGAGAAGCTCGACGAGGGCTACGACGTGGTCAGCGGCTGGCGCAAAGCGCGCCAGGATACCCTCTCGCGGCGCCTGCCTTCTCAGTTAGCCAACGGGCTGATCTCGCGCGTGACCGGCGTGCACCTGCACGACTACGGCTGCACGCTCAAGGCCTACCGGCGCGAGGTGCTGACCGGATTCCGCCTGTACGGCGAGATGCACCGCTTCATCCCGGTCTACGCCAACTCGGTCGGGGCGCGCATGCTCGAGGTGGAGGTCCACCACCACGCGCGGCGCTTTGGCAAGGCCAAATACGGCCTGGAGCGCACGGTCAAGGTCATGCTCGACCTGGTCACGGTCAAATTCCTGAGCAGCTACGCCAGCAAGCCAATTTACCTGTTCGGCGGGGTGGGTTTTGCCATGTTCTTTGTGGCCATGCTGCTGTGGATCTACCTCTTCATCCGGCGCGTGATCTTCCTCGACCCGATCGGCAATTCGCCGATCCTGATCGGGGCGGCGGTGATTCTGATCATGGGCTTCCAGGCCATCCTGATGGGCCTGATCGCCGAACTGCAGGTGCGCACCTATCACGAATCGCAGGACAAGCGCACCTACACCGTGCGCAAGACGATCAACGTGGAGCCGCCGGATGCTTGACCGGGAAAGCCCGCCGGTACTGGAACAGCCTGCCCCCAAAAACCGCAAGAACCTCATCCTGCGCCTGGCCGGTTCGCTGATCGCCGCCGGGCTGCTCATTTTCTGGCTGGCCCAGAACTGGTCCGAAGTATCTTCCGCCTTTCAGAAGGTGGGCTGGGACGGTTTCGCCCTGGCCCTGGGGCTGACCCTGCTCTCGCGCTTCTCGACTGTCGGGCGCTGGCACACCCTGCTGCGTTCGGCGGACGTGCCCATCCGCCCGCGCCAGAGCATCCAGCTGACCTTCGCCGGGCTGTTCGCCGCCAATTTCTTGCCGACCACGGTCGGCGGCGACCTGGTGCGCTTCGCCGGCGGGGTGAAATGGGGCTTCGACGCCGCGGTGGTGGCAGCCTCGCTGGTGGCCGACCGCCTGGTGGGCATGGCCGGAATGGCCACCGCCCTGCCCCTGGGGGTGTTCCAGGTGCTGCGCACGCCCTTGCCCGCCGCCACCGGCGCTACGAATTGGACAGCCGGGGTGGCGCTGCCGGCCTCGCTGCGCAAAGCCGCGGCCTGGGGCTGGCAAAAGCTGGGCAAGCTGTGGGCTTCGCTGCTGCATGCCCTGCGCCTGTGGCTGGCCCGCCCGCGCAGCCTGCTGCTGGCCTACCTGTTCACCTGGGGCCACATGCTGAGCGTGTTTCTCTCGGTATCGGTCCTCTTCAACCGCATGGATGCGGCGATTCCTTTCTGGCTGGTAGCCGGGTGCTGGGCGATGAGCTATTTCCCCACCCTGCTGCCGGTCTCGATCAACGGCCTGGGCGTGCAGGAACTGACCCTGACCTTTTTCTTCGTCAATTACGGCGGGGTGGCGCTGCCCGCCGCCCTGGCCATGGCGGCGCTGATGCGCCTGCTGCCGGCTGTCGCCAGCCTGCCGGGGGCCTTTTTCGTGCCCGGTTTATTAGCCAATAGTGCTGGATCTGACCACAGAGACCCGGAGACTCAGAGTATTATTCAGAAGAGACGATGAGGCAAAAAGATATCAACAACCTTTTCGTTATTTATTCTTTCCTCTGTGCCTCTGCGTCTCTGTGGTAGGATTTTAAAAACTTTAAGGTGACATGATCAAACAACGCATGCTTTCCTGGCTTATCCTGGCTGCCGGGGCGGTCGTTTCCGCCCTGGCCACCCAGACCGCTCTCCAAAAGTGGGCCGGCACCGGCAGCTTGTGGGACAGCTACAGCCCCAAGCTGGCCCTGATTCTGGCCCTGATCGCCGCCAGCGGGCTGCTGGCGCTGGCCGGGCTGGGGCTGAGCTTCACCGCCCGGTGGCGCGGGCTGCTGGCAAGTCTCGACCGGCTGGCGGGTAAAACCGCTCGCCTGGGAATTTTGCTGCCGCTCTTTTCCGGCTTGCTATGGCTGGCGCTGCCGGTCTTATTGTGGATTGCGCCCTGGAATACGCTGCTGCTGGGCGGCCTGTACCCGCGCCTGTGGATCGTGTGGCTGTTGAGCCTGGTCCAACTCTTTCTATGGCGCGCCTGGCGCCCGGCCTGGAGCCTGCCGGCCATTTTCAGCGGCGGGCTGCTGGCCTATGGGCTGGTCTTCCTGCTGCTGGGCTACCGCGGCGACTTCAGCACCTCGCCCTTTACATTGAGCTGGTCGGAAGGCTCGCGCTACTATAATGCTTCGCTGTGGTTCTCGAACCTGGTGTACGGCATTCGCCTGCCCCTGCCGGAGCTGCACCCCACCCGCTACCTGATGCAGGGCCTGGCCTTCCTCGTACCGGGGGCGACGATTGCCTTCCACCGTGCCTGGCAGGTTTTCTTATGGGTGGCCTGCAACGGGTTGGCCGCCTGGGCCCTGGCGCGCCGCCTGCGGCCCGCGGCGGGGCAGCCGCGGCGGACCCTGCTCCTGGTGTTATTTGCCGGATGGGCCTTCCTGTCCTTCTATCAGGGGCCGGTCTATTACCACCTGATCGTATGCGCGGCGCTGGTGCTGCTGGGTTTCGACCGGACGCGCTTCTGGCGCTCCATGGTGATCGTCGTGCTGGCTTCGCTGTGGGCCGGCATCAGCCGCATCAACTGGTACCCCGTGCCCGGGGCGCTGGCAGTGGTGCTGTACTTACTGGAAGAACCGCAGGGGGGCCGCGCGCTGTGGCGCTACCTGCTTCCCCCGGCCGCCTGGGCGGCGGTCGGCCTGGGTGCGGCCTTCGCCGCCAACGCGGTTTACATCCAGCTCTCCGGCAACCCGCCCGAGGTGTTCGGCTCGGCGCTGAATTCCGCCCTGCTGTGGTACCGGCTCAAGCCCAACCCCACCTACGGCCCGGGCGTGTTTATTGGCAGCCTGGTGCTGCTGCCGGTATTCCTGGCTGCCGCCTGGGGCATCCTGCGCGCCGGGCGGCGCTGGACATGGCTGCGCCTGGCGGGATTGACCGGCGTGCTGGCGGTCTTCTACGCGGGCGGGCTGGTGGTCAGCCTCAAGGTGGGTGGGGGCAGCAACCTGCACAACCTGGATAACTTCATTGTCATTCTGGTGGTGATCGCCGGGTATATCTTTTTCGGGCGCTTCGCCCCAGACCGGCCCGGCGCGCCGCTGCGCATCCCCGCCTGGGCGCTGCTGGTCGTGGTCGCCATTCCGGTCTTCGCCGCGGTATCCGGCCTGAACCTCAACCCGCGCGCTGTGCCGAAGATGAGCGAGACCCAGGCCTTGCAGTGGCTGCAGGACCTGGTTGACCAGTACGCCAGCGACGGGCGCCCGGTGCTGCTGATCAGCGAACGCCAGCTGGTGACCTTTGGCCAGCTCAAAGTGCCGTCCTTCGAACCGGCCTATGAAAAAGTGTTCTTAATGGAAATGGCCATGTCGGGCAACCCGTACTACCTGGGGAAATACGAGGACGACCTGCGCAACCGCAAGTTCAGCCTGATCATCAGCGAACCGATGAACGCCAACATCCAGGATGGGCGCGCCTTTTCTGAAGAAAACAACCTGTGGGTCAAAGCCATCGAGGAACCCACCCTGGCCCGTTACACCCTGGTGGGCAAGCTCGATCGGGAAGGCTACCCGATTGCCGTATACGCGCCGAAGCCCAAATAACTCTGCGCTCCAGGTGAATACGCCAAAACTGGCAGTAAAGCTGATCTGATTCCCCCCATATTCCACCTGCAACTGGTTTAAGATTTCGCGAATGCGTTCGGCAAAATTAATCGCCGCCGCTGCATTGGTTTGAGGCAGTAAAAAGGCGAATTCTTCGCCGCCGTAGCGCGAACAGGTCGCTGCCGCGCGACTGCTGGCGGCACACCTCAGAAAGCTGCCTTAAAACTTCATCTCCGGCTATATGGCCGAAGCGGTCATTGATTTGCTTGAAATCATCCAGATCGAAAAGAATGACCGAAAACAAGGCAAACTCTGGCTGAAAATTAACAGGATGAGTGGCATTGAGGATATTTGAGGCCAGGGTCACCGCCAGCGTGGTATAAATAACCGAACGGCGCCGGCCCCACTCAAGCAGTTTTTTTCGCATGACCTTTTTCCGGAAACATTGGTACGGATATTGTAAGGGAAGATTCCGATTAAAACACTGGTTTAGCCTGGTGAATATGGAGCAAAAATGGTCAAAACACACTCCCCGATCGTAGCGATCCTGATCCTGCTGGCCCTGGCCGTTTCGGGCTGCAACCTGCCCGCGCGCAATGCCGGCCCGGTCAGCACCCCCACCGCCGCCAGCACCATTCCGCCGGCCATCACGGTCATCCCCAAAGATCCCGACAGCACGAACCACCTCCCCTCGCCAGCGCGACCGCTGCAACTGCCCAATTCGACAGCCCACTTCCCGACCGGTTCGAAGTCAAAGGACCCCACGCGATTATTGCCGGTGTCCCGCCGCCCTGCGGCAGAAAGGATCTGCAAGCTTCTTCGCTCAATTTCGCGGCCGAAAGCCTGAACTATGTCGATTACATCGAGGGTGGGCAGCCGGTGGAACGCGCCAAATTTCTGGATGATTTGACCGCCCGCCTGGCTGCCAGCAGCCCGGGATGCACGCAGTACGGCACCTATGAGCAGACCCTGCAGATATGGACCAGCGGCTGGGACCCGCTGTGGCAGATCGACCAGGTCTGCTACCAGGGCTGCAGCCCGCTCAACCCGCCGCATACCAGCCAGAACGCGGCTTTCTTTTTCGAGCCCAATGCAAACGGCGTCTATGAACTGAACACGGTCTGGCTGAACGATGACAACCTGTGGACCAGCGTTTACGGAGTGAAGATGCACGCCTGCGACGAGCCTTACCAGGCGGGTACTGCCGCTACGGCTGCGCCTGAGACGACCCCCACGGTCTTCACCTGTCCCGGCGCCCCGGCCCCCCAATTGAAATCCGGCAGCCGCGCCATCGCCAGCGACCAATCCTCAACCCCCAGCCGCGTGCGCAGCGCCCCCGGCACCAACGCTCAAATCATCGGCTTGATCCAACCGCGCCAGGTGGTGGATGTGCTGGATGGGCCGCAGTGCGCCAACGGATACGTGTGGTGGCAGGTGCGCCTGATGGACAGCGGCCTCACCGGCTGGACGGCGGAAGGCTACGGCAGCAGCTACTGGCTGCAGCCGTGTACGATCGCCCGCTGCGGGCAGCCTTAAGCAAAGAGCCAACCCTGCATTTCTGCTTCTAATCGCGCCGGGGGGTTTTCAGGCGAGACGGATTGCACAGCAAAAACTCAATATCTAAGTACTAAAAACAAAAATATAACCCCATATATTATCAATATTATTAAATTCATTATTGACAATTCTAAAAATGTGTTTAGAATAATAAAGGTATCGGGTATTAAATCCACGCTTCGCACTGGGTCTGGAGGAAATGCATGCCGAAGGCTAATCAATCCAACCAGACAATCTGGCCAAACATTTCACGCCTGTTTCGCATGGCAGGCAAACAGCGCATATTGTTTTTTATCGCCATCGCAGTCGATCTTATACAGGCCGCGTTTCTAATATTAGGAAACGATTTCAATCGAAAAATTTTCGATGCCGTCCCCGGGCGAGATATGGGCAGGTTCTCGACGTTTGTGGTGTTAAGTTTTGTGGTGATCTTGCTGAACATTCCTCTTTCCTATGTGAAAGTGCGCACGATTGGACAGTTCAGCGAGCGCACCCTGGCAAAGCTGCGCGCGGCAGTTGCCCGGCAGAGCACACTCCTGCCGGTGGTAGATCTGGAAGCGCGCCACAGCGGTGATTTGCTCTCCGTACTTAACGCCGACCTGGCCAAGCTGAAAACGCTTTTGGCGAACAACCTGCTCGATCTGGTCGGTCAGAGCGTGCGCGGGATCGCCGCTTTTGCTTATATCATCTCGGTCAATTGGATTCTGGCCCTGGCTTCCACAATCCTGACCCCATTGATTTTTATTTTGATCTCGGCCCTGACTGCACCCATTTCAAAACGCAGCGAAGAGATGCAAACCGAAATTGGCCAGGTGAACAGCCTCGCGCAGGATGGGCTAACCGGAGCGATGGTGGTCAAGGCATTCAACCTGGAGCCTTTGCTCGAAGATCGTTTTCGCCAGGCCAATCGTAAAGCCGTCCAGAAAGGCCTGGGGATCGCCCGGGCGCGCTCCCTGATCGATGGCATCACCATGCCGCTTTCAATCACCCCCTTTATCCTGGCGGTTGGACTGGGTGGTTACTTCGTCATCCAGAAAGAGATCACCTTTGGCAGCCTGTTTGCCTTCATTAACCTGCTCAATTATGTGGTCAACCCGCTCGGCTCACTCCCCAATATCTTTGCTTCCATGGGCGAGGCTTCCGGCGCGTCGGTGCGGATCTTCGATCTGCTTGACCAGCCTGGCGAACGCCTGAATGGTGCCCAGGTAAAAGTAGAGCCTTTCAGCAGCGCGAACGCCATCGAATTGCACGATTTATCTTTTGCCTACTCTGACGGCCTTCCCATCATTAAGAACATCAGCTTTGATATTCCCATCGGGCAGAAAGTGGCGCTTGTAGGGGCGAGCGGTGGTGGAAAATCCACCCTGCTCAAATTGATCCTGGGCTACTACCCGATCACGAATGGGACCATCCGGCTCTTTGGGCGCGATCTGTCTGACTGGCGCCTATCTGCGGCGCGCGATCAAATGGCCCTGGTTGCCCAGGACACCTATCTTTTCCCGATCAGCCTGGCTGAAAATATCCGCCTGGGCAGACCCGGCGCCAGTCAATCCCAGATCGAAGAAGCGGCTCGCCTGGCCAATATCCACGATTTCATTACGAGCCTGCCACAGGGCTATCAGACCGGTGCCGGGGAATGGGGCGGGCGCCTGTCGGGCGGGCAGCGCCAGCGCATTTCACTGGCGCGGGCGATCCTTAAGGATGCGCCCATTCTGCTCCTCGATGAACCCACCTCCGCCCTCGACACGGAATCGGAATCACTGGTGCAACAGTCCCTGGAATGGTTTACCGCCGGGCGCACCAGTGTGGTCATCGCCCACCGCTTATCGACGATCAAAAACGCGGACCATGTCCTCGTGATTCAAGACGGCGAGATCGTCGAACGGGGCAGCCATGACGAACTTCTCGCCCGCGGCGGGCACTACCTGGAGCTTTACCAAAACCAGTTCAGCCTGAATTCTAACGGCAGTGCTGCGGTTGGAGGTGGGGCATGAATAACAACAAACCTGCTCCGGTCTCTCAAAAAAAGCCGAGCATCCTGCGCCTGATGGATTTGCTCAAGCCGCGTCAGGGAAGATATTTGCTCGGGTTGGCCGCCCGGGTGGCGCTCTCGACTACGGAACGCATGGTCATCGCCTACCTGGCCAAGACGGTGATCGATGCGATTACCTTGCCGGATCAAGCCTTCTTCCAATCTACGCTGATTTATTGGGTTTTGTTTTATCTGGGTTATCTTGCGGTCGCCCCGTTTGTGGTCTATCTGTGGCGCTCGGCGGTGGTGGAAGCCACCGCCACTATTCGCCAGGCTGTTTTCGGGCATCTTCAACGCCTGCCGCTGGGGTACCACGAGATACACCACTCCGGCGATGCATTGTCGATCCTGACCAACGATGTCTCGGCAGCCGAGCAGGCCTACCAGGATGACCTCCTGACCCTGGTCGAGGCCACCGCGATGGGCCTGGGTGCAACCATTTTTATGCTGGTGCTGAGCTGGCAGCTCGCCCTGCTGGTTTTCGTGAGCAGCATCATGCCGCTGATCATCAACGCGCTTTTTGCAGAAAGGCTGCGCAAGATCGGCAATGAGGTGCAGGGCAATCTGGGCGGGCTGAGCGAGCGCATGACCGACCTGCTGGCCGGCTTCCAGGTGATCCGTTCCTTCAACCTGGGCGATTGGATTCTCGAGCGTTTTGAAAAATCCAACGGGATGGTCCTGGACAGCACAATGCGCCGGGTGCGCACGGAGGCCTCCCTGGCGGCAGCCAACGATTTCACGGGGTTATTCACTTTTATTCCCCGCGTGGTGGGCGCCTATCTGGTGATGAACGGCCAGACGACCTTTGGCGTCCTGATCGGCATCATCCAACTCAGCAACCAGATCAACTATTTTGTCTATTCCATCGGCGGGACGATCAGCCGCATTCAGGCAGCCCTGGCAGCCGCGGACCGCATTTTGAAGATGATGGACTCACCCCTGGAGCCGGAGCGCTACGCCCTGCCTGCGCCTGGCACCGCCCATCCTGCTCAAGATGGCGCTGGTGCGTCGGCGATCGAATTTGACCAGGTCAAATTCGCCTACAACGGCGGCCCGCTCGTCATAGATGAACTCACCCTGGCTATCCAACCCGGGCAAATGGTGGCTTTCGCCGGGCCAAGCGGTGGCGGCAAGACCACGCTGTTTAAGCTGCTCATGGGATGTTACCCGGTCAAATGGGGTGAAATCCGGGTGGTGGGAGCGGATCTCAACCGGCTTGCCCTGCGCGATTTGCGCGCGCAGATCGCCTACGTCCCCCAGGATGCCTACCTGTTTGCCGGGACAATCTACGACAATATCCGTTTTGGAAAACCCGATGCGGGAGAGGTGGAGATTTACGCCGCAGCCAGGTCGGCCTTCGCGGATGAATTTATCCGCGAGTTTCCGAAGGGTTACCAGACTATGGTTGGTGAACGCGGCGCGCGCCTATCAGGGGGCCAGCGCCAGCGCATCGCGATTGCTCGTGCACTGTTAAAAGATGCCCCCATTCTGCTGCTGGATGAGGCTACCTCTGCCCTGGATTCCGAATCGGAACTCATCGTCCAAAAGGCTCTGGAGGTTCTGATGCAGGGGCGCACAACCCTGGTCATCGCCCATCGCCTTTCTACCATCCAGCACGCGGAGCAAATTTTCGTGATCGACCGCGGTCGTGTGGTGGAGCAAGGCCGCCACGATGAACTCCTCGAACGCAGAGGGGTCTATGCAAATTTGGTCGACCTGCAGGTTCAGGCTCGGGGCGCCTAGGGCCGCATTCAGGCAAAAAAATCCATTTTTGCTATGGTAAAATTGTTCTATGCCAGAACTCTCTGAGCATATCCAGGGCATTCTCGACACCTTGCCAAACAAACCCGGCTGTTATATCTATAAAAACGACCAGGGTGAGATCATCTACGTTGGCAAGGCGATCAACCTGCGCAACCGGGTACGCTCCTATTTTCACGACCCATCCGGCCTGGATCACAAGACCCGCCAGTTAGTCCGCCACATCACCGATATCGAATGGATTGTGGTCGGTTCCGAACTCGAGGCGCTCATCCTCGAGATGAACCTGATCAAGAAGCACCGCCCGCATTACAACATCCGCCTTAAAGACGACAAGCGCTACCCGTACATCAAAGTGCATTGGGCCGATCCCTTCCCTAAGGTGACCGTTACCCGCCAGATGGTCAAAGACGGCTCGCGCTACTACGGTCCCTACACCAGCGTGTGGGCCGTCCACCAGACCCTCGACCTGCTGCGGCACATCTTCCCTTACCTGACCTGCGACCGCGAGATCACCGGCAAAGACGCCCGCGCCTGCCTGTACTATGACATCAAGCTCTGCACCGGGCCGTGCATCGGGGCCGTTCAAAAAGAGGGCTACCGCCAGGTGATCGACGACCTGTGCCAGTTTTTGGAAGGGCGCACCCAGCCGGTGGTCAAACGCCTGCGGGCCGAAATGGAAAAAGCCGCTGAAGAAATGCGCTTCGAACAGGCGGCCGGCATCCGCGACCAGATTCGCGCCATCGACCAGGTGGTCGAGAAGCAAAAGGTCATTTCCAGCGATCAGATCGATTCAGACGTCATCGCCATGGCGCGCGCCAATGGGGAAGCCTGCGTCCAGATTTTCTTCATCCGCGCCGGCAAGCTGATCGGGCGCGAATACTTCATCCTTGAGGGCACCGAAGACGAGGCCAATGGCGAGGTGATTTCGGAATTTATCAAACAATTTTATTCCGAAGCGGCCAACGTGCCCTCCGAACTGATCCTGCCCGAGCATGTCGAAGAAGCCCAGATCATCAAAGAATGGCTCAATACTCGCCGCAGCGGCGCCAAAGTGAAGCTCAAGGTGCCCCGCAGGGGGGCATCGGCCGACCTGGTGGCGATGGCTGCTGAAAACGCCACCGAAACCCTGCGCGCGCTCAAAGCCCAGTGGGAAGCCGATACCAACCGCCAGACCCAGGCCCTGAGCGAACTGCAAGAGGCGCTTAAATTGGCGGAACCGCCCGGCCGCATCGAGTGCTACGACATTTCCAACACCCAGGGGACCGCATCGGTCGGCAGCATGGTGGTCTTCGAACAAGGCGTGCCCAGCAAGAAGCTCTACCGGCGCTTCAACATCAAAACCGTCGAGGGCCCGGACGATTTTGCCAGCATGGAGGAAGTGCTGATCCGCCGCTTCAAACGCTGGCAGGCTGCCCAGGATGCCCAGAAAAACAGCGTTGGTCAAAAAATCGACCAATCCTTTGCCTTGCTGCCCGATTTGCTGATGGTCGACGGCGGAAAAGGGCAGTTAGCCCGCGCAGTCGCTGTGCTGGAGCAGTTCGATTTATTGGATAAAGTGCCGGTGGTTGGCCTGGCCAAACAGCAGGAAGAACTCTTTCGCCCCGGGCGGGATGAATCGCTGCTCCTGGCGCGCCACTCGCAGGGTCTGTACCTGATCCAGCGCATCCGCGATGAAGCCCACCGCTTCGCGATCACCGGCCACCGCCGCCTGCGCTCCAAGCGGGGCTTGGCCTCCCGGTTGGATAAGATCCCCGGTATCGGCCCATCGCGCCGCAAATTGCTGCTCAACCGCTTCGGTACCATTGAGCGCATCATTTCCGCCAGCATGGCAGAATTAACCGATCTGCCCGGCATCACCCCGGAAATCGCCGAGGGGCTGCAAACGCTGTTAGAAGAATAAAGCAGCCAGGCTGTTGGGTTGCACTTCGCTCTGGAAAGGCGGCGTTCATAATTTACTCGCTCCACCCAACCTACGAAAACGCGCCTATTTCGCGAAAAAAATCCCTTACCATACCCGCACCCAACAAAACCGTAATAAATCATTTATCCGTAGGTTGGGTCGAGGGGCATCTGTACGAATGCAGCGCATCAACGCTGCTGCCCCGCAACCCAACAATATGCCAGGCTGTTGGGTTGCGCTTCGCTCTGGAAAGGCAGCGTTCATAATTCACTCGCTCCACCCAACCTCCGAAAACGCTCCTGATTTCGCGAAAAAAATCCCTTACCATACCCACACCCAACAAAACCGTAAAGTTTTCCTATTTGTAAAATATCGAATTGCACGCTAAACTATTAACAGCAGTTGTACTTCTGCGGTAGCAGGACTGCGCTGTGTTTGGGTGCCGTTTTGTGCGAAATAGGAATGAAGTGAACGGCGGGGTGAAGCAGCATGAACAAGACCATATGGATTGTGGATGACGATACTGATGTGCGCGATGTCTTGCGCAGTATGCTTAAGATCCTCGGTTTTGAGAGCCGAGAATTTGAGGACGCCCGCATCCCGGCGCACGCTTTAATGGTTGAAGAACCCCCGATTTTGATGATCATTGATATCAACATCCCGGTAGTCAACGGGCTGGAACTGCTCAGTTATATCCGCCGCAAACCGCGCTGGGTTCATCTCCCGGTGATCATTCTCTCATCGGAAAGTGATGAGGAACGGGTCGAGCAGGTGGTGCGGATGGGAGCCGACGGTTATGTCTTCAAGCCGGTGACCATCGAAGAGCTGGATATGGCGATTCGTTCTGCCGTTCGGCGCAGGAGGGCAGTCGCTGCGCAATGAACCTGGTCTGGTTAGTCGACGATGATGAAGCAATTGGTGATGCCCTGCGGTCGATGCTGCGGCTGCTCAACTACGACCTGCGCTTCTTCACCGATGCCCGCAGCTGCGCGCGCGCCTTGATAACCGACCCCACACCCGACTTGATCTTGATCGACCTCAATATGCCCGAGGTGTCCGGCATCGAACTGCTCGATTACATCCGCAGCAAGCTGCGCTGGAACAACCTTCCCGTGGTGATTATCTCGGCCGAAACTGCGCCAGCCGCGGTCGAAAGTGCCCGCGAGCATGGCGCCGACGGCTATCTCTTCAAGCCGATCTCTGTGGGGGAAATGCAGCGAGTAACAAGGTTATGAAATCCAGGACATAATCTCAGATTTTACGTTAATGAAATCGCGGTAGAACGCATCGGCGTGCACATCTCGGAGCGCATTACACCCTGTGAGTGTCTATAAGGGGATAGGGTGCAGCAAGCGTATAGCTCGCAATCACAGATAGACGTTTACGTGATCGAAAAAGTACGAACAGCTTATTCCAAACGATCCTGCTCAAGGAATATTGGAGTATAGGATAACAACAGGAAAATATCTACACAACTGATATCTGGCAGAATGATGTTTCACAGCGCATAGATTGCCTAGCTACACCATATAACAGGCAAAGCGAAACGGAACAGGCGGCAAATCCAGAATAAGATTAGTTGTTCCACAGGACAAAGCGGGTGAATTACGCTCGATCTGGAAAGAAAATATGAAGGTTGATAGAGACACAAAATACGTAGAATGAATGAACACTAACAGAAATAGTACGATACGATAGAATAAGGAAGATATAGGGAGAAGACTGGAAGGTTTAAGATCCTTATATACAAGCAACTATATCTACGCATACATCAAGTACAACAAGTCATCTTAGGGGACAGATAGAGAGAGGAACTGAGAGTAGATCAACTACTGTACGATGGCAGATAGCGACAGAATGGTGCGCATGAAAGCAAGGGATTGGATATGTACGTATTCGACTGCAACTACGATGGGCAGACTGCATAAACATTTGCGTTTGTGTGACAGAATGCACATTACTGATACAACTCCTAGATCTGCCGCTAACCTGCAACGACTACGACAGGAGAACCTGATCATTCGTCGGAGTACGGACTGCGCAGAAGAGATTAACGGAATGTATAGGCGATAATAGGCAAATGAGAAGAAGTTAGGACCGCCGTATACGGTGCATATCACCGGTTTTTCGCACCGCAGCGCAAGCATTTTCTGGCGCATAAATAGGACACAAGCAGGGATGGTGTATGGATCATTGTAGAGGCGCAAATCAAAGAGATCGTACGCTACGGTTCCTTCTCCAATCACATAATCAAAGAAATCCGAAGGCTAGCTGGTACGGAAATGGCTACAACGCAGGTGGATAAAACAAGCTGTCGTATACACGCACAACCACAAGTGCAACCGGGTAGGCATCCTACACTGCGAGGTAGAAGATATACAACTGCGCAACGTATACCTCCTAGCTACGAGCGCAGTAAATGGGGTAGTTAGGCTAAGAGTCGTTCTGCCAATAGCGCAAGAGCCACTGGCAGTGATGAACAAGATCAAGCACAAAGAGATAATAATAGTCGGAATATAAGGAAGGGGAGGGAGGCAGCAGCGAGGCGGAGAGCTGCACCGCCCACAAGGAACTAGAAAATATGGCAATTAGACCTACTACAGGACGACCTAACTGGTAGATGAAGGCATCCACAGCATTCCAATTATATGTCCTTTTTCTGGCTCGATCTGGTTCCAAAACAGGTACACTAGGTTAACGCCGCGCCTACCTGACGCAAATAGGGCAAGAAGGTCAGGGCTGGAATGTTGTTAGAACCGTACAAGAACCCCCACCAAGCCAAAGGGTGAGCCGGGCAGCGTGATGCGGAAGTCTTCACTCACTGTGTCCGCCCATCGCTTCTTCTGCGGCAGTTTAGAGATAGAAACGGCCAATCAAGGCGAAAAACAGAATCAGAAGCATGCCAGGAATATTCGAGGCAATAACAGACAAACGGACCGGTAAAAGAAATACAATCACAACCCGGGCTACGGCCTCTAACAGCAGCAGTACACCCGACAGAACCGTAGCAATCTGCAATTTGCGCCGGAAAAATGGGTTGTTTCGCCAGCAGGTATGCCACCTGGCTACTTTTTCCGGATCACCCTGGGTAGCAAATGGCTCTACTATCCACCAGAAATGGCTTGCCAAAAACTGTAAGAGGACATAAAGTCCGGCAGCACCGATAAAGAGAGATGGCTTGAGCAGGATAATCCGCGCATCCTGAGTGACAAAGGCCAATACAATCGATAGGATAAACAAGATAAACACCAGGATGGAGACACTTTTGGCCTGCCGATAGCGAATAACGTCAACGGCGGCGTTGATTCTAGAGACAAAGACACGGACCGTCAGGGCGATGAAATCGTTCAGGCCGATCAGGTGCAATATATAGTAAGAGAAGATAGGTGCTAGCAGATCAAAAAGCATAGGAAAGAAGAAACGCAATTTCGACGATCGTGACATGGTTGTATCCATAAGATAGGTCCTTTTTATTACAGGTAATTTGTAGAAACGACCAATATTTAATTGTTTTCATGTATAATATATTTCAAAATATATATATTATAGGTTTTAAATATTCAATAATTGAAATAATTATAGGAAGGATTTTCGAAATGTCAAGACCCGAAAAAATTAGCAAGACGCGCGATGAACTCTGGGTGACCTGTTGCGTTATGAAAAAGACCTGTCCCGTGCTTCCTTGATGTTTCGTTCAGTAATTGCCAGCGCCTTTGGTCTGAATGTCACGATGCAGAATGCGTGGACTATTTGATGGATTGGGCCAGCCACGGCTGGCAAGCTGGCCGAACTGACGGGGCTGACCAATGGCGCCATTACAAACGTAATCGATCGCCTGGAGAAAGTTGGATTTGTCACCCGCCAGTCAGACAAAAGACCGCCGCAAAGTGATTGTGGCGGTGGTGCGGGAGAAAACTGATGCGGTCGCCGCGATGTACCTGCCGACCGTTTTGAAGATATACAGTTTATACGCCAGCTATTCTGAGGACGAATTGAAGTTCCTGATGCATTTTTACCAGGATATGCTGCGAATTTACCAGGAAGGAATTACTCCAGCCGCAGTCGAATAAATTTTATAAAAGCTGGTCGCACGTTTTGGACCATGTAAAATAATGCCCGGGTGTTTTTTACTGTGCCGGCACAGCGGTAGATGCTGCGGCTGCTCAACTACGACATGCGTTTCTTCACCGATGCAAGAAGCTGCGCGCGCGCATTGATAACCGACCCCACACCCGACTTGATCTTGATCGACCTCAATATGCCCGAGGTGTCCGGCATCGAACTGCTCGATTTCATCCGCAGCAAGCTGCGCTGGAACAACCTTCCCGTGGTGATTATCTCGGCCGAGACCGCGGTAGCCGCGGTCGAAAGTGCCCACGAACATGGCGCCGACGGCTACCTTTTCAAGCCGATCTCCGTGGGGGAAATGCAAACCGGCATTGATCAGGCGATCCAAAAACGAGGAAAATAGCCCCTGTTTCATTCCGCCGGTACGCTGAGCGGGCCGATCGTGCCGTCCAGCAGGCCGTCCAGCGCCTCTTGAGCCAGGCGCTGCTTGCCCACGGTGAAGATGTCGGCGTTGACGTCGGTCCAGTTCAGGCTGGCATCGGCCGTCTGGCCGCCCTTTCCGGCTGCCAGGTCCGGCCACATTTTTTGTATGGCCGGGAGCGGATCGAAACTTAACGTGACGGCCCAGGCAGCTTTGACTTCGGGGTTCGCCCCTTCTGGCAGCTGCGTTCCTACCATAATCAGCTTTTGGCCGGCAATCGCCTGCAACAGGTCCGGGCTGTCGGCCGCCGGGGAAATATACACCGCTTCGAGCACTTTTTGCTGCAGCTCCTGCAGCGTGCTTTGCCAACCGGCGGCATCTGTTCCGGCCGGTTGGGTGCCGGCCAGAGGGAAAAGCACCAGCGGAGCGTACACCGGGATGCAGCGTCCGCACCAGTAGCGCCCCCCATTAATGAAAGCATCTTGCAGGTCAGCCGGCGCATCCGGCAGCAGACCCGCCGCGCGCCAATCCGGGGCAATGATCGTGGTGATATACCCGGCCATGAAGGTGCGCTGTACCTCCAACTGGCGGATCACGCTCAGGTTTCCAGCGGCTTGCAGATCGCTGCCTCCCGCCCCCGGGGGCCCACCCTGGGTGACCACGAGAAACTGGGTTTGCGGCGCTGCCGCGGTCAGCGCCGCCAGGTCGTCCAGGGCCTGGAGCATGATCACCAGCCTGACCTCGGCCTGGATCTCCTCCGGGCGCAGCGCGGGCCGTATCTCGAATGCCAGCCCGGAGTCTTGCGCCAGGCCGGCCAGGGCGCTGCCCAGCGCACCCGCTTGAGACGGTGCGACCAAAATGACCTTACCCTGGACCTGGGTAGGCACCGTCGTCGCCGCTGGCTCGAGGGAGGCGGTGGGCACACCCGCGGTCACCTCTGCCGAAGGTGCAGGGGTGAGGGTGAGGGACGGCGTGCTGTCGCCTCCGGCGGAGCAGGCCGCCAGCAAGCAACATAACAGAACAACCAAACCGATTCTTCGTAATTTCTTCTTCATAAATTCATCTATGATCCGATTATCAATGGTTCATCTACAATCAGGCGTGGGGTAAATTCCCACCTAAATTATTCCTTAAATGGTCCGCTTATTTTACCATCACAAGGATGTGTTATATAATAACAACATGATCGAACTGACGATCCCGGGGAGAGGTACAGTCCAGCTCGAACACCTCGTGTGCGATGTCAACGGCACCCTGGCAGTGGACGGCGAATTGATCGAAGGTGTAGCCCAGGCCCTGCGCAGTTTGCGTGACCGCCTGGTCATCCACCTGGTCACCGCCGATACCCACGGGAAGCAGGCGATTATCGACCAGCAGTTGGATTTGACCGCCTCGCGGCTGAGCCCTGGGGATGAATCCGGGCAAAAAGCCGCCTATGTGCGCCGTCTGGGCGCCGCGAGCGTTGTGGCCCTGGGCCAGGGCGCAAACGACGCCGGCATGTTGGGCGCAGCAGCCATTGGTATTGCCACGCTGTCGCCGGAAGGGCTGGCTGTAGAAACCTTACACGCCGCCGATCTGGTGGTCAGCGATATCCTGGCTGCCTTTGATCTTCTCGAAAAACCTATCAGACTTGTAGCCACCCTACGAAAATGAGCCTTCCAATCAGCGAACCTATTCCCCCCGAACCTGACCGCAATCCTGAGCCTGAGCCGACTGCCGGCTCGGAACCGCCGCCGGACCCTGACCTGTTCCCCGCGTCCAGGCCAGATTCCCAACCGGAGCTGCCCATTGATCCTGTGCCAGATGATGAGCCCTCGCCAGAATCCGTCTCGCCGGGTGAAGTTCCGCTGCCAGCGGAGGATGGACCCGAACCGGTGTCATTTCCTGAATCAGAACCGGAATTGAATTCCGATCCGGAGCCAGTGACTGAACCAGACCCGACCTCCACACCGGAACCGGGGGCTGAACCGGACCTGGCCGACACAGCGGCATTCACGCTGCCGCCAACCCCTGTACTGGAAACGCCTCCCCCTCCGCCGCCCTCTCTGCGCCGCCGCCGCTACCGCCGCCGATTTGTGCCCTGGGAGTTGGACCAGCGTGCCGCTTTCTTCCGCGAACTGGTTCACCAGGCGACCCCCTCGGTTGACTTTTTCCTGTTCTCGGTCATCGCCGGGGTAGCTGCCGGGGCGGCGCTCCTGCTCGATTCACCGGCCCTGTTCTTCCTGGCAGCCCTGCTGTCGCCGTTTATGGCCCCTGTTTTAGGCCTGGCGCTGTCCTCTGCCACCGGCAGGATGGGTTTCTTCATACGTTCGCTGTTCGTCCTGGCGATCGGCAGCGGCCTGGTATTTGGCCTGGGGATCATCGCCGGTTGGATAGGGCAGAACATTCCCGGCCTGGTCTTCACACAGGTCGTATTCCACACCACATTTTCCTGGCCAGATTTGCTGGTCGTAATCATGGGCGCGGCCCTGACCGCTTACCTGGCAGTCCGCTCCCCGAAACAGCGACCGCTGGTATCCAGCGTGGCCCTGGCCTATGAGTTGTACCTGCCCCTGGCAGCCAGTGGTTTTGGCTGGGTCTGGTCCATGCCCGGCGTATTTCCCGAAGGGTTGATCCTGTTTGCGATCAACCTGGCCCTGGCCGCGGTAACAGCGGCTTTTATTCTGCTGCTGCTGGGCGTCCACCCGCTGCCCTCCGGGTCGGCCTGGGTGGTCAGCGTGCTGCTCCTGCTGGTGCTGGTTGGTGCGGCCTTATTCGGCATCGGCACTGCAGTCATGCCGCAGGCCTTCGCCAATCCGCTCGCCATTTTTGCCAGCGCCAGCCCGACGCCTACCCTCACGAACACGCCATCGCCGCTGCCATCTGATACCCCGCTTCCTCCGGCGACCCAGACCCCGCTGCCACCGGTGCCAACCATCACGCCAACCAACACCCTGGTTTCCACCGCCACACCCACCATCACCACCACCCCCTCCCCAACCCCGGTTTACGGCCTGGTGGATGCCGGCGAATTGAATGGGATCATCATCCGTCCGGAACCGGGCAGCCTGGAAATCGTCACCACGCTGCTCAACGGCAACCTGGTCGAGATCCTTCCGGAAGTGGTTAACAAGAACGGCTTCCTATGGATGCACATTCGCGCACCTGATGGGCAGGAGGGCTGGGTGCAAAACGGCCTGATTGTGACCGCCACGCCCCGCCCGGGCTGATATAGCTGCTCCCGATCCATGCCACCTCCCCCTCTTTAAGAATCACGGTTCCTCTGTTAGAATAAGGAGCGGTTTCGTCCGCCTGGACCGAATCGCTCACAACAAACAGAAAAATATCCTCTTCACGGAGTAATTCATGCCCATTCATTTTGGTACCGACGGTTGGCGCGCCGTCATGTCAGACAATTTCACCTTTCATAACCTGCGCATGGTCACCCAGGCCATCGCCGATGCGGTCGCCGCTGAAAATTGGCTGAGCGACATACCGCTTGACCCACCTGCCGACCCGCACAAGATGGTGGTTGGCTTCGACACCCGCTTCCTCTCCGACCGTTATGCCCTGGAAGTGGCCCGCGTGCTGGCGGCCAACGGCTACACCGTCTACCTGGCGCATGCCGATGCCCCTACCCCGGTCATCTCCTACACAGTGCGCCACCTCAACGCCGCCGCCGGGATCATGATCACAGCCTCGCATAATGCCCCGCGCTACAATGGGGTCAAGCTCAAATCCGCTTACGGTGGATCGTCACTGCCCGAACAGTGCCGCGACGTGGAAGTGTACCTGAATGATAATGAAGAAAAGAGCCGCGGCCCCAACCTGATGGATTACGATCAGGCGCGCGAATCGGGGCGCATTGTGCGCTTTAACCCCATCCCGGCTTACAACGAACACCTGCGCACGCTGATCAATTTTGACGCCATCGCCGAAAACCCGCAGCGGGTGGTGGTCGATTCGATGCACGGCGCGGGGCGCGGCGTGATCCGCTCGATTTTACAGGGCACCGGCTGCGACGTGCAGGAAATCCGGGCCGAGATGAACCCCGGTTTTGGCGGCGTGCATCCCGAACCGATTGGCCGCTACCTGGTGGCATTGCAGCGCGCCGTGGGCAGCGGCCTGGGCGATTTCGGCCTGGCGACCGACGGCGACGCCGACCGCATTGGCGCGATGGACGAGCGCGGTAATTTTGTCGACCCGCATAAGATCATGGCCCTCTCCTTGATGCACCTGGTCGAAAAACGCGGCCTGCGCGGCACTGTCGTGCGCACAGTATCCACCACGCGCATGATCGACCGCCTGTGCCGGAAATACGACCTGCCCCTGCGCGAAACCCCGGTCGGCTTCAACCACATCGCCGATTATATGATGAAAGAGGATGTGCTCATCGGCGGCGAGGAATTGGGCGGGATTTCCTTCCGCGGCCATATTCCCGAAGGCGACGGCATCCTGATGGGCCTGCTGGTGATCGAAATGATGGCCACCTGCGGCTGTTCTTTCACCGACCTGGTGGATGACCTGGTGGCGGAAGTAGGCCCGGCCTTCTACGAGCGCAAAGACCTGCGCCTGCGCTACCCGGTGTCCAAAAGCCAGATGACCCGCAAACTGCAAGATGAAGCGCCCCACACCCTGGGCGGAGAAGCGGTGGTCGAGGTCAGCGCTACCGATGGGGTCAAGTATGTTCTGGCCGACGATTCCTGGCTGCTCATCCGTCCTTCGGGCACCGAACCGGTTTTGCGAGTCTACACGGAAGGCCGCTCGCAGGCCATGGTGAAAGAGCTCCTGGCATACGGTGAAACCGTGGCGGCCAGCATCGTATAGTTTTCCTTCGTTTATACCCGGTTATCTACACTTTTCCACAGGTTAACCTGCACTTATCCACAGCTTGACAGGGGATAAGTGCAGGTTTTTAATATTTATACTAGAACATTAATTCTAATATCATAGAAGGAGGAATCTGCCTTGACAGTGAAACGACCTGCCCAGACAAAGGTCCGCGCGTCGGACCTGGCTGAAGAAATCGAACGCATTCAAGCCTTGCTGCGCCTTCTGGATGGCACCCTGGCGGAAAAAGACGAGATCACCTTGAAGGATCTGGCCCAGGCCGTGACCACCGCCGGTGTGGGCGGGCGTTCGATCGCTCAACTGCGCAAATTTGAAAAAGAATTGGAAATAGCCGTTAAGGATGCGGATTACGAGCAGGCCCGCGCCAGCCTGTTTGCCATGCTTGAAAAACTGGAGCAGCCGCCGGGCGAAACGTGAAGGAACCGGTTGAGACTGCTATAATATTCCCATGCCTGAATTCTCCTACTACACTGCAGATGTCTTTACCGATCAGGTTTTTGGCGGCAACCCCCTGGCCGTGCTGCCGGATGCGCGCGGCCTGGACACCCGCAGTATGCAGTTGATCGCGCGCGAGTTCAACTATTCCGAGTCGGTTTTCGTCCTGCCGCCGGACGATCCGGCCCACACGCGCCGCCTGCGCATCTTTACTCCGGCCTCCGAAATGCCTTTTGCCGGGCACCCCACGGTGGGCACGGCTTTCGTTCTGGCGGCCGCCGGCGAACTGCCGCTGACTGGCGACCTGACGCGCATCGTATTCGAGGAAGGGGTTGGGCCGGTGCCGGTGGCGATTCGCGCCCGGGATGGCAAACCGGTAGTATACCCAGCTCAGTGCGGCCAAAATGCCGGAATTCGGCCCCCAGCCGCCGCCGCTGGACGAAATCGCCGGGGTATTTTCACTTCAGCCTGACGACTTCCTGGGCGGCGAGTACGCCCCTCAGGCCGTCTCCTGTGGGGTGCCCTTCCTCTTCGCGCCGCTCGCCAACCGGGCAGCCCTGGCCCGCATCCGCCTCGACCGGGCCGCCTGGGAGCGCAGCCTGGCCGGATATTGGGCCCCAGAGGTCTTTCTGTTCAGCTTCGAGACCGAGCGCCCCACCTCTGACCTGCATGCGCGCATGTTTGCCCCCAAGCTGGGCATCGCCGAAGACCCGGCTACCGGCGCGGCGGCCACTGCCCTGGCAGGCTATCTCAGCCTGCGCGACCACAGCCCGGCTGCCCAACTGCGCTGGGTGGTGGAGCAGGGCTTCGAAATGGGCCGCCCGAGCATCCTCGAAGTCGAAGCCGATCGCCAGGGCGGCAGTGTCAGCGCCATCCGCGTGGGCGGGGCTTCGGTTATGGTTGCCAGCGGGGTCCTGTCCCTGCCCTGAGCCCGGGTATTCGGCGAGAAGCGCCATCGCTGGCAAACGCCAAAACTACAGCTTATTTGATATCGTTTTAATCAAGACAGGCTGGCAATCCGGCATATACAGCACATCAAGAGTCAGTCAAGATCATTAATGGTTGGGCGTTTCGTGGTTCTCTCGTTAAATAGGGGAGATTTTGTAGGTTGGGTGGAGCGATTAAAATATGACCATTGCCTTTCAAGACCGAAGCGAAACCCAACAAATTGGCTTGTTGTTGGGTTTCGGGGCAGTAGCATTGATGCTATGCGATCGTAATTATGCCCCTCAACCCAACCTACGCAGAAAGCCTATATTTACCGAGAGCACCATTTAATCCTTCACGCAGCATCCGCTCTCCAGCCCCTGGGTGGACCCGGCTTTCGTTGGATATCGGTGACTGACACAGACTGCCCCTGACCGGTAGGTTTGCTGAGCTTGCTCCGGTTAAAACAGTTTCTACTATAATTACCTTGTCCACGCCCGCCAGCCGGTAAACAAAGCTGTTGAGCTGCGCGGCAGGAAGGAGGCCGCACTGAATTTTGGATAGGATGAATAGGATGTGGAAGATTTTTTTGAGGGGGGAATTATGATCAGCGGAAGGAAAGATTATGGAAATCGCTCTAATTAAATCGTTTACGGATAAGCCCTGGCGCAGTCCGGAAACTTATCAATTGATAGAAGATAGCTTGAGGGAGAAATGGCCTGTTAAATCGATTGACGCCGAAAATCCTGAAACGCTAAACGGTGACCTCGCCAGGCTGAGACAGGAGTTCGGCGAAAGCATTTTTGTCTTTAACATCGCCGAATATCTGGATGAGGAAAACAAGGAAGTTTTTCTCCCCGCCTTACTGGATGAGCAGAACATACCCCATCTTGGTTCCAGCGCGGATGCAGTAGCCATTGGGCTGGACAAAGCCAAAACAAAAAATCTGTTGAACGAAAACGGAATTCCTACGCCCCCGTATTTTGTCGCAAACAGAGGAGATTTTGACATTAATCACCTGGCGGACAGCATCGGGTACCCCTTATTTGTCAAACCAATCATGGAAGGCGGGCATATTGGAATTAATGTTGATTCCATCGTTTACGAGCCTGCCAGCCTGGATAAAGCCATCAATCACATCTTTGACGATCATAATCAGCCCGCTCTGGTCGAAAAATATATCACCGAGAAAGACATGCGCGAGTTCAGTGTAGGGATCATTGATGGCGAAACCCGGCTTTTTACGCCGGTGGAAATCGACTTTGAATCCATGGATGTTGACATCGCGATCCTCAGTTATGAAGCCGCAGATAAAGATCTGGAAAGAATCATGCCTGTCCAGGACGAAAAAATCAGCGCCGAGATCATCGACCTGGCAGAAAGAACCTTTGTGGCGGTTGGCGCCCGCGATTACAGCAGAGTGGATATAAGAATGAACGCTTCCGGCTGTTACGTGTTAGAAATCAACGTCATGCCTGGGCTGGGACCACACAGCTTCTTACCGGAAGCAGCACAAGAGATTTATGCGCTTGAATATGACCAGCTCATTCAAAAACTGGCTGAAGTTTCTATGAAGAGGGCGAAAAACGGGTATCGCTGAGAACCCGCCTACCGGCCGGCAGCCACTTATGCAACCCGATCCCGGCCGGCAAAAAAGGTATCAGCCGCGATATTCTTCATAATGGTTCGCCTGAAATCCGTATTAAAAAGGGCAAAAAAGATCTTTATCATGCATCATTGTGATATTCGTAATTTGACAGGACCCTGCGCGGGGCGTATCCTGTGAAAGAACAGATTGATATCTATATTATTTAAGAGGTGAAGCTTATGGCAATGACAATTACAGATGAATGCATCGCATGTGGCGCCTGCCTGACGGAGTGCCCAACCAACTCGATTAGCGAAGGTGATGGTGTTTTATACGTCATCGATGCGAACACCTGCGTTGAATGCGTGGGACATTATGATTCTCCCCAATGCGCCGCGGTCTGCCCGGTGGAGTGCATCGTCGAAGCATAAGGCGTTTTTCGCCGCATTCTGAACAGTTCAAAAAAGTTTTTTCAAACAATTCTTGCCGCTATCAGTGGTAAGAATTGTTTGGGTTAATTATTTCCCCTTCCCAGGGAGATCGGGTCTCTTAGGCAAATGATATAATCTTTTTATGTCATGGGATGTCCTGGGCCACGAGTGGGCCGCAAATTTGCTGGCGCAGCACATCGCCAACGGCGAGGCGCGCCACGCATACCTCTTCACCGGCCCGCCGGGGGTTGGCCGGCGCACGCTGGCGCTGCGCTTTGCCCAGGCGCTCAACTGCACCCAACCGCCCGCACCCGGGCAGCCCTGCCGTACCTGCCGCAGCTGCACCCAGATCGAACGCCTGCAGCATCCCGACCTGAGCCTGGTGCAGTCAGAAATGGAAGGCGCCACCCTTAAAGTGGAGCAAATCCGTGAACTGCAGCATGCCCTGGCCCTTTCTCCTTACCAGGCCCGCTACCGCGTCGCCCTGCTGCTGCGTTTCCACGAAGCCAATCCCAACGCCCAGAATGCCCTGCTCAAGACCCTCGAAGAGGCTCCTGAAAAAGTTATCCTGCTGCTGACCGCGGATACGGCCGAAAGCCTGCTGCCGACCATCTCCTCGCGCTGCGAGGTGCTGCGCCTGCGCCCGCTGCCGGTGGACAGCCTGGAGATCGCCCTGCAGACCCATTGGGCCCAGCCGCCGGAACTGGCCCGCCGCCTGGCACACCTGGCGGGTGGGCGGGTGGGCGCGGCGGTGCGCATGGTGAACGAGCCGGCACTGCTCGAACGCCGCCAGGGCTGGCTGGCCGATCTGGAAGAACTGCTGGCGGCATCCATCCGCCAGCGATTTGCCTATGCCGACCGGGTTACGCGCGGCAAAGAAAAGGCCGCCCTTCTGCCGGAGATAGTTCGGACCTGGCTGGCCTACTGGCGCGATGTGCTGCTGGTGACCAGCGGCGCCCAGTCTCCTCTCACCAACCTGGACTGTGAAGACCAGATCCGCCGCCTGGCGGGGCAGTTGAGCCTGGAAGTGGTGCACGCGCGCACCGCCGACCTGGAGCGCGCCCTGGCGCGCCTGGACGCCAACGTCAACGCCCGCCTGCTGGTCGAGGTCCTGCTGCTGGATTGGCCCAGGATCGGGCAGACTCGCTAAAAAATTACTGGGATCTTTGATTTCCCTTTGTGGCGAATATGTTTTTTTCAACACTTTTTGATCATAAATAGAGGATGAAAACCCTACCACGAAGCACACGAAGATCACTAAGGAAGAACTACAAGAAAAGATTTTCCTTAGTGTGCACCTTTTTGGATGGGTTGGTGCGCGGAGCAAAGATATTCACCGCAAATGCACGCAAATAAACGCTGATAAAAAGAAACGAATATGGTTTTATTTGTATCCATTGGCGTTCATCTGCGGTTAAATTATATAAGTTCCTATGGAAAAAATCCTGTGGTCGCCGAAGATCCGGCGCGAAAAACTGTGGGACCTGTACCAATCCGATGCGCAGGGGGATCTGGACGAAGACCTGTTAACCGAGGTGGGATATGGTCTGCTGGCCCGCTGCCAGAGCATCCTGATGATCCGCGCGGGCAAGGTCACCTGCCCGCGCTGCGGCACGGTTTTCCAGGTCGTCGAGCCCGGACAACCGCCCAACACGACCCCGGTTCCCTGTCCCGGCACGGACTGCGGCTGGCAAGTATCCGGGGGTGAGTATCACCAGAGCAAACGCCACCGCGAACTGATGATCGGCAAAGCCGGCCCGGCCTTCGAGACCTATGTACAGCGCTTCCCCAGCGCGGCCACGCCCCAGGCGCGTATGTTCGCTATCGACCGCTTAATCCATGATTTTCATTGGGATCTGGTCAGGCAGCTCCCCAACCGCCCGGCGGCCAACAACCTGATCGAGGGCAGCCTGGCACAGGTCATCGATTTGCTCGACCGGCTCAGCTACGGGGATGACTGCCCAGGCCAAGGCGCGCTGGCATGAGACGGTGTCCATCATGATGAAACGCAGGCGGGGGCAATTGTAGCGCCTCCTGGGTTTAATGATTCCGATTGCGAAGATTCGATGGAAGAGGATCTCTATTCGGTGGAGGGAATGAGCTGGCGTGGTGCGCAGTCCTACGCGAAGCGCACCCGGAGGGTGAGGATACCCTTGCGGTATGCGCACCTACACCCTCTTCAGGCTGACAGTTAAGTTCATGTTATGATGGAGCATCCATGCGACCACGCGAGCGATTAATGGCAACACTGAGGGGCAATCCCGTAGACCGTCCGGCGGTATGCTTCTACGAAATCAACGGCCTCGACGAACGCCCCGAGGTAGCTGATCCTTATAACATCTATACCCACCCATCCTGGCAGCCCTTGATCCGGCTGGCGCGCGAAAAGAGCGACCGCATCGTGATGCGTTGCGTGCCCTTTCCCGATGCCGCAGATCCGCTGAAAGAAATCACCAGGCGCACCACCTGGTATACAGATGGCAGCCGTTACGAACGACGCGAAATTCGGATCGGCCAACGAACCCTGGTCGATGTTTCCCGCCGCGATCCGGACGTCAACACCGTCTGGCAGATTGAGCACCTCTTCAAAGACAGGGCCGACGTCGAAGCTTTCCTCACGCTGCCTGAGCCGCCAGACCCAGGCGCGCCGGATATCCGCGGTGTGCTGGAAACCGAACGCACGCTGGGTGAAAGCGGCATCGTGATGATTGATACCGCCGATCCGCTGTGTGCCGCCGCCGGGCTGTTCTCAATGGCCGATTACACCATTCTTGCCGCGACGGAACCCATGCTGTTCCACCGCCTGCTGCAGCGTTTCGCCAGGGATATTCACCGCCGAACCGCGGCCGTGGCGCGCGCGCTGCCAGGGCGTTTGTGGCGCATTTATGGTCCCGAATACGCTTCGCCCCCCTACTTGCACCCGCGCTTATTCCACGAGTACGTCGTCGCTTACGATACGCCGATGGTCAAAGCGATCCAGGCCGGCAAAGGTTACGCGCGCATCCATTCCCATGGGCGGCTGCGCCTGATCCTTGATGCCATTACCGCCACGGGCTGCGACGGCCTTGACCCGATTGAACCCCCACCCCAGGGTGACATGCGCCTGGCCGAGGTGCGCGCGCAAGTCGGCGGGCAGATGGTTCTTTTCGGCAACCTCGAGGCTTCCGACCTGGAAAATTTATCCGACGCAGACTTCAGGGAGAAGGTGCGCACCGCGCTGGATGAAGGCATGGGCGGGCGAGGATTCGTGCTCATGCCTTCTGCCTGCCCTTACGGTCGAGTCCTGAGCACGCGGGCGCTGCGCAATTATGAAGTTATGGTCGCAGAGGTCGAGAGGATCAATATTTAACAGTCTTTTGCGCAATCTGGAGCAGGTGCGCGGTGCGCACCCTACTGCCCGACCGTGGCGCCCGGGTCCGGATCCCTATAATAACGGCAGCAGAATCAGGGTGGCCAGGCCCAAATAAATCAGATATCCCAGCGAATCGGTCACGGTTGTCACCAGCACCGGCGAGGCCAGGGCAGGATCGATCTTTAAGCTGTTGATTCCCAACGGAACCAGCACCCCGGCGATTCCCGCGCAAATCATGTTTAACAGGGTGGCTGCGCCCACGATCACGCCCAGAACAGGCGCTTTTTTCCATACCAGGGCAATGACTGTAACCAGCAGTCCAATCACAATCCCATTCGCCACGCCAATCAATAGTTCGCGCAGCAGTTCGCGCAGGCCTTTGCTCGGCAGGATCTCGCCCAGGGCCAATCCCCGGACGATCACGGTCAGTGTTTGCGTGCCCGCGCTGCCGCTGACGCCGGCGACGATGGGAAAGAAGGCCGCCAGCACAGCTGCCTGGGCGATGGTGTTTTGAAACAGGCTGAGCACCAGGGCCGAAGCCATGGCCGTGCCTAAATTAAGCACCAGCCAGGGCAGGCGATTGCGCAAGGCGGAAGGGACGGTCGCACCCGCTACCTGGTCCTGGGGCAGGCCGCCCAGGCGGTAAATATCTTCAGTGGCCTCTGCTTCAAGCACATCCACCAGGTCGTCATGGGTGATTACGCCCAGAAGATGCCCGGTATCATCCACGACGGGCATCGAAATAAGATCGTACCGGGTCATCATCCGCGCGACATCTTCCTTGTCGGTAGCGGCATCCGTGTGGATAACCTCTGGATCCATCAGATCCGAGATACGCGTATCCGGCAGTGCCAGAACCAGCTGGCGCAGGGATACCCCTCCTACCAGGCGCATATCATTATCCACTACGTACAGATAATATAGGGTCTCTGAATCGGGAGAGACGGTTCGAAGATGCGCAATCGCTTCCGCTGCGGTAATGTCTCGATGCAGCAAGACATCGATCGAGGTCATCAAGCCGCCAGCTGTACTGTCCTCATGCTTGAGCAGCGGCCGGATCTCTTCAGCGTCATCGGTCGTCAGAAGCGCTTCCGCTGCCTGGTCTGGGGCGATGTCACCCAACAGATCGGCCGCTTCATCCGATTCCATCTTGCTCAGAATGCGCGCCAATTCCTCCGGATTGAGGCGAGCTGCCACTTCGGCGGCATCTTCATCCACCAACTCCTCCAGGATATCCGCTGAATCTTCGGGATTCAGGCGCGGCAGCAGTTGGTCCTGTGTCTCGGGCGACAGTTCTTCAAACAGATCGGCCTGGTCGGGTGGGCGTAAACTTTCCAGCAGCTTTGCCGCACGCTCCCAATCCTGATGGGTCAGAGCCTCTCGAATCTCTTCCAAAACAACATCTATTTCTTTCGTGTTGATCATGGTCTCACCTCGTTGCATTCATTCTTTCTTTTGCGACTGAGACAAGCCCTATTGGCTCAAGCCCTGGTTCTAACTGAGTGAGCCGGCTGTAGAACGAATCTATGAAGTCGTTGCCAATTTCCTGCTGAATGAACAAGTAGATAGATGGAGATCTTTCAGAAGAAAAAAGACCCAAATTTCGGGGAAACTGTGGGGGGAGAGGGCTTCGCGGTGGTGCGTACGGGTGGAAAGGCGGATGCCTGGGGTCTGGTCTACCGTTTAGCGGGATCAGGGTCAATCAGGAGGTTCGCATGGATCCGCCCCTTCCTGCGGCAAATCAAAGCGTTGTTCAACAGTTTCCTGGGATGAATGGGTCTTGATCCCGCACTATCATCTGCGTTCATGCGATCACCTCCTTTCCAATCCTGGATCGTCTAATTTAGCCGGCAGGCGCCAGCTCCGCCCAGGAAAAAAAACTGCCCCCTATTCAACCAGGGAGGCATCCAGAAGTTACCCAGTAACGACACAAAAAATTTCTCTTCTTGTGCAGAAGCCTCGCCTAACGAGACTATATCGATTTCCAAAGGCGATTATATCACTTAAATACCTACCCAATCGCGGCGCGCAGCTGGCGCGCCAGCTCGCCAAAATGGGGCATATAGCGCACATCATCGCTGCGCGGGCGGGAAAGGTCCACGGTCAGATCCAGGCTGACCCTTCCCGGGCGAGGCGAAAATACCAGCACCCGGTCCGCAAGGAGCAGCGACTCGGAAATCGAATGTGTGACCATGATCACCGTCTTGCGGCGCGACTGCCACAATTCCAGCAGATCGCTGCCCATGCGTTCGCGGGTCAGCGCGTCCAACGAACCAAACGGTTCATCCAGCAGCAGCAGGTCAGGGTCCTGGATCAGCGCCCGGGCGATCGCCACCCGCTGGGCCATCCCACCCGAGAGGGTGCGCGGCCAGGCATCGGCAAACCCGCTCAACCCCACCAGCTCGATCCATTCCATAGCCTGGCTGCGGGCATCGCGCGCATCTATCCCACGCAGTTCAAGCGGTAAGGCGATATTTTCCAGCACGGTGCGCCAGGGCATCAGGTTGGCCTGCTGAAACACGATCCCTAAACGCGGGCGGCGGCTGTCACCGGTAAAGATCACTTCGCCGCCGGTCGGCTGCAGCAGACCGCCCAACACGCGCAGCAGGGTAGATTTACCGCTGCCCGATGGGCCGATCACACACAAAAATTCCTGCGGCCAGACATCAAACGAAATTTCATCCAGCGCCTCCAGCCCACCGTTGGCATCTTGAAAGGTCACGGTCAGGCCGCGCACCTGGAGAAAAGGGGCGCCTGTTAAAATCATGGCAGGTACTCGTTGCTGTACACTTTGCTTAAATCCTGGGGCTGTTTGATCTGTCCCATCTTCAGTAGAAGCTGCTGCATGTTCTCCCAGGCCTTCTCATCTGAATAGCCTAATTTCGGGGCTTTCCACAGTTCCATGGAAAGCGCCAGGATCTTTTTTTGCACCACCGGGTCGCTCTTATCCAGCCCTTCCACGTATTTCGTGGAGATTTGATAGGCCTCGTCCGGGTTGTCCAATGCATCCTGCATGCCTTTCAGGGTGGCTGCCGTCATCTTGCGCACCAGGTCGGGATGATCCTTGAGGGTGGTCTCGTTGGTGATCAGGCCGTTGCCCACCAGCTGCAGGTAGTCCGCCACGCGCAGCACATCCACCGGGAAACCGCTCGCATCCAACTGCACCGGTTCGTTGGTCACGTAAATCACTGCCGCCTGTTCCTGCCCGGCTTTCAGCGCCTCGACCTGGTTATAGCCGATCGAATCGAGGGTTACGTCGCTTTCTGTCAAACCACCTGCATCCAGCAGGGCCTGAAAACCGATATAGCTGGCGCCGTACAAACCGGGGATGCCGATCTTTTTCCCTTTTAAATCCGCTGGCGTTTTGATGCCTTCCTTAGGGCTGGACGCCACGCCCACCGGGTACTGCTGGTACCAGCACAAAACATAGGTTACCGGCAGCCCCTGGGCCCGGGCCAGAACGACCTGTTCGCCCGAGGCTACCGAAAACTGCAGGTTGTCAGCCCCTACCAGGGCGACCCCGTCCGTCTCAACGCTGTAATCCAGGGTGACATCCAGGCCGGCGTCGCGGTAATAGCCCTTTTCCATGGCCACATACAGCGGGGCAAACTGGATGTTGGGAATATATCCGACGGGGAGGCGAATTTTTACCAATTCACCCGCGGCGGTTGGCGCCGCCTGCGGGGCACAGCCCGTAATAAGCACCACAGCCAGAAGGACAAGAAAGATCTTTTTCATCAGAAACCTCTTTTTCTCCACAATTCTCCACAGTTATCCACAGGTAAATCCTTAAATCTGTGGATAACTAGGCTTCCCAACGCAGCAGCCGTTTCTCAACCAGGATGGCGCCCCCGTACAACATCAGCGCCATCAATATCAGGGTGATGATCGCCACAAAGACCATCGCCGTATCGTAACGTCCCCGGCCCACGTTCACCAGGAAACCCAGCCCGCGGTCAGAACCCACAAACTCGCCCACCACCGCCCCGATCACCGAAAGGGTGGCGCCAATGCGCAGCCCGCCCAGGAGTACAGGCAGGGCTGCCGGAATTTCAAGGTTCCACAGGATCTGCGCCTGCGAGGCGCGCAGCGCCACCATCAGGTCGCGCAGGTTCTGCGGCACGGCGCGCAGGCCGACCACGGTATTGACCAGCACCGGAAAGAACACAATCAGGGCGCAGATCAGCACCTTGGAGAACAATCCCGGCCCGAACCAGATTACCAGCAGGGGCGCGATCGCCACCACCGGGACGGCCTGGCTGGCAACCAGGTAAGGGGAAAGCATCCGCTCCAGCAGGTGCGAGCGGGCCAGCGCATACCCGGTGAAGGTTGCCAGGGTGCTGCCTAAGGCCAGGCCTAATAACACTTCTACCAGGGTATACCCGGTGTGGCGCAGCAGGCTGCCGTCAGCCAGCATTTCCCCAAAACGCACAGCTACCCGCAGCGGTGAGGGCAAGATAAAAGCAGTCATTCCCGGCATGCTCGACAGCACCTGCCAGACGACAAGCGGCAGCAGCAGAGAGGCCAGCGCCAGCCAGCCGCCTGGCCGCGGGAGGAAATGTGCCGCACCGCGATGGGTCTTTTTTTTTCCGTCCATACCTGCCAACTCCGATCAGGGCACAACCAAAAGCCCCGAAGACCATCATCTTCGGGGCGAAATTAACCAACCGCAATTGCGGAATGGTTTGTTCCTTCTTCTATCCGGACTTTACCGTCGACCCCGGAATTTCACCAGGTCATGCGCTTTGCAGCACTCGTGGGTTTTGACCACCGATCGGGAATTGCGTTCTGCGAACGCTCACCCTGCCCCGAAGGATAAACTGTTATTCAATTGGACATAGTATATGTCCAGATGGGTTCCATGTCAATAGATTGTGTCTTATTTCACACAACGACTGGTCGCCGCCAGCCAACGCGAGCCGATCAAATACCTGAGAAGAAAAATTTTAGCGCATGGCCTGGTCGAAATCGGCCAGCAGATCCTCCACGCTCTCGATCCCGACCGAAAGACGCACCAACCCATCCGTGATACCCGCCGCGCGGCGCACTTCCGGTCCCAGGCCGGAATGGGTCATGCTGGCCGGATGGGATACCACCGTATCCACCATGCCCAGGCTGACTGCCAATGTCGCCACCTTGACCCGGTTCATCATCTGGATCCCGGCTTGCAGCCCGCCGCGCAGTTCAAAGGACATCATCCCGCCAAAATGGCTCATCTGACGGCGGGCCAGTTCATACTGCGGGTGGCTGGCCAGCCCGGGGTAGTAGACCCGTTCTACGGCCGGGTGCTTTTCCAGGAAATGCGCCACCTGCAGGGCGTTTTCGCAGTGGCGCTGCATGCGCACTTCCAGCGTTTTCAGCCCGACATTGGTCAGCCAGGTATCGAACGGGCTGGCCGAGCCGCCCAGCACCTTGAGCATTTCAAATAATTCCTTGTGGACGAACGCCGGGTGGCGGCTGACCACCACCCCGCCGATGATCAGGGCGTGCCCCGACAGGTACTTGGTGGTCGAGTGGATCACCACATCCGCCCCCAGGCTGAGCGGGCGCTGGCAGTAGGGCGAGGCGAAGGTATTATCCACCGCCAGCCAGCTGCCGTGACGGTGGGCGATTTCCGCCACCGCTTCCAGGTCGGTCAGGGATTGGGTGGGGTTCGCCGGCGATTCGGTATAGGCCAGGGCCGCATTGGGATGATCGCGGAAGGCCCGCTCCCACTGCTTGGGAGATGAATCTTCCAGGAAAACGCACTCGAGCCCCCAGCGCGGGGCCAGCTTGTTGAGCAGTTCGTGGGCTGCCGAGTACAGCCGCTTTTGGGCGATCACCACCCCTCCCTTGCCCGCCCGCGCCAGCACGGCCGCCGAAACGGCAGCCATCCCCGAGGCGAACACCATCCCGGCCACCACTTCGTCCGGATGACGCTCGGGCTGGGCCCGCAGCAGGTCGATCCCTTCCAGCACGGCGATCTTATCCGCAAGCTGCTGCTGGTTGGGATTATTCCAGCGCGTGTAGTTCAAACCGGGGATATCGCCATTAAAGATACTCGCCCCGGTTTCTACGTCCGGGAAATCAAAAACGGAGGTCTGGTAAATCGGGGTGACGTGCGCGAAGCGCGGGTCGCCGCCTTCGGTGGCGTGGGTCAACAGCGTGCCCAATCCCATATTGGGATCAATTTTTTCCATCATAAACTCCTCAGTGCCGTCCTTGCCGCTTGAACTGAGCTGATTATACCTGCATTGATGCTATAATTTCGCCATGCTCGCCGAAGAACATACACCCTCCCCCAGCCCCTCCCTGACCCTCTTTCGAGGGCGCTCAGCGCGGGGAGGGGAGTCAAGGGTTAATGGAATTTTTGCGACATTCGCCGCAAAAATTCCCAGAAGAACTGCTAAGGGGGGCAGGAGGTCAGGTCTGTTCCTCGCCGCCTGCCTGCTGATCACATTCCTGGCCAGCTGCGCCGCCCAACCTTCCCCCACCGCCAGCCCTGTGCCCTTCCCGGCGCCCGCCACGAGCACCGTCGCGATCACCAATACGATTGCCCCCAGCCGCACCCCCACCCTGACCCCCACCGCCACCTTCGACCCCCTGCGCCCCTGGGGCATCTTTCCCGGTCCGGATCAAACCCCGGTGACCCAGGTACCGCCGCCCCTCTCCGGCCTATCGATGCCAGATGAAGTGCGCTCGCTGGTGCTGCTCGGTTCAGACAGCCAGGCCCCGTACATCAGCCGCACGGATGCGATTCAATTGATCGTTTACCATCCGCGCCTGTCGCGCGCCAGCCTGATTTCACTGCCCCCGGATATGATGGTCTACATCCCCGGTTTCACCATGCAGCGCCTGCAGGTAGCCTATGCCGTCAGCGGCTGGCGGGGCATGTTCGATACCATCCAGTACAACTTCGGTATCCGTCCCAATTATTATGTGCTGGTCCATCTGGACGGGTTCGTGCGCTTTATCGACAAGAACCTGGGCGGGCTGGATGTGAACATCCTCCAGGCCTACCCTGATCCAAAATACTGCGGGGGCATTCCGACCGGGGTATATCACATGACCGGCGACCAGGTGCTGTGCTACATCCGTTTTCGGGTGGGAAACGATGAAGGAGACCGCAACCGCCGCCAGCAGGAAATTTTCCACCTGATCTTGAACCGCATGGTGCAGAGCGGAAACCTGTCCAACCTGCCTGGCCTGTATCAAGCCTTTCGCGAAACCATCGAGACCAATCTGGAACTGCCCGATCTGCTTGATGCCATCCCCCTGGTGATTAAACTTGGCGATACCAGCCGCTTTTCTTTCTTTCATTTTGGCGAAGGGGAATTGAAACCCTGGCAGATCCCTGAAGATCTTTCACCCTTTGTTTTTCTGCCGAATCGCAAGGCAATTCAACCTCTGCTGCAGGATGCGCTGAATCTCATTCAGACCCCGGCTCCACTCAGCCAGGCAGTCATAACCTATGAGGCAGCCTTAACCCGTGTCCCATCGCCAACCATCACCCTTACGCCTTCGATCACTTCCATCCCTTCCAGCACCTTCCCGCCAACTCTAACTCCTTCGCGGACGCTTACCCCTTCGATTACCCCGACACCCTCGATTACTCCCACCCCGTCTGATACGCCGACCATCACCCCGACCGGCCCTACACCCACACCCACGCTCACGCCTACCGGGCCAACCCCGACCCCTTCCAATACACCCAGCCCGACCACCACCACATAGAGTTACCCATAATTGACTTTGTTTAAATTTTGGTTTTTCTCGCTTGGGTGCATACTCTTCATTCAGTCAGATTGCACAGCCTGTCTTATTCATTATTCTCTTTCCTTTAGTTTATATATGGATTCGTAATTGTCGTAGGGCCTGTGGAGAATGTGGATAACAGCAGCCAGCCCGAAGAATCACCGTACACAGCGGGGCTGCCTTTCATGGCCCCCCCATATGTGGCGAGATAACCTAAAAAAGTTTTCCGAAACCTATATGTGGATAGATTGTATCGGGTGGGGGATAATTTTTGGCGGCGTGGGGACAGATTCCCGGAAATTTTTTGCGCTGAAATCTTGAGTTGAAAATACAGCCTTTCCCAAAAACGTACCCCCACAGGTGGGGGTAAAAAGAATTACCGTAATTCCTTACAAATGTTGGCAAAATAAGCACTTTTCCACATTATTCCCTCTTTATCCACAGTTTTCCGCGAGTTATCCACAGTTTTTGGGAATAAACAGGGCTGGGCCGGAAACCTCCTTACCCCCATATGCAGCCAGGCCGCCGAAATAGCCGGAAATGTGCCATAGAGGGCGAAATGGTCGAAATTTTATTATTCAATTATTTATGAAGGAAACTTTATACGAATGATAGATCCATCCGTTTAAGTATGGCATAATTATAGTATGCTACCGATTACATTAAAGACGATTTCATCTCGAAAAGATATTCAGGCCATATTGGGTGGCGTGATCTTCAGCCTGGCATTCACCGCCCTGATTGCCTGGGCCGGTCAGTTTCTGGATACCTCCACCTTCCTGCCCGACCAGGGCGCCGACTGGTATTTTTGGAAGCTGCCCAATCCCACATTTTGGACGCATGCCACCGCCTGGGGGTTGTACCTGCTGCACCAGCTGACCTTTTGGGGCCTGATTTATTACGCCCAGACCCGCGTCCGGACCTATACCACCGGACTGCACCGGGTTAATGTTCTCGCGCTGGGGCTGAATGCCTTCTTTATTTTCCTGCATTTTGTCCAGACCCACATCTGGTACGACGGACTCGCCCAGGATGTCTCCATCTGGTCTTCCCAGGCCTCGGTGGTTATCCTGCTGGTCTGGGTCCTGCTGATGGAAAACAAACGCCGCGGCCTGTTCGCCGGTAAAAAAGTCCCTATTTCAAAAAACATTACGGCCTTTGCCCGCAAGTATCACGGCTATTTTTTTGCCTGGGCCAGCGTGTACACCTTCTGGTATCATCCCATGGAAAATACCCCCGGGCACCTGGTGGGCTTCATTTATATGTTTCTGCTCCTCCTGCAAGGATCCCTGTTCCTGACCCGCATCCATGTCAATAAGATATGGACGGCGGTTATGGAGGTGGCGGTCCTTTTCCACGGCACCCTGGTAGCGGTATACCAGGGTAATGGCTTGTGGCCGATGTTCTTCTTTGGCTTTGCGGGGATCTTTGTCATCACCCAGATGCACGGGTTAAGCCTGTCTAAGTGGCTGAAATGGCTGATCTTTGCTGCCTATCTATCGGGGGCGATTTTTGTCTATAACGGCCGCGGCTGGAACAAAGCCTACGAATTGATCAGCATCCCCCTGATCGAGTATGCCGCAGTATTTCTCCTGGCCCTCATTTTTGGGGTGGGACTGCGTCTCTTTGGCCGGCGCCAGCCAGTCAAAGAGAATCGAAATATGCCTTCCGAAACGACTGCTTGATATTATCCCCCCTGCTTGTGGATGGGCTGTGGATTTGCATCTCCGCAGCCCATCCTTTATGTTGAGTTGAAGCGAATGATGGCGCAGCCGTAAGCCGGCGTATCCGCGTTGGGCGGCAGGTTCCTCGCCAGGACTGCTTCTACGGCTTCTTTTAAATAGAACCGTTCTGGGGTGCGCTTGCGAAACGTGACGTCATCCACCGCCCCCCGGTAGCGCAGGATGCCTGCCTGGTCAATCACAAAGATATGCGGCGTGGTTTCGGCCTGGTAAAGCTCGGCGACGCGCTGTTCGCCATCCAGTAAAACCAGATCCAGCCCGCGTTGTTCGGCGCTGCTTTGCAGCAGTTCCTGGCTTTCATTGGCGTTGCTGGCAATGCGCACCACGCGCACCTCCGGCCCCCAATCTTGCGCCCAACTGGCGATCTGCTCGTCAGCCCGCGCTGACCAGGGGCATTCCGCCGACCAGAAGTTGATCACCACCACCCGTCCGGATATGCTTTCCAACGCGAAAGCACCCCCGTCCAGGGTGGGCAGGCTAAACAATGGGGCGGGTTGGTTGAGTTTGGCGGTCATGGTTGTCTATGATAGGCTAAAAACAAGCTTAACGATTACTCACCGAACGGAAGGTTTTCTTTGGATTGAAAAGGCAGCAATCACAGCCGCCAGAATATTCACACCTGCATACAGCCAGTAGGCAGTTTCTGGTTTTCCCGCTGTCCAGTGTAAATATGGGAGCAGTGGAGCCGCTGTATTGCTCATGGCATGAAAAAACATGACGATAATTAGTTTTTGTCCGCTGGCATTGAATATCCAGGCATAAACGACGGAGATGCTGGTTGTCATAAGCAGGAAGGCTATATATGGATAGGTCGAATGCGGTTCGCCGGGCATCACCCACAATGGCAGGTGCCATAATCCCCAGATAATTCCAATCAGCAGGCTGGCTGGTATAACGCCCATGCGATCCTGCAAAGGTTTTTGAGCGTAGCCGCGCCAACCGAATTCTTCCTGTCCACCGCCAATTAATAGCATGGCCAAAAAGTAGGGAATGGCGAGTACAACGGGTGAAACGGGCAAGTCCTCAGGGAGCAATGTATTGGCTACTTCGAGTCCCAAAAGAGGGGCGAGATAGTGAGCGATGGCATGAATGATGATTGGTACGAGCAGCGCCAGCACAAAATATACTGGCTTCGCACGGAAATCAAATGCCTGGCGGATGAATTGCCAGACTTCTTTCCATCCATGTTGACGTGCGATCAGTGTGATCGCCGCCAGCAGGGGCGCAAAAGCCCCGATGGGCACAACCACTGCCGTGTAGGTTGCGATATCGAACGCAAATTCAACACCCAGTCCGGCTAATATGGATGGCATCCACAGAATCCAGGAATATGCAAAGGTCAGCAAGAAAAAAATAACAGGTTTTCTGTGGATTTGATGCTTGGTCATATACAATTCTCCTCGGAATTTCTTCAGGCATGGTCTTTAATTGTACAGACGTTGAGCTAAGTGTACAAATTGATTTTATAAGGTAGAATCGGGACGTGATTTCTAGTTTTCTCTGGATCCTTTTGGCCTGCGCGCTTTACGGCGCGCTGCACACCCTGCTGGCCGGGCGCAGGGCAAAAGAATTTGCTCGCCGCCGGCTGGGGGCGGCTGGCGCGCGCTACTACCGCCTGTTTTTTAGCATTCAGGCCGTGGTCACCGTGCTGCCAATTTTCATCCTGGCCTGGCGTTTGCCGGATGCCGTTTTATACCGCATCCCCGCCCCATGGAGCCTGCTGACCCTGCTGCTGCAGATTCTGGCCCTGGTAGGCCTGTGGGTGGGGGTCAGCCAGACCGGTGCCCTCCAGTTCCTCGGCCTGGATGCCTTTCTGCCCGGTTACCGGTCCCGTCCTGGCAGTGAGCCCGCGCGCCTGGTGACGGGCGGGCTGTACCGCTGGGTGCGCCACCCGCTGTACACTTGCAGCCTGCTGCTGTTGTGGCTGGTGCCTACCATGACCTGGAACCTGCTGGCCCTGGCGATCGGCCTGACCGTCTACATCCTGGTAGGAATTGTTTTTGAAGAGCGCAAGCTGCTGCGCGAATTTGGCCCGGCTTATGCCGAATACCGCCGCCGCACCCCGGGTTTGATCCCCTTTTTAAAAATATAGCCAGGCATGTGAAGAAATACAGGTAGCGGGCTGCTCGAACGAGCAGCCCGCTACCTGTATTTGACAGGGGCAAAAGGTTAGATTTTAAGGTTGGTTCTTTATCTCCGTTTCAGGCAGGCAAGGGCATTGGTCTAAATGTGGGCCATTCGGTTCGTAGGTGAAAAAATATTCCCAATACTGCGATGGACTGCTTTTCGACCCGGCATCAGCCCCGGTTACAGGCACTGAAAAGGACTGAGCGATCTGTGTGCGATTGGGATCGTTGGCGAAAAAATATTCCCAATACAGCGATGCACTGCTGTTCGGCCAGATATCCGTGCTGGTTTCAGGCAGGCAAGGGGATTGGGCTAAATGAGGGCCATTGGGATCGTAATTGAAAAAATATTCCCAATACGGAGAGTTATTACAGCCTGACCAGGCAATCTCACCAGTCTTGGCCGCACTGGCTTTGCCAGGCGCCCAGGTAATCAGCGCCGCAGCGAGCAAAATCGCTATGAGGACTCTAGGGAACAAGGAGGTATCCTGGGTTTTGAGCCTGTTTCGATAGATCGATAAGCTTGTTGAGGTTATCATTTGTCGCATTCCTTTCGTAGAGAGGTTATTTATTCTGTTTCATCTTTCTGATACCACTTTACATTTTTCATGTTCACCGATCACCCTCCATCAAGGAGGGTTTTGGGGAGGGAATTTAGGAGGGGATCGGTCCAATTGGTAAACGATTCCGGTCATTGTGGTTATAATAAAAATCTCTTTACCGGTTTTCTCGAAAAGAGGAATTGGTATGGTTGACAGGCGAAGCAAACCAATCGAGCCACTCGTCGAGCCACTTACCCGACGTGAACGTGAGATCCTGGCCCTCCTGGAGGGAAATCTGACCGGGAGGGAGATCTCTGACAGGCTGACGATCGCCACCAGCACGTCCAAATGGTATATCCGTCAAATTTATGGCAAGCTGGGAGTTCACAGTCGCCGCCAGGCCATTGCCCGCGCCTACGAACTGGGACTGCTGGAAAAATCACTGACCCAATTCTCCCGGGCCGAACCCAAGCACAATCTGCCCCGCCAGTTAACCACCTTTATCGGCCGGGAAAAAGAGATTGCCCAGGTCAAGGGCCTGCTGGAGAAACACGGTCTGGTCACTTTGATCGGATCGGGTGGGGTAGGTAAGACGCGCCTGGAACTGCAAGTTGCGCAAGAGGTTCTGGATCGCTACCCGGATGGGGTATGGTTGGTGGATCTGGCGCCTCTCTCCGACCCGGGTATGCTGGCACAAAGAGTAGCTGTGGCACTGGGCCTGTGGGAGGAAGCCGGCCATTCCATCCAGGAGAGGCTGGTGGATTTCTTGAAAGGCAAAAGGGCACTGATCGTCCTGGATAATTGCGAACACTTGCTCCCAGCGTGTGCCCTACTGGCAGCCAGTCTGTTGGCTGCCTGCCCGCAACTCAAGCTGCTGGCTTCCAGCCGGGAGGTGTTGGGCGTAGGGGGTGAGATCGCCTACCGGGTGCCATCCATGCCCTTCCCCGACATTCACCTGATGCCTGAACTGGAACAATTTAATCGATATGAAGCCGTGCGCCTGTTCGTCGAGCGGACGAACGCCGCTTTGCCGGGCTTCCACGTTACAGGGAATAATGCAGCTGCTGTTGTTCAGATTTGCCAGCGTTTGGACGGAATCCCGCTGGCCCTCGAGCTGGCTGCGGCGCGCATGAGCCTCCTCACCGCCGAGCAGCTTGCCCGGCGCCTGGATGACGTCTTTCGCCTGCTCAAAGGCGGCAGCCGGACTGCTTTGCCGCGCCATCAAACTCTGCGAGCGGCCATCGACTGGTCGTATGACCTGCTTTTGGAAAACGAACGGATGGTGCTGCGCCGCCTGTCGGTCTTCGCCGGGGGATCCACGCTCGAAGCCATTGAAGTAGTATGCGCCGGGCATGGGATCGAGCCTGACGAGATTCTGGATAGACTGTCCTCCCTGGTGAATAAATCTATCGTCAATGTCGAACGGAGACAGGGTGTCGAGACGCGCTATTTCCTCTTGGAGACCGTTCGCCAATATGCTCGTGAGAAGTTGGAGGGTGCCAAAGAAAGCCAGGCTTTCCATGACCGCCATTTGGATTATTTCCTGGCACTGGCAGAGGCGATTGAGCCACAATTGAGGACACCGGTCGCCCTGGAGAGATTGCAGGCGCTGCACCGGGAAGTGGACAATTTTCGTGCTGCTCTCTCCTGGGCGCTCGACAGTTCTGGCAGACATAGGATCGAGGCCGGGCTCCGTCTTGCCAGCGCCTTGCTTTATTTCTGGCACACGCAGAACTTCCATAACGAAGGCTATACCTGGTTATTAAAGGGGTTATCCCCCTCGCCGCCAGTTCTATTGGATACGAATGTATGTGCGAAGGCCTGCTTTTCGGCCGGGCACCTGATTGAAGCGCTGGGTCATACTGCGGAAGCCAAACGTTGGATCCAGGAGAGCCTGGACATTTACCAGAGAAAAGGAGATCTAGGGGGTGTGGCAATGGCGCAAAGCATGTTGGGCGAGATAGCCGCCCATATTGGTTCCTACGAAGAAGCCAGAGAACTCGGTGAAGCCAGCCTGGCCGTGGGCCGGGGCTTAGCCGATGCCTGGCTGTTAGCCTGGGTGCTGTGCCGGTTGGGTATGATTTTCTTTTACTCAAAAGAAGGCGCACGGTCACGACCGTTATTAGAAGAAAGCCTGGCGATCTTTGAGCATCTGGGGGATCCGCTGCAGGTGGGCGATCATTTAATCGCGCTAGGTGCGCTTGCCTACCTTAGAGGTGATTTAGAAGAGGCGAGTGAACATTATCAAAAAGCTTTAACCCATGCACAGGCCAGGCAATCCAAATGGGCAGAAGCCATTGTTCTACGCCATCTTGGAAGGGTCGCTTATGAAAAAGATGAGTTTCAAAAAATGCGGTCTTTAATACAGAAAAGTATATTAATTCAACGGGAGAATGCGAAGTTTCCAAATTATGGATCTTGTTTAAATATGTTAGGTAGCGCAGAGATCAACCTGGCGCAACCCGGGCAGGCCCTGCGTCATTTTAAGGAATGCTTGCAAATCGCTGATTCACCGCGGGAAATCGTCCCTTCCCTGGCCGGGATCGCCAGGGTGGCATTGACCATGAACCAATCCTGGGTGGCCGCACAATTATTGGGAGCATGCCAGAGTTTAAAAATAGTAGAGGATGAGAAATTATGGAAAGTAGAAAGGAAGGAGTATGAGCGCGGTTGGGCAGAAACAAAAGCCCAGCTGGATGAGCCTGCCTTCGAACAGGCTCTATCTGAAGGCCGGGCGATGACGATAGACGAAGCCGTGGAATGTGCTTTATCTCTTTCGTTTGCCGATCTGGATCGATAATCGTTTATGAATCTGATGGCTTCGAGGAATCTGTTCCCGGTAAAACCGTTTGGTAAGCGAAGGATTAAGTGATATGGACCAACAACTCACAACAATTGTTACGGGTGTAATCATGCTGCTAATAGGTATCCTTGTTTCATTCTTCATTCGTGAACCTATGGAACGGCTTAGGAAACGATTGTCAGATAAACGTGAGGATGAATGGAACAGGAGGAAGAGGATTGAAAAGGAGACTCGGACACGAGCCAGATTTAGAGTCACTCAATTGTGTGATCCGACTATTCCATTTGATTTTTCCTCAATCTTAAAAGAACAGAACCGTCTCCAGGATATAATACAATTTGAGATAGACGATTTCAGAAAATATCCTACGCAGGATGAGGTTTCAGAACTCAAGAGACTCAACAGTAAAAAAGAGTTCCTTCAGAAAACAGGGGACATTCTCGCTCTGAAAAAAGGAGAAACTTGGCAGGGATTATCGGATAGTCTCCCTGACCCGCATTACAAGGGGCTAAGAGAGTTGATAATAACGAATATTCCTTTGCCGGGTAATTTCTATGGATGGAATTCAAAAGACCGCACGCTTCTCATTGTTAGTATCTACCCAGTTATTCAGTTCTTCCCAAATGATGGAAAGCCTACAATAGAAGACTTCATCATTAGAATGTCACAGCGAATGACCATCTTTTCCATAATCCCCAATTTAAATCCAAAGCAAGTGCATATCGAAACATCAACAGGATGTTTATTTGATTTCAATGTTCTTTTGCGAGGAGTGGTAGATGTTGTTAAAAGCCCTGATATTTGTCCGTCATGTGGGGTAAGCATTGTAAAACAGGGAGGCGATGAGTTTTACGAAAACTTAAAAGAATGGCTTATGAAAGCTCCAGCAACTCATTAAATTATCTCAAGTTGCCACCTTGAAACAGGTCTCAAAAAAATGTCACTGCGAGCGGAGCGAAGCAGTCTGAAAATGGCAATACAGATTGCTTCAACCGTAAAAAATCACCGGTTTCGCAATGACATCTGTCTCATCCATCCGGTCGCCTGAATAAATTACAACAATATTATTGGATATTCGATTGTTCAATTGGATGACGCACAAAGAAATTCGCAAGTGTCAGCCCTCTGATGTAGGGCTGCACCATCCTGTGCACCGAATGTCACGGATGGCTATTGGTCTGACCGTTTACACTACCTGAGGCAGATCAAGGTGTCGTCCTGCCCCTCGATTCTCCCTCCTCGGCTAGAATTGTTATATGCCGCTTCTCTGGCTGTCGCTTGCTTTCCTGATGGGGCTGCTGTTGGGCCATGCTCTGCCGCTGCTGTGGCCATTCTCTTTGGCTGCGGTTGGTGTTTTGCTGGCCGCATCTTTTTTCGAGCGCCATCTTTTGGCGCGCTTCCCCTGGTACCTGCCCTACCGCGAACAATCGCACCTCCCTCTGGCGGTCGTGCTGGCTGCCGCCTGCCTGGGGATTATGCGCTGGCAGGCGGCCCAGGCGCCGCTGACCGAAAACGACCTGGCCTGGTACAACGGGCGCGGCGAATTTCGCCTGGAAGGGATCATCCAGCAGCCGCCCGAGATCCGCGATACTTATATCCATTTGATTCTATCTGTCGATCGGTTGGTTCCACTCCTCGACGGTCAGCCGCAGGGAGCGCCGCGCACGGTCAAGGGCCTGGCCCTGGTTTACCTGCCGCTGGGCCGCGACTGGCGCTACGGGGACCGCATCCAACTCAGTGGCAAACCGCAGGAACCCGAAAGCGAGGGTGCGGATTTCTATCATGACTACCTGGCCCGCCAGGGAATCCATACCACGCTGAGTTACCCTGCCGCCCGCCTGGTCGCCCACGATCAGGGCAGCTGGTTCTTATCCGCCCTGTATGATTTTCGCGCCCTGGCCGACCGCACCATCACCCGCCTGCTCCCCCAACCTGAATCGGCTCTGCTGGCGGGAATTCTGCTCGGTGATGACAGCGCTTTGCCGGCGAAAGTGGCCGATGCATTCCGCGCGACTGGCATCACCCATATCATTGCCGTTTCCGGTTTTAACGTGGCCATCGTCAGCGGGCTGTTTGTAAAGCTCCTCGGCCGGCTGCTGCGCGCGCGTTTCGCCATTCCCCTGGCCATGCTGGCCGTAGCCGGCTATACCCTGCTGACCGGGGCTTCCCCTTCGGTGGTGCGCGCGGCGGTGATGGGCGGCATCGGCATGATCGGCCCTTTGTTAGGCCGCAGCCAGGTGGGAGTCAATTCACTGGCTTTCACCGCGGCCGTCATGTGCCTGTTCAACCCTGCCCTGCCCGGGGATCTCAGCTTCCAGCTTTCGTTTGGAGCTACATTGGGTTTGGTCCTGTTTGCAGACCCGCTGCAGGGGCTTTTTATCCGCGCGGCGGAGCGCTGGCTGCCCGCCCCCACGGCGCGCCGCCTTTCGGGTCCGGTCGGGGAATTCTTTCTCTTTACCCTGGCTGCCCAGGTTTTTACCCTGCCCGTCACCGCACTCAATTTTCAGCAGGTTTCTTTGGCCGCGCTCGTGGCCAACCCCCTGGTTCTGCCCGTTCAGCCCTATGCCATGATCCTGGGTGGGATCGCCCTGGCGTTGGGCCTGATCGTGCTGCCCCTTGGCCAGTTGGTGGCCGGGCTGTGCTGGCCCTTGCTTGCTTTCACCATTCATGTCGCCGAATGGCTGGCGCAGTTCCAGAACAGCGTCTTAAATGTGGGTAGGTTAAGCACGCCGCTGGTTATTTTATATTATGCCGGCCTCGTTACCCTACCCGCGGGGGTGACAGCCCAAGCGGTTCGGCGCCTGTTGAAAGCCGTATTCAAACCGGCGGTTGCCCTCGGTTTGGCCGGCTTGCTGGCGGTTGGACTGTGGCGGGTCGCGCTGTCGGCCCCGGACGGTCGCCTGCACCTGGATGTGTTTAACTTGAAGGATGGTCCAGCGCTGCTCGTGCGCTCACCGGTTGGTCAGTCCTGGCTGGTCAACGGCGGATCTGATTCTGCTTCCCTGGCGGATGCCCTGGGCCGGCGTTTGCCGATATTCACCACTCGCCTGGATGGGCTGGTCGTTACCGCTCGCCGCGCTGCCTCCGTCCTGAACGCCCTGGATAATCTCACCCAGAAATGCATTCCCGCGGTATGCGCCTTGAGTGCAGAATTGAACCCCACCAAAACGCTGCAGCGCACCTGGGAGCATTTACTGGATGAAGGTGTGCTTTGTTCCATGTTGGGCGATACCCCGTATTATGATCTGGGCGGGGACGCTGCGCTGCGCGTGCTGGCGGATGGGAAGAGCGGGACGGTTTTGTGGCTGGAAGCGGGTGGTTTTCATGCCCTGATCCCCGGAGGCGTGCCGCCGGGCGAGTTTGGTGGGCCAACGGACCCCAATCTCAGCCTGCTGGTGCTCTCCCAGGCTGACCTCGCTAATATGGCTCCCGCCGTCTGGGCTGCCAGCTTTCAGCCCCAGGCCGTGCTCTTCACCGGCGGCGCGCCGCCCCTGCCGGGTTGGGTCGCCCTGGACAGCTACGACTGGGTGTCGTTCCAGACCGACGGCAGCCAGTTCTGGGTGGAGGGGGCGAAGAAGTGATTTGAAATTGAAACTGTCGTGTGTATAATCATTATAAGTCCATAAAAAAACCTCTCCAAGATGGTCGCCATTTCTCTTATGGGCAAGTACGTAAGTTCATGTTTCGTCTTTCCCGACAACGTGAATGCACCCGTTCATGAGAGACTGGAATCAGGTAATGCTTTACAGGTTGCAAGTATTAAGTAGGAGGTCGCTATGAACCGGGAAAATGCGAATCCGATCGAGCCAATCGAGCCGATCGAGAATTTCGACCCTTTTGCGCGTTTTCTACGCCAGGTGCTACGCCTTTCGCCGTTATCGTTTGGTCTTTTGGTTCTCTTTCTAAACCTCGTTGTCGATGGATGGATGGCGATTAATTATCACATATGGGTATCCCCTCCAGACAGCGTCTATCCCGGATTGCTGCAAGATTTTACTGCGCTGGTGGTCGATCTTGGCTCCATTCCTATTATCGCAGGGCTTTATTTGTGGAGTACTGAAGGGGCGACGAGATTGTTTACCCTGTTAATGAAGTCCGGGGTTTTTTCACCCGAAACGGTCGTCAGCGAAAATGTAGACAAAACCCGCCCCGCGTTTCAAAAAAAGGTGGTCTTTTATCTGATTGCAGCGGTTTCGGTTCTCTACGCATTGTCTCAACTGGCAGCCTATCAGCACTGGGTGCCCTGGCAGTCGGCAGGCGGCTATCTCAGCCTGAAGCCTGACCTGGCCTATTACCGCACGCTGTTCTGGTTGTTAAACTTCTACACATTTCTCTTTGCCATTTACAATATCGTTCTGACTGTCATCATCCTGCGGCGGCTATTCCGCACGCGTGTTATCCGCATCCTGCCTCTTCACCCGGATAAATGCGGCGGCCTGACGAGTATCAGCCAGTATACGTTGAGAATTGCGTATGGGATCGCCTCTGCAGGCCTGGTGATCTCCGGTGCGGTTGTGTTTGCATTGCAAACCGAAACACTGGCTAATTCGTACCCGATCATCCTGGGAATGGTAGCGTATATTATTTTCGCCCCCGTGCTCTTCTTCTGGCCGCTCGGAACGGCTCACACCGCCATGCGCGAGGCGAAGGACGCGCAACTGCTTGAACTGGCGCAACGCTTCGACGAGATTTACCAACGTCTTAAAGACGATTACACAAACGATGCCGATTTTGAAAAAGACTGGAAAAAGCTGGAGAATACAAAGAAAATCTACGGCATCGCCCAGGATTTTCCCATCTGGCCGTTCGATACGACCAGCTTACGACGCTTTTTTGCGGTGGTTACGGCCCCCTTGCTGCCCGCGCTGGTTTCCATTGGCATTGACATGCTGACAACCTACCTGTTTAAATAATTCGACGCTGGTATGTGGACCACATGTTTGCGCCTATACCAACGGGGTTCGGGCTTTACCACACGTTATCCAGCCGTGACACTCGCGATCCTGGCGCTGGCATTTTATCTATACACCCTGGCCCCTTCGATCAACTGGGCAGATGGTGCCAGGATGCAAATGGACGTTATGCTACGCGGGTCTTCGTATGCGTACATGGAGGAAGTGGCACCCATACCCACGGACGGGCTGCCCTTTGACCGCTTGGGCGCGGCGGCCTGGGACCATCCCCTGTACGTGATGCTGGCCCAGATGTTTCTGATTTTCCCTGGTAAAGAGCCTACCTATCGGATTAACCTGATGTCGGCAGTCATGGCGGCAATTGCGTTGGGTTTGACCTATCCCCTGATGCTTTTGTTAGTCCACGACCGGTGGGCAGCGGCAGTGGGAGTTCTGGGACTGGCCGTTTCGCACACTTTCTGGTTGCACTCCGTTACCAGCGAGGTTTATACGTTGAATATCTTGCTGATGGCGCTCCTTATACGCCAGAGCCTGCTATGGGTCAAAAAGCCGCGGCACAGGGAACTGAACATTTTCTCGCTGGTAGCTGGACTGGGCATCGCCAACCACCGTCTGTTTAGCCTCACTGTCGCTTTGGCGCTCGTCTACATGGCCCTTTCATCCAAAAAACGAGGCGGTCAAGCGGCATTTTCTCTATCCAGCAGCTTAAGCATGATTGGGCTTTTTTTGATTGGGTTAGCCCCCTGGTGGATTCAGTTCGTGCGAATGTCACGCATCTTGGGTATGCCGCTTACATTGGAATTGGCGGGAACTTTTTCTCTTATTGGAAGAAGGTTGTCGGTAGGATCATGGCAGCAAGTGGCCGAAAACCTGGCTGTTTTTTTCGGCTGGCTGGTATACCAGTTCACGCCGCTGGGGATAGCACTGGGGGTTTTTGGCTTTATATGGTTGTGGAAGAAGGACTCCGGCGTGGCAAAGTTTTTCTCTGGCCTTGTGGCAGCGCACATCGCCTTCTCCGCCAATTTTTCCGTTGCAGATAACTTTGACTTTCACATGCCTTCATATTGGGTTTTTTCATTCTGGATTGCATGCGGGGCAGCCTGGCTGCAAACACGGTTGGCGACAGCTGTGAGTCCAGCGCGTGCTGCCAGGGTTCGTGCTTCGGTTATGGCTGGTATCGTGCTCCTGCCGGTCAGTCTATACGCGATTGCACCGCGGGCACTCAATTTAAGCGGACTATCTGAGACTGATCTGGGTATTTATCCGATTGGTACTGGCGCCAGGGATACCCTGAGTTACTTTCTAAATCCTGACAAACGCGGCGACAATTCAGCCGCCCGTTTTGGCCGGATGACGCTGGAGGAACTTGCCCCACGTGCTCTCGTGCTTACGCCGAAGACGAGTGAACAGGAGGCTTATGTTATTCTGCGTTACTTCCAACGCGTCGAAGGGCTCCGGCCAGATGTGCGCATCGATATGATGTTATTTACGCCTATAAACGATATGCCAGAGGCGGTTTTAGCCCAGGTTAAGTCCCAAATTCGCTGCCGACCGATATATATTACCTCTCTGAATCCCGCGTCATTTCCAATAGCAGCGCTTAAAGCGTCTTATTCGATTATTAATGAAGCCAACTTGTTGCGGGTGATCCCACAAAAGTCTGTGGATGAGATTCCTGAATGTGATGATATGGAGGAAGGATGGAAAACGATGTCGATGCAAGAATTGGTCTCGCGAGCGCTTCGCTGGAAATGAGGAGGCGGTATCATTGAAAGGAATTAATGATCATTGGAGCTGGTATTTTTCAGCGTTATTCTACCGGTATTCCTATTTCCGTAATGCGCATCAGGTGGATGATGACCTGTTCCACTTTCTAGGAAAACGTTTACAGGGTGCAAGAGTGGCTGACTGCGGCTGCGGGCCAGGCATTGTCACCGAAAAATTCTTAGCGCGTGGCGCAACCAAAGTTTTTGCCATTGATGTCAACCCGATTATGCTGCGCCAGGTGAAACATCGCTTGTCCGTCTATATCGAAAGCGGGCAGTTGGAAACGATCTCTAGCCCCTTTAGCCCGGACCTTTTTTTGGATCTGGCTGATCATCGGACAGGTATCGAGCCGAATATTGTTTTATTCAAACGCAGCCTTTATAGCCAACCGGATCATTCGAGGAAAATACTCGAGGCAGCCTATAATTGTCTGTCACCCCAGGGTGTTCTGGCAATTATCCACCCGGAACGCTCGCTTAAGCGTTACGCCTTTGGCTCTGAAATGAAAATAAGGTCGTATTCCGTGTATCACCTCTTCAATCGCACGATCAGTTTGTTAGCGAACTCGCTTGGGATCGGTCAATATGCGGTTTACGATCAGGCCGGATTGATGGCGTTAATGCAATCGGCCATTCCAGGAGGAGAGGTATTCTCGATTCCGACGAGTCAATCTGCATATAATGTGGTCGCGGCGATCAAGCAATAAGATGGCTATGCATAATTCTTTGTGTAGATTTCTATTGCCTCTCCTCTCCCTTCAGTTCTGGCAGCTGAACGTACACACCTTTAGAATGAAAAGGTCATTCCGGAATTTGAAAAATTGCCCCTATACGGAATATCTCAGCCAATATTACGCCTTGGATCTGAACCCTTATTATGCTTCTATTGTCGATAAATGGTATGCCATCCGCCCGGTCATGCTGGAGATGGCGGAGCTGAAAGCTGGGGAGCGTGTTCTCGACCTGGGAACGGGACTCGGTTATCAGGCGGCAGCCTTCGCGGCTTGCGGATATGGAACCATAGGGGTGGATCTTATTCTGGATCGGCTTCGACTGGCCGGGGAACGCCAGGGTGGAAAAACCCTTCAATGGGTGGCGGCAAATGGCGTGCATCTCCCTTTTCCTTCTAAATCGTTCGATGTCCTTTCGATGAGCCTTATGCTACATGATATACCTCTTGGTGAACTGCAGGTGGTATTATCGGAAGCCAGAAGAGTGACCTGCCGGAGAATTGTTATTGCCGAGCCTCGCCTGCCTGAGCATTGGCTGCTGAGGCCGATTTATAAAAACATTGCTTCCCTATTTGATGAATCACTGTACGTCAAAGAATATCTGGAAGTGCCGATTGAAAGGGTGTTTGAAATGGCAGCTTTGCCAGTGGTGAATTGGCAGCACTGCGCACAGCATACACTGGCCGTGTATGCCTGTAACGCAATGGATTAGCCATTCCCTTACATCATTCGTGCGGTAGTCCTTGGATTTTTACGCGCGGCAGTTGGATGGGCAGTGTCCCCAGTGCCGGTATTTCCCCAAGCCAAAATTTGACCGCGGCGCGCTGCGCCATGACACTATCTCCATAGGTGACAGCCAAGGTCGGCGCATGGGGAATTTCAAAGGTGAGATAGGGGCTGCCGAAGCTGGTATACACCACATGGGGATGCTCGGTAAACAGGGAGCGCCACCCCCAATGGCCAAAGCTGCCCACGGATACTCGTATCGATCCCATCGCCATCATCGGCCCGACATCTACATTGATAAAGACCACATCATGCGCCTGTGCTTTGGCCCGTAATTCGTCGCTGCGCGGATTGAGCAGATGTTCGACCTGGAAACCGCGCGCGCGCAGTTCCTCATCAAATACAGTCAGATCGGGGAGAGGTCGCATGGTGTTGGTCGGCATGACCGTGACGGTGAGGATCTTAGCGCCATGCTGCAGGGAAAGCGGGTGATGGTCATGGCTGCGCACGAGCGTGATGCTCTTATCGGCCATGGCTTGAGCCGCATCCGCAAAGGAAGCGCTTTCAACCGCGGTTGGCGCGGGACCGAGGGGCTCTTCGATCAGCTGCAATCGCGCCTTTAAACTCAACACGCGTCTTGCCGCATCCTGTACCCGCTCTTCCGGCAGCCGGCCGGTCCGCACAGCGGATAACAGGGCCGGGTAATCAACGTCGGGCTTGGCGTCCAGGTAAAGATCAATCCCCGCGTTGATCGCGGCTACAGCCCGTTCGGCAGGCGGGAGGCGCGAGGCAAAGCCCATCATGCCGGTGGCATCGGAAACGATCATGCCGTCAAAGCCAAGTTCCTGGCGCAGTAGTATCCCCAATAGTTCATGCGAGATGGTGGCCGGAGGAGCGTCTTCCGGCTGCTCAATAAAGCCCTGGAAGGCTGGCAGTGAAATGTGGCCGGGCATAACCGCCCAAACCCCGGTTTCGATGGCCTGCTTCCAAACATATCCGTAAGTCTCCCGCCACTGGTCGAAAGGCAAGTTGTTAATCGTGGTCACCAGGTGTTGGTCGCGGCTGTCCATGCCGTCGCCGGGAAAGTGCTTCGCCGTTGCGGCCACGCCATGCGCCTGTAGCGCCTGGATCAGGGCCGATGCCAGGTAAGCCACACGCTCGGGCTGGTCGCCCATGGAGCGAATATTGGTCACCGGGTTATCGAAGTTGTAATTGAGGTCGATATCAGGCGTCAGGCACAGGTTCACCCCGATGTGGCGCGCTTCAATCGCGGTTGCTTTGCCTAATACGGCGATCAGACCGGGATCATTGGCTGCCCCTGCCGCCATTAATGACGGGAATTCCGTGCCGTAGCCGGGCCATTCGGCCGCACCGTGCTCCATATTGGCAACGACCAGCAGCGGAATCGATGCTGCCCGCTGAATGGTATCCAACATCGTACGATAGGCCTCTGGTGTTGGCACGCGGGCCGTCATGGCTCCGATCGGCAGTTTCTCCATGAAGGCCAGCCACTCGTCGGCTGAACTGAAAGGCTGTGTCACTTGAAGCAGTTGGGCGACACATTGTTCCATGCTCAGAGAACGGAGGGTTTTGTCGACCCATTGGGCTTGCCGGGGAGTTAAAGGTTGGTTCATTTTGGTCATTTCCTTTCGGTGGGTGATGGAGAGCATCCAATCGCGAACACATGAATGATGACGGTTTTCTAGTTTACCTCAACTTCAGCAACCCCCATTTTCAAGGATTCCCCAACTGCTGCAGAAAATATGCTTTTAAATCTTTATTTTTTGGATCATGACATGTGTTCCCCCCGCCGCCAGCTTCATATCTTCCTGCGGCCCGACCACCGTCTCCACGCACACGTACTTGCGGTAGGCCTCAGGCCCCAGGTCGGCCATTTCCGCCGCCAGTTTGGCCCACGGGTTCCACACCACGGTGGTGCGGCTGCCTTCTTTTTCGATCAGGATGTGCCTTTTCGAACCAGAATCATGGATCGTACAGGCCGCGACCGTGTCCAGGTATACCCGGTCGACCTGTTGGTCAATGCGGATGGGCCCGGCTTGAACGAATTGTTTGAAGTTGTGTACCTTGCTCAAGAAGGGTGTGTTTTCCAGGCCGTCGATCTGGATATTTTCGATGTCTGAGATCGCAAAATAGGTGTGCAGCGCCGCCGAAAAACCGAATTCCTGCGCGCCGCGGTTGATCGTTTCCAGCTCGAGTTGCAGTTCCTTGCCGACGAGCACCCGCAGCTTCAGGGTAAATTCATGCGGCCACAGCTTGAGCGTCTCTGCACTCTCATGGCAGGCCAGTTCGACCAGGGTCCGCTCCGCCGAACCTTCCTCGACCCGGCTCACCTCCCATAACAGGGTGCGCACAAAACCGTGTGCTGGCAGGCCCGGGGTTGCGCTCTGCCCGAACCAGGGCCAGCACACCGGAATCCCACCGCGGATCGGCGTGCCCACTTCAAAACGGCTGTTCGGGCTGGTCCAAAGCACTGGTTCCGCCCCTAGCGGCTGGTAATCCAGCACAGTTGCTCCCAGCAGGCAAATTTTTGCCCGCGCGGCCTGGTTTTCAATACGGATAAACGGCAGGCCGCCGTCTCCGTCATGCAGGGTGATCATGTATTATAAGTAGTCTTTGAGCTGGCGCGCCCGCCGGGGATGGCGCAAGCGGCGCAGCGCCTTGCTTTCAATCTGGCGGATGCGTTCGCGGGTCAGTCCAAATTTGGATCCCACTTCTTCCAGCGTGTAGGTTTTGCCGTTTTCCAGACCGAACCGCAGGCGCAAAATACGCGCCTCGCGCGGCGGCAGGGTATCCAGCACCTCTTCCACCTTCTCGCACAGCAGCTTGGCATAAGCGCTCTGGCTGGGGGTTTGGGTGACCTTGTCCTCGACAAACATACCCAGTTCGGAATCTTCCTCGTCTTCGTTGATCGGGCTTTCCAGCGAGAGCGGCAGCCACGATACCCGCAGCATCCAATCCACCTTGTTGGGCGGCACCCCCAGAGAATTGGCCAGTTCGTCGGTGGTTGGCACCCGTCCCAGCTTTTGTTCCATCTCGTGCGTCGTGCGGTACAGCTGGCGGATGCGGTCGACCATATGCACCGGCACGCGGATCGTACGGCCCTGATCGGCAATCGCCCGGGTAATCGTCTGCCGGATCCACCAGGTGGCATAGGTGGAGAAGCGAAAACCGCGCTGGTATTCAAACTTTTCCACAGCTTTCATCAGCCCCAGGTTGCCTTCCTGGATCAGGTCCAGGAACGGCACGCCGCGCCCGATATAGCGCTTGGCAATACTCACCACCAGACGTGTATTGGCCTTGATCAGGTGTTCGCGCGCCAGCAAGCCGTCATCTACCTTTTGCTGCAGCTCGATGCGCAGGGCAGCCGGTGTTTTTCCATTGGTCCGGTCCATTTCCTGCTTCGACATGCGCCCTGCTTCGATCCGCTTGGCCAGATCCAATTCTTCTGCCAGCGCCAGCAGAGGTACCCGTGACATCTCCTTTAAATATAAACCGATCGTGTCGTCGCTGGAAATCGGCGCCAGATCGGTGAAAGGATCCAGGTCACTGGGGGGGTGGTCGCTGCCGTCGTCTGAAGAACCATCCGGAAATTGGGAGGACGATTCCTGGTCAAGGATATCCACCCCTCTCCGGCGAAGCGCCATTAAGATCGCTTCCAGGCGTTCGACGTCCTCACTGACATTTGGATAGGCTTCCATTAAGTCTTCCGTGGTCAGGTAACCCTGTACGTCCGCTTTTTCAAGCAGCATGCTGAGAATTTCGGTATTTCGTCTGTGCCTACCTGGATTGGCCAATAAACCCTCCTGGTCGGGCAATGTGATCATACGGAATGGGTGACGTGCTCGCAGGTTGTTTGGTTGAGATCTTCCCCACACACCGGGCATAGACCTTTACAGTCTGGACGGCAAATAGGGTTGATCGGCACCTCAAGGTAAAAGTATTCTCGAACCAGCGGTTCTAAATCGATATTTGCATCCTCCGGCAATATCAAACCCAATTCCGACGCCGACCTGTGACTAAATGCATATAATTCATCAAAACTGGTTGACAACGGCTGGAAAAATTCAGCCAGACAGCGAACGCATTCCTCCCTCTTTTTTCCGCTAAATTCGCCATGTACCAGCAGCCCTTGTGGCGTCCGACTGACCCGTGCCACCCCTGAAAAATTCTCGAGATCCAAATCTTCTGACAGGCGCAACGCTGGAAATTCAAAATGTACATCCCGGCTGTTACCAATTGATTGGTTAAGCAAGAATCCGGCATTAAAGCGCAGTGGAAAACGAGATTGTGGCACGGAATAGATGGCTAAAGGTAGTTTATAATAGAATTTTAATATCGGAAAGATTATACCACACTAATTTAATGAAGTCAATTATTTATGATTAAATTAATAAAAATGGAGTAAATTAATGGCAAAAATATTAATTGCCAGCAATAATCCCGGTAAACTGGTGGAATTTGAAGCTTTGTTGCAGCCAGTAAAAGGGTTGGGTCATGTTAAGTTAATTTTACCACGCCAGATCGGGCTGGTGTTGGACGTTCTTGAGGACGGGCAGACCTATGCCGAAAACGCGGCGCGTAAAGCCCGGGCCTATTACCGCGCCGTTATCAAAACTGGATGGCGAAAAACCGGTTATTCTGGCAGATGATTCCGGTCTGGAGGTAGACTGCCTGGGAGGCGCCCCAGGCCTGTACTCCGCCCGCTATTCCGACCTGGCCGCGCCCGCTCCCACTTCAGGCGCACCAAGGGTGTCGGGTGCCCCCCAGGCACCCGCCAGTGATGCCGACCGCCGCGCCTATCTGCTGCACAACCTGGCCGGACGGCCCCGTCCCTGGCAGGCTCATTTTCACTGCACCGTGGCCCTTATCTCGCCCGCCGGTGAGTTGGTCTATACTCATGCCGATTGTCCGGGCGAAATCATCCCTACCCAACGGGGCAGCGGAGGATTTGGCTATGACCCGATTTTCCTCCTGCCAGCATTGGGGCAGACCATGGCCGAACTGAGCATGGAGCAGAAAAATCAGCTCAGCCACCGCGCCCTGGCGGTAAAAGCAGCCATTCCTACCCTGCGGCAGTGGCTTCAGTAAGGGACGACACCGCCTGCGGACTCACCGCTTTACATACCCCCCCGGCCCACTCGACCCGCTCGATAAACACCCGCCCCGGCGATTGCAGCCAGCTTGCGCTGCTGGAGGACCATTTCGTATCCAGCACCGCCCAGGTCCCGGCCATATCCGGCCCGGGCTGCGCCTCCTGCCCGCCGGGCAGCCGGATAATGCCGTCATTGCGCACGATCCAGGGGGCACTATCTGCATCCGGACGCTGACTGACCACCAGGTAGCGATCTGCATTAACTACCGCTTGCAGTGGCTCACCGCCGGACGTGCCAGCTTCCAGGTGCGCCTGGATTTCCTCTAGGGCAGTTGTATCGCCGCTCCGGTGGGGATTGGTATATAGGCCGCTGGCCTGGTCCACTTTCACCCCGGCCAGGAATTGACCGCCGTAACCGGATGCAGCCATCAGCTTGATTTGCTCCGTGGTTTCCATCGTTCCCGCAACCCTGAACTGCAGATCGACCGTGCCCGAAGCCCCACCCCAGGCCCCCGAAGCATAGACTTTCAAAACGCCGCCGGTATAGGCCATCGTTGAATCGGCCAGGATCCGGTAATTTGCCAGACCGGCATCCCGAATTGTGATCCAATACGTCCCGGCAGAGACGGACACCGGAGAGGAAAGCAGAAACCTGGTCCAGCGTGGACTTTTCGACAGAAGCGCCCCGCTCATCGTGGCCGACGCCAGCACCGTCCCAGGGCTGCCCCCCGAATCGGAGCACAGAGCAACCGTGATCGTGCTCGAACTCGAAACCCGCCGTAGACAAAACCAGATGCTTTCGATCCTCAAATTATTGTCGCTCACCGTGATCGATTGCCCCATCCGTTCACCCGCTGCAGTGCACACGTTTTTCATGACTTGCGGCAGCCGGTTCGTGTTTTCGATTAAGCCCGTGCTGTTTTCGTAAAACCGCCAGCCCAACGTATCCCACCAGCCCCGCAGGTCCAAAGTGACCAGGCTTTCACCCTGCGCCAGTGTCACCACCGGCCGCGGACTGATTCGCGCGTGCTGCGCCAGGTTCGAACTCCGGAAGCTTTCAGCCTGGGTTGTGCTTGCCAGGTCCAGGCTGTACTGCCCTTCTTTGACCCCGTAGATCCCCTGGCTGGTCAGGTCGTCGGCCCAGGCCGTGGATTGCCGCAGCCCTGCGCCGGTCGCTTCCGGTTCCAGCAGCCCGTAAACCGTGCGCGCCCGGTTGACCAGGTCGCCCAGGGAGAGCCACGCCCCCGCCTGACCGTCCTGAATCCGCGCCGCCCACACCAGCCCCCACCAGGCCCGCCGCCCATCGGCCCCATAGATCACCACCGGACAGCGCAGCAGCGCCGCGAACTGGTCCAGATCGACGCCCCGCTGCCGTTCACCCGCGCCACCAGCCGCGCCGATCGGCAGCCCCCTTGCACGTCCCAGGTCATTTTATCCACCTGCAGCGAAAGACCCGGTTGAATCGCTTTCTCGAAAGACCTGCTCTTAAACACAGGATATAAGCCGTTCATCAGACAACCTCGATCGGAAGTATTTTAAATTGACCGTCGCACCGGGTAATCAGCAGCTTGATGGTGACAGTCTGCAGCTGGCCAGGCGCCGCCGGTGACACCAAAACCGCAAAACCCGCCTGGTCCTCGATCTTGACCGTGATGGTGACAACCACGGCGCGGCGCCGGCGCGATCGTTGACACCAAAGTCAGATATTCCTTTTGGTGGGCACCTGGCTTAACACGGTGGTGATCCGGTCGTCGATGTATCCAGGTGGTCCCGTTGGTCAGGTTGGCAATCGCAATCAAAATTCGTGCGCCCCGGCAGCACGCGCAAGGTGGGCCCGTAAGCCAGCACCGAAGCCCGCTTTTGGGTCGCCGCCAGGTTGGCCCAGTACACCGAACCCCAAAACCCGCCGTCGATTAATTGCCCATCGGTCGAGAAATAATTGACCGGTTTGTATTTCCGAAAGCCGCCATCCACCGGCCACAGCTGCAGGTAATCCAGGTTCATCGTGTAAGCCGCTGCGCTGGTTTTGCTGGCATAAATCGCAATATCCAGCTGCACCGTCTCTTCCACCCCGGCCGGTGGCAGGTAAACCGGGGGAAACTCGATTAATTGCGTGCTCCCCGGATATAAGAACCACTCCGATTCATACACCGCAACCGAAGTGCCCCCCAACAGCACCCGCACCTTAAGCCACAGGTCGGACACCGCCCAGGCAGCCTGTAGCCGCGCCATCGGTTTAAACGGACGTTCCCTCGAAAGGCTGTAACTGTACAGCGTCGCCGGGACCGTCGCCTTCGCGATCAGCGTCTCAGCCGTGGCAGACCAGGCAAACCCGGCATAATTGCCCCCGCTGCATGCAGCGTCCGCGTGGGACGTTTTGGTGACCCCAGAACCCGCAGAAAAAGAGGTTTCCTCAATCGTCGGCAGCCCGTATTGTATGTTCGGTTCTGGCACATCGGACCAGCCCAGGCCAACGTAGATATCGCCGATATAATCGCCCGTGTCGGGCTGCAGTTGGAAAACTGTATTACTCAGCAGGTCCCCATCCATGGCCGAGGGGTTGATCCAACCCCAGTTGCTGTGACCGGCCGTGGCGTCTTTATGGTTCAAAAGACCGGCATAGGTAATCTGTGTCCCGCCCCCTGGAAAGTTGATCAGCATCATCGTGTTTGTGTCGCTGCTTTCCCAATGATTTTCCCTGCGTGATCCACAGAGTTACCAACTGACCGCCGATTTTGCGCTGCGCCAGCCCTCCGGCATCCAGTTCGAGACGCGCATCAAACACCCGCGCAAACCAGTAATAAGCCCCGGCCTGGTCCGGCTCGACCAGCCGCAGAATCAGCGGCCCGGTCGTGCCGTCATGCCAGGCCCCGGCCTTGAAAGTTTCAAGCTGCAGGTTCAGCAAACTGATAAAATCCGAGATCTGCCGGTAAGTACCGGCCAGGTCGATCTTTATTTCTTCGGTGATCGTTTCCAGCCCACCGAAAAACCCCACCTTGCCCCGCCCTGGTGAGTAGTGCGCCCCTTTCACCGGCGCTGTGATACCGGACCCATCCAGGTAAATCTGGCTTGAAACACCGTACTGCAGGGAGAGAGAATAGGCCATTTAAACCATCCTAACCGCGCTGAAAAGCGAAAAATCCAGGTTCAAAGCCCCGCCGCTTGACTGGTATGCTTGCAGTTCTATCGTGTCCCCCTCGTCAAATTGCCAGGTGGCGTTAACTGCAATGTGCTGCGCCACGGTCAGCGCCGCCATATTCTGAGCCGCAATCATGACAGAGCTTCCCGGAATACTGCCATTTTTTAATAGCCCGATCCCGCGCACGCCGGTCGAATTCGCCGCAAACAGGCCATATCCGAAGATCGAATACACCCCATCTGTGTTGATCACCATCTGGCTATAGGACCGTGCAAAATCCAGGCAGTCGTCCGTATCCCACACGATGCTAAGCAGGTTCACACTGGCCCAACTTCCCGAAGCCAGGGATTGACCAACCACATCGGACCCACCCGCCCCGATCGGCGTGCTGTAGCGCACGCTGTTTTCAAGCCACACGTCACCGGCTCCGGCTGGCATTTCGATGCTGCCCACCCGCAGCCCCTTGCTCAGCTTCAAGCCCTCGTCGATCCCGCCTTGACCCATCCCATCCCGGACCAGGCCCAGGATATACGGTGCGCGCCGTTCGTTCATGTTTTTACCCTCCAAATGACCGGTTTGGCATCAATACCTTAACCTTGTAATAATCGTTTGCCGAAGCAAAAACCGGAAATATTCTTAAGGTTTTCTTCGTGTCCTTCGTGGTTCATTCATCACCAGTTCTTATCGCTTTCGTCCCAGGTCCACTCACCGGCCGGGCCGTTGGTCGATTGCTGCAGAAGCCGCTGCTTGACGTCACGCATGCGCCCATCGAAATAATACAAAGTGTTTTTGCTCCAATCCAGCAGGTTCGACGGCATCGATTGCCCCAGGTTGGCGCTGTCCGTCCGGTCGATTGCGCGCATGCGCGCAGCGAACCCGGCCGCGCCCCGCACAACCAGATCCTCGTCAACCTTCTCGACGGACGTTGCAGCCGCGCTGTCCAGGTCTTCAATCATCACAAATGCCCCGTAAGCCCGCCCCAGGTCCCCGATCGCTTGCCGGATGGCTTCGGTCAGCGTGGCATCGTCAAAACTAAGCGAGGTACTATCCACCAGGAAAGACCGTAACCGGGTCAGATAGTTTGCAAGTGTCAACGTGCTCAACGTTGCCATGATTCACCTTTCCCGGAAGAACCCGCGCTTCGCGCACCCGCAGGGGTGCCCGCGCCGATCTTCGCCCCGGCGTCTTCAATCGCCACACCGGTCGAATAAGCCGCCATGGCAGTTACCACGGCAATGATGAATTGCCATGTGTCGATCTGGTTGGTGGCAAGCGCTGCAGCTGCAGCCACGATCCCTGTCACCATCGCCCAAAATTTACGGCTCTTTAAAAGAGCTTCCACCTGCGCCCACCCTTCCATGATTCAACCTCACTTTCTCGCTTCGCGCGCGCTTCGTGCCCCCCTTGGGGGGCTGTATACCTGGCGGGGATCGACCCCGCCAGGCTTCCAATCGTGGCACTACCCGCTTCGGGGTCCCGAAGGGGACTTACAAGGGGACAATTTAGGAGGACCCCGCAAACGCGGTTCCACCGCCTAAATTCTTAATTCAAAATTCGCTTTCGCACCCCACAGGGTAAAGACGCTGGTTGCAGCGGCATCCACCACCACAACCAGAAAGTAAGCCTCGTCCTTATCCACCCAGGCCGGAGTATCCAGCGAAACGGTCATAAAGTGATCGGCCACCGCCAGCCGTTCGGCTGCCGTGTCGTGCCCGGTGTCGATCGTGGTTGAGACGGCCGCGCCGGTCACAGCCCCACCGGCCGCGATACTTTCCTTTTCCAGTTCGACCGTTGCCACATTATCACAGGCCGCGACCGTGATCTTATAATGCAGGTCCACGCTCAGCAGCTTCGCGCCCTGGTATTTGACATCGTTCGAGGGCAGCAAGACCGGAATGTACAGGCTAAAGCTGGCATCCGCAGCCGTGCGCACATCGCCCACCGTGTTACTCGCCAGGGTTGCCGTCCAGGTCCCGGCCGACTTTTGGATCATACTCGCCGGGATAAACTGGCTCATTTTTGTTTCGTTGACGTAACCCATTGAAAACCTCCATTTGCTGCCGGTTGGCCCCAACGGCCAACCGGCCCGCGCCTACAAAATTAAGTAAAAAATATTTATGTTGTTTCCTGGTTGACCAGCCTCGGGCAGCGAAGAAGCTTCTTTGAGGGCTGGCCACCAGGTGACCTGGATTCTGGCAGCGATGTTGCGTTACCGGTAAAGAGCATTGACTGGATCCAGTTCACCAGGTCCCACGCTTCGTGCCCCCCTTGGGGGGACAGTCGTTGGCCTATTAAATCGGCCGTGACTTCAAAAGAATTTATCCGGCCACATTCGATTTGTGCAGCGGCCGGAAGTCGTTGACCTCGCGCAGCACCCCTCAATGGGGCTCACGCCAGGCATTCGCCTATCCGGCCACGTTCGATTTGTGCAGCGGCCGGAAGTCGTTGACCCAAACCGCGAGGAAGTGACGCACCTTCATTCTGTGCTCGTCGTTCGTGAACACCGCCGGGGATAATTCGTCACCGGCGATGAAGATCTCCGGCATGATCCCGAACCGTTCCCCGACAAAGATGCCCGGAACCAGCAGCGGATCGACCACCGCCGCCCAGTCGGTGCCATCGGTCCACTCCGGAACCGTGATCACGTCGCCTGGATTGCCCTGCTGCTGGTTTTCGCTGGTGATGTTGGCTGCATTTTCCAGCGAGGGATACAAAATTTTCTTACCGGTCAGCTGCAGCGCCCGGGGGACCAGCAAATAGCGCGGGTTGATCCCGATCTTTGGCCCGGTGCCGTACAGCCCGGCCGCGTTTTTGATCAGTTGCGGCTGGTTGTACACCGCCGCCGAGACAACCTCCCACTGTGCAGCCGCCAGCGCGGTCGTCAGCAGGTTGGCATGACCGGCCCCGCCCGCATCCGTGACCGCCGTTGCATTGAACAGCGCGCCGCCATCGGCCATGGTCGGACCCACCCCGGCGTTGGCCGTGAAGATTGCCGAAACCAGTTCAGACACTTTCCGCAGCCCGGCCATCGCCAGTTCGCGCGGATAAGCCGCCAGTTTGCGCGTCTCGTCCCGGTCGATCAGTTCCAGGGTCAGCGGAATGTAACCGCCGTATTTGGTGAAGCTGGCCGTCTCCGGCGAGTCACCCACCGCCAGTTCTGTATAAGCCGCGCCTTCGGCCACAGTCGGCAAAGACCCAACCGTGCCGACCAGCGTGCCGGTGATGGATTGCAGGCTGTTGAAGTGCTCCACAGTCGAGATCCGCTCCCACCAGTTGTAACCGGCCCGGCCCAACTCGCCCCATTTGTTGACCACGATTTTGTTAAGCGCGTTTTTGACCAGCCCGGTAAAATCCGCGGTGGTCGCCAGCTGCGCCCGGTCGGCATGGAACCCGCCGTGCAGGTCATAGTCGCCGGTGAGCATCATGTACAGCTCGCGCACACCGGAGAGCCGCGCGCTGCGCATCCCGGCTTTATCCGGATCGCGTGGGGCGCCAAGCAGGTCGTCAACCGCGCTTTGCAAGCTGTCTTCGGCCGTGAACATGCCGTGGATGCGCCCCGGTCCATTGACGACCAGGTTGGCCGTCAAATCGCTGACCAGCTTGCGCGCGTCGTCGATTGCGCTCTGCAGTTCGGCCGGTTCGAACACCTTGCCCGCAAACTGCCGCCGCACCTGCTCCGCAGCCGGTCCGGGCAGCTTCGAAGCCGCCAGCCCGGAAGCTAGCAGGTATTCGCACATCTGGACCCGGATTGCTTTCGCTTTCTCCGCTTCTTCGGCCAGGCGTGCTTGCTCATGCTGCACGCCTAACAGCGCGCGCAGTGATTCCGCATCTTTTTCAAGGGCGGACGGTTTTTTTGCTTCTTGCTCTTTATCAGCCATCTTGTTTTTCTCCTCTTTGTGGTCTTCGTGCCCTTCGTGGTCGCGCTTCGCGCCCCCTTCAGGGGGGAAGCGTTTTTGGTAAAGTTCACGAATAAACTGCCCGCCCCGGGCGGGATCGATAACCAGGTCAACGGAGAGAACCTTTAAAACTTTCTCTACTACCTTGCCGTTGGCCGTGAAAATAATATCGGCCGAGAACCCCACCGCTGGCGCGGGGATCTCGCCCGATAGCACTACCTTGCCCAATTCTTGCAGCACCGCCCCGGACGGTCCCACCGCCCGCAGTTGTGCCCGGATGCCCTGCTTATCTTCGGCCCACTCCGGACCGGAGAGCACCCCCGCCAGGTCTTTAACCGACCTGGCGGTTAATTGGTGATCGATAAAGCATTCTGTTTTGTCCCACAGCGGGACGCTGGCCTGTAAAACTTCGGCCCCGAAGATCCAGCCGTTGCCTTTCCCGGCCGTGATGGCCATAATCTCAAACCCGGCGCCGCTTGTGCCTTCCAGGCTGCCCAGGGAAAAGGTATCGCGTATTTCGCCTGGTTCCGGATCGGTTAATTGCAATTCTTGCACCTGATCTAACGTTGTTTCTGGCTTCTCAGTTTTCATCTTTCCACCTTTCCCTAAACTTTCCCACAGCCGAATAAACGCCTCATCGGCAATTTCGCCCCACGTATCTCCCACCCGCACCACCGGCCGCAAGAAACACCGGCAGTGACTCCCGCACTCCGTTGCCCCGCCCGGTTCGAGGTAAGCCCTTTGCGATCTATTGCCCCATCGTCTTGACCTGGTTGTCACGTATCGAGCAATCCTCGCAGGGAGTACCTTCGCCGTGCCAGACCGTCCACTGCCAGAAGATCATTTGCTTTGTGTCCTCTAAATCTCATAAGCCGGGTTAGGGATAAGCACATCACCCGCTTGAAGTTCATAAAGGTCGTGCCTGGTAATGATGGGCACGCCTTGATCCACAATGTAATTGACCAGAGCGTCATAATTGGCTTGTGTCCATTCGTTGCCGCCCGGACTTTCCACCACCAGTTGGTGAAACAAGAAGATCGCCACCTCCGACCGTGTTTTTACCGAGTCAACATACCCCTTCGCAGTTGCCAGGCTGGTCGTGTTATAAATCTGTCTTATCCGCAGTTCGTAATTATGGGCTGGGGGCAGCAGCGAAATATTGCCTTCGACAATCGTTCGCCCGGTTTGCATCCCAAGAGCCGCCAGCGCCGTGTAAGTGTCTGCGTTCCAAAGTCCGTTGGGGTAAGTCACATGCTTGCGCCGGGGTGTGCTCATGGTTGCCAGCGCCGTGTCACAGGCCGATATCGCCGCTTCCTGCTGCGCTTCGGTTTGTGAATTGAGGTATGTGTGGCTTTCCGTGTGATTGATCACCGCCCAGCCCGCCGCGTCCAGGGTTTGCAGGTTGGCCAGGGTCATATAGCCCGCGCTTCCGATAAAATCAGCGACGATCGACGCGGTTGCCCTGGTGTGCAGCGCCTGCATGGACGGGTAAGCGTGATTGATCACCCCATCCCAACCATCGTCAAACTCTAACAATATCGCCGGTTGGAAGTCACCGCCCGTGTAAATTGAATCATAGGTCAGGGTCGGATTTACCCCGTGGTCGTTGTTGAACCGGATGCGGCACCTCGTAATTGTGTCGTTCCAGGTCATGCCTCCGGTCGCCACCATATCGCCTGGTAATGCGTGAAACGAGTTCCAACCTGCCACAATGTTGTTGTCTGCATTGACGTTCCACTGCCAGTATTTTGTAAATCCATCGTTCGCCGAAAAGTAAATCACCAGCCCATCAACCGGCAACGCAACCGAGGCATACACCCATATTCGAAAGTGATTGGAACTGCTAAAGTTCCAGCTGACCGTCTTTTGTATTGAGTTTTGCCCGGCTGCCAATCCGGTGACCTTCACGGCGTGGCTGCCGGTGTGCACGTTGACCGCATCATCCTCAACCGTAAAAGATCCAACCGTAGCGGGCCATTCTGTGTAATCCTCAAAGTCTTCTGTCAGCGTCTGTGCGGTTTTGGCCAGGTTCATCGGCAGGGTAATCGTTGGCAAAATGCTTGCCCCGCTGTTCATGATGTTAGTTGGCGCTCCTAACAGGTGAGCTTTCATCTAGACCTCCAATGCCAGCCAGGCCACACCTTCGCCGTCGACCGCGCTATCGACGAGGATGCTTCCCAAATCACCCACCTGGTTGAAAATCACAACTTCGCCCGCGGCCAATTCCAATCCCGTTCCGGACGCAACCGCGCCGTCGACATTGCCCAGGTAAACCAGGTCTGTATTTCCCGCCAGCGCCTTGACCATCACCGGCCCGTTGATTGTTTCCGTACCAAGCACAACTTCTGTGCCCGCCGTAGTGACCACCGTTTGCCCTGATTTTGTTGCCATCGTTCACGCTCCTGTTGGTGTCAGCCGTTGCCGGCGACCTGGTTGAAATTGTCACCAACCCTACTGGACCGGGTTAGCAATCGATTGCTTTAATTCGCCGGTGTCCACGTCGACCACCTTGCCGCCGCCTTTGGCCGGACTCGTGCCCTTGATCCGCTGATTCTCGCGCCCGCCATCCGCCCCGGCGATCCCCACCCCGGCCTCCGTTGGATCGATCGAAGCTTTGACCGGCAGCCCTTCTTTTTTGGCCGCTGCCAGCATATCTTCCACGTCGACAATCTCACCGGCAAACCGGTAAGCCAGCCTCAAATATTCCTCGTCGGTGATCAGCAGCCGGTCGCGCAGGTCCCCGAGCATATTAATAATGTTTTGTCCGGCCATGCTCAGCGCCACATTATCCCGCGCCGAAATATCGGCCCCGCGCACGTCGATAACCGCCCGCTTTGTAATGCGCCGGTCGACCTGTGCCCGCCGGGCAACCGCGATCTTTAACAGGTCCTGAATGATCCAGATAAAGTAATTTTGCCGTTGCTCGAAATGCCGGTAAGTCGGACCGCCCGCGCTTTCGGCCGTGGTCCTGGTGCTGCTTTCCGGCTCAGCCAAAAAGTGGAGCGGAACCCCCGCACCGGCGGCAATCATTTTCTTCAGGCCCAGGCCATCCGTCGCCGCGTCTGAACTTTCCAGCTTTGGGGAGAGCACCTCCCAGGTTTCCGATTCATCCGATACAAGGATGCTGCCCGGTTGGGGTGGGTTGGCTGCCAGCTGCGTCTGGCGTGCCAGCCGTTCGGCTTCGCTGGCAAACCGTGCCTTGACCACAAACAAGAACGAATTACGGAACCGGTTCAGCCGTGCCCGATCTTCGAGCCAGTTGGAATACCTGCTAAGCCATTTTAAAATCGGTGCCAGGTCCGATTCTCCCCATTGACCGCCCACCGGCCGGTTGATCGTGTAATGCAGCATGACCGTTTTAAATTCGCCGTTCGGCCCGGGTTCGTCGTTTTCCTCGTCGTATGCCGGGTAGGGTTCGGGCTGCAGGTTATCCGCGTTCGCTTTGGGGAAGAACCGCACCGGCTGCTCGATATCGTTCGGCCGGGCTTCGATGGTGTCGATATCGCTGGCGGGCACCGGCCGCACGTAAGACATACCGCTGGCATCCGTGGAAACCAGCAGCAGCAGGTTGCCGGTCCGGGTCAGTTCGTCGCACAGTTCGTACACCCGCACGCCCATGCAATTCAGCCGGTGTGTCCAAAAATCCTGGATAAATTTATGCGTGCTTTCGTGTTTCGTGCCAACCGAGATCCCCCCGCCCACCACGTATTGAGTCGTCAGGCCCACAATTCGCCGCGCCAGGGGATTAAGCCGCCAGGCGTCCAGGCTTTCTTGCAGCAGGGTATCCCGGTCGGCATCGTACCGGTCCCGTTCGGTAAAATTCCACGAGCGGGAAGCCAGCGCAAAAGTATCGTCATTCTCAACCCACACCGCCGACAGCCGCGCTCGAACCGCGTCATTGATCGCCCCATCGAACAAACGGCCTGCAATCCGCGAGAAAAGACCTGGTTTTTTCATTTGCGCCCCCGCTTTTTATCCGGAGCCGCAATTTCCTTATCCACCCTCCGGATGTGAGCTTGAAGAATGGAAACCACCAATTCTGTTTTGTTTTGAGTTAACCACCAGGCAAACCGGTGGCTATTGATTAGATTAAGCTCTTTACAATCTTTCCTAAGCTTTTTAATTCCGCTAAATCGTTTTTGTCCATTTTTTTCCTCTGTGCCTCCGTGTCTCTGTGGTAAATCAATAACCATGATCCAATTCGCTCAAAGGATCAGCCCTTTGAACCACCAGCGCCGGACCGGCTACAATCCATTCTTGCCCATCCAGCACAGAGCACAGCGCCGCGCTGATCACCAGGTCGTCATGGATGAAATCGCCGCTTTGATCCTTGAACCCATCCGGCACGCCCCATTTCAAACGCCGTTCTGTGCCAACGTTGACCTCCATTTGACAGTTCTCACATTCAACCCAGAAGCGCGCTTGCATGGGATCAGCCCCGGCATATTCCTTGTAGCGCCCCAATTCAATCACCCCCAGGAAATCCCAACCTAACTTACTCTTAGAAGCCCCGGAGAAAATAAACGGCAGCACTTTATCAGGGTAAGCACCCTCCAAAAACGAGCATAGGCCAGCCCCGACCCCCGTGGCATCCACCACCAGGTAGCGCGCGCGCCAGTGATCGACAATGCCCCGGATATCCGCGTACAGCTTCGACTGTTTGACGCCTACCCACAACCGCCGCTGGACCACCAGGTAGCGCGGTGCGCTGATCACCGGATCGGCCAGGGTGGACAGGTCAACCTCCACCACAGTCAGCGCCGTGGCATCCCGCTTGGTGGATGCGTTCGCCGCCTGGTCGTCTACACTTTGCATGTCCTCATCTTCACCGGCCACGTCCAACAGCACCGCGTACAGCTTGCCCGGCGCCGGAGAAAGGGCAGGGGAGTGCTCCCCTTGCATCATGGCCCGCCGCGCCGGGGGGAACATGCCGCTTTCCGCGTCGATATCCTCCGAGTAAAACTGTGTCTTAATCAGGGGATGATTGCGCCCCAACTTGGCCACCTGCGCCGCCACAAACTTTTGATAAGCCGCCACTTCGGCCCCTACCTCGTCGGCCGTCAGCCGCCACACCCGTCGGATCCCATCCTGACGCTCAGCCGCCAGCGCCGCCTTGTACTCGCGCGCCAGCAAGGTCTGGCTGGTCCAGGCCGTGCCCCAAAAGACCCTTGTAGCATTCGTGGACGCAGCCATTGGACTAACTTCTTTGTCAAACTTCGCAATATCCACGTCCTGCGCTTCGTCCACTTCCAGCAAGGTCGAAGCCGTCGCCCCGACGATGTTGGCCTTTGGCGATCCGCTCAGGAAGATGATCCGCGCTTTGCCCACCCGGTACGTATACCCATTCTCTTTCTTCCAACCGGTCTGCTGGATCACGGCATTGCGTTCCAGTACGCGCTCCAACCGCTGCATGGCATTCACCGTTTGCGGTTTATAAGTGGGGCTGATCTTGATCACCTCGCTCTCTTTGGTGTGCAGGCAGGCCAGCAGGTAGCACTCTAACTGGGCCTGCAGTTCGTTCTTACCGCTTTGCCGCGGGAAAATCACCACCAGCGTCCTTCCCAACTGCTCAAAAATCGCGTCCAGAATGGCTTCTCCTGCCGCTTGCTGGTAGCTTCGCAGCCGCAGCCCGCTGGCCACTTCGCAAAACACGGGAAAATTGAGCAGTTCTTCAAAAAGGTTTGTGCGGTTTGCGAGGTGTTTCTTCATATAAACCCACCAGGTAAATAAATTAGTGCTTTGGGCTGTCAGCAACCAGACGAAGCCCTGAGGTCGGCTGCTTGGCCGGGCCGTCCAGGGGTCCGCAGCGCATCTCTCCATCCGGGAGTTAAAGCGCAGTCAGATAAGAAGGTATCCGTTGGAACGGCCCGGCCGCGGCCGCCTGAAATAGAATTAAAGTTCTATTTCGTTGCGAAAATTATCCCCACCCTTTGCCTGTTTAGCAATCTGTGCAATGCTGCATTCAACCTGCGTTAAGACGCAGGTTTTACCGCCAGCCGTTCCCTGGGAGAGCCTGGAGTGGTTCCGTTTTTTAATTGCATAAAGTTCATAAATTAAAACAAAATGTTTAAGGTGAGATAACCTTGCATTTTCGCAAAGTAGCCCCTAAAATAAATGTAGGAGGGCCTTAAATAAACAAATATTCACCAAGGATAATAATTTTCCTGATCATCATTAACATCTGCCGCTGTTCACAATTTCAAAAGGAGAATGCAATGCAACGTTTCAAATTTTTATGCGTTATGGTAATCCTTGCCTTGATGCTCAGCCTGCTGCCGCATCAAGTGCAGCCGGTCACGGCAGCTTCGCCAACCGTGTTCATCAACGAAATTCACTATGATAATGCCGGCGCGGATGAAGGCGAGGCGGTTGAAGTTGCTGGTCCAGCCGGGACCGACCTCACTGATTGGAGCATCGTGCTATATAACGGCAATGGCGGCGCATCATATGGCACCGCCGCGTTGAGCGGTTCCATCCCAGATTTAGGAAATGGATTTGGCGTTGTGTTTGTAGACACTCCTGGCCTACAAAATGGCTCACCCGATGGGCTAGCGCTGGTGGATAACACTGATGCCGTGATCCAATTTTTAAGTTATGAAGGGGCCTTTGCAGCAACTAACGGCCCGGCCAATGGAATGACCAGTGTCGACATACTGGTCTCTGAAACCGGATCTGAGCCAATTGGCCAATCCCTCCAGCTAATCGGTACCGGTGACACCTATTCTGAATTCACCTGGAGTGGACCGTCTGCTGCTACCTTTGGAGAATTTAATACCGACCAGACATTCCTGAATGGAAATGACCCCAGCGGAATTGGCCTGGCGGATCCTGCCTCTGTCCTGCCTGGCGGCGATACCCTCCTGACCGTCGCCGTTACCTCTGGCTCGAATCCAACCAGTACTGGTCTGGCTGTGGTCGCGGATCTGACTGCCATCGGTGGTTCAGCTGCTCAATCGTTCTTTGATGATGGCTCCAATGGTGATGTGACCGCCGATGACAATACTTTCTCCTTCCTGGCGACGGTCCTCGCAGGCACAACACCTGCCAGCCTGTCTCTGCCAGCCACCATCAGCGACACCCAGGCCCGCAGTGCTTCGGCTGATATTGCCCTTGAAGTGCTGCCTGTAGTTCAGATCACTGCCCTCAGCCTGCAGCAGTCGGTCGATCAGGTCGCCTGGAGCCCGGTCAATGGCAATATGTTCACCGGTTTCAAGGTGAGCCTCAATTCAACGGTCCCGTTTTACTACCTGGATGTTGCCGGCCTGACCACCAACCGCCCCCTGTCAGAAGATTACTTCCCCTTCTATCTGGATGAGACCCAGGTTCCGGACGGCTTCTATGATTATTGGGCGGGCAAAGGGGTTGATGACAATGCCCTTGTTGGCACCTGGCAGGAAACCATGTGGCAGATCATCAATGGTAATCTGCCCATGTTCTACCTCAAAGTCAGTGCCTCTGCCCCCACCTACATGCTCGTCGATGGACTGCAGTACGCTGTGGATCCGTCGACGGATCAATTACTGCAGGTCCCCGGTGATTATCCACGTGGCACATACTTTTTCGATGGTGTCATCGAGGATCAAATCGGCAGTTCCAGCGCGATAACCGTCGGCATGAACTTTTCTACCCTGCCAGACATCACAACCCTCACCCTCCAGCAGGCCGTCGACCCAACCAGTGACTGGATACCGGTAAGTGGTTCTTGGAACACCGGCTTTGCCGTTGCTCTGGATGCCGGGCGCCCCTTCTATTTTCTTGATGTGGCTGATTTTGTCGTTGATCCTTCACTTGAAACTGGCTACCATCCTTTTACCCTGGATGTGACCAGCGTTCCGGCCAATTTCTACGATTACTGGGCGGGTAAGGGTGTCACTGCCAGTGCTTCCGGTACCTGGGAGCCAACCATGTGGCAGATCATCAATGGTAATCTGCCCATGTTCTATCTCAAAGTCAGTGACACGGCGCCCACCTACATGCTCGTCGATGGGCTTCTTCATGCATTGAATCCGGCAGCAGTGGATGAAATTCTGCGCATCTCCGGCGATTATCCCGCCGGGACGTATCAGTTCAATGGTGATCTCAATATCGATGGACAGGATGCGAACAGCAATCTGCCGGTCAGCATCACCTTCAGCGTCAATGCCCCCATCCAGATCACCATCCCTGACATCGTGCACGTCTACGAGGGTGTGGGTGGCTCAAGTCCTGTGGCTGCCATGGACCCCGATGGTACAGCAGTGGCTGCCACCATTACCGGCGGGGCTATGGCTGGCATTGAACTCCAGAATGTTGTTCCTGCCGCTACTCTGGGTGGATCTCTGACTGCCACTCTGGCCGTCTCCGATACGGTTCTCGCCGGAACCTATGATGTGGAGATTACTTTTACCAACAACGACCCCTTCCCGCAGAGCAATGTCGCAGTGGTCCAGGTAATCGTTTACCCTGAAGTTTGTCCCGCACCTTCTCCAACGTATCCACTCCAGACAAATATTGGGGTGGTTCAGGGCGAGGGGTTAACCCCGGATGTTACCGGTAATGTCACAATCAAGGGCACCATTACTGACCGCAGCCTCAATGGCGAGCCAGGCACCCAGTACGGTTTCTACATCCAGGATGCTGGCGATGGGAATTCGCTCACTTCGGATGGGATGTTCGTTTATACCAGCAGCAGCAACCAGCAGGGTGTGTCCCTCCCGATCGGCTCACCGGTAATGGTCAGTGGTGTCGTTTCAGATTACAACAATGGCACCCAACTCACCCCGGTGGCAAGCGGTGTCGTGCCTTGCGGTATAGCCGCCACCATCACCCCGGTGACGGTCAACTTGCCGGCTGACAGCGACCCGACCAATTTGCTGGAAAAGTATGAGAACATGCTGGTCAATCTGCCGCAGACCTTCACCATTGACCAGAACTACTTCCAGGGCCGCTACGGACAGATGACCGTTTCTCCGGATGGCCGCCTGTACAATCCTACCGATGGCAATTTCCCCGGGACCTTTGCCGAGTTGACCGCTGCAAATAATGCCCGCATGCTCGTTCTGGATGATAACAACTACATCCAGAACCCCTCGGTAACCCCTTACTTGAGCATCGGCGACTATCCCTATACCGATAATATCTTTGATCCGACCCGCGCCGGGGACCTTATCGAAGGCATGACTGGCATCCTCGATCAAGGCGCGACTAACTCCTACGCGGGCCCCTATTCGCCCTGGTACCGCCTGCAGCCCACGGTTTGGCCGACCATCACCCGCGGCAGCAACCCGCGTACTTCCGCCCCGGCCGACCCGGGTGGGAATGTCAAAGTAGCTGGTTTCAATCTGTACAACTACTTCACCACCCTGGATATGGCGCCATATCGCAGCACGTACCCTTATGATGGCAGCGCGAATACGCCGCGTGGCGCTGATACCGAGGCCGAATTTGCCCGTCAGAAGGCCAAAACTGTCATGGCGATCATCAACCTCGGCGCAGATGTGACCGGTGTGATCGAGCTTGAAAACAACGGCGCCACTTCTATCGACGACCTGGTTAACGGTCCAAATGGTCTCAATGCTGTGGCTGGCGCCGGCATCTATAACTATGTCATCGATACCCTGCCTCAACCGAATGGCGATCCCGATGGTCCCGATTACATTAAGGCTGGCATCATCTATAAGCCTGACGTGGTCACTCCCTTGGGCGATTCGGTTTGGAGCGATGCCGCGATCTTTGATCGCCCACCTCTGGCGCAAACCTTCACAGTCAATGGGAATGACGCGATCTTCAGCGTGGTAGTCAACCACTTTAAGTCCAAAGGCAGCTGCCCCTCTTCAGGTGATGTTGATCTGGGCCAGGGCTGCTGGAACGAGAGACGCGTTGCTCAAGCCGCAGAACTGTTGAATTTCATTAACACCACCCTGCTGCCCGTGGATCCGGATGTGGTTGCCGTGGGAGATTACAATTCTTATGGCAGTGAAGACCCGATTATTACCCTCACCGACGGAGGGTTGGTCAATGAAATGCTCAATGTTCCGGCCGAGGATCGCTACACTTACGTGTTCGACGGCGCTGCTGGATATCTGGATCATATGCTGGTGACGTCCAGTGTCGATAATAGCATCAGCGGTATCTCCGTTTGGCACATCAATGCCGATGAGTTCCTCGCTCATAGACTACAACATGGAATATAAGGGTTATGGCAGTTACCCACCCGATCCTTACGATGGAACCGTTCCAAACCGGTCCTCGGATCACGATCCTGTCCTGATTGGCCTCAACGTGGTCAATCCTGACGCGGATGCAGGTGGCGCTTATAGCACTTTACAAGGATTTCCGGTCCAGGTTTCCGCCACGGGTTCCGATCCCAATGGTTCGGATGTGACCTTTGCCTGGGACCTGGATAACAATGGTTCTTATGAGACCTCTGGACAGACGGTGATGTTCGCCGACGTGAGCACCCCCGGTCTGTATACCATCAAAGTCAAGGTGAGCGATGCTTATGGTAATTTCAGTGTTGCCGAATCCACGGTCCGTGTGCTTTACACTTACCGAATGCCGGTAATTGCCAAATAGCACACCGTAACCGGATAATCAAGTACGGTAGTTCTCAGAGCCTCGCTCTGAGATGATCACGGGTCTTCCGGTTTGCCTGGCTCTGCCAGGCAGGCCGGAAGACTTTTTGTTAGGCTGGTTCTCTGGGAGTTGCTGTGGTGGGTACAATCTCTTCCATAGGAAATCCCAATGAGCCGTCAGGCTAGGAAGGCGGGCCCCTTAGGTTTGATGGTAAAATTCGTAAATTAAAGGTGGTGAAGGTTATTATGAACTCAGAAACGCCTCCTGTGGCTTATGAAGCGGTCATCGGCCTGGAAGTCCACGCGGAATTGTCCACACAGTCCAAGATGTTTTGTGCCTGCCCGGTGGTCGATTCTACCCGCTCCGCGCCCAACATCGCGGTCTGCCCGGTTTGCTGCGGCATGCCCGGGGTTTTACCCGTGGTGAACCGCCAGGCGGTGGAATATGCCATCCGCGTTGGCCTGGCCCTGGAGTGCCAGATCAACCTCTCCAGCCTGTTTGCCCGCAAAAACTATTTCTATCCCGATCTACCCAAGGGTTACCAGATTTCGCAGTACGAATACCCGCTTGCTGAAAACGGGCGTTTGGTCATTCCCACCCCAAATGGTGAAAAGACCATCCGCATCCGCCGTGCCCACCTGGAAGAGGATACCGGCAAGCTGACCCACTGTGAGGATCCGGCTGCCGGGCAGGGATATTCGCTGGTCGATCTCAACCGGGCCGGCGTCCCCTTGCTCGAAATCGTCTCCGAGCCGGATATGCGCACCCTGGACGAGGTTCGCGCTTATGCCACCAGTTTGCGTGCCATCCTGGTAGCGCTGGGGGTGAATACCGGCGATATGGAAAAGGGTGTCATCCGCTTCGAAGCTAATATCTCTGTCCGTCCCGTGGGCAGCAATGAACTGTTCACCCGGGCTGAGATCAAGAATCTCAACAGCTTCCGATTTATGGAGCGGGCCCTGGCCTATGAAATCGATCGCCAGGTCAAGCTGGTCCAGGCCGGCGGCAGGGTTGAACAAGAAACATTGGGCTGGAACGAAGCCGAAGGCCGCACATATTCCCAACGCAGCAAAGAAGAAGCCCATGATTATCGCTACTTCCCCGAGCCGGATCTTCCGCCCCTGGTCGTCGACCAGTCCTGGGTGGATGAAATTGCCGCCTCGCTGCCGGAACTACCGCGCGCCATGGCGCTGCGTTTCCATACCCGGTACGGCATTTCCTCCGCTGCGGCGCTGGTCCTGGTTGAAGATCGGGCCGTAGCCGCCTATTTTGAGCAGGCTGTACTGGCCGCGCCGGATGTGGCCCCTTCTGCCATCGCCAATTGGATCACTGGAGAATTGTTTGGTTGGCTCAACCAGAATGACGCCGCTTTCGAGCAGATTAAAGTTTCGCCTCCTGCATTGGTCGAGCTGCTGCGCAGTCTCTCAAAGGGAGCGGTCAACCAGCCTACTGCCAAAGCCATCCTATCCGAAATGCTCGCCACCGGCCAATCTGCCCCGTCCATCATCGCCGCTCGCGGACTCGGCCAGATCAGCGATACCCAGCTGATCGCCGGTCTGGTTCGCCAGGTGCTCGATTCCAACCCCCAGGAAATGGCCAGCTACCGCGCCGGAAAAGAAACCCTGGCCAACTGGTTCTTCGGCCAGGTGATGAAAGCCGCCCGGGGACAGGCCAATCCCCAGGTGCTGCGCGCCGAGTTGGAGCGCCAGCTGAAGCTCCCGGATTGACCATAAACCCGGTTGTCATACAACTTGTGTAAAGCATCATGCCCAAGGGCGATTTTTATCATCTTGACTCTTACTGTGAAGTGGATTAATCTAATAGCATAGAAACGCGAGTGGAGAAGTCTAGTGCTGATGCAAGATCGAACATTTCTCCAACCAATAAGCGGGCACGCTTCCGGTGTGCCCGCTTATTTTTTTGTCCCAACCCCGCTGGCCGGGCTTACCCGTCTCGCGGCCTCAACCCACATGCCGATGAAGGAGTGAATTCAATGGCAGGTCCCACCAATGCATTTGAAATGGCCCAACGGCAGTTTGATCATGTCGCCGAACTGCTCAAGCTCGATCCCCAGGTACGCGAGATCTTGCGCTGGCCGTTGCGCGAATTCCACTTTCGAATTCCTGTTCGTATGGATGATGGTACGATGCGCATCTTCGACGGTTTTCGTGTTCAGCATAATGATGCCCGTGGTCCCAATAAGGGCGGCATCCGTTTTCACCCGGCAGAGACGGTTGATACCGTGCGTGCGCTGGCGATGTGGATGACCTGGAAGTGTGCTGTGGTCGACATTCCCCTCGGCGGTGGCAAAGGCGGCGTGATCATTGATCCGGCCACGCTCTCCGTCGGTGAAAAAGAGCGCCTATGCCGCGGTTGGATTCGCCAGATCTATAAAAACCTTGGCCCGCGCCAGGATGTTCCTGCCCCGGACGTGGGTACCACACCCCAGATGATGGGTTGGATGATGGATGAATACTCCCTCCTCAACGGAGAATATACCCCCGGCATGATCACCGGCAAACCGGTTGGTGGAGGGGGATCATTGGGCCGCACCGAGGCCACCGGTTATGGCGTAATTTATGCGGTCCGTGAGGCTATGAAGCACCTCAAGCTTGATCCTCAAAAGAGCACCGCCGCTTTCCAGGGTTTTGGCAATGTGGCTCAATATGCTTCGATTGGTTTTGTCGAACAGTTGGGCGGCAATGTGGCTTGTGTTTCGTACTGGGATCGCGACGACCGCATGCCTTATACCGTCAGCAAACCGGGCGGCATCGATCCGCGCTTCTTGATGACCATCACCGACCAGTACGGCTCCATTGATAAAGCCGTAGCTACCGCTGCCGGTTATGTCATCGAAGATGGCGACGCCTGGATTTCTAAAGAGGCCGATGTGCTCATCCCCGCCGCCCTCGAGGGCCAGATTAATGCTGAAACGGTCGGCCTCATTCACCCCCGGGTCAAGTTGATTGCCGAGGGAGCGAACGGGCCCACCACCCCGGATGCCGATGGTATTATCAAGGAGAAGGGGATCTTCCTTCTGCCCGATTTCCTGTGTAATGCCGGCGGGGTCACCGTTTCGTATTTTGAAAGCGTCCAGAATGATATGAACTTCTATTGGACCAAAGAAGAAGTTCTGGACCGGTTAGATACGCGTATGACCCATGCTTTCTATGGCGTGCTCGAGATGGCCCAGCAAGAGGATGTGGTCATGCGGGATGCCGCTTACATGGTTTCTATCGCGCGGGTTGTCCGTGCCATGGAACTCCGCGGTTGGATCTAGTTCCGCTATAACTGCTATACGCACCTACCAGGCGTTGCCGTATATATAGGATTAAAAAAATTATAACCGCTATATATAGCGGTTATAATGGTACTTAAAATAACAATGGTTAAGCTGGCGCATGCCGGGGCAGCGTCACTTTAAAAATCGCCCCGTGCCCCGGTTCGCTTTCCAGGCTCGCATCTCCGCCGTGTGCCTGTGCGATCCAGCGCACAATTGCCAGACCCAACCCGCTGCCACCCGGGTCATCTTTAGAGTCGCTCCGGCTGCGCGATTTATCTGCCCGGTAAAAGCGTTCGAAAATGTGTGGGCGGTCCTCTGGGGCAATCCCCTGTCCATTATCTTCGACCCTCACCCAGACCTGCTGGTCATTAATCCCGCTTTCAATCTTCACGATCCCGTTTTCGGCAGGCACGTATTTAATCGCGTTGCTCACCAGGTTGCTCACCATCTGCTCCAGATGGCTGCGGTCGCCCAACACCGGGGCTTCTGGCAGGTTGCCTGCTTCCAGGCAGATCCCTTTAGCGGCTGCCAGCGGCGCCAACCGCTCCAGGACCTCCAGGGTCACATCGCTTAAATCGACTTCTTCTTGCTCCAGGCGTGTCTGCCCCGATTCCATCCGCGCCAGCACCAGCAAGTCGTTGACCAGGCGCGTCATATGGTCATTTTCGCTTTGAATTGTGTGCAGTACCTGCTCGTATTCTTCGGGTGTCCGCTGGCCTGACTGCATGCGTCCCGTTTCTAATCCGATGATCGTCAGCGGCGTGCGAAGTTCATGCGAGGCATCCATGGTGAATTGCCGCTGGCGTTCGAAGGCGGCTTGCAGCCTGCCCAACATATCATCAAAGGTATCGGCCAGTTCTCCCAATTCGTCGGATGAATTCAAGTTAAGCCGCTTGTTTAAATCTGTGTCGCTGATCTGGCGGGCGGCACGCGTAATCACTTTGACCGGGTGTAATACCCGGCCCGCCAGCCAATACCCCACCCCTGCCGCTCCCGCCAGTATAGCCAGCGAAGCCAATGACAGGGTCGCAATTAAACGCGGCAGTTGCCCGGTGGGGTCAAATGGCCTCCCCAGCATCATGTAGCCCACCAATCGCCCACGCGCTTCTACCGGGACAATCAGGAAGACATATTGCAGGTTTTTCTTTGTTTCTGTGCTTGTAAGGTCGAAATTCTGAATTAGGGTCTGGTCATTTTTTACCATTTGTTGGGCTGTTGTTACCAGATGCTGCACGTCCGATTCGCCCACCGGACCAATCTGGGCGTGCCACTGGGTGGTTGGGTCAGACACAACCAGCACTTCATCCTCCTGCACCAGGGCCACACCGCCAGATACCAGCATGGGCATCAATTGGCGCACATCCTGCATCGATTGCAGGCCTTCAAACTGAAAGAGATTTTCTAATTGGCGCACCTTAAGCGCCAGGCGGTTGAGATTGGCATCTTGCAAGTCCTGCGATTGGCGGCTGTAAACAAAGCCGCTGAAAATAATCAGGACCAATGCCAGGATGAAGGTAAACCACAACATCAATCGGAAGCGAATACCCTTAATGAATCTTTTGAAACCATTCACTTAATTTCACTTTCCAGTGGTTTGATCATGCGGTAGCCTGCGCCGCGCACGGTTTCGAGCAGCTTTATTGGATATGGGTCATCCACTTTGCGCCGCAAGCGGCGGATATAAACGTCGATCACGTTGGATACCCCTTCGTAATCGTAATCCCACACATGTTCCTCCGCCATTTCACGCGTGATTAACCGTTCTGGATTGCGCATAAAATATTCCAACAGGGCAAATTCCTTGCTGGTTAACGCGATTGGTTTTCCGTCTCGTTCGACTTTGTGGGTTGCCGGGTCTAACACCAGGTCACCGACCTGCAGCCCCCCACTCTTATCTGGCAGGTCGCGCCGCAGAAGGGCCCGTAGGCGTGCTCTCAGTTCTGCCAGAGCAAACGGCTTTACCAGGTAATCATCGGCACCGCTGTCCAGCCCGATGACCCGGTCTTCAATTGTATCCCGCGCGGTCAACATCAAGATGGGCGTGCGCACCCCTTTACCCCGCAGATCACGGCATACATCAATCCCGTTTTTCTTCGGGAGCATGATATCCAGGATGATCGTATCGTAATCGGTTATTTCCGCCAGATATTCACCTTCATCGCCATCAAAAGCCGCATCTACGGCATGGCCATCTTCTTCCAGGCTTCTGACCAGTGATTTGTTCAAACTGCGATTATCTTCAACAATCAAGATTCTCATTTCAACCTCTCATCACTTTTTCATTTTAACACAGGCAAATGAACGTTACATGACATGCGGGGTTTCATCTCTCCGTCATCTTGAATTGTTAAAATAATACTATAAACAAAAATAAGTTCGCCAGGTAAAAAAGGCTTACAGGAGGTAATAAAATGAAAATATTAAAAAAATGGAAGTTTCTCCCCGTAATGATCATCCTCGGCAGTATATTGCTGAGTGCTTGCGCCGGGTTTAATCTTGCTATGGCGGCGCCGACCACCACCGGTAGTCCAACCCAGGCAGCAGCGCAAGCTACGGTTCAACCTATTCTGGTCACGGGTGGGAATGGAGTTCAGGCACTTCAAAGCACTTATGAAGATATCTATAAACAGGTTAATCCTTCCGTCGTCAACATCCAGATCAGCGCAAAACAGCCGCTTGGCTTCGCCCAGGGCGGGCAGACCGCTCAAAGCCAGCCGGTACCCGTAGCTGAAGGCTCAGGCTTCGTGTGGGATACCAGCGGTCACATCGTGACGAACAACCATGTCATTGACGGCGCCGATCTGATCACCGTGACCTTTGCCGATGGGACAACTGCCCCTGCGAAATTGGTGGGCACCGATCCGAATAGTGATTTGGCCGTAATTCAGGTCAACGTTGCTGCTTCAGAACTCACTCCGGTCAAAGTTGCGAATTCTGCCGATGTAGCAGTCGGTCAGCTGACCGTCGCCATCGGTAACCCCTATGGCCTGGCTGGCTCCATGACCACAGGCATCGTCAGTGCCATTTCCCGCTCGATCTCGGTCGGAGCTGGCAATAACAATCAGAACAGCCAGACCGCGCCCACACCGAACTTCTCCATTCCGGATGTTATTCAAACGGATGCGGCGATTAATCCTGGCAACTCGGGCGGCGTGCTTCTGGATATGAACGGCAATTTGATTGGTGTTCCTTCCCAGATCGAATCGGCCTCGGGCAGCAACTCTGGCGTCGGTTTCGCCATCCCATCTGATATTGTCTCGAAGGTTGTTCCTCAGTTGATTTCGAAGGGTTCTTATGCCCACTCCTGGCTTGGCATCTCCGGCACGACCGTTACCCCTAATCTGGTAAGTTTGCTCGGTCTCAAGGAAGGTCAGCAGGGTGTGCTGGTGGCAACCGTAGTTCCGAATGGCCCTGCAGCCAATGCCAAATTGGTGGCCAGTTCCACGGATGCGAATGGCAACCCGGTGGGTGGCGACATCATCACCGGCATCGATGGTCAGAAGATCACTCATTTCGAGGACCTCGTCTCCTACCTCTTCAATAACACTCAGCCTGGACAGGTAGTGACCCTCACCATTCTGCGCAACGGTCAGGAACAGCAGGTGAAAGTTACCCTGGGTACTCAACCGACCGCATAAAATAAACATCTTCTTTCTCCTCCTTCTGTTGCCCCCCGCTGATTTCAGCAGGGGGCAATTAATTTAATACAGGCCTGCACAAATGACTGTCGGGGATAATTTCACCAGCAAATCTGGCGAAATTATCCCCAATTCATAAATTGTGCTTGTCTTTTGCCGGTAAACTCGTTACAATAAAATAGATCATTTTTTCGAGGGCAAATTTTCTATGAATGCAGCCGATTTAATGCGGGCTTTACTCCTGCTCGATATTGTGGGAAGCGCTCTCCTGGCCATTTTTTACCTTCGCCGGCGGCCGATTTCTTCGCTGGCCTTCCTCGGTTGGGGCCTCCTGGCTGTGCTCGTGCCGGTCATCGGCCCCTTTCTGGTGATCGCTGCTCGCCCTGGGTCGCCGCGGCCCTCTTCTCGTTCGACGCGTTACCGTCTGGTAAAACAGTGACCATCCGCCAGGATCGCTTCTTACTTTCAATTCTCGCGGGAATCGGTGTCCTGGTGCTGTTTTCCCTGGTCTTATTCTTCGTCCGCCGGGGCGAGCCTGTTTATGGCCCGGAAGATACGCCGCAGGGTGTCCTGCAGAATTATTTGGTCGCCCTGTCTAAGGATGATTACCAGCGCGCGTTTCGTTATGTTGCCGGCCCTCCTGGAACCACCGATCCTAACCAATCCCCCGGTCTGCCTGATTTTGAGCAGTTCCGGCAGTTTTTTCTGGTAGAAACCAGGGGCCAAATCTCCAACACGGGATTGCAAATCGGTGAAGTACGTTTGTTAGCGGATGATTCAGCCTCCATTTCAGTCACCGTGCTGCATACCAGCGGTTCACTGTTCAATTCAGTATCCCGTGATTCCCAACAGGCCCAGTTGATCCGTGAGAATGGCCAATGGAAGTTGGTTCAGGCTCCCTATCCGTTCTGGAGTTACGCCTGGTCCGCCCCCGGTCCCCGCGCCAAACCCATTTCCCCACCCTAACCCACGATGCGTACTGTCCGCCGCCTGTATGTTTACCTGGTCACCCTCATCAGTCTCGAACTGGTCGTTTGGGGTTTGATCAACCTCCTTCAAAACAGCCTTTCTGCTGCACCGGCGGCCGCCACCAATTTGCTGGCCAGTGGTCTTTCTTTGGTCCTGGTGGGGCTGCCTTTCTTCCTCCTGCACGGCTGGATCGCCCAACGTGAAGCACGGCGTGACGAGGAGGAACGAAATTCCCGTCTGCGCGCTCTTTTTCATTATTCGGCCCGCCTGGCGCTGCTTTCCCCGGTGGTATTGGATCTATACCATCTGCTCCAGGAACTGCTTCAGGCCCTTTTAGGGCTGCCATCTGGCGGCCAAACCGCCACCCCAACCGATCGTTTGATTGCGGTTGCCATCAACGTCGCCGTGTGGGTCATTTTCGAGCGTCTGCTGCGCGCCGATTGGGCGATCGTTACCTCGCCAGAGGCCTTTGTTGAGGTCCGTCGCCTGTCGCGTTATATCTGGATGCTGTACGGGTTGGGCCTGGCAGTCCCGGGTGTCATTCAGATCCTCCAATACTTGTTGGATCCAGTTACATCCACTGCCTTCGGTCAGCCGGCTGGGTTGAGCCAGTTGGTCAGCGGTCTGGCCTTAACCGCCGTTGGTGCGCCTTTGTGGGTTTTTTGGTGGGAATGGATCGAGCGCACCCGCGATCTTCCCACCGAGCGCCCATCCACCCTGCGCTGGGTGGTGCTTTACATGCTGGCCCTGGTTGCAGCCCTGGTGGTTTTATTCGCCGCCCAATCCGTTGGGCAGAGTCTGGTCCGGGTCTTTCTCGGTGAGCCTCTGAAGCCGCTCGATTTTCTCGGCAATATCAGCCAGCCGCTCTCCCTGGCGGTCGTTTTCGCTGTGCTGTGGGCTTATTACAGCCGCCAGGTCCGCCTGGAATGGGCACGCGAGCCCGATGAGCTGCGCCGGGACGGTTTACGTCGCCTTTACCATTATCCGCTGGCGCTGGCTGGCAATGCAGCAGTTTTTGCCGGGGTCTGGCAGGTGTCGGGCCAGGTCGTCGAATTCCTTGTGGTTGCTTCTGTCTGGGACAATGGCCCGCGCATGGTTTTAGCCGGGGGCATTGCCTGGCTATTGGTGGGCGCAGCTTACTGGCTTTCAAACTGGCCGGTCATGCAGGCCGAAGCCCGGCGTGCGGATGGCACCGGCGACCATGCCCGCCGGTCCGTGCTGCGTAAAAGTTATCTCTACCTGGCAGTCTTTTTGACGGTCGTTGGGCTGATGGCCAGTGCCGGGGTGCTTTTTTATCGCCTGATCAATGCCCTGCTTGGCAACCCCGGCATCGATCTCACCCTTGAATCCTGGCTGCAGATCCGTTCTCTGGCTCTGCTTGCTGTTTGGCTGGCTTACCATCAGGCGGTATTGCGCGCCGATGGCCGCCTGGCCCTGCGCACCCTTGCACAGCGCCAGGCATCCTTCACGATCCTCATCCTCCAGCCTGACGATGATCCATTTTATGCCACTTTAAATGAAGCGTTGAAGCGCCAGGCGCCTGGTTTGCCTGTCACCGTTTGCTTCCTCTCGCAGGGACTGGCTGATATGCAGGAAAGTTCTCCCCAGGCCTTGGTTCTGCCGGCCTCCCTGGCGCTGGCACCATCTCCCCAGCTGCGCGTCTGGTTGGATGGGTATCCGGGCCGGCGCGTCCTGGTGCCTTTGCCCACCGCTGGCTGGGAATGGGCCGGTCAACCGGTGCGCACGCCGCGCGAATTGGCCCAGGATACCGCGGTTCTCCTGCGCCAGATGGCCGAAGGCCAGTCATTCCGTCCGGCGGCCCCGGCTAATCCCTGGGTGATCGCTGGCTACATCCTGGGTGGGCTTTTTGCCCTCATCCTGGCCCTGATTTTCTTTTCCGCATTCATGTCCAATTTTTAATCCCATTTCGACCCGTCGTTTTGGTTCGTTCCCCAAAAAGCGGCAGGTGATGGCTAGATTTGCCCCCTGATCGCATAAAGTCGCTTCTTGCTCTCCGCTCGCAGCATGCAGCCCACTGAACTATTTTCATAAACTGCCTGATTGCAGTCTTAAAAGAAAATCCCCCCGATTAGCTGCAATCGGGGGGGCTTACTTTTGGTTTACTGGGTGAGTATGTGATTGATTAGATCGCCGTTACGACGTTGCTGAAAATTTTGCCGATGGCTGGTCCGAGAAGGGCCAGAATAACGATCACGACTACCGCAACTAATACCAGGATCAGTGCGTATTCAACCAGGCCTTGGCCTTTTTCTTTCGGTGCGAACAACATGATAATGCCTCCAACGTAAAAAAATAGAAGAAAAAAATTTAATGTATCTGATACTCTAAAGAAAAACCGGTAAAAATTGCTCTATCAATAAAATGATGCTAGATGGTGGTGACAACGTTGCTGAAAATCTTGCCAATGGCCGGGCCAAGCAGGGCTAAAATAACGATGACAACAACAGCAACCAAAACCAGAATCAGTGCGTATTCAACTAAACCTTGGCCTTTTTCTTTCGGTGCGAATAACATGTACTTCACCTCCTTCCTTGTTCAAATATGTCATTCTTTGACTTGCATCTATTATACGGCGTATTTGGTAATAAATACTTTACAATTACCTTACAGGGAAATTGCCAAAATTTAATAGTCTGACTGGTTTTCACCATATGAAACGGTATTACGCTGTGCTTTATCCTTAAATCTGGGTCTGGAACCTGCCTCCCGTGATGTCTGTAAAATGAAAATCTGAGCCTTGGTGTAATTTCTCTGGCATTTTTTGCTCTCTCAATGTATACTCATTAAAAATAAGAAGAATTTGTCTCAAAATGGTTGAAATGGGGTTGTTTGCATTTGTTTATCGATATAGAAAACCCCTTTTCTCCCGCTTCGGGCAGCTACCTATCATGGTTCGCAGGAGAGGGCATGAAAGCGACGGTCTCACAACAACAACTCGCGCATGGGCTGGGTATGGTGGCCCGCGCCGTTTCTCCCCGCAGCACTTTACCGGTGCTGGCCAATGTCCTGGTCGCCACCGATGAGGGTCGCCTGCGCCTATCGGCTACCAATCTGGAACTCGGCATTACCTGTTGGATCGGGGCGCAGATCTCGGAGGAAGGCGCCGTCACAGTTCCTGCCCGTACGTTTTCCGATCTGATTAACAAACTCCCCAATGAACAGGTTATCTTAAACCTCAACACGCGCAACAACTCGCTTAATGTTCGCTGCGGTGGGTCTACCACCGACATTAAAGGCATTGATGCCCAGGAATTTCCCCCCATGCCGGTGCCCGATCTTTCACAAGGTGTGGCTTTGAATGTGGCCGATTTCAAAGAGATGATCCAGCAGGTGGCCTTTTCAGCCTCCTCGGATGAAGCCCGCCCGGCGCTCCAGGGGGTCTTGTTGAGCGTGGCTGCCTCGGAACTCACCCTGGCTGCCACGGATGGCTTCCGCATCTCGGTTAAGACCGCGGCCCTTTCTGCGCCGATTCCCCCGATTGAGGTCATCATTCCCGCTCGTGCGCTCAGCGAGCTGGCTCGAATCGCCTCCGACAGCGAAGATGCCGTCACCATGGTCATCCCGGAAGGCCGTGGGCAGGTGATCTTCCATCTTAAGAACGCCGAGTTGGCCTCGCAGTTGATCGAGGGCAACTTTCCGCCGTATAAGGCCATCATTCCCCGCTCGTTCAAGACGCACACCATTCTCTCGACCGCCGCTTTTCATAAGGCGTGCGAGCAGGCCGAAATTATCGCCCGCGAGGGGAATAATGTGGTGCGCATGACCATTACTCCGCATTCCGATGGCCCTGGTCAGCTTGAGATCTCGGCTAACTCCGAACAAGCGGGCAATGCCGAGGTGGTTATGGATGCTACCATTGACGGTCCCGGCATGATCATCGCCTTCAACGTTCGTTTCCTGCGCGAAGTGCTGAGTGTAATCAAAACCCCCAATGTCTCGCTCGAGTCGAATGCCAACAACACCCCGGGCCTGATCCGTCCGGTAAGTGATGACAGCTATTTGCATGTGATTATGCCCATGCATTTAGGGTGAGCACAATGAAATCCCTGTCATTGCATTGGCTTTGACAGGGATTTATATTTAACCATGACATTTGCCCCCTCTTCCTCTGATCGTTTGCTCAGCCTGACCCTGGCTCTGGCTCAATATCCCATCCTTTCCGCGCGCATGCGGGCCGTGATGCGCCGTGAACTCTTTCTGCGCGATATCATCACGCCGACGGCATTTGAAGCCCGCACCCGCGAGATGGCTATTAGATCTCAGGAACAGGAGGGCTTGCGTGACCCGTACGGGCAGGAACCGTCCGAGATTTGGGATCTGCGCATGTCGCGCATACGTGATCAATTGACCGACCTGCTTTTTAGCCAGCACCTCCCCTTTGAGCTTTTTGAAAAGATTGCCATTGAGGTTCTTGGTGAGCGCGGTATGAGCGTGCAGCGCCTGATGCTTTCCTTGAACCCGGAGCTTGCCCCACCCGAGATGATCTTTGAACAGGCCATGACCATCGAGCGTCTCCCGCCAGAGCAGCGTGCCAAATATGAACCGCGCCTCAAAGAGTCGAAGGTGGTCCTGATCCGCAACCTGATCAGCGATCAGCTGCGTTACATCAATATCGCCAAGGAATGGTTCACGCTTTCCGACCTGTCTGAAATCCGTCGGCGAAAAATTGGCTCAGGCCGTATTGGCGGTAAAGCCGCGGGTATGCTCCTGGCGGCCCGCGTCCTTAAAGAGAAAGCCAGCCAGGAACTGCGCAGCGCATTGCATACGCCCCAGTCATTTTTCATCGGTTCGGATGAGATTTACACCTTCATGTCCATTAATAACCTCGTCCACTGGAACGATCAAAAATATAAGGTGGAAGAGCAAATGTGGGCCGAATATCCCGAAATTCTGGCCGACTTCCTGGCGGGCGAATTTCCGCCCGATATCCTCGAGCAGCTTGCATCCGTACTCGACCAGACCAATCACAACCCGGTTATCGTCCGGTCCTCCAGCCTGCTCGAAGATAATTTTGGCACTTCATTTGCCGGTAAATATGAAAGCGTCTTTGTCCCTGTACAGGGCACATATGAAGAGAATTTGCTCAGTTTATCGCAGGCGGTTGCCCGCGTGTTCGCGTCTACCCTCAATCCAACCGCGCTGCTCTACCGGCGCAGCAAGGGCCTGCTCGATTATGATGAACGCATGGCTATTCTCATCCAGGAGGTCCAGGGTGAGACGTTTGGCAAATACTATCTCCCGCACGCTGCCGGGGTAGCCTTCAGCCGCAATCTATACCGCTGGGCGCCCCAGATTCGCCGTGAAGATGGCTTTTTGCGCCTGGTTTGGGGCCTGGGCACGCGCGCCGTGGACCGGGTGGCGAATGATTACCCGCGCCTGGTCGCCCTCAGTCACCCCATGCTGCGCCCTTCGAACGACCCCAAATCCATCCGGCGCTACTCCCAGCAGTATGTGGACCTGATCGATCTTGAGGCCAATCAGTTCAAGACCCTCCCGGTTAGCGAGGTGATTGCTTCTCGCTACCCGCCCCTGCGCTACCTGGTTCAGATCGATGAGGACGGGTATTTTGTGCCTCTGCGCAGCAGCATCCTCCAGGCCAATCCGAACCAGGTGGTATTAACCATGGATGAGCTCTTGCGGCGTACCCCGTTTGCAGAGCGTATGCGCGAGATGCTCCATGTCCTTGAGGAAACCTATAAAAGCCCGGTCGATCTGGAGTTTACTTTGCGTCTTGAAGATCCGGAATCGGGCAAACCCCAATTGATCATCGATCTCCTCCAGTGCCGCCCGCAGAGCCTTCTCGTCGCCACTGAGCAGGTAGCCATTCCGGTAGATTTACCCAAAGAGAACATCATTTTTTCCACGCGTTTCGTCGTCCCTCAGGGACATATTGAACGCCTGGATTATGTGGTCTATATTGTCCCTGAAGATTATTTCGCTTTACCTACAGAGCGCGCCCGCCGGGAATTAAAGTATTCAATTTCCCGTCTGAACAATGCCTTGGAGGGTAAGCTTTTTGTGTGTATCGGTCCGGGGCGATGGGGGAGTTCTAATACGGATTTGGGCGTGCCGGTGGATTATGGGGACATCTACAATACCCGGGCCCTGGTCGAGCTTTCCGGGGCCGGTATTGGTCTTGCGCCCGAACCTTCTTTGGGTACCCATTTCTTCCAGGATCTGCTTGAAGCCCAGATTTATCCCCTGGCGATTGTCTTGGGTGATCCCCATACCATCTTTCAAAAGAAATTTTTTACCGAAACCCCGAACAAGATCGACGATTTCTGTGAGGTTGACCCTGCGATTAAAAATGTCTTGCGTGTAATCCAGGTATCTGAATTCCGCAAAGATCACCATTTGCAAATCATCATGAGCGACGAAAAGAGCCTGGCGGTTGCTTTTCTGGAGAAAAACTAAGAACCCGAATCAAAATTTTGATTGGCGCTGAATCTGTTAATCTTTCTCACGCAATAAATCTCGTCATATCTGAAAAGACCGGGCATTTTTCATGGCATTTATATTAGGATGCCATACACTGTCGAAAGGGGGCCGTGCAATGATTGCGGCCTGCTCATAAAGCAGCGGCTAGAGTTTGGATCGACTTTAGTGGTTCTCTCGCAAATAAAAAGAGTTATCCGGTTCTTGTAGGTTGGGTTGAGCGGCAGTTATTCCTGTGCACGGGCTGACCGGTTTGTGCCGCGAAACCCAACAATCTTTCCTGTGGTTGGGTTTCGCTATGTATTGAACAATAAGCTGCCTTGATAGACCCGCTTAACCCAACCTGCGCATAAATCATTTATTAACCGAGAACACCATTTAGAACTTCTGCATTAACCAAAATAAGGACGGGAAATCGGCCTGCAATAATAGAAAATATGTTCTATTTTTTGTTTGCCGGTTTCTTATTGCTTTCGGCCTTTACTGGGACCGGAATCTCCTCATCCGCCGCGCCGGACCTCTTATACAGCAGATACAAGACTGCCCCATTCACGACCCCAATCAAAATGTAGATGGCGGTATTACCAAGATCTGGAATACTTGCCGAGAGGATCACGGTTAATGCATTCATCGCGGTCTGCCAGGCAATCGCCGCCCCCAGCATGACCCAGATTCGGCGTGAGACTGCCAGCCAGACCATGATTCCTAATGCGAACTGCATCATCAGCACAGCCAGGCGCTGCAAACTGGCAGCCAATGGTAGATACCAGGGCAGCTGCCAGAATGCGCTGATCTGGTTTTGCAGGTTTGCACTTTCTTCTGGAGTGAGATTCATCCCCTGCGTGCCGGAAGAAAGAATAATCGCGAAGACCAGATTAATGAGAAATTGGACCCCGATTAATGCGCTTTCAATTCCCGCATGCCCCACGGTCACGGTCAATCCGCCGCCCCAGGTCCGCACCGAATTGCGAACGAACCAAAAACTACCCGTGCGGATACCCAATTCGATAAGCGCCGACACAAAACCCACGATAATCGCACCCGTCACGGGTGGTAGAACGGCAATTTGGGTGGTGTAAAATTCTGTCGCGCCGATTGTCTGGAACAATGGCAGTTCGACCACCTGAAACACCAGGTATGCCAGAATGCCGACCGCCATCAGGCGCCAATGGGTATGGTAGTGCCGGATGATCAGAACACCCAGCGCAATTGGCAGTACCAGTTGAACGAGTACTGATATTACAAAACTGATCGTGAGAATAGCCATTTGGGTCTCGCTTTCATCGCGGGAATGCTTTTATTGTACCCTCGTTTGCACTGAAAAAGTATCAGGGTATAACAGGCGCCGCGCGCCTGTTATGCCCTGATTTCCTTCCCATTTCGAAAATGAATTACAACAGCAGTTTGGGCCGGTTGAAGGTTCGCACAGCAAACCAGGTCAGCCCTCCTGCCGCAATCCACAGCACGACCCCCAGGATCCAGCCTATGCCCACGCTCAAATACAGCACCCCGCTTATCTGACCTGCCATCAAACCCACCACCAGCAGTACCACCGATGCGCTTGTCTGGTATGCGCCCATAAAGGAATGCGTTTTGACCGAGATCAGCACTGTCAGTCCTATAGCCAGGGCAGCCATCGCCGGGCTGACCCAAAAAATCAGCGGCCACCACATCGAAAGCGGGAACCAGATTTGCCCGAAGATCGTCCACCCGGCGGCATTCAACACGACCGTGTACCCGGCAAAGCTCAACCAGGTGATCGCCAGCGCTGGTAAAAACGCCGCCAATGCTTTCCCCATGAACAACTCCGCGTCGCTGGCTGCCGTGTACAACAGGGCCTCCATCGTCTTGCGTTCGCGTTCCCCGGCAAATGATTCGGAGGCGATCGCCGAAGCGGTCATCAAAGGCAAGATCAGGAACATCGGGGCCAGCAGTAAACCCAGGACCAGAACAAACATCTTCTGGTAATCATTCCACGGCGCCAGATACTGGCTCATACTGGGCGGCATATTTTGCAGCATTGGCCCCAGTTCGCTTAGCTGCTTTTGGATCTCAGCCGGATTTTGTCCGATGCTGCCGAAGGCGATCATTAAAGCCAAGGGCATGATCACCAGGAAAATCAGGGGCACGATTATGATGGACAGCATCACCGAGGTGTTCTGTTTTACTTCCAGCAGGTCTTTCTTGACGATTGCTGCCAGGATTTTAGCCTTCATGCTGGCCTCCATTCTGCTTCTGTACGCGAAAATAGATATCTTCCAGGGATAATTTCTGCGGCCGTACGGCCAAAATTTCCGCCCCGTGCTTGACCAGCTGCGCTACCATTCCAGGGATATGCGCTTCGCGATCCATTTGCACGCGCCAGATAGGAGTGGAACTATCCAACGCCAGCATCCCCTCCAGAGAGCCCAGTTCCTGGGCTAATCCCAACGGCGCAGCTTGCCAGAACGCGATCTCCACCCAGATGCCGGGTGCCGCCTGTTGGCGCAGCTCCGCCAGGGTGCCCAGCGCCAGAAGTTTGCCCTGGTTGAGAATTGCCACCCGGTCGCAAAGGCGTTCGGCTTCTTCCAGGCGGTGGGTTGCCAGCAGCACCGTCCGGCCTTCTTTTTGTAAAACCGAATGGATCAGCTCGTGCACCTGGCGCGCCGCTTCGGGGTCCAGGCCCGATGTAGGCTCATCCAGGAAAATTACCTCAGGTCGGTGCAGCAGGGCCCGTGCCAGCGCCATGCGCTGCTTCATCCCCTTACTGTAACCGCCCACGCGGTCGTTCGCCCGCTCCGTCAGTTCGAAGAACTGAAGCAGTTCATCGCTGCGCTCCCGAATCTCGTCCCGGCTCATTCCCGCCAGCGTTCCGAAGAATTCCAGGTTCTGTCGGGCGGACAACCGTTCGTAAAGCGCCGGTGTTTCGGTCAGCACCCCGGTCAGGCGCCGGATCTCTTGCCCGTTTGTGCGCGGGTCGAACCCCAGTACGCGCATCTCTCCACTTGCCGGGGTCAACAGCCCGTTCAGGAGGCGCACCGTTGTGGTTTTCCCGGCCCCGTTTGGTCCCAGCAGTCCCAGGACTTCTCCTGCCTGAATGGAAAAGCTTAGATCGTTGATCGCGGTTCGCTCCCCATAGCGGTGGATAAGCCGCTTGACCTCGATGATCGGTTTCATTTTATTCTCCGCTTGATTTTGATGTTTCACGTGAAACTCCGGAACGGGGGTTCTTCGCTCCGTCCCGGAGTTTGAGTTGTTTCACGTGAAACGTTTGGTGTTTATGGCGCTTCGTTCTTGGGAAGGTTTTGCTGGGCCAGCGATACCATCCCGCTCAACCCGCCCAGGTTCATGGTGTCTACCGCGCTGCTGGGTACGATCACCAGGGCGCCTTTTTCTTTCAGGCCTTCGAAGAGCATGTTCATCGCCCGCAGGTGTAATGCCGTTGGGTTGCTCACATAGGCTTTCGACGCTTCGGCGAAGCTCCCGGCGACCTGCATCTCGGCCTCGCCCAGGATCACCCGCGATTGGCGCTCGCGTTCGGCCTGGGCCTGCTGCGACATGGCGTCTTCCAGCCCCTGCGGGATAATCACATCCCGGATTTCGACCGATTGAACCGAGATGCCCCAGGGGGTGGTGCGTTCGTCGATGATCTTTTGCAGTTCGGCATCCATTTTAGCGCGACCGACCAGGATATCCGCCAGGGTCATCTGGCCGATCACTTCGCGCAGGGCGGTTTGGGCGGCCCACGCGATGGAGGTGCGGTAATCTTGCACTTCCAGGGCGGCTTTTTGCGCATCCCAGATCACCCAGAATAAAACTGCGTCCACATCCACCGGTACAGTGTCTTTGGTGAGGGTCTTTTCGGCATTGAACGGGGTGACCATTACCCGGTGGTCGATCCACATTGTGGTCGAATCCAGGATTGGGATCATCCAGAAGATGCCTGGGCCGCGCAGACCGTGAAATTTACCCAACCGCAGCATCACAGCTTTTTCCCACTGCTGCGCGACTTTGATGGCGAATAAAAAGTATATCGCCAGGATGGAAAAACCGGTCACCCAGATTCCAATTGTAATGTCGCTGGCGCTGCCTTCGCTCAATACGATCGCCCCAACGAAGGCCGCCAGAAACAGCAGGGTGCTGGTCAATCCTGCAACGGCGCTGATGTGGGTATTATCCGGCGCTTTTTCCTGGCGACCCTTGGATTGCGTCCGGTCCTGGTCATCGTCTTTAGATGTAGCCGGTTTTAGGTAGTTCATTCTTTTCCTCATAATCATTTCTCTGTTTGGTCTTCATCCGGTTCTGGAGAGCCGGTTTTGTAAATTCGATTTAATTCCTCGACTGCGTCATCCAGGGTGTAGCCTAACTGGATGACTTCATTGATATAATTGCTGGACAGTTCTTCCAGACTTTTCTTCTGCAGCTGTTTCATCGTTTCTTCGGTTGGTTCCTCCCAGATATAGGTGCCGCGCCCGCGTTGGGTAGAGATCAGGCGCGTCTCATCCAGTACGTGATAGGCCCGGGCTACGGTGTTGAAATTGATGCGCAGTTCCGTCGCCAGCTCGCGCACGGTAGGGATTTGGTCGCCCAATTTCAATTCTCCTTTGGCTACCAGCTGCTCCACCTGATGGGCGATTTGTAAGTAGAGCGGTACGTCAGAGCGAAAGTCCAGCGTGATTTTGCCGATAATTTGGTTCAAACCATACCCCTCCTTCGTGTATCAAAGTAAAATTGTATCTTTGTATCATTGATTGTATTGTATGCAAAAAGCTCGCCGGAGTCAATAGCCTGAGTGTCAAGAATATGTCAAAGTCAGTTTCGAGGCATATTCAGGTAGCGAAATTCAGTCTTCCTTCTCGGCTGCGGGGGCAAAACGCTGGCTAGAGTATCCGCTGGATTCGACTGGATAGGGTTCATTTCCACCGAAAACGAGAACAAAAATGGCGGTAGGCTGCAGTCTATCCAGGTTGGGGTAACCGCTACAGCGACGTTCTCCCCGGGGTGAAGGGCTGGGCTGGGGTAAAGGTAACCGTCGTATGATCATCCGAAACCACGGCTCGACCTGTATCCGGTTCTTGTAGGTTGGGTTGAGAGGCAGTTATACCTGTGTATAGGCCGACCGGTTTGTGCCTCGAAACCCAACAATCTTTCTGCGGTTGGGTCTCGCTGCGTCTTGGATAATAAGCTGCTTTGATGGCCCCGTTCAACCCAACCTGCGCAGAAAGCCATTATTTGCCGAGAACGCTCAGTGCTGCTCTCGTAAACGGTAAGAGTTATCCGGTTCTTGTAGGTTGGGTTGAGAGGCAGTTATACCTGTGTATGGGCTGACCGGTTTGTGCCTCGAAACCCAACAATCTTTCCTGCGGTTGGGTCTCGCTGTGTCTTGGATAATAAGCCGCTTTGATGGCCCCGTTCAACCCAACCACGTATAAATTATTTATTTACCGAGAGTGCACGAAGGAAGTTAAATTTCCCTGAATAAAGACCCCAAAAAACAATCTTACAAATGAGCCTGCAGCCAGGCTGTAACGGCATTGACCGGCTTTTATACCTGGTTCTCGTCTATGGGCTCGACGGATATCAACGTCAATCCCAGGTTGCGCAGCCGTGAGATCAGCCCGTATAAATCTGCTGGATCTATGACCATTCCCTGGATGACGGTTTCACCCCGTTCTTTGTCTTGCTCAACGGTCATTTCCCCGAACCAACTGGACCAATCCGGCCCACTCAAGATTCCCTTAACCCGGATAACATATTTCGTCTCAGGAATTTTTTCTGGATAATGCATATGCAACTCCTGTTGTATCCTTGATGCCACCATCATATCCAACCAGAGGCAGATTGTCGTCAACCCCAAGGTCCATTAAGAGGGTGAGTAGGTGGCAGGGTTCTATATCATATAAAGGTGCAGCAAGCAAATATTCGCTTGCTGCACCTTTATACTTACTACTTCTTGGATTAGCTTAACAAACCGATGTTTCTGCCGGTCTGGACTGCCTGGGTACGGCTTTTCACCCCCAGCTTCCCAAAAATGTTATTGATGTGCCGTTTTACTGTGCTGTACGCAATGTATAATTTTTTGCCGATTTCATCATTCGAATACCCCTGGGCGATTAATCCCAGCACCTCGATTTCTCTTTTGCTCAAAGGCTCAACCAGAATTTGTTCTCCGGGGCCGGAGTTGTCCCTGGGGACTGGGATAGGCGCAGGCCTCCCCAACCCATAGCCCGACATCCGCCCAAAGGCCGCCAATAATTTCTAAATCGTTGCCCGGTGGTTGTCGTGGCGGGATGCTTTGATCAGCAGTTCATCCAGCGCGGGACCCCGGTCGAAGATGCGCACATACCCTTCAGGTTCGGCTAGCGGCAAAATTGTACGCAGCTTCTCAATCGCCTGGGTGTGATCCCCGCTTGCAGCCAGGGCCAATCCCTGGATGATTGTTAGTTCGATCACCCGCTGGTGCAGCCCTTTTTCTTGTGCAACCTTAAGCACCGGCGCCGTGCAGGCGAAGGCCTCTTCATTGTGGCCCAACGCAATCTGTATGTACAACCAGGCCAGGTATAGGATATATTCCGCGTCTACCTGGTAGGGGCCCATTCCCATAACCACCATATTGGGTCCGGGTACCTGTGGATGAGCGTTAACCCAGGCCTCAGCATTGATTTGAATATTCAGGTCCTCGGGATAATTCCAGATCTGGGTCTGCATCTCTAGCGCTTCCGCGCATACCGCATGCTGCAGCCCCACCTTTTTCATCACACCCAGGATTTCCCTCACTTTTGCGGAATCGTGCCGGATCTCCCACAGGCGGATGAGGGCGTTATAACCATGCAGTTCAACCCATGGCGCCCAGCCAGTCACATTTGCGCCCAGGGATAACAACCTTTCGGCTTCTTCCAGGTGGTTCCATTCCAGCTGCAGCAGCCCGCGCATCACGTACAGGCTGCGAATCGCCGGGAAATCTTGTTCGGGGTGCTCGAAATGAGGCAGCAGCCGGGCCAGGCCTTCCTCACAGATCCGGTCGGCGAGGTGCAGCCGCCCTTGCAGGTATGCTGTCCGCGCCTGGTAAAAAAAGACCGTCACCGCAGTAAAATAATTGCCCGCATCCCAGGCCAGTTCCATCGCTCTGGAAAGCGCTTTTTCAATATTGGGCACATCGCTCTGCATGAGATAGGCGTGCGCCAGCGTAATGGAACAGGTAGCGCGGATCGGTTTTTCGGCCTCCGGAAGAAGTTCCAGGCTTTTAAGGCTCAGGTCCAGTACGGCCTGCGGATCTACCGGATCGTTGATGGCGGCCAGTAGAAGCTGGCTGCGGATGGCGCATATGTGCCCGATGACCCACTCTTGCAGCGGCGCCTGCCCGCCCCCGGGGCCCAAATTGGCAAACGCCGGCAGATCCGTCCCTTTCAATGCCTGCTCTGCCTGCTGTAACCGGGCAGCCACTTCGTTGCGGAAATCTGCTCGGAAGGTCAGCATCAGGCACCAGGCCAGGAAAATGCACAAACCTGGTCGGGTTCGAATCACCTGTTCCGGAAAAGCCGCACACCAATTGCGAAGGGTAGCCACCTGGCTTAAAGCGATTAAATCCATCGCGTGCCGTTCAACCAGTTCGCCAGCGAAGGCCCAATCCTTTGTTTTCATCGCATGGTTTACCGCTTCCTGCAAAAAATGATTGGCTTCGAACCACTGGCTGGCTCGCCGGTGCAGTTCGGGTACCTGGTTGCCCTGGTGAGAGAACAACAAATGCTGCAGCAGATCGGCGAAGAGATGGTGAAAGCGGTACCATTTCCGCTGGTTATCCAGCGGAATGAGAAAAAGGTTGGCGCGTTCAATCTTTAACAAAAAAGAAACAGAGGCAGATGAGTTGTCCCCCGTAGTCTCCGGTATCTCTACACGATCCAGAAGCACGTCGCACAATGGGGCGCAAAATCGTTCTAATATGGAGGTTCGCAGCAGAAAATTCTGGACGTCTGGCGGTTGGCGGGCGTAAACCTCATCAACCAGGTAGTCGACAATATGGCGGTCCGTTCCTGCGAAAGTCTCGAGAAAATTTTGGGTGCTCTCCTCATCCGGAAAATCTTGAATTGCGAGGGCTGCCAACTGCAGACCGGCGATCCAGCCTTCTGTTCGCGCTTCCAGGATCGCGATGGTCTCGGGGGCAAGGTCCAGTCCCATAGAATTCACCAGGAAGGCTCTGGTTTCGGGTTGTGAAAAACGCAGGTCCCTTTCGCGAATTTCAGTCATTTGTCCCCGCACCCGCATTCTGGGAAGAGGAAAGGGCGGATCTTCGCGTGTGATGATGACGGTATGCAGGTTGTCTGGCTGGCGTTCCAGCAGCAGTTGTACGAACTGATGCACCTCCTGCGAGATGATCTGGTGGTAATCGTCCAGCACGAGGATAAATTTTCTTGTCGTTTGCACCAGATCATTGATCAGCAAGGTGACCAGCTCATGCGCGGGTGGGAGTGGGGATGAGAGGATGGCTGCCTGGATCGTCGGACCGAACGCCGCATCGATTTGGTGGAAGGCGGAGATCAAGTAGAGCAGAAAGTGGGGCAGAACATTGTCTGTTTCATCCAGGCTGATCCAGGCTACCCAGGGATGGTCACGACCAAGCGTGCTGATCCATTCGCTGACCAGTGTCGTTTTGCCAAAACCCGCGGGCGCTGAGACCAGGGTCAACGGGCAGCCCTGCCGGTATCCAATTTCTACCCGTCCAACCAATCGTGCGCGCTCGATCAGGTTCGGGCGCAGCGCCGGCATGAAAAGCTTTGTCGATAAGATCGATTGACTCATACCTTGGACCTTTCCAATTCTCAGACCAGCGACCGCGTTCGTCGCTTTCCTAAATCTATCTAATCTTTTTTATGGTGAATGGGGGAGTATTATCGATCCATACGCAGGTGCACAAAAAATAGTTGCATATCGTATAGAAAGTATAGCAAAAACTTGAAAATATACAAACGAATCTGGTTTGCATTCACTTTCGAATTACTTGCTGAAAAGGGGGGTAAAATAACCAGGGATGTTTTCTTATCCGCAGTACACAACACATTTTGCCATTGGATAGGAGCATAGTTGATGGGATTAGAAGTGCTTATTTTTGCGTCCGCTTTTTTGGTTGGCCTCCTGGGCAGCATGCTGGGGATTGGTGGGGGGGTCCTCCTCACGCCCATTCTGACCACTTTCTTTGGCGTGCCGATCAAAACCGCTATTGGCGCCAGCATTGTCAGTGTCATCGCCACCTCATCCGCAGCCGGGGCCGTCTACCTGGCTCATGGGTTGACGCATACCCGCCTGGCGATGCTGCTTGAGATCGCCACCACCGCGGGTGCCTTTGCCGGCGGAATCACTGCTGCTTTCCTGGAGCCGCGCTTGCTGGCGCTGATTTTTGGCCTGGTGCTGGTCTATGTGGTGTATAGTATGCGGGTCAACCGTCGGGAAGAAGGCGCCCAGACCAAAACCGGTCTGCTGGACACCGATTACATCGATCCGCGCACCCAGAAAAAAATCGAATATGGTGTCCAAAAAATGCCGTATGGATTGGGTTTGAGCTTTATCGCCGGCAATATCTCAGGCCTGCTGGGCATCGGTGGCGGGATCATCAAGGTGCCGGTGATGAACCTGGTCATGGGCCTGCCGCTGCGCGCGTCAATCGCTACCAGCAACTTCATGATCGGCATTACCGCCGCCACCAGCGCTACAATTTACTACCAGCGTGGCTTTCTTGATCCCAGCGTGGCCATTCCCACCGCATTGGGTGTGCTGTTCGGGGCCCAGGTCGGGGCGCGTATCGGCAACAAGGTCAAGAGTTCTCGCTTGCGCCAGATATTCCAGCTGGTTATGATCTTTTTCGCTTTCACCATGTTTTACAAGGCAATAACAGGATGAACGAACCTTCCCGTCTTTCCAATTCAGCCGAAGCCAAAGCTAAAGCTGCTCATATACGCATCGAAGTGGATACCCTCAACAAAATTGTCCATAAAGTGCTGCTTGTGGGTCTGGGCATCAGTACCTTCTTGATGGTTCTGGGTATTGTTCTGCAAATTATTTCCGGCAGCCCGATGCCTGATGTCATGACTCCTTTGCCCTCGATTGTCCCCGGTCTGGCAGTCTTCCAGCCGGCCAGCTTTTTCACCCTCGGCCTGTTATGTCTGATTGCCACCCCGATCTTGCGCGTGGTCGGTTCTGTGCTGATTTATGCCTATGAGCGCGATTGGCGCTATACCCTGGCAACTTTTGTGGTCCTGATGATTGTCATCGTCAGCCTGATCGTGGGTGCGGAATAGCCGCTTTTGTTCCCGGGCTTCATTTTTCTCGAAACACTTCATAAAAGCGCCGCTCCAGTTTGTTGATCAAATCCGGGTGCAAATCAAAAGGCCAGCGCTCAGCCAGCTCACCGGCCAGTTCTTTGCCCCATGCCCATGCTGCCCGGTAAGCCCCTTCCAATTCGCTGCCGCGCAGGGAAGCTGTGCAGTTCTCAAAGCGCTGCAGCGTGTCTTCGGACAGCTCTTGTTCGACGCTCTTGGAGGGCGTCGGCCAGTGCCGGGTCTGGTTCTCAACCAGCCGTGCCAGCCGCAGCAGGTAGCGCTGTGCGTACCACAGCAGTTCCAGCGCCCGCGCGCGTTCGCCGCGCGCCAGTACGTAGCTGCCAAACAACATCCAGTTGAGGAAAAAGTGCCATATCTGCGCGCTTTCGGCATCGCCGCCGCGCTCAGGTCCTGGGCCGCTGATCGCCGCCAGATGCTCGCGCAGTTCGCCCGTCCGGTCGGCAATCAGCATTGCCTCAACCCCTGGAAAACCGCTCAGCTGCCGCAGTTCCCTGATTTTGGGCATGTCGCTGGCCCTGTCAAAGTGAAACTCGCCCCGAATCAAATTCTCGAAGATCGCCGTCCCCACTCCGAATTCGTTCACGAAATAAACTGCCACCGGTGCAACCTGCTCCAGCCAGGGGATGGGCTCAAACCCTGCGTGTGCCCCATCGTCCAAATAGATTAGAAACTCGATGTCCGAATACCGGTCGCCTTCGCCTTTCGTAAAAGAACCGTACATCCATGCTCCGGCGACCTGCTCGTCCGCCTGGCAAATCTCGCGTACCCGCGCAATCATTTCTTCTTGCAGCAGCATTTCTTTCTCCCTGACTCATTTTACATTATCAGCGTTTATCCCCTGCGGGGACCATGGCCCCGCGTACATTTTTGGCCAAATCGCTCTTTCTTTCAAATTTTAAGAGAAAAAGTGTGCTTGAGGTAAGGTTCTCAAACACACTTTTTTTAGAAACGCTTTGTCCGCGTTTTAGCCGATCAATTTTTCCAGCACGGCCCTCGATTGCTCGCGCACCGTGGCGTGCAGGCTGTTGCCGTGGGCATCCATCGTCACCACCGCCGGAAAATCTTCCACTTCGATCACCCAGATCGCTTCCGGCACGCCGAATTCCAGCTTATACACCCCCAGCACCTTTTTCACCAATTCGGCGATTAATGAGGCCGCGCCGCCGATAGCATGGAAATACACGCCCGGCACTTCCTGGCAGGCCTGCAGGGTTTTCGCTGCCATGCCGCCTTTGCCGATCACCCCCTTGAGGTTGAAATGGTGCATCACCTCGCCCTGGTACGGCTCTTCACGGATGCTGGTCGTCGGTCCCGCCGCTACAAAGCGGTACTGCTTGGTGTCCAGCCCGCCCACCACCGGACCGCAGTGGTAAATTAACCCGCCGTTCAGCATGGGTTTCAATGCCTGGTAAACTTCTAAATCGTCCCCGCTCGGCTGGCGTGTTTTGCGGATGAAGGTGTCGATCAGCCACTTGTGCACTGTGTCTCGCCCGGTGACCATCACCCCCGAGAGCAGCACCGAATCGCTGACTTTCAAACTGCGGATGACCTCATCGCTGATCGGTAATTGGATCTTTATCGCCATCGTGCCCCTCCTCTCTATTCGTATTGAACCTGGTCGCCGTTCACCGTCATCTTGCGCCGCCGGTAGGCCCAGCACATATAAGAAACCGTGACGAAGAACGAAGCTGGCAGGCGGTAGGTGGACGCAATTTTGGTCCCCAGTACGGTCGATTGCCCGCCGAAACCCATCGGCCCCACCCCCAGCTGGTTAGCCTCATCGGTGATGCGCTCTTCCAGCGCTGCCAGTTCGGCCTGCGGGTTGGGCTCATCTACTTTGCGCAGCAGTGCTTCTTTCGAAGCTGCATAAGACGTGCCCCGGTCGCCGCCAATGGATACCCCCAGGAAGCCTGGCGAACAGCCTTCGCCTTGCGCCTGCCAGGCCGCATCCAGCACCGCTTTGCGCACCCCTTCCAGATCGCGTCCGGCTTTGATGTTGTTGTCGGGCAGCGAATACTGCCTGCCCACATTTTCGCAGCCGCCGCCTTTCAGCATCAGTTCGATGGTCAGCGTATCCCCATCCGCTTCTTCAAAATGGATCGAGGGGTAGTGCTCGTCGCCCAGGTTGTTGCCTGTGTTTTTGCCGCTCAGTGAGTTCACCGCGTTAGGCCGCAGGTAGGTCTTTTTGGTGGCTTCCGCCACTGCGGCTTTAATCTGCGCGCGCAGCTGGCGCGGGCTCCACCCGTCCGGATAGTGCACGAAAAAGATCGGCGTGCCGGTATCCTGGCAGATCGGCGTCGAATTGCGCCGCGTCATTTCTACGTTTTTGAGGATCGTTTCCAGGGCGTTGTAGGCCGCCGAGCCGGGCTCTTCCTTTGCCCAGGCCTCGCGCAGAGCTTTCTCGACATCCGGCGGCAGGTTGGTCGATGTAAATCGCACCAGTTCCAAAATTTCTTGCGTCAAATCGCGCATATTTACCTCCATATGACCATTAGGCTGTTTCAGCCTTGGATTTTCAAAGGTATCCGAGTTTCCGTTTAAAACTTATTATATATCCAATCGGCATAAAAATATCCATATTATCTCAAATCTCCCCTTGGGAGTTCGATCTCTAAATCCATTTCACAATAACTGGTGATTGACAAATCCATAATTTGGTTGTATAGTTAGTTACATAACTAACTAACTAATTAACTTGAAGATGTTTTTTTAACCGTTCATCCTGATCAGGAGATAACCGTATGCAGTTGGACCCTGGAAACGAAAAACCCATTTTTATCCAACTGGCGGAAACCGTCGAGGATAACATCCTCAAGGGCATCTACGCGGAAGAAACCCAGATCCCCTCCACCAACGAAGTGGCGGTGACCCTTAAAGTCAATCCGGCGACCGTCAACCGCGGGGTAAATCTGCTCGTGGAAGAAGGGACGGTCTACAAGAAGCGCGGCCTGGGGATGTTTGTGAGTACCGGGAGCGCGCGAAAAGATATTAACCAGGCGCAGGCAGGCATTCTTCCATGATTTTATATTACCCCTCCTGGAAGAAGCCAGGAAATCTAGGGTTATCCCAGGAAGATGTCGCCGGGATGCTGAACCATTCGGCCAAAGAGGAGAAGCTCGGATGAGCACGATTGAAATCCAAAATGTATCCAAATCCTATGGAAAGACCGTGGCCTTGAAAAACGTCACGGCGACCATAGCCGATGGCAAAATTTACGGCCTTTTAGGCAGGAATGGCGCGGGAAAAACCACCTTGCTCAACATCGTCACCAACCGCATCTTCGCCGACCAGGGCCAGGTGTGGATCGACGGCGAGCCGGCCCTCGAAAACGACCGGGCCCAGGCCAAAATTTTCTACATGACCGAAATGACACTCTATCCGAAAGAAATGCGGGTTCGAGATGTATTCAAACTCACCCGGGGCTTTTACCCGCAGTTCGACCTGGATTACGCCGCTGCCCTGTCTGACCGCTTCAAACTCGAGATACACCAAAAAATCGGCCGGCTCTCTACCGGCTATCTATCCATTTTCAAGTTAATCCTGACCCTGGCTTCTAATGCGCCGCTGATCATTTTCGATGAGCCGGTCCTGGGGCTGGACGCCAATCACCGCGACCTGTTCTACAAAGAATTACTGGCCCTTTACAACGAGGCTCCCCGGACGGTGATACTCTCCACCCATTTGATTGAAGAAGCCGCCGGGATGCTGGAAGAAGTGATCATCATCAAAGAAGGTCAGATCCTCATCACGCAGCCGGTCGAAGAATTGTTGCAGCTTGCCTATACGGTCTCGGGCAGCCAGGAAAGCGTGGACCGCTTCGCGGCAGGCAAAAAGGTTATCCGCGAGGAGGCTCTGGGAAGTTTCAAAGCTGCCACGATTTTCCAGAAACGGAATGGCACAGACCAGGCTGACCTGACCCGATTAGGGCTGGAACTGTCTCCCGCCCGGCTGCAAGAGCTGATCATTAATCTGACCAATTGATGGGAAAGGTGTTGTGAAAATGAAAAAAACGCTCCAGACTCTCCACTTTCTGATTAAACGCTATTCAATGGGGATCGTTATCGGATTTCTTGTCATCCTGAGCAGTTTGGTGATCTCCTACGTGGGCTTTTCCCTCACAGATCGCAGTTACCCTCGTCAGGTTGTGTGGGTAACACCGCCTTTCGAACTTATTGCTGGAATATTTGCCATGCTAATTGGCCTGGTACTTTTTATCCCTGATTTCAGGATGGCATTGGCCAACGGGATTTCGCGCAAAACTTTCTTTTGGGCAAACATACCCGCGGCGCTGTTGTTCGCGCTGGCCTTTTCCATATTTAACCTGATGATTGTATTAATCTATGGTCATTTTTTACCGATCAGTATCATCAGCGATTTGATCTATACCCATATCGGTTGGGTAGAATCATTGGTGCTGCAGACAGCGCTGTATTTCCTGTTGGTCATGCTCGGCCGGTTCATCACGCTGATTTATTATCGCAGCAGTAAAACAGTGAAGTGGATTGTATCCCTGACACCTTTGATGCTGATTATTCTTGATCTACAGATATACAAAAGTTCTGTGGGAGAGTCACACAGGATAATCGGTGAATTTGTGAAAATAAGTATGGGCACCCCTTACCGCGCTGCGCTCTCCATGCTGGCTTACTCGGCTGTCCTGTGTGGCCTGATCTTCCTCCTGATCCGCCGGGCGCCGCTCAAGGATTAGTTTTCAGGCTTATTTCATCCTGGTTAGTGCTTTCTCCCAATTTACATCTTGAACTGGCATACATCCTGGAAACGCGATGTTGCGGTAGACCGGGTAGCCCATTTCGATCGAGGGTTAAGCAGCATTCCCACCCGGTAACCGGCGCGACGCGCATCGTGAAGGGACGCCAGTCGTCAAAAAAGCTTCACGTCCCCAACCCCTGCACCCCGCGCATCCGCAGGGTGCTGACCGCATAAATCCGTTGCGATGCCATTGCTCAGCACCAGGAGCGAGGTCCCCACCAGTTTGCCTTTCCAGGATCCCGCGTAGTGGCGGCGCAGTCCGCTCGCGTCGATCCCCATTTGGGTCTCAATTTCGCTGAAAAGTCCTGCCTGGTCCGCCGGTAACCCGGTCGCGACCCAGGCGATCTCCGCCCATGGCTCGATCAGGCTCGCATCGCCGACCAGCTGCACCTCCAGCCCGTCTGCCAATGGCTTTCCTTCCCGGATCGTACCCAAATCGGCCGCCATCCCCGGGATCGTTCCGGCGTTTTCAAAACCATGCCGTTCGAGATGCGCGCCAAGGTCTTTGGGCTGCGCGTCCGGGCCAATCCACCACAGGGCGGGCACCTGGTGTTGGATGCAGGCCTGGCAGGTTTCTTCGATCGCTGCATCCACCTGCTCCGCTGCCAGGCGGGCGCCCATCATCCCGTTGAAGAGCGAAAACGGGGAGCCAGAAATGAACCGCACCAGTTCGGGGCTCTCGCGCAATTCCTTGTGGCCATATGCTTTCCAAAAGGCGATCATATTGCTTTCGAGCGCCGGCAGAAGCTCGTTTGCAGTGGTACTGCTAATGATATCGTTCATTCCATATCCTTACCTGACAGTAAATATTGGATCTCTGGGCATTGCCGTGGTGAGTGGGGAGTTGTGGTGATTTGTGTGCGCATAGCGTACATAAATCACCACATATACTGCCCGGCCATGGAAATTCCCAATGGACATAAACTTTACAATTTTGATACAGTATTATACATTGGCAGCAAAATCTTTTCGACCTTCACCTCTGCCAGTGTATGGACTGGATCGCTTGCGCCACCTGGCTATTCAATTCCTTGCGCTCGATAATTTCCGGTGGGCCTGGCTGGCGGCAGGCCGTCTCTTGGATGCTTTCCAGCGGGACGGCTGTATGGAATTTGCGCCGCGTCAGGCGATCGCAGTATTTATAGACGATCCGTTTCAGCCAGGCCGGGAAGGCTAACGGCTCGCGCAGCGCCGGCAAGGCCTGGTAGCTCATATCGGCTATGTTCTGTGAGAAGACTTCCTCGGTATCTGGCAGATCCGCATGGGTGACCGGCAGGATGGCGGAGACATAGAATCTGCCATCATTGGTCAGGCCCTGGAATGTGTAGATTAGTTGGGCGTTATTGATCTTCACGATACCCGTGTTGAATTGGGTCAGGAAGCGCACGCCCTGTCCGTTCTTGAAGTCCAGGTACTGCACCTGGGAGTGCAGCACCTGCTTGGCGCTGATCAGCGGCAGGAAGGGCAGGGTTTCCCCGGGCTGCCGGGTTTGCAGCAAGTCCTGCAGGTCAGTCGTGACGTTGCCGGCATTTTGGTTGGCTACAGCCAGGTCGCCGACCGGGTAGATGAAAATCTGCGGCTTGAGCGAGTTGCCGGTAACCGGGTAACCGTGCAGGGTCGCGAGGTGGTATTCCGGTCCGGCAGGCAATATGGGCCCGCTCTCACTGGCGGAAACCGGCGGCATCTTCTCGATTGCCATATTCTGGGCCAGTCCTGTGTAATTCAGGACGATCTCGCCGGTTGTGGGCGCGGGAATCTGAGTGGGCTGGACGGGATTCTGGGTGACCAGGATCACCGGCGTGACAGTGGGCTCTCCGGTGGAAGCGATAGCTACCGGCTGGCAGGCAGACGCCAGCAGGACGATGGCGGTGAGCAGTAAAGGAAAATAGGACGATCTTTTTGCGTACATGTTTTTTTCTCTTTCTGTAAAGTATTCAGGCTGTTTAGCCTCGGATATAACGTTTGACTGCGCGATTTGTTCCCGAAAGTTCAGTTCAAATGCACCATTTCCGGTTCAAAAGCGTCCTTCAATTCTTCGGCAAACTCGCTTACCAGCGGCGAACGGGTATTGGCCAGCACCAGTTCGATCCCTGCTTCGTATAACTTTGCCATCACTTTTTCCAACGCAGTCTGGTCGGGCAGTATGCCGTACAGCACGCTCTCTCCCGGATTGCCTGGCTCCAGGACGCATCCCTGGGCATTCGGGCCGTATACTTTGTTCAGGCGAACGTGGATACAAATTTCATAGTGGTTCATGGCGGATCTCCCTTTCGTTATAGAATACCGCGTTCCTGAAGGGATTTATTCCACCGCCGGGTGAATATTGAGGGTGTATCCCGTTTCATCTTCCCGCCGCACCGCGATCAGGGTCAGGTTCAGATCGCGCAATCGGTTTAATACGCCGTACAGCGCGGCCTGGTCGCGCAGTTCGCTGCGCAGCATCGTCCTCGCCGGGCCCGGTCCGGCGAGATGGGTCATTTCCATCCCGGAGAACCAGGCCGCCCAATGCGGACTCAATTCTTCAGCGACGATAATCTGATATTGGCTCATCATTTCTGCTCGCAATGAAGGCGGTCTCTCAGGTTCCTACGCATGACGCTTATGCATCGCGGCGCTAGAAAATTACAGCAGGTGCAGAAAGTGACTCGCCGTGCCGATCAGGTATTTGACCAGCATCATCCCGCCCACCAGCGCCACGGCCTGGGTCTCGCTCTGGACCAGGGGCAGCTTCCAGCCGGTGAATACCGAGGCGATCACCAGCAGGATCCCGGCGCCCAGCAAATAGCCCACGATCGCCAGGGGGGAAGCCCATTTACCGCTGGCACCGACCTCCCCGATCCCCCCCAGGGTGCACATGGCCATACCTATAATCAGCAGCGCGATCAGCGCCGCCCGCGGCCCGCCGATCAGCGGCAGTTGTTTGCCGCTCAGCGCGGCGTAAACCACCACCGCGGCGGTTATCCCCAGGATCAGGGGCAGGATTAAGCTGTTGGTATTCGATAATGTGTTTTCTTTCATCGCACGCTCCTTCAGGTGTAGTTTCTACCCAAAGGATAGCCCGTCGAGGGCGTATTGGCAGTGTCCGAAGGGCGTATTTGCGTGCTTATATGGGTGAATTTCAGGGTTTGACCAGCCCAAGCTGGCGGGCTTTAGCCGCGGCTTCTGTCCGGTTTTGCACGCCCAGCTTGCCGTGGATGTTCTCGACGTGTTTCTTGACCGTCCGGATGGAAATCACCAGGCGCTCGGCGATCTGCTGGTTGGTCAATCCTGTGGCGACCAGTTGCAGCACCTCCAGCTCACGGGTGCTGAGTGCTTCATCCAGGCCATCCTGCCCTTGGTCGGCGCTGGTGGCTGTCCCCGCCTGTCTGCCGGCAAAGGTTTTCAACAGCCGCCGGGTATAGATCAATAACAATTCCTCATTCTCGGCGTGGGCTTTTTGCCGCAACCATGCGCCCAGCAGGCCCTGCATCGGCGCGCCCAGCTCCAGGAATATCTGCTGGTAGCCTTCCGGCGTGCCCAGGCGCAGGGCTTCACCCAGGGCGTCCAGCCCGTCTGCGCCCGTTTCGGCCTGCGCGGCAGCCAGCAGCGCCAGCGCCTCCAGCCGGTGGCCGTCGCGCTTGCCGGGGGCAATTCCATGGACCAGGCGCTGCAGCAGGTGAACCGCCTCGCCCGCCTGGCCCAATGCCAGCCGGGCCCGCGCCAGCGTGATCCGGCGCATCTCGAAACGAAAGGACCCATCGTCTGGAGTTTTTGCCGTGGTTTCTCGCGCCCAGGCTTCCAGCGCGGGCCGGTTCTGCTCGGCGGCCCACAAGATAACCTGGGCCCGCTCCATGGCGTAGATTACATCCGGGTGCAGCACCCGGCTGCGGTGCAGTTCGGTATTGCGCGCCGCTGCCGCCCGCGCCGCGCCCAGATCCCCGCGCGCCACATGCAGGCGGGTCAGCGCGCTCAGGCCGGGGCTGGTGGCCTGCGGCACCGGCCAGTCTTCGGCCAGCTTTAACCCGGTCGCGAGCTGTGCTTCGGCTTCGGCCATTTCGTTGCGTTCCACCAGAATATCCCCCCAAAGCAGGTAGATGATCCCGGATATATAGAAACGGCGCACCCCGCGCCGGCGCACGTAATCTTCGTTCTCTTCGATGATGCGCAGCGCTTCGCCCAGGCGCCCTTCCACCTGGCGCAGCCGCACCAGTCGGGCGCAGGCCACGGGCACCGCGTTGGTGCCGCCCGTACGCTGGTCGCGTTCCAGCGCCTCGCGGTAAAAGGCTTCAGCCGCGCCAAAATTGCCTTCCATAAAGTGGATTGTGCCCAGCATCACCGCCACGCTGTTGCGCATGCCCGTGTTTTCTTCGGAAACGGCTGCCACCGGCTGGGCAGTGGCCTCATCCAGGGTGATGTGCTGGTTGTACAAATCAGCCAGGTAAGCGCGCAGTGCATTGGCGAAGGCCTGGTTTGCCTGATGCCCCCTGCCGGTCTTATCCATATTCTTCTCGGCTTGCGCGATCCAGCCGGCCACCTGGTCGTTGCGCCCCGTAATCACGCACAACCAGGCGCTCTGCAGGCACAGGACCGGGCGCTCCGCTACCACCTCTGGGGGTAGTTGGTTGACCAGCCTGAAGAACTCCAGGTCGGTCATCCGCCAGCGGCTGCCGATAAATTTCTCGATCAGGTCGGCCGCACGCTGGGGATCCCCGCCCGCCAGGGCATGCTCCACGGCGCTCAGCGGGTCATCATGGTCTTCATACCAGGTTGAAGCCCGCAAGTGAAGCGTGGCGCGCTGTGCCGCAGGCTGCATCTGCAGCCGGGCCTGCAGCAGCGTGCCAAACAGGTGGTGGTAGCGGTACCAATGCCTTGCTTCGTCTAAAGGGATCAGGAACAGGTTTGCTTTTACCAGCTGGTCGAGCATCTGTTGGGCGGCCCCCGCTTCTTCCGGCTGCCCGGTGACTGCCGCACACAATCCTGCGCATAGCCGTTCCAGGGTGGCGGTATGCAGGATGAAGTTCTGGATTTCGACCGGCTGGCGTTCAAAGACTTCTTCCATCAAATAATCCAGGATGAAACGGTGGCTGCCGGTAAAATCACGAATGAAACGGTCCGTGTCGGGTTGATGCTGCAGGGAAAGCGCCGCCATCTGCAGGCCGGCGATCCAGCCTTCGGTGCGCGCTTCCAGGGCTTCCACCTGGGCTGTGGTGAGCCTGAGCCCCATGCTTTGATCTAAAAAATGGGCGCTTTCTTCAGCGCTGAAGCGCAGGTCATCCATGCGCAGTTCCACGATCTGCCCGCCGGCCCGCCGTCGCGCCAGCGCCAACCCCGGATCTTCGCGCGAAAGCAGCACCAGCCGCATCTGCGGCGGCAGCGCATCCAGCAGCCGGTCCAGCGCGCGCAGCACTTCGCCCTGGTGGATGGTATGCAGGTCGTCCAGTACCAGCAGGATCGGCCGTGTCGCCGCGCTCACATCGTTGGCCAGCAGGGTAATGACTTCTGCAAAGTTCACCCCCGGCAGGGCCAGCAGCGGCAGCGCCTCTTTTCCGGCCCCCGGTAACGCTGCCTGTAACGCCGCGATCAGGTATTCGAAGAAGCGCTGCGGCAGGTTGTCGCGTTCATCCAGCGCGTACCAGCCCGCCGGCTGCCCCAGGCGCCGCAGCCACTGCACCACCAGCGTCGTTTTTCCCGCCCCGGCCGGCGCGCTGATCAGCACCGCTCGCCGCCCCTCTTCCCACACCGCATCTAATTGGGCCAGCAAACGCTCCCGCGCCACGCTTTGCGGCCGGATGGCCGGGATAAACAGTTTGGTGCGCAACAGCTCGCCGCTCATAAAGAGTATTGTAAGCGTATTTTTATTCTCCCGCATCAACTTAGATCGCAAGAAACGGATGGTAATGCGCCAGCGGTATGCACCAACAGCGCCCTTTTGGGTCTTTTTATTTTAGAACATTTATGCTACAATCAGGACGCCGGATTTTCCAGCATCAATTCATAACCGGAGATTGACCTATGATGATCAGTGATGAAATCATCATCCGCGGGGCCAGGGAACACAATTTGAAGAATGTGGACATTCGTCTGCCGCGTTTCAAACTGGTGGTGATCACCGGCGTGTCTGGCAGCGGCAAGTCGTCCCTGGCCTTTGATACCCTGTATGCCGAGGGGCAGCGCCGCTACGTCGAATCCCTTTCAGCCTATGCGCGCCAGTTCATCGGACAGATGGAAAAACCTAAAGTCGATTTCATCGGTGGGCTCAGCCCGACCATCGCCATCGAACAAAAGGCGGTCAGCAAGAACCCGCGCTCCACGGTGGCAACAGTCACCGAGATCTACGACTACCTGCGGGTGCTCTTCGCGCGCCTGGGCACGCCCCACTGCCCGCAGTGCGGGCGTGAGGTGCGGGCGCAATCGGCACAGGAGATCGTCGCCCAGGTGGCGGCGCTGCCTGCCGGGACGGCCTTCACCCTGTTCTCACCGCTGGCCCGCAACCGTAAGGGTACTTTCCAGGATACTTTCACCTCGGCTCAGGCCAGCGGTTTCTCGCGTGTGCGCGTGGATGGTACCCTGCACGGGCTGGATGAAAAGATCAGCCTGGATAAGAAGAAAAAGCACACCGTGGAGCTGGTAGTCGACCGCCTGTCCATTCCCCCGGCGGATGATCCCGCGCGCGGCGAATTCATCACCCGTCTGACCGATTCTATCGAGACCGCTCTGCGCATGAGCGAGGGGCAGGTCACGGTTGACCCGGTCGATGCCAAGGAACTGCAGCTTTCCGACCGCAATGCCTGCCCAGACTGTGACCTGAGCTTCCCCGAACTCAGCCCTGCGATGTTCAGCTTCAATTCGCCCATCGGCATGTGCCCGGAGTGCAACGGGCTGGGCAACAAGTTCGACTTCTCCCCCGACCTGTTCGTGGTACCCGAGAAGAAGTCTTAACCAGGGCGGGCTGCGCCCTTGGGGCGAGCTGGCCAAGAAGCCCCACAGCGGTTCCCATCAGGTGGCTGAGCAGATCTTTGCCCGCTTCGGTGGCGATTTGGATACCCCCTGGCGCGACCTCCCCGAGGCTTCTCGCAATGCCCTGCTCTACGGTGGGGTGCGCATCGTCTGGCGCTGGAAAAACAAACGCTCCACCGGGCAGAATGAGGTCGATTTCGAAGGCGAGTACAATACCGTGTGCCGCCGCTACAAGCAGACCAAGTCGGAATGGTCCCGGCAGTGGTACACCAGCTTCATGAGCAAGCAGCCTTGCCCTGCCTGTCATGGTCAGCGTTTGCGTCCTGAAAGCGCCGCGGTGACCGTGGGCGGTCGCACCATGACCGGCGTGACCGGGCTGAATATTGGCAAGGCGCTGGCCTGGATCGAGGCTCTGCTGCCCACCCTCGACGCCGAGCAGTTATTAATCGGTGAAGAAGTGTTGAAGGAAATCCACGAGCGCTTGATGTTCCTGGTCAACGTGGGCTTGCATTACCTCTCGCTTGACCGTCCCGCCCCCACCCTCTCGGGCGGCGAGGGCCAGCGCATCCGTCTTGCCAGCCAGATCGGCTGCGGGTTGGTGGGGGTGCTTTATGTGCTGGACGAGCCCAGCATCGGTCTTCATTCTCGCGATAACCGCCGCTTGCTCGATACACTTGAGCGCCTGCGCGACATGGGCAATACCGTAGTGGTGGTCGAGCACGATGAAGAGACCATCCGCACGGCTGACTGGATTGTCGACCTGGGGCCCGGTGCCGGCATCAACGGCGGTGTGGTAGTCTCTACCGGCACACCGCAAGAAATTCTGTCAGACTCCGCCTCGCTCACCGGCGCCTACCTGCGCGGTGAGCGCGTGGTGGCCTCGCCCAGCGGGAAGCGCCGCCCTACGAACGGCAAGTGGTTAACATTGGTCGGTGCCCGGCAGAATAACCTTAAGAATCTGACCGTACGTTTCCCTTTGGGGTTGTTTACCTGTGTCACGGGCGTCTCGGGCAGCGGCAAGTCCTCATTGGTGGCCCAGACCTTGCAGCCGGCCCTGGCCCACTTGTTGCACAACGCCGCCGAGCAGGCCGGCCAGCATGAACGCATCGACGGGCTGGAGCATATCGACAAGGTGATCAATATCACGCAAGCGCCTATCGGGCGCACCCCGCGTTCCAACCCGGCCACCTATGTGAACGTGATGCCGCACATCCGCGATCTGTTTGCGCTCACACCCGAGGCCAAAACCCGTGGGTACAAAGGCGGGCGCTTCAGTTTTAACGTCAAGGGCGGGCGCTGCGAGGCCTGCAAAGGTCACGGCAAGAAGCTGGTGGAAATGCACTTCCTGCCGGACGTGTGGGTGACGTGCAGCGTGTGCAAGGGTACCCGCTTCAACCAGGAGACGCTGCAGGTGCGTTTCAAGAACAAGAACATCTCCGAAGTGCTGGATATGGATGTGGACGAGGCCCTGGCCTTTTTCGATGCCGTGCCCGATGTCCACCGCATCCTGAAAACCCTCTCAGAGGTCGGATTAGGC
>CAVYIF010000004.1:0-79297 GCA_963768585.1 uncultured Chloroflexia bacterium
GCGCAGGTGAATTTGCCTTCCTTGAATGATGCGGTTGGGGACGGCTGCCGGTTGGTCCGCGTTGTTGGCGGTCCATCGCAGGTTTTTCTGGCGGTAAAGACCGTAATAATTCTGAAATTTCAGTTAAAAGGATGGGTCTTTTCTCAGAATCGAGATCGCGATATGTGATAATTTTATCGGCTACGTTTTGAATCAGGTTATGGTCTAAATTTGAAGATCGCGCTTCATTTTCCCAGACGGGTAAAAATTTTTCTAAACCACCAACGACAGCTCGGTTTTCATAACCAAGCTCGGCTTCAAGTTTTAATATTTTTAACAATTTTTCAATAGATGAAGGCATGGATTTATTTTACCGCAAGTTTTGGCGATATCCGAAAGATAGCCGTTTTTGAAGGCTTTGAGAAGATCCAGACTATGATAAAAGGATAACGGCAGGAATGACCCCCTAAGAATTTGAAAACGATTCAACCACGAACAGACCCAAAGCATTTGGCCCTAACAGGGTCGCTACGGGTAAATTCAGGGTATGTTCACTGAATGATGTGCGGGTAAAATGGTCCTGGGTATGTTCGCGGAGAATCCGGCCATCCTGAGCGTTGCAGCCAATTGCACATTGCACGAAGGATATACTTTGAAGCTGGTCAAACTCCTCCAAAAATTCCTGGAAAAAATCGATAACCTGGCGATGATTGCGTACTTTTTCAAGCGGAGAAAGATGACCTTCTTCTATTGTAAAAAGCGGGAAAACGCCAAGCATTTCACCGACAAAAGCCTGAGCGCGATCCATGAAACCGGAAAGATTTAAATAAGAAAGTCCAGGTGTGCAGACCACAGCATAAATATGCGGAACCATGCTGCGCACCAAACGTTCCGTTTCAGCCAGGGAAGCTCCTTTTGAAACTGCTTCAGCCGCGGCCTGAACAAGCATCCCTAACCCAACAGAGGTTGTCTGGGAATCGACAATTTGCAGCCTGATTCGCCCATTCACCTGTTTTTGAGCCAGGGCGGCCTGTTCATAAAAATCGCAAATGGCTGAAGATGAAAAAATTCCCAGAACCTGATCGTATGTTTGTCCATATTCATCGCGGCTGAAAGAATCGCACATTTGGTCGAATGACGGAACGATTAATTTCGGCAGATCACCGAAAGCAACCGAGAGGGGTAGTTCAGCGGGTTTTAGATTACGCCCAGCTTCATATAAGGTGCCTCGATAATTAATATCATATGGAATCACTTTAACTAAGCTGCGTCCGGGAAAAGTTGGAAGGGTAAATTGTGCTGCGCTGTCAGTTAGAATTCTTATTGAACCCATATTTACTCGATGGCTACAATGAAATGGTAATGCGGCTGCCCACCTTCATGCAACTCAATCTCATGAGATGGGTAGACTTCGCGGATCCGGTCGACGATGATATTCACATCGTTTTTGGTAATTTTTTCCCCATAAAAAAGCGTGATGCGCTCGCGTTCCTCCGTATGGGCTTTTTCCAGCAAACCCAGACAGGCTTCTACAATTGAGGTGACCGCAAGCACCACATTGCCGTTTAAAATAGCGATGACTTCGCCTTCATGCACAGTCACGCCATTTATTTCTACGTTGCGTGTGGCGATTGTGATTTCGCCAGAGTCCACTTCGTTGATCGCGGTGGTCATGTCTTTGACTACGTGGTCAAAATCACCCTCTGGATTCATGCGCAGCATGGCGTTTAAACCCTGCGGGACACTTTTTGTGGGGACTACCGCTACCCTCTTCACCGTCATCGTTGCGGCGCTTTGCGCCGCCATAATAATATTTTTATTGTCGGGGAGAATGACGATTTTATCGGTGGGCAAGTTTTCAAAAGCCTGGAGGATCTCTTCGGTGCTGGGATTCATCGTTTGCCCACCCTGAACGATAGCAGCCACGCCCAAACTGGCAAATATGCGCGATATCCCGATGCCAGGCGAGACAGCCACCACCCCGATTTGATTGGGTTCGACAGCATTGAGATGGATAGAAGTGCTGGTGTTCTGGCTTTCCTCTTCAATTTGGGCAACCAAATTTTCCATGCTTACTTTGGTGACTGTGCCGATGCCCATAATATAGTCGATGGGGGTATAACGTTTGTCGAGGGGAACATGGATATGCATGCGATACATTCCTTCCCCTTCACCGACCTGAATCGAGGTGCCAATCTCTGCCAGGTCGTCATAAAAGGACTCAAGATTCAATTCCTCATTGGGTTGAAAATCAACCACCACCTCAAAATCCTGGCCTTCTTCAACCTGGTCAAGTGCGTTTTCAATTTGCATGGATGCCAGCGGCTGGACTACAGTGACGGCAACATCCAGAGAAAGCCCGTTTAAATACCTTAACATGCCTTCCAGGATAAAAAATAGACCTTTACCCCCAGAATCGACCACGCCAGCTTGTTTCAAAATAGGCAGCAATTCTGGTGTGTGTTTTACGGAGACATCTGCCGCATTTACGATGCGCTGCAGCAGGCTGCTTTTATCAGCACCTTCAGACAATGCTTTTTCTGCTTCTGCAGCGAGATCTTTTGCGACTGTTAAAATTGTTCCTTCGACCGGTCGGACGACCCCCTTATAGGCTGTGTTTTTGGCTTCAACCAGCGCCTTGACGATGACCGCTGCATCAGCCTTTTCCAACGAGTCCAGCGTTCGGGCGAATCCTCGGAAGAGCTGTGAAAGTATTACCCCAGAATTGCCACGAGCTCCCATCAGGGCACCCTGAGCAATGGAATGCGCCATTTTCCCTACGTTATTCTCCCCGGATATGGCAATTTCGTTATATGCGGCTTGCATGGTGAGGACCATGTTTGTTCCGGTATCGCCATCCGGAACCGGAAAAACATTTAGCGCATTAACTGTTTGTTGGTTGGTTTTCAGCCACTTCATCCCAGCAATGATCAATTCCTTCAGCCCTTGACCATCCAGTAAATTTTCTTTCGCTAATTTTCGGCCGTCCGTAGCAGAGGGTAATGATAAATTACTCATGCAAAACTCCAAAAGGGGAATTGATCACGTTAAAAAAATTAATCAGTATTGCTGATGCGTAGTCCGCGAACGTGGATATTGACCTGGTTAACAGGCAAACCAATTGCGCGCTCAACGTTATAGCGAATGTTTTCGGCCACACTGGTGGCAACGGATTTAATTCGCGTGCCATATTCTACGACAATATACAAATCTATCGTAATTCCGGTGGAATCATATTCAACCTCTACGCCTAAACTTGGATCCTTGATAAGAACTTGAGCCAGACCTTGAGCCAGGTTTTTCGGAGCCAGGCCGACGACACCATATGATTTAAGCGCCGATTGTGACGAAATCGTAGCAATGGCTCGGTGTGAAATATAAATATTGCCTAACGGATTAGCTTCTCCACTCATGCTTTTTGGCCCTTTTTACTTAAACAACCTTGCTTGAATAAAGATACGGACTGTGGTAAAATACTCGACTGCGCCAGGCGCTCCCTGGCTCTAAAACAAAGAGAATTATTTCTGAAAGGATTTACAAATGGCAAAGTGCCAAGAGTGCGGCAAAACAACAACCTTCGGTCATAATCGTAGCTTCTCCCAACGAGCGACGAACCGGACCTTCAAACCAAACTTGCAGCGAGTTACTGTTCTTGAACAGGGGCGCCGGGTTCGCAAGGTGCTGTGCGCAAAGTGCATCCGAACCATAAGCAAGACAGTGTAAGCCTGTTCATCATACTCTATGCAAAGATCGCGGCTTGTGCTGCGATTTTTGTTTAACCTGCAGCCCGACGCAGAGCTGCGATACCCGCCGCAATACCATCTGGATGCTTAAAAATAGCAGTTGCCGACACGATCAACCTCGCGCCAGCGTTGTAAACCAGAGGCAGGGTGTCTGCACTGATGCCGCCATCGACTTCAATCTGAGTGGATGTGCCCAGATCTTCTATCATTTTCTGAACTTGAGCGACTTTTTTCACCATATCCGGAATAAATTCCTGACCAGAATAACCGGGATTGACTGTCATCACCAGCACATAATCAATGATCGGCAGCACCTCTGCGATCCTATTGGCTGGCGTGCCAGGGTTTAACACGATTCCGGCTTTACATCCCAGGTCTTTGACGTGTTCAATGGTTCGATAGATGTGAGGAGTATTTTCAATATGGATGGAAAGGTTGGATGCGCCTGCCCTGGCAAAAGATTCAATATGCAGTTCTGGCTGTTCAATCATCAGGTGAACATCCAAAGGTAAGCGGGTGATCCGCCGCACCGTTTCAACAATAAATGGTCCCATCGTAATATTGGGGACAAATCGACCATCCATTACGTCAACATGAATCCAATTTACACCACCCTCTTCGGCCGCATGAATTTGATCGGCGAGGTAGGAGAAATCAGCAGACAAAATTGAAGAGGAAACAATAATTTCTTTTATCATGTTACCTTGGTGGATTCAATGTAAACCAAACATACAGCCAGAAGGGAATCAAGCCTCCGGTTGCGATCAATGCCAATAAGGCCAGTGCAATCGTACCCCAATCGAATTCGATGCCGGTTTCTGTTTCAGTTTCGGATTCTGGACGGGCATAGGCCGGCATCCCGGTCAAAATATGGTTTGGAGAGGTGTCGCTGGGCGTGGGCGAAGGTTGGTTCTGGCTAACGGGTGTTGGTCTGGTGGATGGCGGTGCTGGCTGTGGGGATAAAGCCGGAATGTTAGCGGCGTATAAATCTGCCGATTGGCTGAAGTTCAATAAAATTCGCCCAAATTGATCAGCAGTTCGATAACGTCCAGCCGGTTCCTTTGAGAGTACTTTCAAGATTATTTGTTCGAGGGATGGGGGTATGGCACGGTTGAAAGTTCGGGGAGGGATTGGGGTCGATTCACGGTGCATGCGAGCCAATTCTGCCGGATCATCTGATATGAAAGGCAGGCGGTTGGTGAGCATTTCATATAAAATTACTCCCAATGAATAAACATCCGATGCGGGCATGGGGGCCTGTCCGGTGGCCTGCTCGGGGGAAAAATACTGCGGCGACCCCCAAACTACATCATATTTCTCGTCGGGCTGGATGGATGCCAGGGCCCTGGCAATTCCGAAATCCGTAACCTTTAACCGTTGATCCGGGGTAACCAGCATATTATGGGGTTTGACATCACAGTGAACAAAGCCTGCCCGATGAGCGTACCCGATCCCGGCACAAGCCTGGACGATTAAAGGTATGGCTTCATCAATGGAAAATACGCCGCGCGCTTTCATCATGGTTTTCAGGTCGGTGCCGGGCACGAATTCCATGACAATATAAAGGCGTTCCAAGTCCAACCCAAAATCATGAACGGTTACAATATTCGGATGAGAAAGATTGGCGGCGGCTTTTGCTTCCTGGTGAAAGCGATCGCGAAACGATTGACTGCTAGAAAAATCTTCGCGCAGTACTTTAACAGCAACAGGACGCTCAAGACGTAAATCCCAGGCCTGATAGACGACAGCCATTCCGCCTGTGCCAAGACTTACCTGGAGCTGATAACGATCACCTAATAACGGGGGACTGGAGTTTATATTTTCCATCTCTCGCGTCAGATTATATCATAGTCGTTTGGGATATAATTTGGTTCAGGAGAATACATGAAAGTAATCAAAGCCCACATCCAAGAAAACCCTCTGGCGGTCCTTTTAATTGTACTTCCGCTGGCTTTGTTTGCAGAATTGGGCCAATGGGGCGATGTTTGGGTGTTTATTCTCTCTGCGGTTGGCGTCATCCCGATGGCGGGGTATATCGGCTCAGCTACAGAATCCCTGGCCAGTTTCACCGGTCCGCGGATTGGTGGATTGCTCAATGCTACTTTAGGAAATGCCGCTGAATTAATTATTACCCTGATGGCGGTGCGGGCCGGGCTGTTGGACCTGGTGAAGGCTTCTATTACCGGTTCTATTCTTGGAAATTTACTTCTTGTATTGGGGTTTGCGATGGTGGCTGGCGGGCTGCGGCATGGTGTCCAAACCTTTGACCGGCGACAATCCAGTAATAATTCGATTTTACTCACTCTGACCATTGTGGCATTGATCATCCCGTCATTATTCAGTCACTCGATAGGTCCGGATAACGATCCTAAAGTAGAGGCGCTCAGCCTTGGGGTCGCGTTAGTTATGATCGTTTTGTATGCTTTAGGATTGATTTTTAGTCTAAAATCGGCCAAAAGTGCTATTACCCATCATCCTGACGAACATGAAAAGCCCAAATGGACGAAAGGACAATCGTTGGGTGTTTTGGCATTGTCAACGGCTATGATTGTCTGGTTGAGCGAATTACTGGTGGGGGCCACCGAATCTGTGGTGGTAAATCTCGGCCTTTCAGAATTTTTTCTAGGGATCATTTTGATTCCCATCGTGGGGAACGTTGCCGAACATTTTGTAGCGGTGCAGGTGGCGCTGCGCAACCAGATGGAATTGAGTGTGGAAATCGCCGTGTCATCCAGCTTACAGGTGGCTTTGTTTGTCGCGCCACTGTTGGTTTTCGTAAGTCTGTTAATGGGCAATCCGCTGACCTTAATATTCAATCAGTTTGAACTGCTTGCTTTAATTGCCGCCGTGGTGATCACGGCCCTGGTATCCTCAGATGGCGAATCGAATTGGTTGGAAGGGGCGACGTTGTTGGCTGTATATGCTATTCTGGGGATTGCTTTCTTCTTGTTGCCTACGGTGAAATAATGAGATCAACGAGTCCTTTTCGCTTTATCACACTTTGGACCGTCTTAGGGACGATCGGAGTTTTTGTAGTGTTGTTGATCATTTGGGGGTTGATTCTGCTCAATGCTGCTTCTGCCCAAATTACCCCAAATGCGTCCACGGCTGTGGTTCAGATAATCCCACCGCCGACCTCAACATCTCCCGTCATCGCCACTATTCCGCCGACTGCAACCACAAAGCCCGAATTAACCACGCCGGTTGCCAACTCTCAAATACAAATTGGCGATTACGTTCAAATCGCAAATACGGGTGGAGATGGGCTCAGGATTCGGACCGGTCCGGGTACGAGCAATGCGCCAATATTTCTGGGAATGGAATCAGAGGTTTTTAAGGTGACAGATGGGCCCAAGGAATCGGATGGATACATCTGGTGGAATCTGGTTGCCCCCTATGATAATACACGCGCCGGCTGGGCAGCAGCAAATTTTTTAACCGTTGTTGCGCAGCAGCCATAAGGAGAATAATGACTGAATTAATGCCAACAGGCATCACTGCAGATCGGAATAAAGCCGTTCTAACCATTCAATGGAATGATGGGCATACCAGCGCATACCCCTTCGGCCTGGTTCGGGCAGCCTGCCCATGCGCCAGCTGCCGGGGTGGTCATGAATATATGAGCTCAGAGCCTGACCCCGATGTTTTCAACCACCGATTGGCAGATTCCCCGCAAACTCACATTGTTAAGATTGATGGTGCTGGAGCGTATGGCATTGTGATTGAATGGGAGGATGGTCATCATTACGGGATCTATAACTGGCACTATCTGAGAGAACTGTGTCCCTGCTCAGAATGCAGGCAGGCCAGAAGATAAAAAAAGCCGGTGGGAAACTGATCTCCCACCGGCTTTTTTTTATTATTTTTTTCTTTATTTTTTCTTTCGCCCGGATAAGATGGTCGCTAACACCCCGGCTATCACAGTTAAAGCTGCCAGACCAGCACCGGCCTGGACGATCGTTTTGGGTTCCATGCCCGGCATTACGATTTCCCCATCCCCATAATTCTTAAAATATTGGCCCCATTGAGTTTGTAAAGCTGCCTCAACCCGCTTACGCCCCACAAATGGGTACCAATAAACATTGTGGTAAAAATTGCTGGCAAAGTAGCTCCAAGGGACGATCGGCGAACGCAGCAAGATATTTTCAAGGGGTTTGAGTGGGCCATGGTAGATCATCTTTTGGCCCTTGGAGGCAAAAGTATCCGTCTGGATGAAATTCCATGCGGGTTCTTGTTCGATGTCATAGCCTACAATTTCAATCTGACGCGGGTCCGCGATTCCCAGTCCATCTTCATGCGCCATCCTGAGAAATTGAATTTTCATCGGATCAAAACCCTGCAACCTGGCTGATACGGCGTCGATAGCTACCTGGTCAGCAGAGGCAATGAGGATATTTTTCTCGTGCCAGTGCATGGCCCGCGGGCCAGGGCCATCGCCGGCGAATGTGCCATCCATCACCGCAAAAATGCCAGGATGGATTTCTTGCTGGATCATCAACAAATCGACCAACGTCTCGTGAATTAGGCTGTGGGTCCAGTGACGATTGCGGTGAAGTAGCCCACCAAAGGCATTCTTCATTGCGCCGGTTATGGTGGTAAAAACATGCGTTTTTACTGTAGGCAGGTGGACGATATTTTTACCCACCAGCGTTTTGGGTATATAGACACCTTCGGGATATATCTTGTCCAGTACATGAAATTTTCCGTGGCGCGGAGAATACCGCTCCCACTCAAAATTATCCTGGTAAAGATATTCACAAGGAATCTCTAATTTATCTGTCACATATTTGTGTTTGTTGTTTTTTTCACCGACGCTTGTGTCCACAACGACGGTGTCATTGTGAATCCCAACCAGGTCGGCATAGCCAAATTTTTGCAGGGCTCGAATGGTACCCTCAAGCTGCCAGGGGGTCGATGAACAGGCGGGATACCAGGTTTGCCAAGAAATATTTATCTTCAATCCGGTGGTTACATTTTTGGGCAAAGCGGCTTCCACCCCAGCCAGAGACATAAGCCGTTCGATATCCTCCAAAACGGTGGCAGGGCTGGTTTTTAAGACTGCGACCTTACCTTTTCCGGGAAATTCACTCATTTTTTGCTCCTTTACCGATTCGATTGTACTTTACCGAATGCAGAGCGTCCAGTTTTCGGCCTTACAATCAATTTACATCAGGTGCAAACACAGGCTTAATGGATTAAAGCCCGGATTTCTCCGGCTAATTGGAGGGCTCTTTGTGGAGCGTCTCCGACGTAATCCTCCACCCGCATCAAGTCAATAATTTCTTGCGGCGTGAGGAACCGGGAAAAAGCAGCCTCAGCTTTTAACAAGTCTGCCAATGGGTTGGCCTGCCCTTTTTGAACTGCATCCCAGGCTGCCAGGGCATGTTTGCGAAGGTGTTCGTGCATTTCCTGTCGATCCGCTCCCGCTTTTCCTAAGGCCATCAGCAGGCGTTCGGTGCTGGCAAATGGCCCGTAAATGTCGAGATCGCGCTGGATAGCATGTGGACGGATTTGCAGACCGGTAATAATTTTGTGGCTGGTTAGCAGCAGTTCATCGACGATCAGGAAAGCTTCCGGTAGTAAAGTTCGCCGGTTGGCACTGTCATCCAGAGTCCGCTCGAGCAAGGAGTGCGCCGCATTATTCCAGGCCACGACCGGCATTTGCGACAGGGAGCGGGCCAAAGAATCGATTTTTTCTGCCTGGATTGGATTGCGTTTAAAGGGCATGGCAGATGAACCTACCTGTAGGCGACCAAAGGGTTCGGATAATTCGCCGATTGGGGGAGATTGTAAGATACGCAAATCGAAGGCAAATCTATAAAGTACCATCCCAATTGAAGCCAGTGCGCTGATTACGATGTAATCTTGCCGGCGCGGGTATGTTTGGGTAGCGATATCAAAAAAGGGAAGGTCCAAAATTTGGCTTAAATGGCTCTCAAAGTTCGCGACTTGATCTTTTCCGAAAAGGTCGGTATAGGAGGCGGCCGTACCTACTGCCCCTTTAAAACCTTTTCCTCGAATCTGAGCACGAATTTGGGTCAGGTTGCGCCAATCCTCCAGCAGGTCTTGCGCATAGCTAGCGATCCGGTACCCGAGGGTGGTGGGTTCCGCCGGCTGAAGGTGGGTGAAAGCCATCACAGTTGTGTGTGCGTGATTTTCTATCTTGTCGGCGATTACCCCCATTAGTTCTTCCAGTTTGATCAGGATGATATCTACTGCTCTGCGCAGGCGAACAGCATCGACGTTGTCTTCAATATCCATCGAAGTTGCACCCAGGTGGAGAACGCCACCTCCCAACGGACATTGTTCGGCAAAAGTACGCAGTTCCGCCATCAAATCATGATGAATTTGAGACTCGATTTCTAATGCGCGTTCGATATTAATATCATTGACATGCGCTTCGATATCCGCTGCCTGATCAAGGCTGACAAATCCAAATTCAACCTGGGCTCTGGCAAGTGCTGACCAGGTCTGCCGCCAGAGAATACGTTTGGCTTTTTCGCTCCAAAGGGCTCGCATTTCGGGGCTGGCGTAACGCCAACTGAAAGGAGAGATGTAATTGTCATAATTTGTCATAGTAGCTCTGTCTCGGAAAAAATTTTTTTATGAAACCTGGGCCGATAATTGCAGGTTTGCATTAATGCATACTAAAATGGTTGCATTCCGTTCGTTTGGCGCATATAATTACTAGAATGTTACCATTGTTCCTGTGGGGTTTTCTGGTTTGTCAGAACGACACCGCAAAAAAACACAAAGGTAATTTGGAGGGGCTGTAAAAATGCCTGAAGAAAAGCAGGATACACAGCACATCACCCAGAATTTTACACCAAACACTCCTGGCCAGACGAAACATTTAAATGCTGGGACAGTTCTGGTTAACCGTTATATGGTTCAGGATGTGGTGGGTATTGGAGGCATGGGTGCCGTTTATCGGTCAAGGGATATGCATTTTCCCAATGTAATAAAATTGGTGGCGGTTAAAGAAATGGTCAACCAGGCTCCCGATCCGCTGGTGCGTCAGACCATTGTCCAGAATTTTGAGCGGGAAGCGCATATCCTTGTCTCATTATCCCACCCATCAATTCCAAAAATTTACGACTTTTTTACCTTCGATGAACGTTCTTACCTGGTCCTGGAGTTGGTTAATGGCAAAGACCTGGATGCCATTTTAAGTGAAACACAGGGTTTTTTCTCTGAAGATCAGGTCATTGCCTGGGCGATCGAGCTGTGTGACGTGTTGGATTACCTGCATAAACATAAGCCGGAACCGATTATCTTTCGGGACATGAAACCGACCAATATTATGGTTAATCAAAACAACCATATAGTCCTGGTCGATTTTGGGATCGCCAAGCCTTTTTACGAGGGTCAAAAGGGAACAATGATCGGCACAGAGGGATATTCGCCCCCAGAACAGTACCGGGGAGAGGCGTCACCTCTGGCCGATATTTATGCGTTAGGAGCCACGCTTCATCATTTGCTGACCCGTCGTGATCCACGCCTGGAACCACCCTTCACATTTGCGGAACGTCCCATCCGCCAGATTAATCCATCGGTATCCGTCGAGCTTGAAACCGTGATTAATACCGCCCTGCAATATAATCCGGATGACCGCTTTCCGACCACAGAAGCGATGAAAGAATCGCTGATGATGGTGGCTCGCAAAACTGGAGCGCTATCACGGATCAAAATTGCTCAATCTTCTGCACCTTTAATAGCCGAACAGGGGATTAAGCCCCTCTGGATATTTAAATGTGAAGATGAAATCCGCGGTTCGCCAGGCATTTTGAATAACGTGGTTTATGTAGGCGCCTACGACAACAACATGTATGCGGTCAGCGCTACAAACGGCGAATTTAAATGGAAATTCCCCGTGGATGGGGGCATAATAACCAAGCCCATATTTGACGAAAACAATGTCTATTTCGGATCAGAAGACAGCCGGTTGTATTCTGTAACGCACCGGACGGGGAAAATTAACTGGACATTTGATGCGAGCGGGCCGATCAGATGCTCACCGAAAATTGCTGAGGGCCATATATTTATTGGCTCTGACGATGGCAGTATGTATGCAGTTAATATCTTGTCCAGCCGGCGAACCTGGAAAGTGGAGACTGGATCACCCATTCGGTCCACGCCATTTATCACAAGCGATTATGTATATTTTGGGACCGAGGAAGGTGAATTGCTGTGCGTGGATTTTCGTGGGACGGTAAAATGGCGTTTTCGAGCCCGACGCGCGATTACAGCCTCGCCAATTGTCACCCAGGGAGTGGTCTACGTTGGATCGCTCAATTCTACATTTTATGCATTGGATGCTAAATCCGGGTGGGTTATCTGGCGTTATCGAATGGGAAAAGGATCGGTCTCGTCCCCGGCCAGGGTTGAAAACCTGGTGATTTTTGGGTCGGCTGATGGCGTGCTGTATTGTCTGGATGCCGGGAGTGCAAAGGAGATCTGGCGCTTTAAAGCAGAACACCAGATCAGCGGTTCGCCAACCGTTTATAAAGATTCCGTTTACTGCGGAGCTGCGGATGGCACCCTGTATTGCCTGGATTATCATAATGGGCGGCTGCGCTGGAAATTCTATACGAACGGTCCTATAACGGGAACTCCGGTTATCCACAATGATGTGGTCTATATCGGATCCCATGATCACATGCTTTATGCGGTGCTAGCCTGAGTTATTTAAGTTCTGCCTTTCGGAGGCCTCGTGTTAGATTTTATTAAAAAATTATTTGGCAAGGCTGAGCATAACGATGCCGAGCCGGACCAGGGCGTAGTCAGCACAAACAGCACCGTTATCAGATGACCAACTTGAGGAAATAACCGTCGCGCAAGTGGAGTGCTACCCGCCTCAATTATTGGTTGGCAGTGGTCAATCTGTTGGCAGACAGAGAGATCATAATGAAGATACCCTGCTGATATTCCAATCTATTCTGGCTGATGGCGATTCAGGCGTTCCATTTGGGTTATTTTTAGTCGCAGATGGCATGGGCGGCCATTCGCACGGTGAACTTGCCAGTGGTTCGGCAGCCAGAGCTTTATCGGATTTTATTATCAAACGACTTTATTCATCCCTCATGGGTTTGGATCCGGAGCCACAAAATGAAAGTCTGCAGGAAATAATGGAAATGGCTGTGCGCGAGGCACAGCAAGCTGTTCTTAGGCGGGCCCCGGGTGGAGGGACGACCCTTACCGCAGCCTTGGTGATTGGCGAACAGGTTACCATCGCTCATGTTGGCGACAGTCGGGCTTATTTCGTTTATCCGGATGGGCGCATGCAAATCATGACGCTGGATCATTCTCTTGTACGCCGCCTGGTGGATCTCGGTCAGTTGACAGAAGAGCAGGCGCGTAACTATCCGCAAAAGAACGTTCTCTACCGGGCTCTGGGTGTAGGTCAGACCGAACCTTTCCGGCCTGATATTCATACACACCTGATGCCGCATCCTGGTTATATCTTGATATGTAGTGATGGATTATGGGGGTCAGTTCCAGATACTGAAATGTTTGATATTATCACATCCTCTTCCAATCCTTCCGTTGCATGTAATCGACTGGTTGATGCTGCGAATATGGCCGGCGGACCCGACAATATCAGCGCAGTGATCGTACAATACTTTGGATGAGATGGGTGATATATGACAGGTGGGTTAGATTATTACCATATTCTAGATATTCCAAGAGACGCAACGCCTGAGGAGGTCCGCACAGCTTATTTTGAGTTGGCGCGGCAGTTTCATCCTGATGCGAACCCAGATCCAGCGGCTCGAGAGCATTTTTTGATCATTCAAGATGCCTATGCGGTGCTTTCTAATCCGGAACGGCGGGCTGAATACGAATCACGGCTTCCGCCTCCTCCGGCGCCCCCCGAAATTTCGATTAATTTACAATACAGCCGGACGGTTGTCCCCCAGATGAATGAACCGCAACTGGTATACGCACTGGCAGAATTGACGAGTACTTCTGAGCCCGATCGCTCCCAATATCCGCCGATACATGTTTGTCTGGTGGTGGACCGTTCTACTTCCATGGCGGGTGAACGTATCGACATGATCAAGGCAAACATCACTCAGTTTTTCAAACTGCTCAAACCCCAGGACATGATATCGGTAGTAACTTTCAGCGATCGGGCGGAGGTTGTGATCCCGCCCAGCAGGCCATCGGATCTGGCGCGGATGGAAAATCGGATCAGTATGGTTCATACTGGCGGCGGAACGGAGATTTTAAAGGGCCTGGAAACTGGACTGGCCCAATTAACAGTGGCAAAAGGTCTGCGCATGCTGCGCCAGTTGATCCTGCTGACAGATGGGCATACCTATGGCGATGAACAGATTTGCTTCGAAATGGCGAAGAAGGCTGCAAACAACGGCATAACGATCAATGCCCTGGGTCTGGGAAACGAATGGAACGATGCATTCCTTGACCGATTGACCAGCCTGAGCGGTGGAAATACTGCATTTGTCTCCTCAAAACAAGACCTTTATAATTTTCTTGAGCAAAAACTACGCTCGCTTACAACCATATATGCACGGCGGATAAATTTAGAGTTTCAGAGTACACCTGGTGTTGAAATGCAATACGCATTTCGGATCAACCCCGATGTGGGACCCATTCAAACCAATAGCCCTATTCCAATCGGTGATTTGCTCTATGGAAAAAGCCTGGTTATTTTGTTCGAATTCATGCTCCCTCCTTTGGCAAAGGACATGGAACGGGTAATGCTGGCAAGCGGGCGGTTGGTGATGGAACTGACCGCCAAAGAAGGATCCGATGTACGTTTGGGCTTGAAAATGAGTCGGGCTGTTACTGCTGAACCTGCCCCTGAACTACCGCCTGCGGTAATCATCGAGGCTATGTCACATCTTTCGCTGTATCGCCTGCAGGAGAAAGCCCGGATGGAGGTTTCTACGGGCAATATCACTCAGGCCACCCGTCATTTGCAGTACCTGGCGACCCATTTGCTCTCTCAAGGGAATCGGGAATTAGCTCATGACGTACTGGTTGAGGCTGATTTCATCCAACAAATCCGGCAATTTAGTCAGGATGGAGAAAAGCGGATAAAATATGGTACTCGGGCCTTGCTGTTGCCCTCTGGATCGGAGCAAATAAAGTCATGATACTATGTCCCAATTGCCATCATCAAGAAGTTGCAGGCGCTTTGTTTTGTAGTGAATGTGGTGCCCAACTTGTTTCTACACAACGCGTGTCTACACAGGTGATTCGTAAAAACCAATCAGATATCCTCTCTTCCATGATGGATCCATCTGACTCACCTGATCAGTTGGCCCAGACGGGCCCAATAGATGCTTCGGTTTCACTCTACCTCGTTGACAGCGGACAGATTTTGCACCTTGCGGGCAGGTCAGAATTCACACTGGGGCGTGTTGCTGATGGCCAGCCGATTTTACCCGATGTTGACCTTTCACCTTATGAAGCCTATACCCAGGGTGTTTCCAGGCTGCATGCCAGTTTGAAAATTGTTAATCAACGGGTTGTCATCACCGATTTAGGTTCATCTAACGGGACTAGGGTTAACGGGCAAAAAATCATGCCCCATATCGATTATCCATTAAACCATGGTGACGTGGTCGCATTAGGGAAATTAAAAGATCCAAGTTCTGATTCGAAGGTAAACCACAATGCCTACTTTGTTACTCCATGTCATGAATGAAGATCCTGTAATGGGAGAAGTAGAAGAAATGCCATCCCTGTCGGATGTTTTAGTTCTTGTAAAAAATCCACGACGGCGCGATGGAAAGGACCTTCCATACCTTGAACAAAATGTGACTCAGGTCATCTGGCCGATGAGTAGGATTAACTATATCGAGGTTATTCCTGGAGTTGAAGAAGAAGAAATCATCTCCTTCGTTCGGGAGTAAGTAATTATGACTGATGATCAATTTAAGAACCGGGTAATTCTGGTTGTGGATGATGAAGAGCGGATGGCTCGTTTCATTCGCTTAAATCTTGAACATGATGGCTTTCAGGTGGTTGAAGCTTTCCGCGGCATGCAAGCCATCCAGGCATTACGCGACCATATGCCGGACCTGGTTATATTGGATGTGATGATGCCGGACCTGGATGGATTTGAAGTTCTTAAGTTGATTCGCGAGATAAACACCGTTCCGGTGATTATGCTGACCGCCAAAGGGGAAGAAGACGACCGGATAAAGGGTCTTGAATTAGGCGCAGACGATTATATTTCAAAGCCTTTCAGCCCGCGAGAACTGGTTAGCCGGGTCAAGGCAGTTTTGCGGCGAAACGAGCTGGCCAGCGGCAACCCGCGGGAGGTAATCGAGGTTGATGACCGCTTGAAAATTGACTTTGGCCGGCGTGAAGTTTGGGTTGGAAATGAGTTAGTTAAGTTGCGTCCCACAGAATACCGTCTGTTGTATCACCTGGTTCAAAATGCTGGGTGGGTAATGACATATGACCAACTGTTATCAAAAGTGTGGGGGTATGAATATCGCGATGAGCCTCATTATGTCAGGCTGTATGTCAATTACCTGCGCCAGAAGCTGGAATTGGATTCTTCAAATCCCAAGTATATTCTTACCGAACGCGGGGTGGGATACCGTTTTGTCGATTATCATCGCAATACTGAAAAATAAAAAATTTTTAGACGACTATAAAATCAATCTCTCCCAGGAATTTGGGAGAGATTGATTTGTTTCCATAACTCATATAATAAATTAACAAATTCCTGGTTTATTTCTAATACAAATCGGTTATCTTTAGGATCATGCAGTTTGGAGGTCATGATGCCTGTTTACAATTATGTTTGTAAGAAATGCGGCGCCCATTTTGACCAATGGCATTCGTTCAAAGACGCCGATACGGCGGTTGTATGTCCTAATGGGCATGCCCAAACCCGGAAAGTGTTAACGGCTCCTACTGTTGTATTTAAAGGCAGTGGTTTTTATGTGACCGACCATCGAAGGAACACCAGCCAAAAAGCTGGATAAGTTTATATTTTGGATACCTGTTGGATGAATTAACCGGTAGATATGATATACTCACTATTATTTAAACCAAGGAGAATCTAATGATATCGGAACCTCTTCATGTTACCGATGCAGCGTTTGAAAAAACTGTTTTGCAGAACACTCTGCCTGTGATTGTCGATTTTTGGGCACCCTGGTGCGGACCATGCAAGATGGTGGCTCCTGTGCTGGATAAGCTGGCCAAGGAACAAGAGGGAAAACTGGTCGTCGCCAAAGTCAATACGGATGAAAATTCGGAATGGGCGATGAAATATGGGGTGCAAGGTATCCCCACCATGCTATTTGTAGCCGACGGCAAGATCGTGCATCGCCAGGTGGGGGCGCTTCCTGAAAATATGCTGCGTTCCGTAGTGGACGAATTTCTGAGCGTAATTCAGGAAAAGAGCAATTAATTTAATAGTAAAAAAAGACCAGCGGTTTTTCGTGACAAACGAAAAACCGCTGGTCTTTTTTTATTCAATGACCCGTTCGATGTGGGCACCCAAAGAGGCTAGCTTTAGTTCTACTCTTTCATATCCGCGATCGATTTGGCCAATATTTCTGATGGTCGATCTGCCCTTGGCAGACAATGCCGCCAGGAGAAGGGATATACCTGCGCGTATATCCGGGCTTTCCATTTTTTCTCCAAATAACGAAGTAGGCCCTTGAATAATCACTCGATGTGGATCGCATAGCACTATTTGTGCCCCCATGCCTACCAGTTTATCCGTAAAGAACATGCGGCTGTTGTACATCCAGTCGTGAAAGAGCACGGTGCCTTTGGCCTGAGTGGCGATGACGATGGCGATGCTCATTAAATCAGTGGGAAAGGCAGGCCACACATTTACTTTAATTTCTGGAATCGCATCTCCCAGGTCTGGCTCAATCTCTAATCGTTGGTCGGCAGGAATAACCAGATCCTCCCCATCTACTTCCCAGGCGACTCCTAAACGCCCCATAACCAGGCGGACCATATCCAGGTACTGCGGTCCGGCCTTACGGATGCGGATCGAACCGCGGGTGACGACTGCGGCACCGATAAAACTCACTACTTCGAGATAATCAGGTCCAACCGTGAATTCTCCGCCATGCAATTTTGGCACGCCGTGTACCGTCAGTGTGTTTGAACCGATATTTTCGATATTTGCGCCTAACATGTTTAGGAAATGACATAGTTCCTGAACATGCGGTTCCGAAGCTGCATTGTGGATGACAGAAGTTCCTTTGGCTGTGACGCATGCCATAATCGCATTTTCGGTTCCGGTGACACTGGTTTCATCTAAAAGCAGCTGTGCGCCGACCAGACCGTTGGCGCGAAAATGAAAAATCCGGTCGTAATCGACCTTCGCCCCTAAACTGCGCATGGAAAGGATGTGGGTATCGACTCTGCGCCGACCAATTACGTCTCCCCCCGGAGGAGGTAAATGAAGTTCACCTACGCGGGCCGTCATTGGGCCTGCCAACAGGATGGAAGTGCGCACTTTTCTGCACAGATCAGGATCCAATTCAGCCTGACGAATTTCCTTGGCATGAATTTTCCAGGTGTGCGGCTCTAACCTGGTGATTTCCACCCCCAGGCTTTCGATAATCTGACGCATCGTAGTGACATCCCCGATTAAGGGCATGTTATGCAGGATGACTGGTTCTTCGGTCAAGAGACAGGCTGTTAGAAGGGGAATTGCGGCATTTTTATTGCCAGAGGGTGTAACTTCACCTTGAAGAGGAAAACCACCATCGACTACAAATTTATCCATGAAGACTCCTGAAAATTGGGGGTATGCTGATCCTGCTTGCGGTAAAATGGATTGTACTGAATAAATCGTTGAAACTCAAGGGATACAATGACCGCTCGTGAAGATCGAGATCAACCAAAGGAAACAATATTCCATTTCCTTGATTTTAACCCAAGAGGTAGTCCGCCTATATTGCTGCTGCATGGATTGGGGGCAGATAGTACGTCCTGGGGATACCAGATTCCGCTCTTGAGCGAATCTGGATTTCGTCCCATTGTGCCGGATTTACCGGGATTTGGCAAGTCTATTGCTGGTCACAAACACTGGACGATTAGCCAGGCAGCCAGCGATGTGGCGATGATGCTCCGTAAGCTGAGCGAGGAACCGGTGATAGCAGTGGGTATATCGATGGGCGGGACAGTGGCCCTGCAGTTAGCCCTGGATTTCCCACAATTGGTCAATAAACTTGTGCTGATCAGTACCTTTGCACGCCTGCGGCCAAAACGGTTTGATGAGATGGGGTTTCTGCTGGGCAGGTTTGTTATTGCGCATATGCGGGGAAAAGAATACCAGGCGGGCCTTGTGGCGAGAAGGATGTTTCCCCGTCCTGAGCAGGAATATTTGCGAAAAGAATTGATCCAGCAAATCCTACAATCCAATGAACACGTCTACCGGCAGGCGATGCAATCTCTGGCTTTGTTTGATGTCCATACACGTTTAGATGAAATCAGGATACCCACGCTGGTTATTTCGGGCGAAAACGACTTTACCGTTCCGATTGCAAACCAGGTAGAACTTGCGAACGGCATTCAGGGAGCGAAACATGTCGTCATACCGGATGCAGGGCACGCCTTGATTGTGGACCAGGTTGCTCGATTTCAACAGCGAACTGCTAGGTTTTATCTGCCCAGATCAGGCCAAAGAGTTGTGATCGATCAAACCTCGAAATTCTTCTAGAGATGTTGTTGGTCGCTGGCAAACGAACTTCTCGCAAACATAGGCGGTGGGTTCATCGTTGATTGGCAAGCGCTCCAGTAACAGCTCGGGCTGAATGGCACCTCCGGGGATGGGGGATGCAGCCAAAACTGATCTTGGTCGGTATTTTTGGTCGACCAAATTAAGGAACTCATCCGGGCGCGCGCTTCCCCTGGGCCACACCAGCGCGATTTGCTGTGTTGGGCCAACGGCATAATCCATGGCTTGCAACCAGAATGAGAAGGCCGTAGGATGTTCCAGGCATAAATTCTTGAGGGAAGCGACCAGCTTTTCAGCTTCATCCTTTTGTTCGAGATCACCCGTAAAATCAGCCAGCTGCAGCAGCGCCAGTGCTGCCATTGCGTTACCAGATGGCACAGCATTATCCTGCACTCCCTTAGGGCGAACCAACAAGCTGCTGTGATCATGGCTCGTATCAAAGAACCCTCCCGCCGGGTCCGAAAAACCGGTCTTTATTTCTGCACCCAATCGAACAGCCCATTCATACCAGCGGGCGTTTCCATCAGCCTGGTACAGCGCCATTAAACTCAGGCACAAAGCAGCGTAATCCTCAAGATAAGCATTATGGCGCGCCTGACCATCTCGCCAGGAACGGTGGAGACGGTTTTCAAAGTACATTTTTGTCAGGATAAAGTCTGCATTCTTTTGTGCAGCAAGCAAATAATCATTTCGGCCCAATGAACGACCTGCCTCGGCCAGGACTTTGCACGCCATGCTGTTCCAGGCTACCAGAATCTTGTCGTCGGTTTGGGGTCGGATCCTTTTCGTGCGCGCCTCCAGCAGGCGGCCATGGATATTCTCCAACCGCAGACGGATTGCATCCACGGGCAGCCCCATTTCAGAGGCAATTTGTTCCTCTGTAGTTCTTTTTTGGAGGATATTTTTACCCTCGAAGTTACCTGCGGGTGTAACCGGATAAATATTTAGAAACAGATCCAGCTCATCGCCTTTTCCTAATACCTGTTCGATTTCATTCGGATCCCAAACGTAAAACTGGCCTTCCTCTCCATCAGAATCGGCATCCAGGCTGCTGTAAAAACCTCCCAGCGAGTGGGTCATTTCCCTAAGGATAAAATCCAGGGTTTCCTGACAGGTTTGTTTAAAACTTATCTCGCCAGTTACAAGGTAAGCATGAAGGTAAACATTGGCCAGCTGGGCATTGTCGTACAGCATTTTTTCAAAATGAGGCACAAGCCAGCGGTCATCTGTGCTGTAGCGATGGAAGCCACCGCCGACGACATCATATAATCCACCGCGCTGCATCGTTTTAAGGATATGCAAGGCTACCTGTTTGGCTTCATCCATTCCGCGCGTTCCCTGTTGGAGTAAGAACTCGATGGCAAGCGGGGATGGAAAACGCGGGGCGTGCCCCCACCCGCCGTACTGCCAATCGTAACTCGCAACCAATTTTCTGGCTGCTAATTTGAGATCCTCTAAACTGAGGGGTGAGGCATCGCTGCTGCCCCAGGATGATGTGGACTGCAAATGTTCTACTAATTGTTTGCTAACCTGAAAAGCTTGCTCTCGATCCTCACGCCATACATGATCAATGGCGATTAACAGCTCTCGAAATCCAGGCATCCCGTAGCGTGAGGTCGGTGGAAAATATGTGCCGCCATAAAACGGTTCTCCATCCGGTGTAAGGAAAACGCTCATCGGCCATCCGCCCTGGCCTGACATGGAAACAACCGCATTCATGTAAATGCTATCAAGATCCGGACGTTCTTCACGGTCCACTTTGATGTTGATGAAGTTTTGATTCATCAGCCGGGCTGTTTCCGGGTCCTCAAAAGACTCATGTGCCATTACATGGCACCAGTGGCAGGCTGCGTATCCGATGCTTAAGAAAATTGGCTTATCCTCGCGATGAGCTTTTTCCAGTGCTTCATCGTTCCACGGGTACCAATCCACCGGGTTTTGGGCATGTTGCAGTAGATAAGGAGACGTTTCAGTTGCCAGATGGTTGGGCATGGTAAAATCACCTTGGTGTTCCAATTAGTGTGACCGATTTTGTCATGATTTTAACACAGTCAGCAAAGGAAAACGAATCAATGAGGCAACGTTCACGATTGGTTAAATGGATTCCGGCCTTAATTATCATGAGTTTCATCTATATTGCGTCTTCTATTCCCTCGAGCCAGATTCCAAGCATCGGAGCAATTGACATTCCGGTAAAAAAAGGCGGTCATTTCACAGGGTATGCCCTTTTGGCTCTCGGGTTATTACGGGGGATGCAGAATGGCAAATCATGGAAAGCGACTCTTGTTTTACTTTTCTGTGGATTGTATGCGATTAGTGACGAATATCATCAATCCTTTGTGCCTGGCAGAAACCCGAGCGTATTTGACGTTGGGATCGATCTGCTTGGATCGTCGTTTGGGCTGATGCTTTTCTTATGGTTGGCGCCATTGCGCCGTCTGGTACTTAAATAATAAAATCTGCCGCCTGATTTTTCCGGCGGCAGATTGGCAAACAACCGATTACCAGCCAGGTAAGAAATCTCCGCTGGCAGCGATCATTTCAGTAAACATTTTCCAGGACTGATCGACTGGCAAAGTGCTCGCCGGGTCAGCGTACACCGCCTGGAACGCCAGATCTTTATCTCCGGTCAATGCGGCTTCAACGATCATTTCTTGATTACGCACATGACGTTCTACCAGGCCAAGAATGCTGTCTGGCAGCTTGCCGGCGGTGACCGGGCTCACCTTGTCGCGGGCGAAGACGGCGTTGGTTTCGATCACCGCATTGAGGGGCAAATTGGGAATTTGTCCTTTATTTTCCAGATTTACATTGGTGATCAAATTCCCCTGGCCCAGGATTGCCAGGATCTGCTGAATGCCCTCTTCTCCACTGCGGCGAATATTTACTTCTTGTTTGCCATCAATCAGGTCCTGAGTCATTTGCAGGGCTTGTTTGTATCGATCGATTCGCCAAGAAACCGGGGTGCGGATAATTCCCCACCGGAAAAGCTCCTCAGGTGAACGCGTGAAACCCGGTAAAAACTCAACCAGATGGCGGTCGCCCGCGGCAGGTAAGATCCCCAGACGTTCGAACAGGCTGAATTTTACCTGGCAGTTATCCTGGAACCAATTGTTTTGAGCCTCAACCTCTTCACGCGTAAATGGACGAATCACGTCAGGTTCGTGGATATATTCCTTGAGCATGGCAAGGATATCTTGCCCTTCATATTCGGCGCGATCTACAAAAGTAAAGTGATTAACGCCAAGAACATTCACATGGATTTCAGAGCGATGCGGAAGTGGAACCCCTAATTTTTCTGAAACGATGCGGGCCAGAATATGCTGCGTGCCAAAAACTTCATGGCAGCAGCCAAAGACTTTTAACTGCGGCTCAACCTTGGTAAATGTCCGGGTGCAAATTGTCATTGGATTGGTGTAATTGATCACCCAGGCATCCGGACAAATGTCGGCAATTCGGTGGGCAAAATCACGATAAATCAAAGTTGAGCGTAATCCCCGAATCAACCCAGGTGCCCCGGCTGTATCGCCTACCGGGAAAAATAAACCGTATTTTTCGGCGATCTCAATTTCATCGCGCATCACTTCCAACCCCGCCGGTTGAATTGACACAACGACAAAATCTGCGCCGTGAAGCGCCTCTTCTAGCGTTTGTACGACACGATACTTCCAGGTAGATACGACGCCCGGCCTGGTTTGGAGTAGATTTCCCAGGGTTTCATTTAATTGAGCGGCTTCATAGTCAATGTCATAAAGATCAACTTCGCCGCTCATCTCCGGACAGAGCGCCAGATCCATCATCAGGCTGCGTGCCCATTGGCGGCTTCCCCCACCGATGTATGCAATTTTCATTTTAAATGATCCTCCGGATGATGCTTATTTTTTGCGAGATGCTGCATTTGACGAACCGGTTTCTTTGTGCTTAATTTTTCAAATATTTCCACCAGGGTCTGGTCGTTGCCGACATTTCCTGGAAAAACCACATACGGCAGACCCGGAAATTTTGATTCCGGACCGAGACGCCAAACAGGAATGCCAGGCAAGATCTGGCCCAGGACTTCCGCTCGAACAACACGCAATCCCTGGGTGGCGATGTCGCTGCTGGTGATACCGCCTTTGGCGATCAGGAAGCGCGGGCGAATTTCCAGATGCTGGACGATTTCGATCAGGCTGGCCGAAACCAAACGGCTGATTTCCAGGCTCTGCCGTCCGTCGATCCCCTGGATTACTTCTCGGCTGGTGAAAATTAAAACGTCTTTGCCTGATTGCGTCGCGGTTGTGATGAGGGCAACGGATTTTGTGATGATATTGGCCCGCAGTTCCGGATTAAATAATTTACGCACCGGAAGTTCCATTTCCACCAGACCATGTTTTGATTGTAAAGCACTTAATTGGGCCGTCGTTCGCGGGACATGCGAGCCAACGATGATGATCCCGCCGGCGGAGCCTGGCTGCTGAAGGGTTGCCCGGTCGAGTAAATCTTGAGGGGTAATTCCGGCCCGGGTCCTGACGAAGGATGCGGCGCTGCGAAATAAAAACCGTTTTCCTTGCTCTTCAGCGCGTAATAAGGCCAGTACCAGGACTTCTAAGTCGCGGTAACTTGCCGCATTTACAATGCACATTTGAGCGTTTTTGAATTGACAGAGCTTTTCAACCACTCTATCAGGTCCATACAGACGAAGATCGTCGATGGAAATTTCCGCCACATCACTGGCTGAAATTTTATTGAACGATTTTTCCTGGACCCAATTCCGCAGGTTGGATGAATGATAGCCAAAGGTCGCGTCGCGCGCGAATTCGGTTTCACCTGCCGGGGTGAGGTAATTGTCGTGGGCCACATAATGAATATTGTCGATCGTGAAACGGCCACCTTCAAGAAAAAATGGAATGATCAGGCAGGCATCAAACTCTTCGCTTAAACCTTCTGCCAGCGCTTCTATCTCTAAAGGAAAATGACCGCGCAGAGTGGAGTCGCTGCGGCTGATCGCAACAAGATTCTTGCTTGCAGCCTGGGCTGCAGCGCGCAAATTCTGCCCGATTTCAAATGTGAGCGCACGGCTTTCTTCAGGTTGAAGACTGCGAGAATTGGTGAGAAGATAAAAGACTGACTCAGGTTTTTGCAGTTCGTTCGTTAATTCTGCCACACTCCAACGCGTCAGGACCGGCACGTGATGCACGGTCTGTGTGCCAGTGGGATCATCGTCCAGGACAACAATTTTGGAACGGCTGGTATGAAGATTGGCCTGGATGGCAGGCATTAAATCTTCTGGCCATTCTTGCGGCAAACGAGCCAGCGTGGCGCTTTTTATGAGGGCAGGCATGGTTAGCGGGTTTCGGTCACTTTGTGAAGGCCTGCTGGTTGGTCTGGATTCAAGCCCCGGGCCTCGGCCAGGTTGAGTGCAAAAAGCTGACCGGGTAAGACGGAGATTAAAGGTGACAGCCACTCAGGCAAACCGGAAGGGATGGGAAGATAAAAATTAACGCCGGAAAAAGTCTGACGATCATCAGAAATCACGATCATTTCTGGTTTGAGGCCCTCGAGGCCATGAATCAGGTCCAACATATCATGAGAGACCGCGCCCGAGGGCGCAACCAGAATTAAAGGGAATCCCCGGGAAACGGTAGCAATCGGCCCATGACGGAAATCTGCGGATGAATAAGGTTCGGCAACGATGCGCGTAAGTTCTTTAACCTTCAAGGCAATCTCAAAAGCGGTAGCGTAATTAAAGCCGCGTCCGATCACGGCACATTGTTCCATGTACCGATAGCGTTCGGAGCGATACATCAACTCATTGAGATTGGCTAATGTAGCCAGCATGATCTCCGGAACATGACCGAGATCTTCCATACGGTCACAACCAGGTTGCAGACTGCATGACAGCATTGCTAAAGCTGCTAACGAAGAGGTGTAAGTTTTGGTTGCGGCGACCGCTTTCTCTTCACCGGCGTGTAATGGTATTAGAAAATCCGCGGTTTGGGCCAGGGGAGATTCTGCCTCATTGGTAATGGCTAAAGTTGGGCAGCCTTGATGTTTTGCCTCGGCCAGCACCGAGACAATATCGGGGGATTGACCGGATTGTGAAATGCCGATTACCAGTGCTCCGGCTAAATGCGGAGGTGTGTCATACATCGTGAAAAGCGACGGGGTTGCAAGCGCCACCTGAAGCTGATTATGCACACCGAAAAGATATTGGGCATATCGTGCGGCATTATCGGAGGTGCCTCGGGCAGCGATTACTACGTATTTAAATTTATGTTTGATTTTTTTTGCAATTTTATTTACTGCGGTGGTTTCGCTTGCCAGAAGTTCAGAAATTACGCCGGGTTGTTGGTGAATTTCCTGGAATAAAATTGAATTTGTCATCAGGTTCTCTATATAATAGGATAAGTAGAGTATAACGCATCCTGATTAATTGCGAAAATTAAAATTCGGTGTATACTCAAAAAATCTAATTTTGTTCTTAAAATCCATAGTCAAGAGGTGGAGCGTGCTGCAAATAGAAATGATTGATACCCATGATAAAAAGCAGGTGGACCAATTTGTAAAGTTTCATTATGATCTATATAAAAATTGTCCGCAGTGGGTTCCACCGTTTATCAGCGACGTTAAGACGATGCTCAACAAAGAAAAACATCCTTTTCATGAGCATTCTGATGCAGATTTTTTTGTAGCCAAACGGGATGGGCAAATTGTCGGCCGGATATGCGCGATCGAAAACAAACCCTTCAATAAAGTACACGAAACCCAGCAGGCTGCGTTCTATTTATATGATTCGATCGATGACCAGGAAGTCTCAAATGCCTTGTTCGACCGGGCTATCGAATGGGCGCACCAGCGAAAATTAAATAAAATTGTAGGGCCCAAGGGATTCAGCGTGTTTGATGGTTACGGAATTCAGATTGAGGGCAATGAACTCCGCCAGATGATGAACATGATGAATTATAACTTCCCATATTACCGGACGCTTGTAGAAAATTATGGGTTTGAAAAAGAGGTTGATTTTGTTTCTTGCTATATACCTCAAACCACCTTTCATCTTCCAGAAAAAATATATAAGCTGGTTGATCGTGTCAAAGAAAGAAATTCGTTTGAAGTCCAGCGGTTTAACTCAAAAGGCGACCTGAAAAGATGGGCAGACAGAATTGGCCGGGCCTATAACAACACCTTTGTCAATAATTGGGAATATTACCCGCTGACTCAAAGAGAAATTGCGTTTATTCTCGATACCCTTCTCACCGTGGCCCATCCTAAATTAATTAAAATCATCACGCGAAAAGACGAGGTGGTTGGTTTTATGTTGGGATTTCATGATCTGTCGGCTGCCATGCAGCGCCACGGCGGGCATCTGTATCCCTGGGCGATTGCTGATCTTTTATTAGAGATGCGGAAGACGAAATGGATTTCCTTAAATGGGGTCGGCGTGCTTCCGGAATATCAAGGTCGGGGTGGGAATTATTTATTGATGGCCGAGATGGAAGCTACGATCCGCGAATTCAAACAATTTGAACACGCTGAATTAACGCAGGTAGCGGAAACCGCTGTTCAGATGAGGCGCGACCTTGAGAATGTGGGCGGGAAAGCCTATAAAAACCATCGCGTATATCATAAAGAAATTTAACAGAATAATGGGTAGGTAGGGGTCGTCTTCGAGGGGACCCAACAGGGTTTTGATGGCAAAATATATTTTTCGTCGAATAATTTGGATGGTTCCAGTATTATTGGCTATCCTGGCGATTATGTTTTTGTTGATGCACAGCATCCCCGGCAATCCGTGGGACTCAGGTCCGGGAAAAAAAGCGTTTTACAACCTGCAAATGGATTCCATCACACTGCGCGCGTTAGAGCAGCGTTTCGGCCTGGACAAGAGTCTTGGGCAGCAGTTTGTTGCCTATTTAATTGGTCGCTACGATGCAGATGGCCAATTTATTTGTGGTATCGTCTGTGGAAACCTGGGGCCTTCGTATAGCCGGCGAGGCCGAACGGTGCAGGAAGTCTTATTCTCCCGATTACAGGACTCGGCTCTTCTTTCCAGCCGGTTCGGCTATTCCTTGCGGTTGGCAGGTTATGCGTTTATCTTCGCCATGTTTGGCGGAGTTTTCTTTGGGATTATCTCTGCACTCAATCAAAATCGAATCCTTGATCTGGTTATAAAAATTTTCTCGACTATGGGAATTGCCATTCCCAATTTCGTGATCGGGTTGTTTTTGCTAATGACAGTCGGTCTCCGACTGCATTGGGTCGCGATAATTCCCGATTCCTGGTCATCCGCTTCCGCCGTGGTATGGATTATCCCGGTCTTTGTGCTTGGTATTGGATTACTGTCCTCTATCACGCGCCTGACCCGGGCCTCAATGCTGGAGGTAATGCGCCAGGATTATATTCGCACGGCACGCGCCAAGGGTTTGCGAGAACAAAGCATCGTCATGCTTCATATGTTAAAGAATGCCTTAATCCCCCTGGTTACTTTTAGTGGGCCAGCATTGATCGAATTGGTGGCTGGGACCTTTATTGTTGAATTGATGTTTGGATTTCCAGGAATGGGCAGAGAGTATATTGATTCGGTGCTCCGCAAGGATTATTCCATGATCCTGGGGGCGACCATTGTGTATGCGGTTATGATCGCAGCGGTTAATCTGATGGTCGATATGACATATCTATGGATCGATCCGCGAATTCAAATAGAGACGAAATGAAAACGACGAAACCCCTGCGTCTGCATCGATTCAAAAAAGGGGTAGGGTGGAATACTTTCTACCGCTTTATGCGTAATCCACAAGGTGTTACGGGCCTGATCATAGTTTTGCTGTTTTTATTTATTGCTGTTTTTGCTGACAGAATCGCGCCATATTCTGTTTTACATACTGATTTTCGAGAAAACCGGCTGCCGCCATTCTGGATGGATGATCCCATTTTAGGCACCAAAGGGGATCCGAAGCACATATTGGGAACGGCTGATATGGGTCGAGATATTCTAAGCTGGGCAATCTACGGCACGCGAACGTCAATGCTGTTAGGGGTTGTTTCTGCTCCAATCGTTGCTTTACTGGGGTGTGTAATCGGACTGGGGGCCGGTTACATCGGCGGTAGGATAGAAAATCTGATTATGCGATTCACGGATGTCTTTTATGCTTTTCCGTCGATAACAATTTATATTTTAGTCGTCATGATTTTAAAAGGCTATCCGGCTGGCCAGTGGTTTGGTGGCTTGTTCACCTTTTTTTTGGCCTTTGTGGTTGTAGGTTGGGCAAGTGTGGCACGTTTGGTAAGGGCAGAGGTACTTAAGGTAAAAGAAATGCAGTTTGTTGAGGCCGCGCGAAGCGTTGGATTAAAAGGTTGGAGGATTGCTTTCCGACACATTCTGCCAAATTCCATTTCCCCAATCTTGATCTGGATTACCTTTTCCGTTCCTCAATTTATTCTGACCGAAGCCATTTTGACTTACCTGGGGATTGGTATCGGTAGTCTCAAGACAACGCAAGAATTTTTTATCACATCATGGGGCGGCATGTTTTTGGAGGGAAGGGCATTAATTAATTCCCAACCGATTATGACCATTGTGCCTACCGTTTGTGTGGCATTGGTGTCTTTGGGATTCACTTTTGTAGGAGATGCCTTGCGAGATGTCCTGGATCCACTGCAGATGCAGGTCAGTCGGAAACAGAGGTTGCTCGATTAAACTTGATCTTTGAGGCTTCTTCTTTGAGAAAGAGCAGGCTATAACCGATCCACAAACAAGTGAATGGCACCAAAGGCATTACATAACGCTGGAATGGCAGAGTCACAGTGAAGAGTAAAGCAAAAAATTGAACCAGTGCAGTGGTCGTCAGCAAAATCCAGGTTCGACGGTGAAGTAAATCAATTTTCAGAGCTTTTTTGATGGTCAGCAGGAATCCAGTAATGCTTAACGCCAACATCAGCCCGCCCATATAGATGTCGCGGAAAAGAATATTGGCCGGATTTGAGAAGTACCTTAGGGCGGAGAGCCTGGTTTCAGCCAGATAATTGCCAACGTCGGCGATGGCTGGCGGCGTAATGAATAAATTCGCTGTTATAGACAAAGCAGCTTTCCATGGGGTGTTCAAAATGGCGTCGGGTTGGGCCAGGTTGAATTCATAGGTCTGTCGAAAAATTAATTCCTGGCGAGTTTGTACCGCAGTCTGAAGAGCATTCAAGGGGTCGACCCAAAATACAGGATTCAGCAAAAAAAAGATACTCAAGATAATGACCGCAAAAATGAATCCATTTAAGATCAACGATTTTAAACGAATTGGTTTTTTTGCATAGAGAATAATCGCAAAAATTCCGATAACGACTAAGGGAATGGTCGTTTGTTTGGCGCAGATCATCAAAGCTGTTGGAATGGCAATCATCCAGGGTCGCCTTCGGCAAAATACCAGGCTGGCCATGAACAAACAAATCGTGAAGATCAACCCGCTTTCTGACATTGCCCGCCGCGTATGGAGCAATATTAATGCGTTCAAGCCCAGCAAAAGCATGCTGCTCCAACCAAGAAATCGACCGCCTAACCGCCAGCCGGTCAGGTAAATGAGAATCAACGAGAAAGGAAATAAAACGGCGGGTCCCAATCGACCTGCAGTCAACAAATCCTGAGAGGGTAAGGCACCGGCTTGTTGGTTTTCCTCCCAGGTTTGGGCCCAGTTCCAATCGGCAACTGGTGCTGAAAAGCCGGCCGCGGAGCGCGAAATTCCGATCAAATATCGTGTAAGTGGGGGATCCAGCAAACGATATTTTTGGCGAATGCCTGGATCTTGCGGGCGGTATGCTAATGCCATGGGATTGGACGTAAAGGCTTCCCAATCTGAGGACATAAACAGGTAAGTGCTTTCGTCCGGGTGAAAAGGCACATCGGCAACACCCTGCAGGTAAACAAACGTAATCAGGCAGATAACCACGGCCAACAATAAATCCAATAGCCGGTCTTTTCGCTTTAAATTGGGTAGGATTGGCATGATACTGGTATCTTAATTACAATCTCATTTCAATTGGGTGCCAAGACGCATCCTGCGGTTGCCAATCAAGTGGCATGTGGCTAAAATGAAAACAGATACAGGAATTCCATGCAAATTCATTTGAAATATAAACCTTCCCCAGTGGTTCTCCTTCTGATCATCCTGACCGCAGCAGTGGGGTGGAAAGTTTTGCTGCTGGCAATGCATGCTTTTTCTTTTAATGCAGACGAAGCCGTGGTTGGTCTGATGGCCCGTCATATCCTCCAGGGAGAACGACCGATCTTTTTTTATGGACAGGCGTACATGGGCAGCCTGGATGCATTTTTGGTGGCGGGTGGTTTTATTCTGTTTGGCCAGTCTGTATGGGTCATCCGCCTTGTGCAAACTATATTGTATATGGGATTGATCGCTTCCACGATTAGTTTGGGAAAGGAAATATTTGGCAGTTGGAAGATTGGTCTGGTGGCCGGGGGAATAATGGTTGTACCGACAGTGAATATGACCCTGTATTCTACGGTCAGCCTGGGGGGCTATGGGGAAGCGATGCTGCTCGGCAACCTGATTTTAATTCTTTCCTTGCGCATAGCCAATATGGATTTGAATTATATCGGGATATCCACCGGGATGTTGTGGGCGGGATGGGGGTTGTTAACCGGATTGGGCCTTTGGGCAAATGGTTTGACCTTGATATACAGCGCACCTTCTGGTGTTCTGTTGGTTTTCATTTTGATTAAAAATTCACGGGTTGTAGGATTTCGGAAGATATCTCGACTAATGGGGATCGCTATATTAGGATTCCTGGTAGGCGCTGCTCCCTGGTGGATTTACGCCTTCTCACAGGGCTGGCAGAGTCTTTTTGGTGAGCTGCTGGGGGGTGCTGTCGCGGTAGAACAAGAACCCTGGATTGTGCGAGTTTTCAATCATTTGCTCAGTTTTTTCTTATTAGGTGGGACGGTTTCTCTGGGAATGCGCCCTCCATGGGATGTGCGTTGGCTGGCGGTGCCATTAATGCCTTTTGTGGTGATGATTTGGGCGGGAATATTGCTGGTGTGTGGCAAAGGTTTTCTGAAGGCAAAGGGGAGAGGGCGCACCGGGGGGGTATTGATCCTGGGGGTAATTGCCACCCTGGCAGCAGGTTTCATCCTGACTTCCTTTGGTGTAGATCCCTCAGGTCGGTATTTTCTACCGCTTAGCATACCGCTTTCATTGGCGGCCGCTTATGCAATATTTCGTGTAGACATAGCTCCCGTTTGGAAGATCGCTGTTTTCCTGGTTTTGATCGTTTATCAGGGATGGGGCACGCTTGAATGCGCCTTGATCAATCCGCCGGGCCTGACCACCCAATTCAATGCAATTACTCAAATCGATACCCGTTACCAGGATGAATTAATTCAGTTTTTGAAGTCACATGATGCGACACGCGGGTATACCAATTATTGGGTTGCATATCCGACTGCATTTTTATCCAAAGAAGAAATCATTTTTTCTCCTCAGCTGCCTTATCATGCCGATTTACGCTATACGCCACGCGACAACCGCTACCTGCCGTATGATGGTATCCTGGCAAGCAGCGCGCAGACGGCCTATATCACGACCCATAATTCTGCCCTGGATGAAAGGCTGGTTGCCGGATTTCAGAAGAACAGCATCAGGTGGGAGGAAAGGCAGATAGGTGATTATCGGATATATTACCAGCTGTCTCGAGCGGTCAGGCCGGCAGAATTAGGATTGGGGCAAAACCCATGATCCAATTCGGGGCAAAAAAATATTCGGATTACTTTGTGCCTGTTCTCCTGATGGTTATGGTATTTCTGCTGGCTGCCCGTACACCGCTAGACACGGATTTGTGGTGGCATTTAGCCGCAGGGCAGCAAACCTGGCAGACCGGCACCCCTATGGTGATCGACGTTTTCTCCTTTACCCGGAATGGTAGCTTGTGGATCAACCATTCCTGGCTTTCGCAGGTGATCTTGTACGGTCTGTACCAGGCGGGAGGTTGGCTGGCATTGGGCGGCTGGGTGGCTGTCTTTGCCACAATCAGCATGGGCTTCGTTTATGCCCAAATGCGCGGGCCAGCAATATTTCGGGCATTCTTGATCGTCTTCGCAACCACGGTGGCTGCTGTAGTCTGGTCGCCGCGACCGCAGCTTGTTACCCTGGTCCTGTTTTCCCTTTTAGGCTGGATCTTATATCGTTTTAAGTGGCAGAAGAAAGACCAGCTTTGGCTTTTACCGCTGATCTTCTTATTCTGGTCCAATTTGCACGGTGGTTGGGCGTTGGGTTTTATGCTCATCGGATTAATGCTGGTAGGGGAAGTGGTCAATCATGGAATGGGAAACCAATCGCCAGAGGTGCTGACATGGCGCGCCGTTGGTCGTCTGGCAGCCTGGGCGGCCGTATCCGTTCCGGTTTTGGTGATTCATCCCAATGGGCTGGATATTTTGAAAATCCCATTCCAGACGGTGGGCGTTCAGGTATTACAGCAATTGATCCAGGAATGGTCATCACCTGACTTTCACGAATTGTTTCAGCAGCCTTATTTATGGATGCTGCTGGCCCTTCTGGTATGTTTTGGTTTGAGCGGGCGCAGGGTGGATGCATCAGATTTACTGGCAGTGGTCTGGTTTGGCGCACTTGGAATGATCGCCCGGCGCAATTTTGGCCCCTTCGCGTTGGTGGCAGCACCGGTTCTATCTCGCTATCTTTGGGCGGGATACCGGTCCTGGAAGGATCCGGCCTGGGCCGAGCCCGGGGGATGGGGGCCTGGGCCCGAAAGACCGATCGTTCACCGTCACCGGCCGCGCTGGCAAAAAGTAATAAATCTGGTACTGGTTGGGATTTTTGGTCTGACCGCCATGCTAAAACTATGGATCGTTACTTATCCAGATTTGGTTAACGCTAACTCCGCCCTCACGAACCCGGTAGGAGCGGTGGATTATCTGGTTCACCAGGACGCCGAAGGGCGGGTTTTTAACGAATATAATTGGGGGGGGTACATTGTATGGTCCGATCCGCGATTAAAGGTATTTGTCGATGGCCGGACTGATTTATACGGCGATACAATTATCGGCGAATGGATGCAAATCATGCAGGCCGAGGATGATTGGGCATCCCGATTAGATGGATGGAAGGTCGATTGGATTTTGGTTGATTTAAATCGACCTTTGGTGGGAGCGCTTCCCACATCCCAGTGGGAAAAAGTTTATACTGACGACCATTCGGTACTGTTTCACCGTTTTCCTTCACCCTGAGGTAGGAACCGGATGCTTTATAATTAATCCAAAGGAGATTTCCGCTTGAGAAATCGTGGCAGCACTGGTTGGTTGATTGGCGTTGGAGTCGTCGTTTTTCTAGGGATCCTGGTGCTTTTAACCTGGGGCAATTATCGCTATACCACCCAGAACCCGGGAGGAAATGACTTTTTAGTGCATTGGGTGGGCACCAGAAGCTTTCTAATTGATGGGATAAGCCCCTATAGTGATGAAACCGCACTGCGCATCCAGAACCTCGCCTACGGCCGTCCTGCGCAAGCCGGTGAACACGAACTGCGGGTTGCCTATCCTTTATATTCAATCATTCTTTTCTTTCCATTTTCATTGTTTGGAGATTATAGTTTTGCCAGGGCGTTATGGATGACACTGCTTGAAGTGTCTATTTTTTCCCTGGCGTTATTTTCCATGCGGATTACGCAATGGCGCCCCAACCTGTTTTTAATGGCGCTTTACTTTCTTTTTTCGTTCTTCTGGTATCAGGCAGTGCGCGCATTAATCAATGGGAATGCGGTGATCATTGTTGCCTTGTTGATCGCAGGGGCCTTATGGGCGATAAAAGCGCATGCGGATGAATTGGCCGGTGTTTTATTAGCTTTTGCCACAATCAAACCTCAGGTGGTTTTACTGCTCCTGATCTTTATCGTATTTTATGCCGCTGTTAACCGGCGCTGGCGGTTAATTGCCTGGTTAGTGGGCACGGTAATTATCTTAAGTGCCGCTGCTGCGTTTTTATTGCCAGATTGGATTCTGCAAAATATTCAAGAAGTTTTACGTTATCCGGGTTACAACCCACCAGGAACCCCGGGCTCTGCTCTGGCGGTCTGGCTGCCTGCGTTTGGAGAACGATTGGGGTATGTCTTCACTGTAGGTGTAGCAATCGTTCTTTTGGTAGAGTGGATTTCAGCTCGTCACGCAGACTATCGCGGTTTTCTCTGGACGGCCTGTCTTACCCTCGTGCTGAGTGCCTGGAGCGGTATTCAGACAGACCCTGGAAATTTCATCGTCATGTTTCCAGCTTTAGCCATGGTTTTTGCGTCATTGGACGACCGCTGGCGAAGATCGGGCTGGTTTGTTTCCCTGGTATTAATGGTGATTATTGGGGTTGGGCTGTGGTGGCTCTTTGTTACGACGTTGACCACCGTCAATAACCAACCTCAACAGAGTCCGATCATGTTTTTCCCCCTCCCGGCAGTTTTGGCGGTTATGCTGTTCTGGGTACGGTGGTGGGCCTTCCATCCACCAAATATGTGGTTCAATATGCTTTATGAACGCGAAAACCCCAGGTTATGACCTTGAAAGCACGATGGGGATTGGTCGTTATTCTGGCAATTGGCCTCGCACTGCGCTGTATTGAACTTCAGACACGCAGTATTGCCTATGACGATGCTTTCAGCTATTTTCTAGCCCAACAAAATTTTTCAAAAATCGTGCATGGAACCGCGGCCGATACCATGCCGCCTTTATATTATTTTCTGCTGCATGCATGGATTGAAATTGGTGGAAGTCAATTATGGTGGCTGCGCCTGCTGAGTGTGGGATTGAACCTGGGAGCTGTGGGTATCCTATTCCTGCTGGTCAGGCATCTTGCAGGAGAGACAGCCGGGTTGTGGGCCGCCTTCCTGGGTGCGATTTCGCCTTTACAGATTTACCATGCTCAAGATTTGCGGATGTATGCTTTGCTGGCGTTTTGCCAGCTGCTCTATTGCCTATTTTTTGTGCGCATTTATTTGGCGAAACGATCTAAATTCCCCTGGCTGGATTGGATCGGGTTGGTCCTGGCGGGTGCCGGGGCCATGTACTCGCACAACCTGGCAATTTTTGTTCTGGTTGTTCCAAACGTATATTTGCTGATCAAACGTGAATGGCACACACTTTACCGCCTCATAGTCGCACAGATAACAATCGGTTTGCTGGCTTTACCCTGGCTGGCGATGGTTCCAGGACAGATTGAAAAGATTCAACGTGCTTTCTGGACACCTCGTCCTGGTTTTGTTGAAATCATCCAATCCATCATTTTGACCACAACCCAACTGCCTCTTCCCGGTATATGGTTGTCGGTCGGTCTTACCGCCAGCCTGATCGTGCTGATTGTCATCGCCTGGGAGACGATCCGTTTGTGGCGAAAAGGCAATCTGCCTGGATTTTTGGTTTCATTGGCGTTTGTCCCACCGTTTTTTTTATTTGTTGTTTCCTACGTCATGCGACCAGTTTTTGTGACTCGCGGTTTTCTCGCTGCCGTTACGGGGTTTCTTGGGCTGGCGGGAGTGGTCATCGCCCGCAGATGGCCGCGGGTGCCGGCATGGTTGGTGTTGGCAGGGTTCATCTCAGGCGCCGCGATCGGCCTGCCGTTTCATTATTCGTTTGAAGAATTTCCTCGTTCACCTTACCAGGCAGCGATGGCTGATTTAAGTGCTAAAGTGAAGACAGGCGACCGGATTATCCACGACAATAAACTGAGTTATTTCCCCAGCCATTATTATGCGCCGGATCTGCCGCAAAGTTTTTTGATGGACGAACCGGAGAGTCCCAATGATACCCTGGCGCTGGCTTCACAACAAGCGATGGGACTGTTTCCACAAAAAAATCTGGAAGTGGCCGTCAGCGGATCGAATCACATTTTTTTTATTGTCTTTGATATTACCCTGCAAGAATATTTACAAAGCGGTAGTTCCGATCATCCCCAGCTTGCCTGGCTAAAAACGCATTTCCATTTGATTGGAAATACCCATTTTAACGACTTGCTTGTCTACGAATTTTCTCGTTAGGTGCAAATGAAGATCTGGGAATACATTGTTCTGTTTGGGCTTGGACTGGGGTTGACGCTGGCGATTGCCAGTGTCATTCGAGTTCCTGGCTATATGGATGCAGAATATTATTATGCCGGAGGGATCGAATTAGCTTCAGGAAAAGGTTTTTATGAACCTTTCCTGTGGAACTATCTCGATGACCCAACCGGCTTACCCCATCCGGCGGCAACGTATTGGATGCCGCTGGCTTCTCTGGTTTCCGCATTGGGGATCATGTTATCCGGAAAGATCGATTATTTTTCTGCCAGGATATTCTATTTCTTGTTGGCCGGCCTGGTGCCGCCATTTACGGCCTGGATGGCATTTAAAATTACCAGAAGGAAAGTGACGGCCTGGTCAGCAGGTGGCCTGGCGTTGTTCTCGGGCTTTTACGCGGTATATCTTGGACTTACAGAAACCTTCGCGATCTATATGCTTCTGGGAAGTGCCTTTATGGTCATTTTGGTCAGCGGCCAAAAATACCTGCCGAAGGCGCTGCTTTTAGGACTACTGGCAGGTTTTCTGCATCTGGCACGTGCAGACGGTCTGCTGTGGTTGGCGGTAGGTGGGTTTTACCTGCTTTTTGAAAGCCGCTTTCAGCACTTGCCGATCAATTTCAAAGGCGTGGCCGCCAGCCTGGGTGTATTCGCGGCGGCGTACCTGGGTGTAATGGGCTTCTGGTATATTCGCAACTATCAATTGTTTGGCGGGCCTTTTCCGCCGGGCACGAACCGCGCAATGTGGTTGGTAAATTATGACCAATTATATAATTTTCCAGCTTCGACTTTAACGTTTCAGAACTGGCTGGCTGCGGGGATTCCAACATTATTAAAAATTCGCTGGGATGCTTTGCTTGAAAACTTACAAACTTTGCTCGCAGTACAGGGAAGCGTGTTTTTACTGCCCTTGATCCTGGTCGGAGGGTGGCGTTTGAAACACAATCCTTTGATTAGGGTTGGCTTGTTTGCCTGGATAATTACCTTCCTGGCGATGACCCTCATTTTCCCGCTCGCTGGATCGCGGGGCGGTTTCTTGCATTCGGGCGCGGCTTTTCAACCCTTGTTTTGGACGACTGCTGCGGAAGGATTGGCAGGTTTTGTCTCGCTTGGTGTGAAATGGCGACATTGGAAATTCCGGCGGGCTTTGATTGGATTTGGCATCCTGTGTGTGTTTGCTGCGGGTATTGTAACAATGGGGTTGACGGTGGTGCGCATCGCTCCAGGCGATAATGCGGGTGATGGCTGGACCTCTGGCACAGATGCATACGCGGCAATAGACACTGCTTTTAACCGTCAAACCGTAGCTCAAGAGGATGTTGTGATGGTTAATAATCCGCCGGGATTTTTCGTAACGACCGGTCGCCCGGCGATTGTCATACCCAATGGCGATGTTGATACGGTTCTGGCAGCCGCGAAAAAATATCATGCCCGATATCTGGTTCTGGAAAATAATACGGTTAAAGGTCTGCTTTCTTTGTATCAATCACCGATTGATCTGCCTGGGTTAAAGTACGTGGAGACCGTGGGCCAGGCGCGTATTTTCGAGATTAAAAACCCATGAACAGGATGCGCGTTTACCGGAGCTGGCTAATACTTGCGGGAGCGGCAGGATTTTCCATGGCGATTTATTTGTTGGTCAGCCAGGCAACGTATAAATTGGGTTTTCCATTGGATGATGCCTGGATCCACCAAACTTACGCCCGAAATTTGGCTAACCTGGGAGAATGGGCATTTCTTCCAGGAAAAGTGTCTGCCGGCTCCACCTCGCCTTTATGGTCGCTGATCGTTTCAATTGGGTATTTCTTGCACTTGAATCCACTGTTGTGGACATACTTTGCGGGTTGGGCTGCTCTGGTGGGGGTGGCCTATAGCGGAGATCGTTTAGGTCGGTCTTTGCTGCGCAATCATGCTTATCGTTTTCCCTGGATTGGATTGTTCCTCGCAATAGAATGGCATTTGGTGTGGGCTGCTGGCTCGGGCATGGAAACTGGTTTGCACGCATTATTAATTCTGATAGTTCTTTGGATGCTGGCTGAGAAAAGAATACGGCCTCTGGCGATTGGTCTGGTCTGCGGACTCACAGTTTGGGTGAGACCGGATGGATTAACGTTGATCGGACCGGCATTGATGGTCCTGGTTTTATCGGAACAGACCTGGCAGCAGATTATCCGTAAGGTGGCATGGCTCGTTATCGGCGTTCTTATCTGCCTGATACCCTATCTGGTCTTTAACTTCGCGACAGGGGGCAATTGGTGGCCGAATACTTTCTTCGCCAAACAGGCTGAATACGCGATCTTGCTCCAGGAACCTTTCTTGACGAGAATGGGGCAGTTGTTGAGCCAGCCGATGATTGGGGCGGGATTCCTAATTGCACCAGGTTTCGTATACCTGGTGTGGGATAGCTGGCAAATGCGCCGGTGGGTGGCTATCGCCGCGGCTATTTGGTGGTTAGGTTTTACGTTTATTTATGCAGTTTCGCTACCGGTAACCTATCAGCATGCCAGATACTTGATCCCTGCCATGCCGGTGTTTTATGTCCTGGGCGGGGCCGGATCCTATAAGCTGGTCAATAAAATGTCTTCAAGTGTGCGATCCCGGCTGCTTCGTTTTGCATGGATAAGCACAATCATCCTGGTACTGGTGGCATTTTGGGTGCAGGGGGCGCTGGCGTATGGTGAGGATGTAGCGATCATAGAAAGCGAAATGGTGACAGTAGGGCATTGGATCGCTGATCATACACCACCCGATTCTTTAATTGCTGCTCACGATATCGGAGCGATCGGTTATTATGGAAATCGATCAATGCTGGATTTGGCTGGCCTGATCTCGCCGGAAGTAATCCCATTTATCCGCAACGAAAGTCATCTGGCGACGTATCTTGACCGGCAAGGAGCAGATTATCTGGTTACTTTTCCTGAATGGTATCCGCAATTATCAAGCCTGGCCCAACCTGTATTCCAAACTCAGGCGAAATTTTCAATTAATGCCGGGGGTGAAAATATGGTTGTTTATAAGTGGCGTGATTTCCCATTATTAAAAGAAAGGTAATTTTTTAATACCGATGATAATCAGTCTATGCTATACTTGACGATTGATAGCTAAACTGGCTGCCATTTTTATTTTGATAGGAGCCTAAACAAACCCATGTTAAATCCTGCATCGAGTGAGACCACAGAAGATTATCCGGTCCAAATTCAATCTGAATTAGATCAATCGCGAAAAGCGCTTAAAGAAGTCAGCATGATGCTGGAACAGAGTCAGACAGAAATGTCAAAATTGACCCAGCGCAGCAGTGCGATCAATGGACATTTGCAGCAAGTCCAGTCCCAATTTGATTCGATGCCACGGGCGGATATTCGCACCGCGTATAATGCTGCTTTGGATGCCCAACAACGCTTGTTGGTGATGCGTGGGCAGTTGGAAAAGCTGCAGAGCGATGAGTCCCATTTGAAGAAATATGTTCAAATTTTAGAAACGACTTACGAATCAATCAGCGATGGGAAACTGCTTCCTACCAACAAAGTGAAGAGTTCTGGGTCACATACCCTGGAAATGGTGATCAAAGCCCAAGAAGCAGAACGCCAACGTCTATCTCGTTTAATGCACGATGGCCCCGCACAAGCCCTTTCAAATTTTATTGTGCAAACTGAGATTGCTACCCGCCTGTTTGAACTGGATCCCGTACGAGCCAAAGAAGAGTTAAACAACCTGAAAAGTTCGGCTATGACGACTTTCCAGAAAGTGCGCGGTTTTATTTTCGAACTCAGACCGATGATGTTGGATGATCTGGGTCTTTACCCGACCATCCGGCGTTATGTGGATACTTACAAAGAACAGACTGGTCATGAGGTGACCCTAAATTTAAAGGGTACAGAGCGGCGATTTGAGCCTTACCTGGAAGTGATGATTTTTAGGGCTCTTCAAGAATTATTGTCAAACGCATCTCGTCACAATGAAGACTTTGTTGGAAAATTGCATATCACCGTCAACATTTCACCGGACGATGCAGTGGTGAAAGTTAGTGTAAGTGATAACGGCAAGGGTTTCGATCCTACGACGATTGAAGATAATTCAGGGTTAGGGTTAAAAGTCATTCGGGAAAGGTCCGAGATTTTAGGTGGTTTCATGGAAATTGATTCCGCCGTGGGTCAGGGTTGTAAAGTGACCTTTCAGGTACCGAGTTTGGATATTGAGAAAGCGATTTATTAGCCTTTCTTGAAAAATTTATTTTTTTGAGGTGTTTATATGACGAAGACAATTGGCATTTTGACCGGCGGGGGTGATGTTCCAGGTTTGAACCCATGCATGAAAGTAGTTGTGTTGAGTGCACTGGAACTTGGATATAAGGTCATCGGCATCCGTAAGGGTTGGGGCGGGCTCCTTAACTATAATTTGGATGAGCCGTCAACCTTTGATTATTATATTAAACCGCTGCAAGCCAATGATGTGCGCACAATCGATCGCACGGGTGGTACTTTCCTGCATACTTCACGAACGAATCCTTCCAATGTCGCGCCAAATAAAATCCCAGATTTCTTAAAGAATTCCAAATTCGGTAAGAAAACGGATGACAATGGGACTATGGATTACACTGATTATGTCTTGAAGGTCCTGGATCACCTGGGTATTGATACCCTGGTGCCGATTGGCGGTGACGATACGCTGAGCTATGGTGCGCGGCTGCATAAAGAAAACTTTCCAGTGGTCGCTGTGCCAAAAACCATGGACAATGACGTGTTTGGGACGGATTACTGCATCGGTTTCTCCACCGCAGTTACGCGCTCCGTCGATTTTATTACCAATATGCGTACTTCTGTGGGCTCGCACGAACGGATCGGGATCATCGAATTATTTGGTCGTAATTCAGGTGAAACCAGCCTGATCAGCGCTTACCTGGCTTATGTGGATCGCGCCATCATCACGGAAGTCCCCTTCGATATTGAAAAGTTATGCAATTACCTGATGGAAGACAAGCGCAACAATCCATCAAACTATGCCATGATGACCATCTCAGAAGGAGCCATCATCGAGGGTATGGATGTGATCGAGACCGGCGAAGCAGATTCATATGGCCATCGCAAGTTGGGCGGTGTTGGCGAGATCGTAGCCTCTGAAGTGAAGCGGCGCACGAATCAAGATATCATGTACCAGCAATTAGGTTACTTGATGCGGTCAGGCGCTCCCGATTCGTTAGACCGAATGGTCGCGATGTCATTTGGACACCTGGCAATTCAGTTGATTCGCCGCGGGGAAGTTGGAAAGATGGTCGCCCTACATGGTGGAAAATACGCAACTGTGCCCATTGACATGATCATGGCTGGGAAGAAGCGAGTCGATGTGCCGAGCTTCTATGATGTTGTCCAATATAAACCAAGCATACGAGATTTCATGGGCGTTCCCATGTTCTTGAGCTGAATTCTTATCGACAAGCACAGTGCGGCGCCTGGCGCCGCACTGTGCTTTAAGGAGACAGAACATGCCAAAAAGTGACCAGGGAGTTTTTACTGACCGCTACCGCGTGATTCCGCGCACATTGATCTTCATCACTCGCGCGGATGAAGTTCTCCTGATCGAGGGTTCGCCTCGGAAAAGATTATGGGCCAACCGGTTTAATGGGGTTGGGGGACATATCGAGCGCGGTGAGGATGTAATTTCTGCTGCTCGTCGAGAACTCGAGGAAGAGACGGGATTGAGTGTTTCCGATCTTTGGTTATGCGGTACAGTCCTTGTGGATGCAAGTGATGAAATTGGCGTTGCTATCTATATCCTGCGCGGTGAGTATGAAGATGGAAACTTGCAAGAATCAGCAGAAGGGCTTTTAAAATGGATTCAACGTGATCAAATTATTTCTCTTCCACTGGTCGAGGATCTCCCTATTTTATTACCGAAAATATTGGGAATGCGACGCGGTGAACCACCTTTTTCGGCGCGAACGGGTTATGACGAGCAGGATCGTTTATTCGTGCGTTTCGGTTGAAGTCTGGATGATCTCATAAAATATAAGCAAGGTGCTGCCGTAACGGCGTTGTTGGATTTCGACCAGGTGGGTTAAATCTAAAGACTTAAATTCCACTGGATCAATTTGAACGATCACCCTGCCAGAAGGGTCGAGCCAATCCAGATGCTCATCGAGCGTTTTAAGAGCCTTCTCCCACATGCCTTTATACTGTGGCGGGGCAATAAAAATGGTATCGAACTGACGATCGGGTTTCTGTCTTAAAAATTGAAAGGCATCGTTTTGGAATACCTGGGCATTTTCTTCCAGATGGGTGTGGGCTAAATTGGCCCGGATGGCATTTACCGCAGGGCGATTGCGATCAATGAAACGTACAAAAACGGCACCTCGGCTGAGGGCTTCAATGCCCACGCTGCCCGTGCCGCCGAATAAATCGAGAAACGTGCTGCCGGGGATATCGTTTGCCAGGATATTAAAGAGTGCCTCTTTAACCCGGTCAGTGATTGGACGCGTAATATCGCCTGGAACATCTTGGAGGCGCATGCCGCGTGCTTTTCCGGCAATAATTCTGGGGCTACTCACTCAAGACCTTTTCCAAACCTCTTTTTCTAGATTCCAATCGCCGGTTTTTATTTGATTAATGTGTCCTTTTGCCAGCCGTCCCAGCACATTTGAACGCTGTTTATCATCCAACGAACTGATTAATCCCAACACCTTGTCAAAAGCATCCACGGCTTCACCCCCAGATCCAGCCGCCTTCAATGATAATCCGAGACCATACCACGTATCAATTTCTTTATTTTCATTTTCCAGTGCGTGTCGAAAATCATCTACAGCCTTTTCGAAATTTTTGTGAGAATAAAATAGCCAACCACGACTGGCATACTCCATGGCAGTCTTCGCACTCATGGTGGTTGGATCGGGTACACTTTTTTTAGCTGTTTTGGGATTGGCCATGGGGCGATTCCTTTTCTGAAATTGATGATTGGTCACGCATCGTGGATATCAAATCTCGCTCTTCGCTTTCACGTTCAGCAAAGTACTGGATCATGTACGACGAGCGCCTTAATCGGAGAGCCATCGCACTCACTGCGTGGAGATCAGATAATTCAACAATTCTTCTACCATCCGAAGCTGCAAATGCACGGGCAGCTTCAAGCAAGGTAATTTCTGCCCGCAGTGAATCGATTTTCAACCGTCGTATCCAGTCAATGGCAGTGGCGGCAACCTGGGAGGGGACTTCAACCTCAGGCAGTATATCGCGCGCAGCCTGGATTTCGTTACGCGCAAACTCCGTCTCCTGCGAAAAACGTGCAATTAAGCGGCGATGATTGGCCTGATATTCTTTTACCCGCTGATAGGCTAACAAGCGCTCCTCAGGATCTTCCAGACCCTTGACGATAACGCGCAGCCCAAAACGGTCCAGAATTTGCGGCCGTAAGCTGCCCTCTTCAGGATTCATAGAACCAATCAGCGTGAAGCGGGATTTGTACGTGGCCGAATGAGGTCCGCGCCGCACGGTGTAGCTCCACTGAGCGGCGGCATCCAGGATCGCATCGATAATCTCATTTGGCAGCAGGTTCACTTCATCGGAATATAGAATGTTTTGGTCTGCCTGGGCAAGAATTCCCCTTTTGAGACGCATGCGGTCGCGGATCTGGGAGCGCTCGTCCAGTCCTCCGATCACGTCTTCCAGGCGCGCATTAAGCGGCAGTTCAATCAATCGTCCGGATTGTTTGCGCGTCAAGGGTAATCCCTGACCGTATTTTTGAGCGCAGTCCGGGCAGACCGCATCGATCCCCCCGGTCTCAATATCTTCGGCGGTACATCCGTAAAAACAAGTGCTGCGTTCGACCAAAGGGAGCAGGTCGCTCAAACTGCGGACAGCCGTGGTTTTTCCGGTTCCGCGGGGACCAATCAGCAGCACACCGCCGCAGGCCGGGTTGATTGTGGCCAGCATAAGGGCTAACTTCATTTCGTACTGACCGACAAGCGCAAGAAATGGGTACGGCAGAGATTCAGCCAGCCCAAAGTCTTCCTGGTTGGTTTCCGCCGAACTGCTGCGGCCTGTTACCAGATCTAACAACTCGCGCAGCGACCGAATTTCAGGTTTCGCTTCGGATCCGTTCGAATCACTCATCTCACTCAACATCGTTATATGTCCAAAAACGGTTGATGAAAAAGTTCCAAAACATGATGATCACAATAACAATACCCAGTGAGAGATTATGGCCCACGACCATAGGGGACAGAAAAAAACCAGACGGCAACATATTAGAAGCCGACCAGATTAATGCTTGCTCCAGCTGGTCAAAAATTAAGGTTCTGACCGCCAAACCAATCAAACTCACAAAAATAAATTGGATCAGTTGGCCAAAGACAGCCTTGTTGCGCGAATCAGGATAAGTCCAATAACAATTCCATATGAAATTACTGAAAACGGCTACAGAAAACGAGAATGCCTGAGCAGTTAAGGCAGGAACCTTTAAAAAAGACGACAATACATTAAATATACTAATGTCAATTACCGCACCGATTGATCCCACAATCGCAAAACGGATGAAACGTCCCTGTTCCCGCCTTTTTCTGAGAATCATGCTAATCCCATTTTTGTTTTGAAATAAGGGATGGTTTTGCGCAGACCATCTTCTAGATTTATCTTGGGTTCCCAATTTAAAATTTCCTTTGCCCGGGTGATGTCTGGGCGGCGCCGCTGCGGGTCATCGCCCAAACGTAAAGCGGGTTTATGTATGATACCCCCTTTATTACCCACGATGTGATTAATTGTCTCTGCGAATTGCTTAATTGAGATTTCGTTTGGATTGCCGACGTTGACCGGATCGTGTTCATCGGACAGGAGCAGGCGATAGATCCCTTCGACCAGATCACTCACAAAGCAAAAGCTGCGAGTCTGCTCTCCATCACCATAAACTGTGAGCGGTTCTCCGCGCAGTGCTTGTTGAATAAAATTTGGGACAACACGCCCGTCATCTAAATGCATGCGTGGACCGAATGTGTTAAAAATTCGGATGATGCGGGTGTCGATTCCATGGTACCGGTGATACGCCATGGTTAATGCTTCGGCAAATCGCTTGGCTTCGTCATATACAGACCGGACCCCAATGGGATCGACGTGCCCCCAATAATTTTCTTTTTGAGGATGGACTTGAGGATCTCCGTAAATCTCACTCGTTGAAGCCAATAAAAATCGAGCATTTTGGGCACGGGCAACGCCCAAGGTATTATGTGTTCCCAATGCACCGGCTTTCATGGTTTGAATGGGGAGATTTGTATACCCATATGGCGAAAGAGGGTTTGGACTGGCTGGTGAAGCAAAATGGAGCACGGCATCCACCTTGCCAGGGACAAAGATAAAATTGGAAACATCATGGCGAATGAAAAGGAAGTCTTGATTTCCGGCGAGATGGCTTAAATTACCAGGATTACCGGTGACAAAATTATCCATCCCAATCACTTGATGGCCCTCTTGAAGCAGCCGTGTACAGAGATGAGATCCCAGAAAACCTGCGGCACCTGTAATTAATATTCGCATTTTACCCTCGCTTTTTGTAATTTTACTTCCAATCCACGCGCTTGATCAACCCATCACCAGTTATTTGGTTGGCGGCACCATTGACCGGGTTAACCAGATACAAGTTTCCACGATAGATCACAGCAAGCCACAGGGATGAATCGGCACCTGTGGTGAGAGGCGACCAGATGATCTGCTGTGGATCCAGGCCTGCAGCGCCATCTTCTGGAAAAAGCGCACGCTGATTTGAACCATCGCGATCCATAATAAACAAACGGTAGCGGCTTGTTTCGCTTTGCTCAGGAAAATATGGTTTAAGGTATGCGATCCAGGATCGATTGCCGGGCAGCATCGGCGATGCAGCCGGATACGAAAACATGCCAGCCTGTGATACCAGGGGTAGAGCCTGACTGTTTTCAGGATTAAAGGCGATCACATCAAAAAGTTGAGAGTTTTCTGTGGAGGCTACACCTGACTGGGGAAGGTGGTTAATCGAATAAATCACCCGATTATCCGATGACCACGTTAATCCTGGGACCCAGGCCCACTCACTCCGGGTCTGGTAAGGTAATACCTTAACCAGTGAAACCGTGGTTTGTTCTTTTAGGTCAACCAGGCCAATGCTGTCTGAGCGAGCATATGCGAGCTGGCTGCCGTCAGGCGACCAAACAAAAGATGTGCCCCACCAGCCGTAAACTCCACCCGAGTTAGCGGGAAGAACTTCTTCTCGTTTCAAATAGGTGCTGGTTGGTACAAAGATTAAAGAGTATAAATCGTTATTCGCCTGCCAACCGGGGGCAGAAGCACGCGGTTCAACGGTTGAATAAAAAATGGTGTTCGTTTTACCCGGCACCCAGTCGGCAAAATGAATCACATTACTTGTTTTTAAATCCAACGGCTTTGGATTTTCGTCTTCTGTGCTGATCACCCACAATGTGTTAATTTCTTCTGCAAGGGGAAGGCTGGATTTCCGCGAATATAACAGCCATTTTCCATCGGGAGATAGAGAAAAGATTCTTCCGTCCAGGTCGCCAGAGGTGACCAGCGGTCGGCGGTCGGCGGTTGTCCGTTCCATAATCCAGGCATTTCCGAGGGAAAGATAGGCCAGCTTTTCTGGGATAGCCACCGGGACAAATGGGGATTGCACACCAATCATCTCGATTTCTGGTAATGGGTCAGTAACTGTTACCGATTTGATCTGTGTGCGGGATACTTCGACGTCATTTTCAAAAACACTTCGGTATGTGGTTTGCAGCAGGCCAGGAGTGCCGGCCTGAACGATCAATTTTTGATTGGTTGGGAGGGGATTCGTTCTTTACGACCTGACGGGAAAACGGCAATATTGATTCTTCTACTTCGAAAACTTCCCTTACCCGAGTCACCTGAATAGTTGTCGCACCGGTCAAAAGGGTATAATCAGGTGGGTCCACCCGGTCTAAATTCCCCAAGGTGATCCCCGCTTTATCGAGCACCAACTGCACGGTTGATCCGGCGGGGACGTCTGCGGTAATTTGTTTTCCATCTACCTGGATTGTGACCGAAAATATTCCTTCAGTTGGTGTTGAGGTCGAACACGATACCAAAACCAACCCAACCAGAAGGGTAATCAGAAAAATTTTCATAACTCGGCGTGTCGGTTTCCCCATAGAATTCAATTCAGGTTATAATCGGCTGTGCTAAAATTCGGGTTTTATTTCTTGATGAGGACAATTGTTGCCACCCCGGTCGCAAATGTGATACTCTCCAAACGATATTCGGATTGGTAATCTTTCATTAAATCCGCGATCGCATTATCGACTGCGGTGGATAAATTGTCCAATAAACTCGATGGGATTGGAAAAGGGCCAAAATTAGCCTCTAAAATTTCTACAACGGGTTTTCCATTTGGATCAATGGTGACGGACATGACAACTTTCCCGTTTGCGGAAAAAGCGTCTCCCTTGACCGTCGCATAGAGTTCAACCTGATTGGGTTGAAATATGACAACCGGATCGTTCAAAATAAATTCGTAATCTTTCTTAAGGTTTTCGATGATGAAGGTGGTGATTTGAGCTTCAGTTATGGTAATGGTTACTTTGCCTGAATTCGGATCGGGTTGTAGGGTTTGTACTTGTTGATTAATCGGTTGCTTTTGGGGAGGGATGGTCGGTACGGGTCTCGGAGGAGTAGGTCCGCTTGACAGGTTGCATGCCGTACCCACCAGCAGGATTAACACCGGTAAAATGAGAATGGAGCGTAATGATTTTGACATTAAAAAATTCTCCCAGGAAGTTCCCTAAAGGAACTGACCTATTATAGCATGAGTGAGTTAACCACTGACCCTGCCGATATCGATTTGGAAGCCTGCCTGGAAGCGTTGTTGTTTGTTGCCGGTGGGCCCGTTTCTATTCATCAATTGGCCACAGCCGTAGAAAGAAAACCTGATGAGGTTGAACAAAGCCTGAAAACGCTTTCGCTAAGTTATACCGGCAAGCGCGGATTAAGTATTCAATGGCATAACGGAAAAATTCAATTGACGACTGCGCCGCACCTGGCTGAGCAAGTTGAGAATTTCCTAGGCCTTGAGGCAACTGCGCGGCTTAGCCGGGCTGCCCTGGAAGCATTGTCGATCATTGCTTACAGACAACCAGTCACACGCCCGGGGATAGATGCTATCCGCGGGGTAAGCAGTGACGGAGTCTTAAAGAGCCTTTTATCGAAGGGACTGATCCAGGAAGCCGGTCGAGCAGATGGCCCGGGCCGGCCGATTCTATATGAAACTACGGCTGAATTTTTGCAGCACTTTGGATTGTCAACGATCGACGAACTGCCGCCCTATGAAACTGAAGGCATGAAAAGTGAAGACGAGAAATCGCGATTATTAAAGGATTGATAAAGATGGAAGAAAGATTGCAGAAAATTTTAGCTCAGGCTGGATTTGGTTCACGCCGGTCATGTGAGACGCTGATCGTTGCGAAACGCGTCAGGGTGAACGGGCGTATCGCGGAATTGGGCAGCAAAGCTGATGCTCAGAAAGATACGATTTCCGTAGATGGGCAAAATATCCCTAAACCTGCAGCACATGTCTATATCATCTTGAATAAACCGCGTGAAGTCTTGTCCGATACCGATCCTATGGATCCCCGGACGACAGTTTTTGATCTGGTAAAGCAGCCAGGACATCTTTTTGCCGTGGGGCGTCTGGATTACGACAGCGAGGGTTTGATCTTGCTAACAAACGATGGCGAACTTGCCAACCGTTTAACCCATCCACGTTATGGGCATGAGAAGGAGTACCGTGTTCTGTTGTCTGCAAAACCAGACGCCGAACAGATTTCAGTCTGGCGCCGTGGGGTTGTTTTGGCCGATGGATATAAAACTCGTCCTGCCAAGGTGTTTTTAGACAGCCTGGCTGGCAAAGGCGCCTGGCTGCGAATAGTAATGAGCGAAGGGCGTAAGCGTCAGATACGCGAAGTGGGTTCCAGGATTGGTTTGCCTGTGACGCGCATCATGCGCGTTCGGATTGGAACTTTGCAGCTCGGTGAGTTAAAACCGGGGGAATGGCGGCATTTGAGCGGGGCTGAATTGGCTGCGTTGAAATCAGAATCGGGGAAAATTCGACCCGACGCAAAAAAAAGTGAAAATACCACTCCATCCCGGCGCGGTCCCGATCGTGATAGGCGCAGGCAAAGATAACTTTACGCGGCTAGTAAGCGTTTATTCTCGCAAAAAAATCCAGGATCCAACCTGGATTTTTTTTATTCAATCGGGCAATATCCATTGACGATTTGATGTTCTGATAATAAAATTTATTTCTAAACCGAATAATTCGATAAAGAAATAAATATTATGAATGCTATCCAACCTGAACCGCTCTCCGATAAGGTTTTCCATCGTCTGCTGACTTTGCTACACTATTCTCGCAAGCATGCCCGTCTGATGATGGATGAAAGCGGTTTGACCCCGCGAGATTTCTCTGTGTTGCGCTGCCTGATGGAATTAAACTCAGCTACAGTCGGCCAGGTACAGACCCTTTTGCATAAAAGCCCCAGTACCACATCGACATTAATTGCCCAATTAGAAGAGAAAGGTTATCTCACCCGCAGGCGTTCGCCTGAAGATAACCGTGTAGTCATCGTTGAATTGACTCCCACCGGGCGAAGGCTTACCGAAAACACACCTTTGGGTGGATTACCGCTCTTGCGCCGGGAATTGGGGTACCTTACAGAACAGCGTTTGTTAGAAATGGATGCGGTCTTAACTGATTTATTGCGGCTTATGGAAGCTACCGAGGACCCATGAATTCACTGAAACGCATGATCCCTTTCATACGACCCTACCGCTGGGTCGCATTTTGGTTGGTGATTACCGTAATCTTACCGGCCGCCATGGAATTGATTGTACCGCGCGCCCTACGCTATATCATCGACCAGGGTATCACACCGGGGCAAATGGATGCCATCCTGCGTGGTTCTGCCTTAATGTTGGTGACCGCGCTTTTGGGTGCACTGGCAACTTTGGGACAAGGGATTTGTCGGGCACAATTTTCGCAAGGTCTGGCTTACGATATGCGCAACCGTCTCTTCGCCCATATCCAGACTTTTTCTTTCGCCAACCTGGATCACATGCAGACCGGTCAATTGATGACCCGCCTTTCGAGTGACGTCGACATGGTACGCGGTTTCGTCAGCAATGGCCTGGCGCTCTTCCTTCGAGCCATCTTGATGGTCATAGGCAGCCTTATTTTTTTAATTGCCACTGATTGGAAACTCTCGATCATCATGCTGGTGTTGCTGCCCCTGGCAGCACTGCTCATCGGAGGTGTGATGTGGTTGGCACGTCCGCTGTTCGTTGTGGTTCAAGAAAAACTTTCTGCTTTGAATACTTCTGTTCAGGAGAATCTGGCCGGAGTGCAGGTGGTCAAAGCTTTCGTGCGTGAATCATTTGAGATTAACCGTTTTCAGGATCACAACCGAAACTTTATGCAGGAGAATATCAAAGTTGGGCGCTTGATGGCAGTAGCAATGCCAGTGCTGACGATACTCACCAACCTGGGGATAGTAGCTGTGGTCTGGTTTGGCGGGTTGGATGTGACCGGGGGACGCCTGACCCTGGGAGAGCTGGTGGCTTTCAATAACTACCTGATGATTGGGATGGCTCCGCTGATGATGTTGGGCAATATCCTGACGATGGTCTCTCGAGCAGATGCTTCGGCGCAACAATTCTGGGAAGTACTGGATACGCAACCTGCGGTAAAAGTGATCCCCAACCCCCATCAAGCCGCTTCTGTCCAGGGACAGGTAACCTTTGAAGGTGTGACCTTCCATTATGACGGTGACAGCCCTGAAAACGGGAATGGAAGCAGCAATCAGCGAGGTGGGAGAAACGTGCTGGACGAGATCAGCTTCAATGTCCAGCCTGGCCAAAGGATTGCTTTGTTGGGAGCCACCGGTTCGGGGAAGAGTTCGCTGGTTAATCTGATTCCGCGCTTCTACGATGTCGACCAGGGTCGAATACGCATTGATGGCGTGGATGTGCGCGATTGGGATCCCGAATCATTACGAAAAAAGATCGGTGTTGTCTTACAACAGACTACTTTATTCAGCGGTACGATTCGTGAGAATATCGTCTATGGTCGGCCTGATGCCACGTTGGATGAAGCAGTGGCGGCAGCCAAAGCTGCCCAGGCGCACGAATTTATTCTGGCAATGCCCCAGGGATACGACAGCCTGGTAGAAGAGCGCGGCGCCAATCTCTCCGGGGGGCAAAAGCAGCGGATTGCGATTGCGCGTGCCCTCCTGGTGTCACCAAAGATTTTGATCCTGGACGACAGCACCAGTGCTGTGGATATGGAAACCGAAGCCAAAATTCAAGCCGCCCTGAATCACCTGATGGACAAGAGCACCACCTGTTATGGTGGCGCAGCGGGTCAGCAGTGTCTTGAACGCTGACCAGATTTTTGTGCTCGATCATGGCCAGATTGCTGCTCAAGGCACCCACAGACAGCTGCTCGAAAGCAGTCCGATTTACCGGGAGATTTACCAATCTCAAATGGGTGAGGGTCCGGAGGTGACGGCATGACGCAGACAAAAAAAGAAGCGCCTCAAGTCCGTCTGGGATTTGGCGGTGGGCCGCGTCTTACAGGCGAATCGGCGCGTCGACCGCGCGAAACGATCCAACGTTTATTAAATTATTCCAGCCCCTATACCCGGCAGCTCATCGCCGTGGCTGCTCTGGTACTCATCAGCACCCTTGCCAGCCTGGCCGGGCCAATACTATTTGGAAAAGCCATCGACCAGTTTATGAGTGTGAGAGATGTGTCCGGGCTGGCACGTCTGGTACTGATAATGCTGGGGGTTTTCATCCTGGGTGGTCTGGCATCTGTCGTGCATGGGGTTATGATGGTTGGTATTGGTCAGCGACTGATTGCAGATGTGCGCGCAGAACTCTTCAGCCACCTGCAAATGCTCTCGATGGCCTATCACGACCAGCACAAGGTCGGCGACCTGATGAGCCGGGTCACCAACGACTCCGAAGCTATCAACAACGTACTCTCCAATGGGCTAATCAATTTCATCACCAATATTCTCACCCTGGGCGGTATCATGGTCTCGATGTTCTTTTTGAACTGGCAACTGGCCATCGGCACCCTGGTCTTGCTTCCGTTGATGGTCTACATCACCGGGCTGATTACGCGGCGCAGTCGGGTGGCTTTCCGCGAGGTGCAGGCTAACCTGGGTATGATGAACGCGGTGATGGAAGAAAATATTGCCGGGATCCGCGTGGTTAAGGCCTTTGCCCGAGCTGAAGGATACAGTGGCTCAGTTTGAAAGGGCTAACGCTGGCAACCGCAAATCGGGGATCAAGGCCGACATTATCACCGCGGCTCTGGGACCGATGTTCACCACAATGAGTACCATCACCATTGCTGCGACAGCGTTGTTGGGCGGTTGGCTGGCTTTGCGAGGGATTGCCACAGTTGGGGTGATAGCCACCTTTGTGGTTTACATCATGAATTTCTTCCGGCCGATGCGGGGAATCGCCATGTTGTATAACGGCCTGCAATCTGCTCTGGCCGGCGCGGAGCGCATCTTCGCAGTGCTCGATGCGGTGCCCTCGGTTGCAGACAGGCCCGCAGCCCAATCATTGACCAATATCGAAGGTGCGGTCACCTTCAAGAATGTCACCTTTGGCTATGACCCGTCGAAACCTGTGCTGGTAGATGTGAACATGTCAGCCGCCCCCGGTGAAACGATTGCCCTGGTTGGCCCAACAGGTGCGGGCAAGACCACCATCGTCAACCTGTTGAGCCGCTTTTATGATATCAACACCGGCTCGATATCCATCGATGGGCAAGATATCCGGAATGTTCAACAGGCTTCAATCCGCCAACAGTTGGGCATCGTGCTGCAAGATACTTTCTTATTCTCAGCCACGGTGATGGAGAATATTCGTTATGGGCGGCTGGCAGCCAGCGATGAAGAGGTGTACGCGGCCGCCCGACTGGCAAATGCCGATTGGTTTATTCGCCGCCTGCCCCACGGATATGCGACCCAAGTCTCCGAGCAGGGGAACAACTTTAGCCAGGGACAGCGCCAGTTGTTGGCTATCGCGCGCGCCATCCTGGCTGATCCTCGCATTCTGATATTGGACGAAGCCACCAGCAGCGTCGATACGCGCACCGAAATGTTAATCCAGGAAGCCTTGCTTCAATTGATGGAAGGACGCACCGCTTTTGTGATTGCTCATCGCCTGAGCACCATTCGCTCTGCAGATCAAGTCTTGGTGATCGATGGTGGCCGCATCATCGAACGCGGCACCCATGAGAGTCTGCTGGCACAAAAAGGTTTCTATTACAACCTGTATATGAGTCAATATCAAAGGGTGGACTAGAGCTCCCCTGCTATTTAATGCAATGTGGCTGCAAAAAAGATTTGAAATCCCCAATAATTAGAGTGGTACCGGTCTGAGAGATCTTTTCAGGGCATAAGCATGGATTGGAGAATTTCATCACCGATATTTTTTATGGTCTCAGGATCATCTTTTTCCAACACAATTACCAGGCTAAGGGGCGTGCCCTGCCATTCAGCATTGGTTCCAGCCAAGAACCAGGATATTTTTCCATTATCTGATTGAGCGGTTGCTGTAACCTGCCAGGCGGGTAGATTATCAATTTGCAGGGTCTGGATGGTGTTATTGCGGGTGTTTAACCCCGGATTTTCTACTGATTTTGAACCTGGAAGAACAACCCAGTTTTCCATCGGTGTATTGACCGCCATGGCAATCCTGGGGATAGGTATGTCCCCCTTGGGGCTGAGGGCAGAAATAGCCAGGGCCATTTGGAGTGGAGAAACCTTCATTTTTCCCTCACCCAGCGCCAGCCTTTCTGAAGAATCCTGCGATTGGTAGTCGATCACCGGTGCTACTGGCAGGGATATTTGAGGAGAACGATCCAGTTCGATTTTGTGAAATAAATCAATGAGTTGGTCCGCTCGCAAATGCTGAGCCAACTCATTCACCCCGCCAGGACAACCATGCGAAAGCAACTCGCTCCAGGTTGGCTTATCGGATACTGGAAGAGCACAATTCCATATTTCCCCATCAAACACCAGCGATGGCAATTCGGGGAGCGAATATTGGTCCTGATTATCCAATACTGCTTCGAGCAAGAAGGGGCCGAGGGCTGTTCCTGGTGAGTACTGTCCCTGCGTGGCGCGATTCAGAAATACTCCTTGTTTGTCGTTAATCCACTCCCCCCATTTCTGCGCTAACAGGTTCGGATCAAACCCTGGCTGTGAAGACATGGCATAGATTTCGCCTGTTTGAGAATTTAAAAGAACCAGAGCCCCGGCATGGCCTGCCAACAAAGAGTCTGCTTTTTGTTGTATGCGGAGATCCAATGAGAGGCGGACGTCCAACCCAGGCGGAGTCTGCCCGTAAATGAGGCGATAATACATAATGGTAGAGGTGGGATTGCCTTGCAGCCCACGGAGATAAGGATCGAGGAACGCTTCTAATCCGGCCTGGCCATACAGCGGACTTGAATAACCGATAATGGGTCCCAGGGGAGGGTGGAGCAGCAGGCGCTGGTAATCACCTGGGACGCCATCGGTCACAACGATGGGCTGGTTGTTCCGGTCAAGAATGCGTCCACGGGGTGCAAAACGCTCGGTCACCGCCCAGCGGGGATTGTCCGCCCTTTTTTGCAGTTCATCACTCTGCAACACCCCCCAATAAATGTTAATCGTTCCAATTGCCAGTAAAGCGCTCAACAGGATGGCCCCGGTCACAAGAAATGGCCTGGAGTTAAGCACCGGGGCGATTTCGTCTTCTGTATGATTACTGATTAAGACCAGCAGAGCGACAGAAATAAAGGATGTGACCAGAGATGAGCCGCCATAGGATACAAACGGAAGGGTCACGCCGGTTAAAGGAAGAAGCCGCAAATTTCCGCCAATGATCAAAATGCTTTGGGCAATCATATTGAGGGTGATCCCGGCTGCCAAAAATCGTTGGTAGCTATTGGAGGCTTGCAGGGCGATAATCAAGCCGCGTACTGCGATCAATGCCAGAACTATAATGATTGCGAAGCTTCCCATCAACCCCAATTCTTCGCTTATCGCGGCAAAAATAAAATCTGAATGGGCAACAGGAATAACGGATGGATCGCCAATTCCGGGCCCACTACCGACAGTGCCCCCGGTGGCAACTGCAATCAGAGATTGGATGATCTGATATGCATGCCCGTTAGGATCGATCCAGGGATTTATCCAGGCATCCATCCGGATCTGAATTACAGAAAAAAGCCGGTAACCGGCGAGCGCACTCAAAAGTATTAAAAAGGCGCTGATTGCCAGTATTCTTTTTTTGCCGGATGCCAGATAAACGACCATCGAATATAAAACGATAAAAAGGGTGCCTGTGCCCAGATCGCGCTGGGCTACCAAAATTACCAGGGCAATGCCAGCCAGGATAAGGGTGGGTAAAAGCAAAGACATCAGCCCAAAACTTATTAAAGAGCGGTCTGCCAGATATGCTGCAAGATAAATAATCAGGAGCAGTTTCAGCGGTTCGGATGGTTGAAGATAGACACCGCAGCAACCCAACCAGAGATGCGGACCGTTTCCACCGGGATAAGTGCCAAATATAAAAGTTAATCCAGTAAGCAGGAGGCCACCTGTTAACCACAGGTATTTAAAACGACGTAAAAGAAGAAGGGCATTTGAACGACCAACGATACCCCCAAAAATTAACGCCCCCAATATGACCCAAACGGTCTGTCGAAGGCCAAAAGTATTATCTAACCGCCAAACAGTTAACAAGCCCAGGCCTGCCAGCATCCCAATTAATGGAACGATATATGCATCTCGATCGGGAAGAAGTTTAAGTGTTTGGCGGTGGATAAATGAGAATCCAATCAGCCAGACTGCCAATCCAATCCAATGCTGCCAGCGGTATTCTACCTGCCAGGAATGCAGCCTTACAGCAGGAGAAAGTGAAAGGATAACCGAATATAAAACCAGAAACAATGTGACCAGCAGCAGTAAGCGGCTTTGTGTCTGATCTTTTGACGAGGTCCCTTCCGGAAAAAGAAAATTCACGATTTCAAATATTTACCAACCAGGAGATCGAGCTTTTGGGCTGTTTCTGCAGGAATTCGATCGCGGTGGGTGATCACTGCGTCCTGCAATGCTTGTTGGCAGCCGCAGTTAGTATCACCAGACCAATTTTCGACTAAATTCTTGATCGCCTCCTGGGCAAGCTGAGTATTCCGCATTAGAGTCCGGACAACCATCTCTACGCTGACCGACTTTTCAGAAAGATGCCACACGTCATAATCGGTCACATGGGCCATGGTTGTGTAACACATCTCTGCTTCCCGGGCTAAAAAAGCTTCCGGGCAGGCCGTCATGCCGATGATGGACATTCCCCATGCGCGAAAAACATTAGACTCGGCTTTTGTTGAAAAACGAGGCCCTTCAATGGTGATAAAGGTGCCGCCCTGGTGAACTGTGCCTCCAGATGCGCTGACCGCATTGAATAGTTGTTTTGAAAGGTCCGGACAAAATGGATCGGCCGTACCGACATGAACGACCAGCCCCTGGCCAAAAAAAGAACGATCACGATCTTTTGTGTTATCAAATAATTGGTCGGGAATCACAATATGGCCTGGAGCAAAGTCGTCACGTAATGAACCGCAGGCGCTTATACTGACGATACGCTTGATGCCAAGCAATTTTAATGCATAAATATTTGCCCGGTAATTAACTTCAGTGGGTGTGAGATGGTGGCCAATACCGTGCCTTGCCAAAAAAGCGACTTTTTTCCCGGCGAGAGAACCAATCGTAACGGGGGCGCTTGGTTTCCCGAATGGTGTATCCACGTCAACCATAGTTACATTTTCTAAACCAGAAAATTGGTAGAGGCCAGATCCACCTATCACTCCCAATACAGGCGTGTCAGTCATAAACTCCTCCAGAATTTTATTTTCGGTTAGTGCGTTCGCCAAATTCTAATTTCATATTGATTTTACCGCAGCGTAATTCGTCACCAGAGATTAATACGGTTGGCGTATAAACACGCTCATCATTCAAAAAAGTCCCATTGGTAGATTGCATGTCTTCAACCCACCATTGGTTATGGTGAAAGCTTAACCGGGAATGTTGGGCCGAAACCAGTTCGTTTGGTAAACAAATGTCGCAGGTTGGATCGCGGCCAATTAATAACTGAGATAAGTTGTACTGGTGAACACTTTCTGGTTCTATTTCTAAGATTTGTACAGAAAGGGTTGGAATTTTTTTTGAATTGAGCACTTGTTGGCTGGTACGCAGTTCATTCCACAGCGTATACAATGCCCAAACCAGAAAGGCGTATAAACTGATTGCCAGCAAGATTCTGAGGATAAATACGATAATTCCGCTCATCTAATGGCCTGGAGGGTCCCGGTGGGTTTCCAGGCGACCGGTGGTGAAATCTTTCGGTCCGCGTTTAGGCGTGGCGTTTTCCTCACCATAAATAAATGGGTAACCTGCCAACGAGATGACATCGCCCGGGTTTAATGACTGGTTCGCCACACGCACACCATTCACATAGGATCCACCAGTGGAATTTAAATCAAACAAAATGTAATGTCCTTTTACAGCCCGGAGTTGGGCATGGTTTCTGGAAACGCGTGGATCGTCAACGACTATCTGGTTATCTTCGCGCCGACCGATATTGATCACTGGAAGATTCAACGGAAGTGTATTCCCATTTATGATCAAAAATGCCTGTTCGGGACGCGAATCATGGACCTGTTTTTCTTCATGGACCGTGAATACCCCCGTTTGCTCGACGTGATTTTCTATAAAGAAAGTCTCAATCTCAAAGGATTCAAGCGGTAAGTTGGCATCCGCTTGCAGCTGAAGATTCGGCGTAGAGATAAACTCCACCCCCGCTTCGCGAGCGGAATCAATCAATACCTGGAGCAGCGAGTTTGTCAAACCAGGGTGTGAAGCCCAAACCGATAGATGAGTGGGGTTAAGCCGCACTTTAAACTGGTTTGGAGAAACCAGGACACCATTCGCTTCCTGGATGACCGTCCGTTCAATGGCTGCTGCCAATTGGTGCGCCAGAGCATCTTGCCTCTGGCCACCCGGCAAGATGTATAGGCTGCTTTCAAAAAAAGATTGCAATCGCCCTTCGATTTGATCGAGCCTTGATCTCATACCGTATAATTATAATGGATATGGCGGAAAGAATTATGCAAGGTTTCCATGAGATTGCGCATACCGCTGATTGGGCTTTGAGGGTTTGGGCACCTGATCTGTCTGGTCTGCTGGTAGAGGCTGCGTGCGGAATGACTGCATTAATGGATATAGAGTTCAATGGTACCCAATTAGTTCATCGCTCAATTGAACTCTTTGCTGAAGATGCCGAGAGCTTGCTGGTGGCGTTCCTATCTGAATTGTTGTTTATTGGTGAAAGCGAAGGCATTGGCTTCTCACAGGCTCAATTATCTATACACGGTTGTCAGCTCAATGGTGAGTTGGTATTGCAGCAGATAAAATCACAAAGTAAAGAGATCAAAGCTGTTACTTACCACAACCTGGCTATTCATGAAACTGAAAACGGGCTGGAAACGGTGATTGTATTTGATGTTTAGGACAGGAGTTACCCATGATCACACTTAAAAGTTTTACGAAAATAAGTGAGTATACGTGGGAGATCCCAACTTCTTATCGAAAAGACATGCGGGTTCCCGTTCGTTTTTTTGCGACACGTAAGCTTTTGGAGGCGTCTCTTAATGATCTTTCCATAGAGCAAGCAATAAATGCTTCGACACTGCCTGGTGTCGTTGGCCGGGTGGTCGTTATGCCCGATATGCACCAGGGTTACGGATTTCCAATAGGAGGTGTGGCAGCAACCCGCTTCCCGGATGGGGTAATCTCACCGGGAGCGATTGGTTATGACATAAATTGCGGCGTCAGGCTGCTTGCATCAACGATTGAGTTAGAGGCAGCAACGCCATTCTTAAGTGACCTGGCAGTCCGCCTGGACCAGGCGTGTCCCAGTGGCGTTGGGAAGAAAGGCGATATTTTTCTTTCTGGATCGGAATTGGATCAGGTTTGCCGGATGGGCTCAAAATGGGCGTTGAAGAAGGGACTGGCAACCGAACAGGATATCCGGCGTACTGAAGATGAGGGCTGCTTGCGTGGAGCTGATCCGGCAATGGTGAGCAGCAGGGCAAAAGAGCGGGGAAGACCCCAATTAGGCACTCTGGGATCGGGCAATCATTTTTTAGAAGTGGATGTAGTCAGGGATATCTACAATTCGGAATTGGCCCAGGTTATGGGTTTGAATGAAGGTTGTATCGTTCTGCAAATTCACTGCGGTTCCAGAGGGTTTGGCCATCAAATTTGCAGTGATTACGTGAAGCGCTTTCAGAGCGTCGTTCGCCAGTATGATATTCATTTACCCGACCGGGAGTTAGTCTGCGCGCCGCTCAACTCGAAGGATGGCGAAGCCTATTTGGGAGCAATGCGATCCGCTGCGAACTATGCTTTTGCCAACCGGCAGATTCTGGCGAATTCAGCCAGGAATGTTTTTGTCGAAATTTTTTCAGGAAAGGTGCACAACCCGGGGTTATATCAAGTTTATGATCTCGCACATAATATTGGTAAAATCGAAACCCATATGGTTGAAGGTGAAACCATGCAGGTTTGCATCCACCGCAAAGGTGCCACCAGGGCTTTTGGACCCGGAACGCAGGGTCTGCCTCAGGAATTCCAGGCGTCCGGACAGCCCGTTTTGGTTCCGGGAAGCATGGGTACAGCTTCCTGGGTACTGGCAGGAACTCAACAAAGTATGCTGCAGGCTTTTGGTTCATCCTGCCATGGTGCGGGGCGCGTACTCAGCCGCAGTAAGGCGAAACAGCAAGTGCAGGGGAATGAATTGCGGACGCGTCTGGCGAGAAAAGGGATTCTGGTGCGTGCCGGCAGCATTTCAGGACTGGCAGAAGAAGCTCCAGAAGCATATAAAGATGTGGATGCGGTTGTTGAAACGGTCATTGGCGCAGGTATCGCTCAGAAGGTGGTCAGATTGGAACCTGTTCTGGTAATCAAGGGATAATCTCAGGCGCTCGTTTGATTTGATGGCTACTCATCGTCCGCAAAGGATCCCTCGGGTAGCGGTGAGGCGATCTCCGCCAGACGGGCATGGGTCAACTCAAGCAGCGATTTGGTCGATATGCGGATATTCAGGCCTCGCTGCCCCCCTGATATGTGAATTTGCGCATATTTTTCAGCGCTGACATGGACCAGTACCTGAAAACCCTTGTTAATCAGGGCCAATGGGGATATTCCACCAGCTTGCAAGCCTGTCAGCTGCTCTGCTTCACGCTGGGTGGGCAGGTGAACTTTTTTCTCGTTTACAGTGGCGGCAATCGCTTTCAAATTTGCCCGGCAGTCCCCTGGAATAACGGCCAGGATTGGTTTTCCAGGTTTTTCCCGGAAGATAACGATCGTTTTAAATACCTGGTTGAGGGGTACATTAAGTTGCCGGGATGTTTCCAGTGCACCCAGTTTTTCTGCGGGTAATTCAAACGCCGTAAAATTTACTTTTTTACTTTCAAGGAACCGGGTTACGTTATTCGTTACCATCTCTCATCTTTCACGAAGGACGCACATAGATCGGATTGCTGAAAATCCAGCCCCTGCGCTTACCTAAAAATTGAATATAACATTCTACCCGGTACACGCCGGGCTGGTTAACAATGTGGGTGATAAATTCCCGTTCTCGCCATATTTTTAGGGGCTGCCCATCACATAGCAAACGGCATTCCACTGCCAGGGGAAGGCGAATTTGAAAGGTGATGCCATCTTCAAGTGCAATTTCATCACCCATCCAGGCGGTCTGGTTGCGACCCCGCGCAGTAAAATTAAAACCCTTCGTGGATGCAGGAAGATCATAACCGACAAATGCCCGACCTTGCCGGAGCGCATCCAGAATCATTCGCCGGTCGGTAAATACGTCATTCCCGAGGGGTTCAGGAGTGTATAGATGGGTGTTCACAGTACGAAAATGGAACTCATATGGAAACAGTGTGCGCCGGATGGGCCCTAAGCGCATTGGCAGTGCATGCGCATCGGCGCCGCCAATTGCCACGACCTTGCCGCCGCGGCTGAGTAAATCATCCCAGCGTTTAAGCGTAGGCAGGAGTGGTCCGTGGGGCATAAATTGTGGAAAGAAGGCATAGAAAACACCATCGAGGTAATTATGAACGACGTTTTTTAACTCACTTAATCCATTCCATAATTCAATGCCGGTGTAACCCTTTACATCCCAACTAACCCAACTGAGATCTTCTTCACCAAATGCCAGGAGTTCAGGGTCTACTGGATGGGCTATGAAGGCCAACCCTCCGGCCAAGTTGGCCTGGGTAATCAAATTCTGGGGTTCGGCAGCAAACGTGCACAGCTCTTTGGCGGCCCCATATACCAGGAGATGGTTTTTTTGGGGATCTCGATGAACATCATGCACTTCTTCTCCCACCATCAATAACAGTTTGTGGTCACCGTCCTGAAAGTATTGATCGAGGCCATTGATATAAATATTGTGATCAGTCGTGATGATGACGTCCAATCCTGCTTTAAGTGCGGCCTGGGCGATAGAAGCATGGGTGGCATGCCCGTCGGAGTATGTAGTGTGCATATGAAGGTTGGCAATGAGTTCATTCATTAACGTTGACGATTCCATGGAAACAAAGGTATAATCGAATTTGCTTTTTATAGGAGGATAACGTGGAACTTCGAAGCTATTTCGACATAGCACTAATTATAAATTCGATTGCGTTGATTATAAGCGTAGTTTTACAAAACAAAGGTGTTGGATTGGGTGGCTTGACCGGTGGGGATAGCGGGGCTGTTTTTACAGCCCGTCGTGGAATTGAAAAAACCCTTTTCTATATCACCATTGGTTTGGCTGTGCTCTTCTTTATACTGACCATTGTTACGGTCATCATCAGTAAATAAACCTTGGAGCGCGTTCGCTCAAAAGAAAATTCAAATGGGGCGACTCACCTTCGGGGGAGTTGCCTTTTTTAAATTCAAAACTTATGAAAAAATTGCGTTGGCAATTAATAATTATTTTTATAACCGGGTTAGTCGTCGGTGCTTTGCTGCTTAGTGAGCAGCCTACACCCACTCAAATTGCTGCTACACCTGTGCCAGAAACTGGTGGTATCTATACAGAAGCGTTGATCGGATCAATGCAGCGATTGAATCCTGTGTTGGATTTTTATAACCAGCCAGACCATGATATTGACCGGTTAATTTTTAGCAGTCTGCTTAAGTTTGATTCGCGCGGTCTACCCCAACCCGATATTGCCGAATCCTGGGCGGTTTCAAAGGATGGCACCGTATATAATTTTCTCCTCTATGCAAATGCAAAATGGCAAGACGGTGCGCCGGTAACGGCGGATGATGTTGTTTTCACTGTGGATTTGTTAAAAAATGGGGGGGATTATGTCCCCAAGGATTTGCAGGTGCTTTGGAAAGATGTTGAGGTCGAAGCAGTCAATGAAAATTGGGTCCAATTTCGCCTGCCAGAACCTTTTGCCCCTTTCCAGGACTACTTGACCTTTGGCATTTTACCCAAGCACCTTTTTGAAGGCCAGAATATTGATGAGATCGCCAATTCGCAAATAAATCTCAAACCAATCGGAAGTGGGCCATACCGGGTAGATCAGATTGATACTGATAATGGACAAATCAGTGGGGTGACTCTCTCAATTTCCGACAGTTATTACAAGGATAAACCTTTTATTGAGCAGTTCGTATTTGAATATTATCCTGACAGCCAGGCTGCATATGATGCTTATCAATCCGGAAAGGTGATGGGGATCAGCCATGTTAGCCAGGATATTTTGGAACAGGTGTTGGCGAATACAGATCTTTCTGTATATTCAGGCAGAATGCCTGAAATGTATTTAGTCTTGTTTAATTTGAAAGATCCTCAGGCTACTTTTTTAAACGAACCGGCTGTTCGCAGAGCGTTAATGGCAGGTCTAAACCGGCCTTTGATGATCAACCGGATTTTAAATGGGCAGGCGGTGATAGCAAATGGGGTGATTATGCCTGATAGTTGGGCTTTTTATCCAGACAGCGAGGTTTTTTCCTACGCGCCGGTTGATGCGCAAAAGCAGTTAAAGGATGCTGGTTATGTGTCTTCCGGGGATGCCGGTTCAATCCGACAGAAGGATGATACCCCCATGTCCTTTGAATTAATTTATCCTGATGACGACACATTTAAGGCTCTCGCCCAGCAAATTGTAAAAGATTGGGGAAATATTGGGGTAGAAGTGACCGCCAACCCTTTGCCTTATAATCAACTGTTGGACCGTCTGGATCAACGCAACTATCAAGCTGCGTTGATCACTCTCAATCTGACCAATGCATACGATCCGGACCCATATCCATTTTGGGATCAAGCTCAAATGACCGGAGGGCAGAATTACACGCAATGGGACAACCGTATGGCCAGCGAACTTCTGGAACAGGCTCGATTAACGGTCGATCTGCAAGAGAGAATTCGATTGTACCGGAATTTTCAGGTACTTTTTGCGCAAGAATTGCCCGCCCTGCCCCTGTTTTATCCCGTATATACATATGCAGTGGATCAACAGGTGCAAGGCGTAAGGATGGGCCCTCTGTTTGATCCCAGCGACCGGTTTGCGACCGTGACCAAATGGTTTCTGGTGGCGAAAAGGCCCACGAATTCACCTACTTTGACTCCCACTCCTTAGCTGCAAAATAAATTACCTCCGAGTGGAGGGGGTATATGCCAGAGTTTTCGGAAGAACGAGCATATCTCATCGCTGCTGCGGATGAATTAGAGGATTATCTGCTTTCCAGAGCAGATACCTGGCGCCTGGCCGGTCCTGAATCATTTCCGCCGCTCACCCCCGGGTATGTGTTATTCACAATGAAACGTATGGCTGAAGTAAATCCTTCCGATGGCGCATTTGGGGAGGTCCAAATAGCGTTCGATAAAGTAGAAAAAGTTTGCCGGCGCTGGAATTCAGCCTGGAAAAAGCGGGTCAAACAAGAAATCCCCCGGCGTTTGCGATTATGGTCGAATTATCTGGATGACCTTGTGCTAACCAGAAGCCAGGCTCATCAAGAATTCTATTGGAACGTTCGTTGGCGGGTCATGCTCACTTTATTAATAGCAGAAATCGGTGATCTGGACCCGGAAATGAGCCAATGGTTGGACCTTCTGGATACGAGGCTGCGCGCTGTATCCCACCCAGGTCCTTTTGTTTGGGATCAGCTATTAGAAAGTGCTTTTAATCGGTCCGATTTCTGGTTTCTATACTTGGAAATCTCCCAGTCATAACGAAAGGATTGCCCATGCCTTCTTTTTTTTCGCGCTCCGGAGACGATGGATATACCGGCCTGCTTGGCGAGGGCCGAGTGGCGAAATACGATTTACTGCCTGAAACGCTGGGCACATTGGATGAAGCCTCCGCAGCCATAGGTTTAAGCCGGGTGCATTGCAAGGTGCCAGAAAGCAATCCTATTTTGATTACGATACAACGCCATTTATATGGAATCATGGCCGAAGCGGCGGCTACACCAGAAAATGCTGCGAAATTTCACGCGATTGATGAATCACATGTGAAATGGTTAGAGGAGCAAATCGTTCAATTGGAAAAAACCGTTGAAGTTCCCAAAGAATTCATTCTCCCAGGAGATTCTCATGCTGGTGCGGCACTGGATCTGGCGAGGACAATCGTGCGCCGTGCTGAACGCCGGGTAGCCGATTTGCTGCATCGGGGGGATATTTCTAATCCGGATATTTTACGCTACTTGAACCGGTTGTCATCCTATATTTTTATCCTGGAACTGCGAGAAAATCAGGCGGTTGGAAAGGAAAATCCCACATTGGCAAAAGAAGAATAATATGACAGGAACGATCATCAACATCATCACTGTGACCATTGGAAGTATTCTAGGGACTTCCCTCGGGAGGCGATTTCCAGAGAGGATCCGTCAGACCGTCGTTGCTGGATTAGGGCTTTTTACATTTGGACTGGGCATCCAAATGTTTCTCAAAACAGAGGACATTCTGGTTGTTTTGGGTAGTTTGTTGATCGGGGCTTTATTGGGTGAATGGTGGAAAATTGAAGACGGCCTGCAGTCATTTGGTAAATGGTTGGAGTTGAAGCTGATGAAAGGGGGAGATGAAGAACAGGCCAGGTTCATTAAAGGATTCTTGACGGCCTCATTAGTCTTTTGCGTCGGCCCTATGACCATCCTTGGCTCAGTTGAAGATGGGTTGACCGGCACTTATAAAATTCTGGCGGTCAAAGCCACATTAGACGGTTTTGCTTCACTGGCTTTCTCCTCCAGTCTGGGCATTGGCGTGCTTTTTTCTGTCTTGCCGATGTTGTTATATCAGGGCGGGATTACGCTGATGGCTTCTCAGGTCCAATCAGTGGTCACCACTTCGATGATGAATGAAATGAGCGCAGTGGGTGGGCTGATCTTAATGGCGATTGCGATTAGTGGATTGCTAGAAATAAAACCGATCCGATCGGGGAATTTTCTGCCGGCGCTGCTGGTTGCGCCAGGGATTGTAGCACTGCTTAGTTTGCTGACATAAATAAAAATCAGGGGTAGATTTGATGAGTATCGTTCCATCAAATCTACCCCTAAAGCCGGTTTTGGACCAGTATTATTTGGTGGCTGTGGAAATGGGTGTTGAGGCAGCCTGAGCGTTTACCTCGGATTCGATGACAGCCGTGACGGTATCCGCGTACACCAGGCGTCCGTTCACCAGGAATGAAGGTGTGCGATCGATGCCCTTACTCTTGCCGTAATTCAGCTCATCCTGTACTTTCTGTTTATATTTCTCCGAATCGAGACAGGCTTTGAACTGGGTAGTATCCAGATTCAGGTTCTTTGCAAATTCAACCAGCCTGGCGGTGCTAAACCAACCCTGGTTTTCACCTCTTTGATTGACATAAAGCGTATCGTGATACTCCCAGAATTTCCCTTGGTCGTCTGCGCAATATGCAGCCTCTGCTGCGGCGACTGATTCCGGACCCAGAAAACTAAATGGGACAAATTTAAAGTAAATTTTTCCAGTGGAAACAAAATTCTTTACAATGTTTGGCTCATAATCGTTAAAGAAATTGGCACAAGCAGGGCATTGGAAATCTGCGAATTCTTCGACGACGACTTTAGCATCAGGATTTCCCATGTTGGTTCCGTTTTCCAACGGCCGGTTATTAATTTGCTTGGGTAGTAAATTTGGCAGTACAAGCAAGACTACCAGAACTACAGCAGCCAGACTGATGAGTAATATTGGTACAAGCTGCTTCCTCCTCTGTTCACGCTTGCGCCGGGATTTAATTTCTTCCCGCCTGCTCTTTTCACCAGATCGTTTTTTTGGCGATTCACTTCTCGGCATGTGTATTCTCCATGTTTTTTGTTTGACAGGAGATCATTTTATCCGGCTTTTCTAATATTTACGAAAACTCTAAACCTTTTTTAATCCAGGGTGAGAATATATACCGGAAATTCATCGCCAGTGCGGTAAAAACCCGTTTTTTGATATAAAGTCAAGGAGTTAAAGTTGTCGCTTTGGGTGTTAACCGTAATATTTGATATCCCCGCCTGTGTGAAATGGCACAATATATCCCGAACGAGACCATAACCTATGGAAAGTCTTTGTAAACCTGGGTCGACTGCCAGTCGGGCCAGATGGGCATGGAATTGGGTACCGGTCGAGATCTGGTACCCCACAATTTCCTCGCTCATCTCAGCGACGGTTGCATAAGAAGCTTGATTAAAGGCGAGATTCAATTCTTCCTGGGTGTGCTGCCAGAGATTATCAAAAGCCAGGTTATCTACCACCAAAACCTGATCCAGGTCTTTTTGCTGCATCGGGCGAATTATAATTTCAGCTGGGAGCGGTCTGGGCTGCGGGATTTGATCCAGCCATTGTAGGACAACGATATTTTGCCGTAATGTAAAACCTGATCTGATCAAAAGCTCTGGAAACCAGGATTGCAAGCCTAATCCTGCCAGTACATATCCCGATGGAAAGATATGGGTTTCCAGTAATTGGGAAAACAAAAGATCCCAAGATTCGCGAAGTTGTGGAGCGTTCCAATTCATGAAAGCAAAGAGACGTATCCATCCCACTGATGCCTGGACATACGGACACGCCAGCACCGCTAATAAACGATTTTGGCGTTCAATTCCTAGAAATGGGCTTGATCCAACCCAATCTATTGGGCTGCGCCAATCTAAGTGGCGGTGAATATATTCGGCATTATTGGTTAAGAAGGAAAGGCTGGCAAGATCGGCAGAGGTTATCTGCCGTACCAGAGGGGATGTCGACATGCTACCGGCCTAATAAACTAAAAACGATCTGTAACAATTTCTTTAAAATTCGTTCGCGGAGTGTTAATTTCTGTTTGATATCTAATGCGGCCTGCATTGTGGCCAGGGCCTGCAGGTACTGGCGTCGTTTTAGCTGAAGACCGGAAAGGCTTTGTAAAACGAACATTCGTAAATCATGGTCGTTGATTTGTTTTAACAGTTCGTTCGAATTTTGGTATAGAGAGATCGCTTCGTCGATTCTTTGCATGCTTTCCAAAGCGGCCGCCTGGTTGCCCATGGCCATAGCCTGACGACGAAGGTCGCCCGCCTGGGCAAAAATTTTCTCTGTACCTTTGGAGACTGCCAGGGCAGCCTGGGAATTCCCACTGCGGAGCAAACAAACGCTGCGGTTATTGGCCATTTCAGCTGCATTCAAGGGATCGTCTTGATCAGAATATTGGCTGCCGGCTCGCTCATACCAGCGTGCTGCTTCTTCAAAATCTTCCGCTTCATACGCCGATTTGGCTTTTTCTATCATTTGTGGAAGTGAAAAGGCATCCATAGTTTTTAGTAGGTTATTTCCAACAAACCTTCAGCCACATTCCTCAGTTTATCGACCGAGAGCTGGCTCAAACGGACTGCCAGGGTCAGGTAAGGTTTGTTGACGGGCCTGCATACAAAGTCGCGAAGGTCCTCCGGAAGATCAAGAAACTGGTTCTGGGCTATCTGCTTTGCGCGCCATTCGCCGATAGGGCCAACCTTGTCAAAAAACTCTTCAATGTGCCGGTCGCACGTTTTGGAGATCAATTCCAATTCTGGCAGGGGAACAGATTCTTCACCGAGTTCATATTTCGCCAATTGTTCTTCAGGAATAGAGGTGGCAGCTGAGATTTCATGCAGCGAGAAATTTAACTGGGTGCGGTGCATGCGAATTGAGGCGCCGATGATGCGATTGCGCAGCCGACGCAGTCGTTCTTTCTGTTTAATGGGTTCCTCTTCAGGAATCTCGCTCAGTGAAGTGTTCGACCAGAAGTGATCGATGGGTACATTGAGGTAGAAGGCAAAATTTTCCAGTACAGGTAGAGAAGGGGCCTTTTGTCCTTTTTCAAAAGCCTGGTACTCGTCTATTGAAACACCAATGGCAGCTGCGGTTTCTTCGACAGTTCTGCGGTTCGCATTGCGTGCATCTGCCATTAACAGGCCCAACTTTCGGGTACGGATCTGGAAAAGCTGTTGTTGTTTATTCATTTTCCACCTTTCATATTTCTCATCAATCCTGGAAGTTGAATTCTACCGGCGCCGGTTTGATAACATCTCTGCAATGTTCGCACCAAAAACCTCAGGCCCCAGTTTAAAACCTGCTTGTTCTAAACGAGGAGAAAACATAGGCCGGATTCCGGTTGGTTTGAGATTGCCGATTACCTGTCCTTCGGCATCAACCCCGGTTTGTTCAAAACGGAAGATTTCCGTCATCACCACAATTTCTCCTTCCATCCCACAGATTTCTGTGATGGAGGTGACCTTTCGGGATCCCCCTTTCACCCGGGATTGCTGGACCACCAGATCGATGGCTGACGCAATTTGCTCTCGGATCACTTTCAACGGCAGTTCGACACCTGCCATCAAGCACATTGTCTCCAGCCTGGAAATGGAATCGCGGGGTGAATTAGCGTGCAGTGTGGTCATGGAGCCATCATGTCCGGTGTTCATTGCCTGGAGCATATCCAATGCTTCTCCACCACGAACCTCACCGACAATAATTCTGTCGGGGCGCATGCGCAGGGAATTACGCACCAGATCGCGCACGGTTACACCATTCTTACCTTCCAGGTTTGAAGCTTTGGTTTCAAGTCGAATTACATGATCTTGCTGCAAGCGCAATTCGGCAGCATCCTCAATCGTGACGATGCGCTCTTCTTCTGGTATGAAGCTTGAAAGCACATTTAAAAGGGTTGTCTTGCCAGACCCGGTTCCGCCGGAAATGATGACATTCAAGCGAGAAATGACACATGCACGGATAAAATCGGCCATACCGCGGGTGATCGAGCCAAGCTCGATCAGCTGGTCAATCGATAATTTTCCCTTTTGAAATTTACGAATAGTCAGTACCGGGCCGTCGATTGCGCAAGGTGGGATCACGGCATTGACCCGCGAACCATCCGGGAGGCGGGCGTCGACAGTCGGGGAATCGGCATCAATTCTTCTTCCCAGAGGAAGAATAATACGGTCGATTACGCGCAATACTTGTTCGTCATTGTCGAAGGTAACATTGGTGTGGACGATTTTTCCATTGCGCTCAACATACACATGCTTGGCATTGTTAATCATTACTTCTGAAATGCTGGGATCATCCAAAAGTGGTTGAAGCGGACCAAATCCAAGGAGTTCATTGATGACATCCTGGAATAACTGCTCGCGGACTGGGGTTGCCAGCGTAACCTGGGCTTGTTTGTATGCTTGCTGCAGAATTTCATCTACCAACTCGCGCTGTTTTACTGAAGTTACCCCGCGGTTCTCCACTTCACGCGAAACGGCACCAATCAAATAATTCTTAAGTTTGATGAGGTCGTTAGAATTTAATGATGAGCGATTGATGCTTGCCATATTAAGCCTGGTTGATCATTTCATCCACGGGGAGGATCCAATTTATTTGGGTTCGATTGAGGGCAATAAAATGCGTCGAGGCAAAAATGGTGCCGTCAGAATTGTAAATAACCGCTTCAGTCACCGGGAGAAATAAATCTTGGCGGTCGAGCTCATCTAAAATCCGTTCATCAGGGCGTATGTGGACATTGCCTTCTATGCGGTGTACAGACATTTGTATGATCACCGGGATGGGCGTTTTGGTGACAACCTGCGTAAAAAATTTTCCTTTGTCGTCAATATGGGTGACCATTTTATTCCTTTTCTACTGGCGGCATAAGGTATCCTAATCCGGCTCTGGTGACAATATGCAAAGGCGTATGGGGGTTGTCCTCCAGTTTTTGCCTTAAGCGGGCGATGCTGACCCATAATATTTCTTTATCCTCGCGGTACTGCGGACCCCAGATGGCCATCAATAATTCTTCAGCAGTGAGCACCTGACCAACATGGTGGGCAAATTGGATGAGCAGGCGGTATTCGGTCGCAGATAGGTACACCGGCTTTGAGTCTTTCCATACTTCTGCCCGCGCGAAGTCAATTTTTAGATTATTGTGGGTGAAATAGCGGTTTTGGGTGGCTTGTTCAGCATTGTTTGTCCGGCGCAGTACAGCACGCACGCGTGCAACCAATTCTGTCGCGGAAAAAGGTTTCACCACATAATCATCTGCACCTATGTTCAGACCACGGACACGGTCTTGTTCTTCTCCTCGGGCGGTTAATATCACAATGGGGACATTTGAGAATTGACGGATACGCTCACTAGCGGTCAGCCCGTCCAGTTTGGGCATCATGATATCCATGATCACCAGGTCAGGATTGCGACTGGAAACCATTTCGAGAGCCTCCTCACCATTGCTGGCGGTTATCACTTCATACCCTTCTTTTTCAAGGTTTACTTTCAAAAGATGCTGGTAGAGAGGTTCGTCATCCACGGCTAGTATTTTTGTCACCCTTTACCTCCTTTAGGTCAGTCTTCAGCTGATTATTCAGAAAAAGGCAGAAATATGGATATGGTTGTGCCTTCTCGATCAACTGAAGAGGCTTGAATTTGGCCGTTGTGAGCCAGAATAATCTGTTTGCAAATGTACAACCCAAGACCCGATCCATGCATACTCGGGGCATCAGGACTGCGGAAAAATCGATTAAACACAAATGCCAGGTCTTCCTCGGATATTCCTGGACCTTTATCTTGAATTGCCAGGTTTAGGCCGGATGTTTCGATTTTAATTGTAACCAAAATTGGTGAACCTGGTGCATATTTTATCGAATTTCCTATAATGTTTTCAAAAACCTGAGCCAGACGGCGCGGATCTCCACGAACAGCGGGGATAGATTTCTCGACAATCATGTGGATGTCAAGTTCAGGATTGTGCAGCCTGGTGCGGAGGATGACGTCATTGAGAACTGTGTCGATCCGTACAGGCTGGAACTGCATGCGCATTTCACCCGACTGCAGCCGTGCAGAATTGAGCAGATTTTCAATCAACTCTTGCAAACGATCGGTTTCCTGGTCAATGATGGTCAAAAATTCTTGCTGGATGGTTTGGTCCCATTGGGTGTCCGATCGAAGTAAGGTTGTGGTATATCCCTTGATAAAGCCTAGTGGATTTCGAAGCTCGTGAGTAATAGTTGACACAAAATCATTTTGGAGGCGGTACTGCTGCTGCTGTTCTTCTAAAAGTTGATATTCCTCCTGGAGGCTCTGGCGTTCAATCAACAATGAGATTTGCTGGGCAATAAAATTGGCTAATTCTATATCAGCCGCATGATAAGATGGACCTCCAAAACGGATGACGATAAAGGCGCCCAATATTTTCCCGCCAATTGAGAGCGGAATTCCCAGGACAAAAGGACGGTCCAGTCTATCTTTTAAATCATCATCTTGGGGTTCTTGGAGCACATCGGCTTTGTTCTGAATCACGGCTGTAGCAACTGATTCACCCCAGGACATATCGGCTTCGGCAGATCGACCGCGTCCGGCGGCACGGGCATAGACCACTTCACTTACATATTTAGGGGGGGTATTGAGGTATACAACCAGATTATCATATATAAAGACTCTGCGGCACAATGTGACAATTTCATCCAGAGCAGGCTTCCATTCAAGGGTCTGGGTGACTTTTTGACTGATTGTATATAAATGGTCGATGTTCACTGTGGTGGCCCCATTTGATTTGGCACCCATTAATTTCCTCCTATCGATCCCCTTTTGATTGGGCACGCATTAATACAAATTCAAAAGCACTACCCTGACCTACACCGGATGTTACTTGAATGCTCGAGCCATGTGCTTCGATGATCCGCCGTACCAGGGCCAGCCCCAATCCGGTTCCGCCGTATCGGCGGGTGGATGATCCGTCCAATTGGTGGAAAGGTTCAAATATCTCTTCTACCCGGTTTGCTGGTATACCGATACCCTCATCACTGACAGTAATGCGCACCACCTGGTCTTCGCCAGACACGCGTAATTCCACACTTTTTTCGGCAGGCGTAAATTTAATGGCATTGTCCAACAACTGCATCAACGTCCAGGAAATTTTCTCTTCATCTGCATCGATGTTTAGTTCCCCTGGGTCGTTTACCAACTTCAACCGGACTTTTTTTTCTTCCGCTTTCGGTAAAACCCGTTGATAAACAGCCCGGCATAAAGATGCCAGGTTCAATGTTGTCCAGTGGATGGTCACTTCACCTCGAGAAGCGGTTGAGAACAAGATTAAATCTTCAATCAGGCGTTCCAAACGTTCTGAAGAGCGCAGCATGACCTGGACTGCACTTTCTTGTTCTGGGGTGATTGGCCCAAGATCAGAAGAAATGAGCAAATCGATGTAACCGCGGATATGTGTCAGCGGGGTGCGAAGTTCATGGGAAATATTAGAGACAAAGTTAGATTTGAGCTGGTTTAATTCAGCCAGTTTCTTCAACGCTTCCTGGAGTTCGGCAGTGCGCTCTTCTACCCGAAGTTCGAGATTATAATTTGCATCCTGTAAGGCGGCTCGCAACGCCAGGATTTGCTCAGTAACCGCTTCATCCAGGGAAGCGCGGTTAACAAAACCCATTTCGACCAGCAGTTGGCCGAAGGGAATGATCCTGCCCTGACTTTTCAACTCTTCTTGATGTTCTAACCCTTTTTTTAACTGGCTCCTGGTCACCAGCCCTTTTTCAACCAGTACTTCTCCGATGCGTGGGACCAAGATTTCAGGTGTGAGGGGGAACATTTCAGTCATTGGTGAGAGCAACCTATTCACTGTCCCAAACCCAATCGCCACCGACCATGGTGGCTACTGGTTTGACACGGTGCAAATCCTCTGGTGGTAATTCAAATGGATCGACCGGCAAGAGGATCAAATCGGCCAAATAACCTGGTGATAACCGCCCGAGAAAATTTTCCTGGTGTGAAGCAAATGCAGCGCCAGTAGTAAAACCAGAAAGTGCTTCTAAGAGCGTCAAGCGCTGATCGGGATACCAGCCTTCAGGGTGCGGTTGGCCATCGGATCGTTGGCGGGTGACCGCGGCATGCAGGCCTAAAAATGGATTGGGCTGCTCTACCGGCGCATCCGAACCAAAAGCCATGGAGACTCCCGATTTATACAAAGTGGCGAATGCATAGGCACCGACTGAACGTTCTCCCCAATACCGGTCAGCCATATGCATATCCGAAGTGGCGTGTATGGGCTGGACCGAGGCGATCACTCCCAATTCTGCCAGGCGGTTATAATCCTGCGGGTGCAGGATCTGTACGTGTTCAATGCGGTGGCGCAGGTGGGGCAGGCCGGAACTGGATTCGTATTGTCTCAACTGCGTATAGGCGTTAAGGACTTCGTGGTTAGCCCGGTCGCCAATGGCGTGAATGGCAAGGCTCAAGCCAGATTGGGCCGCTTGCTGTCCGGCTTCCAAAATTTGTTCTGAATCGAGAAACAGAGCCCCTGTATTCTCCGGTTCTTCTTCATAGGGCTGAAGCATGGCGGCAGTGCGTGGTCCTAATGCGCCGTCAGCAAACATTTTTACTGAACCGATGCGCAGAAATTGGCTGCCAAAGCCCGAACGCAGCCCGATTACCGCTGCTTGCGGCAGCAATTCATATGGGATGCTCTTGACAACTCTCAGACGAAGGCTGTGTTCAGCATCCAGAATCTGCAGGGCTGAAAAGCAGCGTGTCTGGTCATAATCGTGAACGCCAGTGATCCCTAACTGCCATAGGATTGATTGGGCGGTCAGGATATTACTGCGCACATTTTCAACTGTTACAGCCGGGATGGTGGATTCGATCAGGTCCATGGCGGACTCGAGCAGAATACCGGTGGGTCTTCCGGAGTCATCTCGGAGAATTTTCCCGCCTGACGGGTCGAGTGTGGCGGAGCTGATCCCTGCGCGCTGCATAGCGGCAGAGTTGGCCCAGGAAGCATGCAGCGATTTCGCTGTCAGGTAAACTGGGTTGTGTGGAGCGACGGCATCCAGGTCTGCAGCGTTTCCGAATCCTTCTGGCCAATTATTTTGGTTCCAGCCGTGACCGCGAATCCAATCTCCTGGCTCAATATGCCTGGCTTTTTCCGCCACGCGCTGCAGACATTCCTGCCGGGTGGCGGTTTCGCAATCAATAAAAGATAATCCCTGTGAATAATGGTCGAGGTGAATATGGGCATCGGTCAACCCAGGCCAAACAGTTTTTCCATTTAGGTCTTGTTGAGTCGACCGCCAGTTTGCCAGGGTAAGAACTTCATCATCCGAACCTACGGCGACGATCCGGTCACCTTCAATCGCCAGGGCAGATGCCAGGGGCTGCGCGGGATCTAAAGTCTGAATCCGACCATGATAAAGAATACGCATGCCTTATTCCTTTAAAATCTGGCTGATCAGGCTGTCCATCTCTTCATCAGAAAAGAAATGGATCGTCAGGCTGCCGCCGTTTTTTCCCTTGCGCAGTGTTACCCGAGTTCCCAGCGAATTCCGAAGCTGTTCTTCGAGCGCGGTTACTTCTGGTGGTACGAGCCTGGGAGCCAGCGCGGGTGGGCGGACGCCGGATAATTTTCGCACGTATTCCTCTGTTTGACGTACGGTCAAATCGCGGGAGATAACAATCTCAACCGCAGCCGCCTGTGCAGAAGCATTCGTGAGTCCGAGTAAGGCGCGGGCATGACCTTCGGTGATCTTGCCCTCAGCCAGGGCGGTGCGCACCGGTTCGGCTAACTTGAGCAGCCGCAAGGTATTGGTCACCGAGACCCGGCTTTTTCCAACGCGTAGGGCGATTTCATCATGCGCCATGCCAAACTCTTCACTCAGCTGAAAATATGCCTCGGCTGTTTCAAGGGGGGTGAGATCGGAACGCTGTACATTTTCGATCAGTGCCAATTCGAGGCGTTCCTGATCGGTAACCTGGCGGATGATGACCGGCACCTGCTGGAGACCGGCCAGACGCGCGGCTCGCAGGCGGCGTTCGCCTGCGATCAACGAGTATTGCCCGGTGATTGAATCCACGGTGACGATTAGCGGCTGCAAAATGCCGTGTTCGCGGATCGAAGCCGCCAATTCTTCCAGGCTTTGATCTTCAATATTTGTCCTGGGTTGGCGAGGGTTGGCCGTAATCTGATCTACCGCTAAATAGGTAGACCCCACTTCAACTTGATTGGTATCCCGATTGGGGATCAGAGCATCCAGGCCCTTACCTAACCCTCCTTTACGCGCCATACTGCCTCTTTATACTTCTAGAATTGGGATATGGATTCCATCTTGCTCGAGGATTTCTCTTACCAGTGATTCGTACATTTTCGCGGCATTTGATTCGGGAGCATAAACGGAGATGGGCTGCCCGCGTGAGGGCGCCTCTGCCAGACGAGTGCTGCGCGGAATAATGGAGTTGAATACCTGGTTAGGAAAGTAATTGCGTACTTCGTTAACTACATCCCTTGCCAGCAAAATACGACTATCAAACATGGTCATCATCACCCCACGTACTTCCAGGTCTGGGAGAAGTGAGGCGCGAATACGGTTTATGGTCTGAGTGAGTTGCCCGAGGCCTTCCAGGGCAAGGTACTCGCATTGTACAGGAATAATCACCCCGTTTTGAGCTGCCACCAGACCGTTAATGGTCAGCAACCCCAGCGATGGCGGGCAGTCGATCAAGATGTAATCAAAGCGGTTCTGGACTGTGGCCAATATATCCCGCAGGCGAAATTCGCGCTTTTCGATATCAATTAATTCAATTTCGGCTCCAGAAAGCGCTGGAGAGGAGGGCAGCACCGAGAGCTTAAAGCGCGGGCTGTGCCAGATTTGGGGGATAATAGGGGCGCTGCCGATCAGCACTTCATATGTACCTTGTTTAATCGCGCGTTTGTCCAGCCCAACTGAAGACGTGGCATTGGCTTGCGGATCAAGATCGACCAAAAGCACACGCTGACCATAATACCCCAGATATGCTGAGATATTGATTGCTGAAGTCGTTTTACCGACGCCACCTTTTTGATTGACCAGCGTGTAAGTTCGAGCCATTCTCCTAACCTTTGGGCAGGATTTCAACCATAGCAGCCTTAATTTCAGCTTCCGTGGGAACACCTTTCAAGCCTTGTCGGGTCACAGAATTTGCCGCAATTTGCGTGGCAAAACGAGCGGACTCCCACGGGTCGCGCGTGGTAGACAACCGGTAGAAGAACGAAGTGGAAAATATATCTCCCGCGCCGGTCGGATCAATTTCTGACACTTCCAGCGCATGGAAGCGGCGCAAATCGCCGTTCCAATACAAACGAGACCCGTTGTACCCCTCTGTAACGACCAGGATCTTGATCGCGGAGACCATATCGTCGATCCAATTCTCGGAGCCCTGAACATCTTCAACGCTCAGGACAGCCGTCGAAGCATTACTAAGTACATAGGTTGATTCAGGCCATTCACATGGGTGGACGTGCCCCTTTTCGTCCCAGGCACGCAGCCAGCCCTGAGGTGTTAAACACACCAGGGAATCTGTAAAAGCGCGCGCCAGGTTGGCGTCTACTTCCTGGGCAACCGGTCCAAGATGGATGATCGGGGTGTTGCGCCAAATTTCAGGCACATTGGCGATGGTCAGCATCGGGGCGCGGTGATGTAAAAATTGAATACGCCCCCCTGGAGTGTTAATATTCTCAAAAGTGGTATTGTGATCTGTGTAACTGGCAGCCACCTGGATGCCTTCTAACTCGGGCATGGGTAAATCGGGGGTAATCGAAGTCACGATGCCGACTTTTAACCCGAACGCCTTTGCAGTCAGAGCAGAATAGGATGCAGTTCCGCCCAGAACCGGGCCCTGGGGCGTCAGATCCTGGGTAATATGACCAATAACCATATAATCGATAGGCTCCAAAGCCTTAAGTGGATGATAGGAAAACATTGAAATATTATAACCTCTAAGATGGGGTGGATTCTTCTATAACGGGGGGAGCCGGTTGTTCCTCATCCGGTTGAGAAGGCAGAAAACTGAGCGCGTCTTCGATGGAAGTATTCTCCTTGCGCATACCCGGAACCGGGGTTGCACAAAAAGGGCAAAGATTCCAGGAAAGATCCATGAGCTTGCCGCACTGGTGGCAGGGCTTGCGCAGCCGGGTATGGCAGTTGGGACAGGCGGTCCATTCCTCTTTGATCCTGCGGCCGCATCCTGGACAGAGCGGGTTTTCCTCAATCGTTTGCAGAAGCGATTCTTCCTCCAATGTGCGTTGATATTCCTCTTCCAGGGTGGTTGGAGGCCGGAGAATGAAGTAAATTAATACCCCAGGCACAAAGAGTACAGCGACCACCAAAACCGCCAGCAATCGCGCCAGGCGATCACGCGAGCGGACGCGAATATCCCGAAACGTCCAAAAGATCAGGCTGAGCCAGAGAGCAGCTAAGAAAGCGGCTCCCAGGGCGGCGGCGAAAAGGATCAAATTGCTGACCAAAACAGGATCTAGGGTCATGCTGGCTCCAGTAAGTGAATTATAGCATGGATGAGAATCTGAAGGGCTTGCGGAAAAATTATGGTTCTAGTATAGTCACAGGATATTAGCAGCGGAAACAATTAAAAGGGGTAGGCATAGGGAATGGATAAAGACGAACGGATTCGTTACCGGATTCAAGACCTGGATGTGAACGAGCGTCCGCGCGAACGGTTGTCGAAGTATGGAGCGCAAGCACTAAGCAACGCCGAACTGCTGGCGATATTACTGCGGGTCGGGATGGAAGGCGAGAACGTGGTTCAACTCAGCCAACGTTTGTTGGCGGATTTTGGCGGATTACGCGGGCTGCACCAGGCAACCTTTGATGATGTGTGCCGCAAGAAAGGAATCGGCCCGGCCAAAGCCGCGCAGATTTTGGCTGCGATCGAAATGGGCCGCCGCATCCGCCTGGAAACCGTGGAGGAGAAGGCTGCTATTCACAGTCCGGCAGATGCAGCAGCATTGGTGGAGTATGAAATGTCCGCCTTTCCACGAGAGCACCTGTGGGTCATCATCCTCGATACACGCAACCGTTTAATTCATATCGAGCATCTGTATCAAGGGTCGCTCAATTCATCAACCGTGCGTGTAGGCGAAGTTTTCAAAGGCGCGATCCAAAAGAATGGGGCCAGTGTGATCGTCGTTCACAACCATCCCAGCGGTGACCCGGCTCCCAGCCCGGAAGACATCAATCTGACGCGTTCACTGGTGCAGGCGGGAAAGCTGCTGGATATCGAGGTGCTCGATCACCTGGTGATCGGGCGCGGCCGTTTTATTTCATTAAAAGAGCGCGGTCTGGGTTTCGGATAACTGCGGATCGTTGACAAAACATCCGCATTGTAGTAATATTTTGCGCGCTGGCGAGGTAGCTCAACGGTGGAGCAGTGGACTCATAAGCCATTGGATGTGGGTTCAAATCCCACCCTCGCCACTGG
>CAVYIF010000005.1:0-104761 GCA_963768585.1 uncultured Chloroflexia bacterium
CAAACTGATGACAACCAGGCTACCTCTCCCAGAAGCAAACCGCCTTCTGTTCCTGTTCAGCAGCGCTCGCGTCGAAGTCCAAATCGAATCGCTGAACCCCAGGGAACCCCTGGTCTGGACGCACCTATAACCGTATTGAATGGAATTGGCCCAAAAAATGCGCAGACGCTCAAAGCCTTGGGATTAAACACACTCGAAGATCTATTGTATTATTTCCCTCGCCGCTATGATGATTACAGCCAGCTAAAAACGATCAACCGTCTGGTTTATGGTGAGGATGTCACGGTTTTAGGCATGATCTCAAGTATTGCGAACCGCCCGGTGCGCGGTGGCAAATCAACATTGATTGAGGCTGTGCTCACCGACAGCACCGGTTATCTTCGCCTGACCTGGTTCAATCAGCCATGGCTTATCAACCGGATGCGTGAGGGAACTCAGCTCGTGGTATCCGGGAAAATTGATATGTACCTGGGACGATTGGTGATGAACAGTCCTGATTGGGAGCTTTTAGAGCAAGAACACCTGCATACCAATCGGATTGTGCCTATTTATTCACTAACCGCGCATGTTACCCAAAAATGGTTGCGCAAGATCATGCACCAGACCATCACCTTTTGGGCTCCGCGCATCCCAGATTACCTCCCGCCATCTATCCGCCAGTCAGCCGGGTTGATTGATCTTCCAACAGCGATCATCCAGGCCCATTTTCCTGACAGCCAGGAAAAATTACAGGCAGCCAGAGCACGCCTGGCATTCGACGAAATCTTCTTCCTCCAACTGGGTGTTCAACAACAAAAACGCAGTTGGCAGTCAGCCAGCGCTCAAATCTTTGAAACACCCCCTGATTGGCTTGAGGATCAGGTTTCACGCCTGCCATACCAGCTGACGGATGCGCAGCAGCGTGTCATCAGCGAAGTAAAACATGACCTGGCTTCCGGTCATCCGATGAACCGCCTCTTACAAGGGGACGTGGGTTCAGGAAAAACCGTGGTTGCCGCTTTAGCCATAGCCATGGTCACCCGTCACGGCGCCCAGGCAGCGATTATGGCACCCACCAGCATTCTCGCCGAACAACATTACCGCAGTCTCACAAATCTGCTGGCACAGCAAGTCGGTGAAAATCCGGCCCCACTGCTTCCTGAGGAAATCCGTTTGCTGATTGGTGACACGCCTGAAACCGAAAAACGCGAAATTCGGGATTGTCTGGCCAATGGCACTATAAAATTGGTCATCGGAACCCATGCCTTGCTTGAGGATCCGATTACTTTCCAACGCCTGCAACTGGCGGTGATTGATGAACAGCACCGTTTTGGAGTAGCTCAACGCTCAATATTGAGGTCAAAGGGTGAAAATCCTCATCTATTGGTTATGACTGCCACGCCCATCCCGCGTTCACTGGCATTAACTGTTTACGGAGACCTTGACCTATCGGTGATGGATGAGATGCCGGTCGGGCGTATCCCCGTGGAAACGCATGTGATTCATCCCAATGAGCGCGAACGAGCATACCACTTAATTGAAGGCCAGATTGCCGAAGGGCGCCAGGCGTTTATCATCTATCCGTTGGTCGAAAAAGGTGATCGAGATGATGGTAAAGCCGCTGTCGAGGAACAGGCCCGATTACAGGCCGATGTTTTCCCTCAATTAAAATTGGGATTGCTGCATGGCCGCTTGCGCCCTGAAGAAAAAGAAGATGTGATGAAGCGCTTCCGCAATGGTGAATATCAGATCCTGGTTTCGACTTCGGTAATTGAAGTCGGCGTCGATGTTCCCAATGCTTCAGTGATGTTAATTGAAGGCGCCAACCGATTTGGACTCGCCCAATTGCACCAGTTCCGCGGTCGAGTAGGACGTGGTGCAGACCAATCGTACTGCCTGTTAATCCCCGAAACGGAAGATGCGGTTGAAAATGAACGCCTGACGGTAATGGCTGAGACAACCGATGGATTTGTCCTGGCTGAGCGTGACCTGCAGCAGCGTGGACCAGGGGAATTTCTGGGGACACGTCAGTCTGGTTATGCCGAACTGCAGATGGCAAACTTAATGGATATTTTTACCATTGAAAAAGCCCGTCAGCAAGCACAGGCATTGTTTGAAAGAGACCCAGAGTTAACCGATCCCGAAAATGAAGCACTTGCCCGTACCTTCCGCCGGTTCTGGGGGGAAGGGCGTGGAGACGTAAGCTAAGGAGCCTCATGAAAGTTCGAGCAGTTTTTCCTGGTACCTTCGATCCAATCCATTACGGGCACATTGATATTGCGCTCAGGGCGTCGCGTGTATTTGATGAAGTAATTATCGCCGTCTTTAACCGCCCAATGAAAACGATTTTATTTTCTCCTGAAGAACGCATCCAGCTCGTGGAACAATCCTTTGTGGACCATCCGAATATCCAAGTAATGGGTTACTCCGGTTTGACGGTTGAGTTCTGTAAGCAGATTAAGGCCGGCGTGATCGTGCGTGGATTAAGGGTTTTTTCCGATTTCGAGTATGAATTTCGAATGGCGCTGGCTAATAATCGTCTTGCCCCAGAAATTGAGATTGTACCGTTTATCACCCATGAACAGCATACTTTTTTAGCCTCTTCGACTGTACGAGAAATTGCTTCTTTAGGTGGGGATGTCACCAGCATGGTGCCCCCCCATGTCGCAAAAGCGATGTACTCTAAGTTTTATGAGCTAGGTGACGGCCAGCAAATTGTACCTCAGACATCATTGCGTGATTAACTTTTTGCGCTTTCGGTATACAATAATATTGGCCTGAGACTTGCAACGCAAGAAACAGAACTAGCGGAGGATTGCATGGATATTCTTCACCTTGTAGACCGATTAGAGGAGCTGTTCAACGAGAGCCGCTCTGTTCCCTTCACGCACAGCGTTATCGTCGATGAAGACCGCATGCTGGATATCATCGATCAGATGCGTGTTTCCATTCCTGAGGAAATTAAAAAGGCCCAGCAGCTTTTGGCGCAACGCGACCGGATTCTGGCCCAATCTCAAGAAGAGGCTAACCGCACGCTGCAGCTCGCGCGTGAAAAAAGTGAACAGATGGTCGAAAAGGACGGCATCGTTCAGGCTGCCCATGCGCGCAGTGAGCAAATCATTGCCCAGGGACGGGCCGAAGCCGAGAAGCAGAAGCGAGATGCGGACGATTATGTTCTGGACACCCTGCAAAATTTAGAAGCAGAAATGGAACGCGTTTTAGGACAGGTGCGCAATGGCGTGCGGGCCCTCCAATCGGAGCGTGTGGTCCTGACCCAACCTGCCGAGGTAGAAACGGAAAACGAATAATCTATCTAAAAAAAAGAAAAGCCGCTCTAAGCGGCCTTTCTTTTTTTATTTTTCAGTGTTTTTCTCGTTTTCTTGAGGTTCTTCTTGCTGAGATTTCGCCTTGCGGTGCCGGGAAGGTTTTTCCACAGCCGGATACAAGGCGTGTTGTAAGACTTCATCCATGTGGTTGATCGGTACTATTTTCAAAACATCCAATACCTTGCGGGGGACATCTACCAGGTCTTTCATATTACGTTCTGGAATAAGCACCGTCTTTAATCCTGCGCGATGCGCAGCCAGCACTTTTTCCCGTAAACCGCCAACCGGCAGCACCCGTCCGCGTAAAGTGATCTCACCTGTCATACCAATCTCTTTATATATTTTACGCTCAGTGAAAGCCGAGATCAACGCAGTCGCAATTGTGATCCCAGCACTCGGTCCGTCTTTGGGAATCGCCCCTTCTGGAATGTGAATATGGACATCTAATTGCTCGAAAATCTCTGTATCTAAGATTCAGATCTCGGGATTTGGATTTCAGATAACTCAGGGCTGCCTGGGCAAATTCTTGCATTACATCACCAATTTGCCCTGTGATTTGCAAATTACCTTTGCCATCCAAAATCAGAACTTCGACCGGCATGATCTCGCCACCATTTTCGGTCCATGCTATCGCGGTAGCTACGCCAACCTCATCCCGGCGTTCTGCCTCGGTTTGAAAAAATTGGGGAGGGCCAAGAAATTTTTCCACGGTTGCGGCCCCAAAGATTCGCGGGTAATGTTTCTTTTCAGATTTTAATCTCGCAGCCTTGCGGCACATCCTGCCCAATTCTCTTTCAAGGTTTCGTACACCGGCTTCATAGGTATATTCACGGATAATTTTGCTCAAAGCCGCATCTTGAAAACGGACCTCGCGTAACTCCATGCCCGATTCTTCCATCTGGCGCGGAATCAGGAATCTGCGGGCGATTTCCACTTTCTCTTCTTCAATATAACCCGGAAATTCAATCACTTCCATCCGGTCCAAAAGAGCTGGTGGAATGCTCATCAGAGAATTGGCGGTTGTGATAAACATGACTTTCGACAAGTCATAAGATAGTTCAAGGTAATGATCGGAAAACGAAAAATTTTGTTCCGGGTCAAGCACTTCCAATAATGCAGCCCCCGGATCGCCCCGGAAATCTGCGCCTAATTTGTCGATTTCATCCAGCATGAAAAGCGGGTTCAATGTGCCGGCCTTGCGCATGGTCTGTAAGATGCGCCCAGGCAGCGCACCAATGTATGTCCGTCGATGCCCACGAATTTCAGCCTCATCCCGGACGCCTCCCAACGAAAGACGGACGAATTTTCGGCCAAGTGCTTCTGAAATCGAACGTCCCAACGAGGTCTTTCCCGTTCCCGGAGGTCCGACAAAACAAAGGATGGGCTGGCGAGAACGTTTTGGTTTCAAGCTGCGTACAGCGATATATTCCAAAATGCGATCTTTGGCTTTACCCAGACCGTAATGATGTTGTTCCAGCACCCGGGCAGCATTGGTTACATCCAGATTATCCTCGGTTTCATTTTCCCAGGGCAGGTCCAGAATCCAATCCAGATATGTGCGGATGATCCCCACTTCAGGCGCCATCTGTGGCATCTGCGCCAGGCGTTCAACTTCCTTCATGGCCGTGGTGCGGGCTTCGTCTGGCAGCGCGGTCTTGATAATCTTTTCTTTTAAATCCACCAATTCTCGCGACCAGATATCTCCTTCACCCAATTCAGTCTGGATGGCTTTCATCTGTTCACGCAGGTAAAATTCACGCTGGCTGCGGTCCACTTCACTCTGCACACGGGTCTGGATTTCATCTTCAAGCTGGAGCACGTCCAATTCCTGTGCCAGCAGCCAGTTGACCCTTTTAAGCCGTTCAGTCGGGTCCAACTGCGTGAGTAGAGACTGCCGTTCTTTAAATGGCAGAGAAATCGCCGTGGCAACCATGTCAGACAGCCAGCCCGGTTCCTGGATATTCAAAGAGAATAAATGGGCTTCCTCAGGTAAACTTCGGTCCAACTGCACGCAGCGCTCAAAAAGATCCCGCGTGGTGCGCATCAGCGCGTCAGTATGGCGGTCAACCTCTTCCGGTTCTTCCACAAGCCGCGCTTTTACTTTGAAAAATGGGTCAATCTGGATAAATTCAAGGACTTCAAACCGCCGACGGCCTTGAACAAGCGCAGAATTATTGCCATCTGGCATATTCAACAGGCGGCCGACTGCAAGTTCCACGCCGATAGGCAGTAAATCTTCAGGCGATGGAATTTCGAGATCGGCATCGTGCTGCACCAGCGAAATCATTGTTTGAAAATTATATTGGGCATCCTGGATCGCTAACAAGTTTGATCCTGGGGTTACAAAAATCGGTGAGATCATGCGAGGGAAAACGACAATATCCCGCAGTACCAGAACCGATAGTTCTACACAATCATTTTCATCCAGGTCGCTATCGGGAATACGGTAAAGCTCCTCGGTTCTTTGGTGAATCGAGGAAGTATATTCCTCACCATCATTTGTTCTCGTTTCCCAATCATCTTGCTTCATGCTTGAACTATCGTCTCCATTTTTGACCATACTTCACGTACCGCAGCTGCGATAAATAAGCTTCCCGTTGCTACAATAACCGTATCCTCTCCAGCCAGAGCCAGCACAGTCTCCAGCGCTCGTTCAAGGGGCATCACTGCCTGGGCGCGCATACCAAACTGGTGTGCCAATTCTACCAGCTTATTGGCTTCCATCGCCCGCGGATGGATGGATTGGGTAGCAATCACCTGTTTGACCCGCGGCATCAATTCGGCAAACATACCGTATATATCCTTATCCTCGGAGGCACCAAACAACAGAATTACAGGCCGGCCTGGCAAATAATCATCGATTGCCAGACGCAGTTTTAGCGCAGAATATCGGTTATGGGCGGAATCGACAATAATTGTCGGCCTTCTGTGTAAGATCTCAAACCGGCCGGGCCATTGGACGGCAGCCAATCCCTTTAAGATTGATTCCTCTGAAATATCCAGACCTTCATCACGGGCAACCTGAAGCGCTTCATAGGCTGTTGCAGCATTTTCAACCTGGTGGTAACCCAGCAGTGGAATCGTCAATTGTACCGGCTGCCAGGCTGTAGGTCTGTCTGACTCGAGATAGGCATCCATCAAGGACTGATCCTGCGCATTCCAAACCATGAGAGACTGCCCCTCCAGCGAATGGGATACAGGAGCATAGTGTGTATCCCGGCCGACTTCAACTAACCGCGATTCTCTTTCAAGCGCGACACGCTCTACTACCAGGCGTGCTTCGTCTTTTTGCGGCGATAAAACCACCGGTCGCCTTTGTTTGATAATCCCTGCTTTTTCACCGGCAATCAGGGCCAGGGTATTGCCCAGAACATTCATGTGATCCATGGAAAGCGAAGTGATCACCGATACCAGGGGATTAACCACATTGGTTGCGTCTAACCGGCCGCCTAATCCCACCTCGATTACTGCCGCATTTGCCCCACGACGGGCAAAATATAAGAAAGCCAAAGCGGTGGTAATTTCAAAAGTCGTAAGATGTTCGATCGACGCAACGTGGGGTTTAATTTCATCCACTAACGCAACCAGCTCTGCCCTGGCGATCGGCTGCCCATCGACCTGAATGCGTTCGGTATATTCTTGCAGGTGAGGAGAGGTGTAAAAACCTGTGTGGTAGCCCTGGGCCCGCAGAGCGCTGGCACACATTACCGAAACCGAACCCTTCCCCTTCGTTCCAGCGACATGAATCACCGGATACTGCCGTTCAGGATGTCCTAAACGCGCCATCAAGGCTTCCATACGCGCCAGATCAAATTTCTCTGGTGAATAACGCAGGTTGCGAGTCAGGCTGTAATCGACGAAACTATATATATAATCCAGTGCTGCCTGGTATGCAATTTCAACATTCATGCAAAATTCTCTTCTTTTCTAACCGCAGAAAAGCGGGATATTCCATATATAGATCAAGGATTGTAACCGTCGGGACATGATTGTGCAAGGGATCAGCTTCGCTGAAACGCCAATAAGTAAATAAACTGTGAACCAGAGTCAGATACAATATCCTTATGGCTGTTGCAGTTTTAACCATTCACCTCCAACTACCTGGGTGTTCATCCTTGAAAGATAAACGCTCCCGGGTAAAACCTATCCTGACCCGGATTCATAAGGAATTTAATATCTCAGTCGCCGAGATTGATTTACAGGAGCGCTGGCGAGAAGCTGTTATTGCCTGTGCCATGATCGGAAACGACCGTGTCTTCTTGAATAATGCTTTACAGGTAGTGTTGAATTATATAAATCGCATGTGGCCTGACCTTCCTATCATGGCAGAACACATCGAAATCTGGTAAAAAAAAACCGGCTTGCCTTTTGCTCCTCGCATAAGGTAAAATTGGAGCGATGTATCCGAATTTTATCGAAGGAGTTTAATGGTGCTTTCCCCTTCAGAAATTGATTCTCGGCTCGAACGCATTCTCCTGCGCGTTCAAAAACCCGGCCGTTATGTAGGTGGAGAACTTAATCAGATCGTTAAAGAATGGAATTCAGTCGAATCGCATGTTGCCCTGGCTTTTCCTGACATTTACGATATCGGCATGCCAAATGTGGGATTAGCAATTCTTTACCACATCTTAAATAACCGCCCCGATGTACTTGCTGAACGCGCATTTGTCCCCTGGCCAGACATGGAGGCCCAGCTGCGCCAGCATGATATCCCGCTTTACTCTCTGGAAACCAAACATGCCCTGGCAGATTTTGATATCCTTGGTTTCACTTTACCGTATGAATCGCTGTACACCAACGCCCTGAATTTGCTGGACTTATCCGGCATTCCTTTATTCACTCACCAGCGAACGGAAGTGCATCCCCTGGTCATCGCCGGCGGGCATGCAACCTATAATCCGGAACCCATGCATGCCTTTATCGATGCTTTTGTAATTGGTGAAGGCGAAGAAGTGATGGAAGAAATCGTCAATGTTCACCAATCTTGGAAGCGCAGCGCAGCACCCCGCAGCGAATTGCTGTCTGCATTAGCTAAATTGAACGGTGTATATGTGCCTTCCCTGTATGCCGTTGATTACCAGGAAGACGGCACTGTCGCGGAAGTGAGACCGCTGGTGGATTTTGCCCCAAAAACAGTGCTGAAACGCGTGGTGGCTAAGCTGCCCCCACCTCCCACACGCTTCATCGTCCCGAATGTGGACGTGGTCCACAACCGTGCATCTATCGAAATTATGCGCGGCTGCACGCGCGGCTGCCGGTTCTGTCATGCGGGTATGATCACCCGCCCGGTGCGCGAACGACCTGTGGCTGAGATCGTGGATGCCTTGGAAGATTCGCTCGCCCATACGGGATTTGAGGAAATTGCCCTGCTCTCGCTTTCCTCTTCCGACTATACGCATATTTTGGACCTGGTCAAGGCCGTTGCCGCGCGATTTTCCGGAAAACATGTCAAAATTTCGCTGCCTTCCTTGCGGATTGAATCGTTCTCGGTCGATCTGCTTGAGGAGCTCAAAGAGTCGCGCCAGGGAGGGTTCACCCTGGCTCCTGAGGCCGCCACCGAACGCATGCGCAACATTATTAACAAACCGATCTCCACCCAGGCTCTGTTGGATGTAACCCGTTCCATCTACGAGCGCGGCTGGCAAACCATCAAGCTCTATTTCATGATCGGACACCCTTCCGAAACTTTAGAAGACGTTCAGGCCATAGCCGATCTGTGCAAGACCGTGCTGGCTGAAGGCCGTAAGGTGATTGGCAACCGGGCCAATTTGCACGCCGGGGTAAGTACCTTCGTGCCGAAACCGCACACCCCCTTCCAGTGGGTGCCGTGCGATACCCTGGAGCAGATCGAAGCCAAACAGAACCTGCTCAAACGATCCTTATCCGGCAGAGGGTTGAAACTGAGCTGGACGGATCCCAAGGATACGATGCTCGAAGCCTGGCTGTCGCGCGGCGATCGCAGAATGGCAGAAGTAGTCTATACCGCCTGGAAGCAAGGCGCGAAATTCGACGCCTGGCAGGAACATGACCACCTGGATTCATGGTACACCGCTTTCGATGAGGTTGGGATCGACCCTGGCTTTTATACTCACCGGGTCCGTTATATCGACGAAATATTCCCCTGGGAACATATCAACCCCGGTGTGAAAAAATCATTCCTGACCCAGGATTACCGCTGGTCACTGGAAGGAAAGACCCGCATTGACTGCCGCCAGCAGTGTTTTGCCTGCGGCATCTTGCCAACCTTCGCCCAGATGCGCCGCGAACACCCCGGCGAGGAATGGAAATGTCCTGAGGTCAGCCAGGGGCGCGTCCGTTCCGTGAAAGTTCTGCAGGAGGCATAAGCCGGTGGAGCGCATCCGAATAACGTATTCAAAGACCGCGGGATTGCGTTACACCAGCAATCTCGATATGCACAAAATATGGGAGCGATCCCTTCGCCGGGCGCGTCTGCCGTTGGCATATTCGCAAGGCTTCCACCCCCAGCCAAAGCTAACCCAGGCCTGTCCCCTGCCTTTGGGCATGACCAGCAGTGCAGAAATCATCGATGTCTGGTTGGAAACAGAGATCGACCACGCTGCCTTTCTAACCGCTATCAATCCGGCTCTTCCACCCGGCTTGGAACTGCAAACCATTGAATCGATCGACCTTACCGCTCCCTCGCTGCCCAAGCAGGTCGTTTCTGCAGAATATGTTGTTACCCTGTTAGATCCCGAAGATGCAGAGCAGCTCCAACAGCGTGTGGCACAACTCCTGGCAGCCGGTGAAATCTGGCGTGAAAGGCGTGGAAAACAGGTGGATATACGGCCCTTAATCGAGGAAATCAAGATTTTACCCCCGGATGATCAGGGACGGCTGCGCCTGACATTGCGCCTGGCGGCGCGTGAAGGCGCCACAGGGAGGGCCGAGCTGGTGGTTGAAACGCTTGGCTATGACCCTTTCGATGCGCGTGTGGAACGGGTAAACTTATATTTTAACTAGCCGCTTATTTGCCCGACTTGTAGGATTTCATGGGGTTTACTCTCGCATTGTTTTTTGGTTTCGTACCCGCTATTTTCTACGCGGGAATTATCTATTGGCTTGACCGGTACGAAAAAGAACCCATCAAGCTTTTGGTGGGTGTTTTTTTATGGGGTGCATTCGTAGCTGCCGGCGGTGCCTTCGTCATCAATTCGGTGTTGGAGGAGGGGATTTTCATTTTCACCGCGTCCAAGTCGGCCGCTGACCTGACCACCGGATCTTTGATTGCTCCCCTTATCGAAGAGACGCTGAAAGGCGCCGCCGTTCTGATCATATTTTGGACCGCACATAACGAATTCGATTCCGTTCTGGATGGGATCGTCTATGCCGCAATTACGGCGCTTGGTTTTGCGGCCACAGAAAACGTGTATTACATTTACACTTACGGCTATGTTGAAGATGGCCTGGGTGGGCTCTTCATCCTGGCATTTATCCGCATCATTCTGGTGGGATGGCAGCATCCTTTTTATACGGCGTTTATCGGCATCGGTCTGGCAAAAGCCCGCTTAAGCCGCAAATGGACGGCCAAATTCTTATTTGTCGTCCTGGGCTGGGCGGCAGCCATGGGCATGCATTCCCTGCACAACACCCTATCCTATTTCAGCGACGGTTCAGGCGGACTTTTATTGACCACTGCGATCGACTGGACAGGCTGGCTGGCGATGCTCATTTTTATCATTTACATGATCAACCGTGAAAAAAATCTACTTGCCCGCTATCTCACAGAAGAGGTCCAGTTCGGCACCCTCTTTCCGCAGCAGTTTTCCACGGCACTTTCTCCTGCCAAACAATACCGTGCACGAATGACCGCGCTGTTAAAACGTTCATACCGCAGCACCACCCGCTTTTACCAGCTATGTGGGGAAATCAGCCACAAAAAGCATCAATATCTGAGATTGGGTGATGAAGACGGCAACCTGGCAGCAATTGACCGTCTGCGCGCTGAAATTCGCCAGCTCTCTCCCTGGGCTATTTCTTGAAATCTGACCTGAGTCGCTTTCACTTGAAAGCGTAAATCAAATCCGGCCGACCGGAAAAATATTAATTCATACCATTGTTTCCCGTTCATCACGAGTATAATTTTTATGGATGGCATTCGACCGCTCAACCTGGCAGCGAAGGATGGGACATGAAAAAAAGTCTTAAACCCGAAAAAATTGAGGCGCTTCCAAAGAGAGTGGGCATCATTTACAGCGATGTCAAGCGCGAATATTTCCCGACCGAGATGCAGTACATCACCGAAAAAGACGCGGATAAAGATGCCGAATTGATTGGCAACTACCTGGAATCCCTGGGCGTCACTGTGCTCCTCTATCCTGGAAACGCAGAACTCCCGTCTCGCCTGTGCATCAACAGACCAGATATCGTGATTAATTTAGCGGATTCAATCAAAGGCGATGAAAGCCTTTCCTCTGCCATTCCAGGGGTGCTTGAGCTGCTGGACTTCCCCTACACCGGTGCAGACATCCTCGGGCTTTCTCTGGATACCAATAAATTTCTGGTCAAAAAACTGCTGCAGCAGAACGGGGTTCCGGTGCCAAATTACCAGTTGTTTAACACCCCAGACGATTACATGGATCCCTCGCTGCGCTTCCCATTAATCTCAAAGCTCAATGCCATCCATGGTTCGGTGGAGATCACCAAAGACGCGGTATCTGAAAACATCACCCAACTGAGGAAACGGCTGGGTTACCTCATTCACACTTATAAACAACCCGTACTGGTAGAAGAATTTATCGCCGGGCGCGAAGTGACTGCCATCGTCCTCGAAGGCACAACCAAAGAAGTGTTCCTGGCGGAAAAGGTTTTCTTACACCCCGAGGGGAAATTTATCTTCTTAACTTTTGAAGACCAGTGGCTCAGCGAAAAAGACGCCGCCGTTACCTATAACAGCTATGAAGATCCGCTGCTCACCGAATATGTCAAAAAAGCTTTCGATGTCACCCAGATGTACGATTACGGAAAATTCGATATCCGCCTGGACCAATCAGGGCGATATTTCTTTATCGATACCAACTGCAACCCCGCCTTCGGTCCCAAGGAACTGGATGTAGCGCTCTCCGTAATATTGGATCTATACGATATATCTTTTTATGAGATCCTGGAACGGCTGATGTTAAATACAGTCCGCGATGCTCTTGGGTAAAGAACGCCTGCCGCTCTCCGGTGGAATGAGCACCTCTCGCAAACGTGCGCAGCGTGTGGCAACTCCTGGCTGAAAATTAGTAAATATCTTCCCCGGGCATATGCATACCCTTGCACATACGTGCAGTGATGCGAGTCGGGCGCGAGACGAGCTAGCCTATCTAATGGTGTGAGTGATCGGCGGCACTTTCAGGCTGTTGACAGCCGCGATGATAATCTGCGCTGTCTGTTCAATGTTCAATAATCCTCGATTAAGCACCAGGTGATACAGCTGCGGATCGTGCCAATCGACATTGAAATAGCGCTTGATGTAATCTTCTGAGGCCGCATCGCGCTCGGCGATAATATCTGCGGCAGCCTGCTGCAGCTTGCTTGCCGATTGAGATGCTTCCCCACCCTTAATCAATCCCTGCTTAATACGCTCGATACGCATATCAACCGGCGCCTCGATGCGTACGTGCAGGACGCCGGAGGTGTCTTTCAAGAGCACCTGGCCCCCGCGCCCCACGATAACCATATTGCCGGTGCGTACTGAGGCCTGGATGGCTCTTTTCGTCAGGCTGAGCACAGCAGTATCATGCGCGTCGACATGCTCCGGTCGCTCGGCGATAGATGGATTCTCGGACCAGGCGATCTTCTGGACAACCGTCGCAGTCCGTCCAAAGAGACGGTCCAGAAAAGTCTGCACTTCATGGTTGTCCTCAGAATAATCGATGGCATTGTACTTTCCCAATGTGGTCTCTTTGGCTGCCTCGAGGATCTGTTCTTTGCCAAAAGAGTTGTAGCCCAGCACCTCGCACAGGCGGAGGGCGACTGCATCTCCGCCGCTTCCAAACTGACGCGAAATCGTGATGATTGCCATAATACCCTCCCGTGATCACATCCGTTGTTAATACTATAGCACGGGATTAGACGAAGTACACATACATATCAAGAATAGAATTAACTTATATCGATTGGATCGAAGAATTTTATTTCTAGGTTAAAGACGCTATGGTATAATGGCCGTGCTGTAAATGAGATGTGATGAAGGTCTGCCCCAGTAGCGCAATGGATAGAGCGTCAGCCTCCGAAGTTGAAAGTCCGAGTTCGAGTCTCGGCTGGGGCACACAAAAAAGAGGCCTGGTTCAGAAAACCAGACCTCTTTTTGATTACCCGGATACGCTAACCCCGATCAGCTTGCCGATCCCGAAGGTCACCGCGGCAGCCAGCAAGCCAAAAATCACCATGCGCAAGCCCGATTTGAGCACCGTCTGACCGGTGAATAAAGTAACCACTGCTCCCAAAACAAACAGCCCCACGGTGCTCATCACGATGCTGATCAACACCGCGGTTACTCCCCTCCAGAAAATGAACGCAAACAGGGGCACGATCGCGCCAACTGCAAATAAGAAGAAGGAGGTCAGGGCGGCCTCCCAGGCTGAACCGCCCAATTCATCCGGGTCGATCCCCAGTTCTTCTCGCGCCAGGGTTTGGATCGCGCTCTCTTTATTCTCCATAATTTGTGAGGCCAGGCTTCGCGCCTGTGCGGTTGCCAGGCCGCGCGCTTCATAAATCAGGGCCAGTTCTTCAATTTCTTCCTGTGGATTGCGGTTGATTTCCATGGTTTCAATTTTGATCTGGTTCTCATACAGTTCGCGCGAGCTTTGCACCGAGAGCCATTCCCCCAGCGCCATCGAGATCGCCCCGGCCAGCAGCCCGGCGACACCGGCGATCAGGACGGCATTACCCTCCAGGGTAGCCCCTGCCACCCCCATCACCAGGCTCAGATTTGAGACCATCCCGTCATTGGAGCCCAAAACTGCCGCTCGCAGGGCATTCCCGCCGGTGGCCTTATGCCGGCCCTCCAATTGTGCCAGGGCGCTGCCTTCGATTCCCCCGCGGATCGTGGTTCGGGTCAGCTGGTTAATGATATTCGCATGCCCGGCTTCATCGCCCCCCATACCTTTCGCTTCAGCTTGCTCGTTGTAGCTCTTGACCCCGCTTTGCTCCATGGTTTGCATCGATTGCAGAATCATTGCGGCCCCAAATCTACGCGCCAACCAGGCTAATATTTTCGCCCGGGTGGACGGTTTAAACTCCGGGACCGCTTCGCCCCCATCTTCCAGTAGCTTCACCCAATGATCGGCATGGCGAAGCTCAATTTTCTCCATGCGCAGGTACACCTCGGCAATTCTGGGGTCCTCTTCTAGCTCGGAGATCAAATGGTACAATGACGCCGTGTTGCGCTCGTCAGACCAATTTTCGATGTATCGCTGCCTGGTTTTCGCATCCATTTTCTATCCTTTGCATCAAATTTAATGATATTCACTCATTATAAAGAGATCTTGATCAATGTATGGGTGATAAAGGCCACGAATTCGGGGCTTGTATATATATTTCTTGCAAAAGATTAATGTTCTCTTTATCATCTTTGGTTAAAATTTTCTAGAAAGGATAAGGTAAAATGTTTTTCCCACTCTTTGGTTACGGTTATGGTTTGTATTTACTATTCAGTCTTCCGGCGCTGCTGCTGGGGATGTGGGCTCAATTTAAGGTACAGGGAGCTTTCAAGAAATATTCGCAGGTGAAGACCTACGTCGGACTGACCGGGGCAGAAGTTGCCCGGCGGATCCTGGATATCAATGGGCTTAATCACGTCCAGGTCGAAGAAACCAGGGGCTTTCTTTCGGACCATTATGATCCACAAAAAAAGGTCCTCCGGTTGAGCCCGGATGTCTACCGCAGCAACAGCGTTGCCGCGAACGGCATTGCTGCCCATGAGACGGGACATGCCATTCAGGATCAACAAGCGTATGGCATGCTCAAGCTGCGCACTGCCATCGTACCAACCGTGCAAATTGGTTCCTGGCTGGGACCGATTATCTTCATGATTGGCCTGTTTATGTCATCTGCGCTTGGCACCCAGGTGGCCGTGGTCGGGTTAATTTTCTTTGGGCTGACCGCCGTTTTTTCATTGGTCACCCTCCCGGTGGAATTTGATGCCAGCCGCCGGGCCAAGGCTATCCTTGCGACCAGCGGCATGATCTACAACCAGGAAATGGATGGGGTCAACAAAGTATTGGATGCGGCGGCGCTTACTTATGTCGCGGCTGCTATCCAGGCCATTTCCACGGTCCTGTTTTACGCCTTCCTGTTGTTTGGCCGCTCGCGCGATTAAACGCAACAGCTTTCAACCAAAAGGGAATTCCAATTCATCGGAATTCCCTTTTTTTATCCACCTACGACTACCACCTGCTATAATTTTGGCAATGCCCATCTTTGTTAGAGTGACTCTTTGGCGCTGGGTGTTGTTCGCCAGCCTCCTGGCAGGGATGCTCCCTGCTTGCACAGCATATATCCCTACCTCGAATTCGGCATCGGTTTTCTCGAATTGGACGCTTGCTGATCTCCACCTGCTGCAGCCGCCTGACAGCGACCCGGATCACAGCCTGATTGCCCTTTACAGCCGCAACACCCCCTTCGATTTGGAAATCCGCCTGGATTTCCTGGATCTCTCCGGCTCACCAGATTTTGATGTCTACCTGGCCCTGGATACCCAACCTGGGGGAAGTGCCAATCTTCCGATTGATGCAAAATCCAGCCTGGACTTTGATGTACTGGTAGAAATTCCTGCTGTGGGTGCGCCCCAGGCCCTGGATACGCGCCTGCAGCCGCTGCCAGACCTGCTCCCGCGCAGTGCCAATCACCCCGGTTTAGATATCCTGACAGTGCAGTTGAACCGCTCTTCCATGCCTGGAAATATTTCCGAAGTGGGCATACAGGCATTTATCACCCCGGCAGGAAAGCACGATCTTCTTTCGCAAACACCGCCGGTCTATCCTTCCGCCTCACCGCCGGCGCAAGCCCCGCTTTTACTGGTTTTTTGGAATACCTTACCTGCCGTCACACCGGCTCAAATCCTGCGCCGTTGGGACGGCGCCCATACCGGCCCCTATGGCGGGCGGCACGGCTTAAATGTGCTCCTGCAATCAGCGGCCAGCCACAAGGTTCCGCTGGTTTTAGCGGACCTGAAACAGCCCGCCAGTCTTACCGCCCTGAGCGCAGTTGGAGGATTGCACCTGATCAGGCAATCAACACTGCGCGGAGATGTGATTCTGCCCGAATCAGCCGTTGGAGACCCCTTATTATCGGATCTGAGCCTGGCTGCCAGCCGGCAAACGGCCGTATCGAACGGTTTTTCAACCAGTACCATCGCCTTTGGAGCCTTTCCAGCCCCACTTTCCAATCAATATTCCTCATTTTTTGCCGATCTCCCGGACCGCAGCCATGTTATTCGCTGGCAGAACAAACGCCTGATCCCTTTACCCGGTCCGGTATATTCCGGCCCGTCTTCAGAAACCGATCCCCAGGTTGACTACAGCGGACTGACCCTGAATGCCCGCCTGGCTCTGCTCTCGAAAGCCTTGTCCCCCGACCCGAACGACCTGGTGGTATTGGGCGGCAGCCTGCCGGAATCTGGCTGGGGAGAATTTTCCATCACCCCCGCCGCATTTGATTACGTCGCCGCCCATCCCTGGATCAAACCCTTAGACGAAGCCAGCCTGAACGAGCTCCCGGCGGAAGTTGTTGATCAATGGCCTTTAAGCGAGAACTGCCGTGATTTGTTGTGCTCCCCCCCGGCCCAGGTGGTCATCCCGGTTTCCGAATCCGGAGCCCCTTATCCAGCGGGGGTGACCTCGGAAACCATCCGTTCTGCTATCCGCGCCCGCCTGGAAAATTTACCGCCGGGCTCAATCACGCAATTAGCCCTGCAGTCTTACCTGGCGCTTTCACAACCCACTGACCGCCCATCCCTGGCGGGTTTGCAGGCCAACGCCCTGGGATACGTCAGCTATAGTATCGAGGCTGCCCGCTGGGACGCATCCCCATACACCCAATCGGATTGCTCGCAGGACCTGGATTTCGATGGAAAGCCAGAATGCATTTTAGCTTCGTCCTCCTGGTTTGTGGTCATAAAAACCGGCGGCGGTAGATTGATATATGCCGCGCAGCGCGGACCGGCTGGGACAACGCAGTGGATCGGTTCCCCTGCCGAATTTGGGGTTGGCCTCGGCGATCCTTCAGAATGGATGCCTGAAATCGGTCCAAAGGGCAATCCGGCTGAAATCCCCGGGGCTTTCGATTCGGTTAATGAACCTTACACTGAATACATTCCAGAAATCCAGCCTGGAAGGATCATCCTGCGCACCGCAAACCAATCCATTCAAAAGATTATTTCACTCAACAACACTGTACTTAACGTCGACCTGACATTCCCCCGACCCACCGCCATCTTGATTCCGATCACACTCGCTCCCCAAAAATGGGCTGCCGGCAGGCCAATGGCAACCTGGCTTCCGGCTCCTGTTTCAGGAACAAATCGTTGGGATTGGCAGCCAGCTGCTGGATCGGGATTGACCATTCTCTTTGAGAACGCGCAAAATGTGTCCGCAAAATCAAGCCTGGATTCGATCCAATCCTTAGGTGCTCAGGAAAATCCAAATCTGGCCTACCCGCCGGGTCACTACCTGACCTTTCCGACAGCGGTTATCGAAGTTCAGGGCACTGAATTGAAAGTGACATTTTCCCCACGGTAGCACGTCTTTAAAAGGGGATATGGTTTTGCCCTTTCTTGAGTAAACTTTTCCTTCCAGAAAGATCAGGGAAGTTTATCCTCACTTACCGGATGGTTGGATAAAATACGGTTCAAACCTATCAAAATCATGATCAAGATTACTATTCCAATCGCCACTTCAATGAAGTAGCCTGGAATTCCAAAATTTTTACTATTTGTCAGAAAGGGGACCTGAAAAGAAAACACTTGAGTAAAAACAGAATTAGTCACCCCAAAAGTCAGACTGGCAATGGCCAGTAAAATAAAAATTCGATCGGTTTGATGGAATTGTGTTAATGAATTCACATATTTAATACCGAAAATAGTAACAGTCACATAAACCACTACCATGAGGATGAGCGGAAAAATAAAATAAATCTGTATTGGTACCGTTCCCAACATGGAAGTTACTTCACCGCCACCTTGCGGTGAAAGGGTTACGTTTATTAACCAACCGAGAGAACTGACAAAATCAAGTAACGGAGAGGTAAATAGAGCTCCTAAAGCTAACCATAATATAGTTTTGGGGATTTGGCGTGAAAACAGATTTTCCGGAAAAAGTGAGTGTAACCATGTGACAAAAGTTGGAAGTAGCCTCCCGGCGATATATAAACCTGTGATCATGCAGAGAATCGCAAGAATATTAAAAATGGGACCGACCCAATTAAAATTGTCCACTTTTCCCTCCCATTTTAAAGAGCGATCACCTTACGTATATTATACATCGCCTGTATCAATAAATAGTCGGTCGCAAAATTTTGGTTTGTCTTCTTCATTGCCCGCTGCCCTAACGCAGTTTGGTAAAAAAACGTGGATGTATATTAATCTGCTGATTTAAAATACATCCACGTCGATTGGGATCAAGAAAAAGATTAAATCTGGTAGGCAAAAGCGAAACTTAAACGACAAACTTAAGGCATACCGGCATCGGCAGCGAAACTTCTTCTCCATTTGGGGTAAGTTTCCCTGTCTCCGGGTCGAGGGCAAACACCACCACGTTGTCGCTATCCTGGTGCGCAGCCAGCAGCCATTTCCCGCTGGGATCGATGGCAAAGTTGCGCGGTGTCTTACCGCCAGACGGGGTCACATCGATTAAAGTGACTTTGCCAGATGCCGCATCGATGGAAAAAGCTGCCAGGCTTTCGTGCGCCCGATTGGAGGCAAACACCAGCTTCCCATTGGGATGCACGTGGATATCTGCCGCCCATGTTGGCCCATCGTAACCCGCGGGCAGGGTCGAAACGGTTTGAAGATGGGTGAAATGAAACGTATTTGGATCAACTTCAAACACAGCCAGGGTCGAATCCAGCTCATCCACCACATACATCCATTTGCCGTTCGGGTGAAAATCAAAATGACGCGGTCCGGCACCAGGATGCATATGAATCGTCGCCTCCGCGTCTTCATGGATTTTCCCTGTGCGCAAATCCAGCCAATATACCTTCACCTGGTCAAGACCAAGGTCGGCAGCCAAAGCGACATGATTGCTCGGATACACGCGGATCGAGTGAGCATGCGCCTTTTCCTGCCGCTCCGGATCCGTTCCATGACCATGATGTTGGACAAATTCACTGGCTGGTCCCAGCTTGCCGTCTGACTGAACCGGGTAGATAGAAATGCTTCCCCCGGCATAATTAGAAACGAGCGCCCATTTTTCAGTTTCATCCAGGCTGATATAGCAAGGGGATTCGCCGTAGGAGGGTTGCGAATTCAAAAAAGATAATTGGCCCGAATTCGAATCCACCGCAAAAGCACTGACTCCGCCCCCTTTGGTGCCGTGATATTCATGAACTTCATTGACCGTAAACAAATACTTGTGGTCAGAAGTAAGCGTGAGATAAGCCGGATCAGGTCCTGCGTTAACCTTGCCTTCAAATGCCAATTTCCCATTTTCCGGATCGAAGCGGTACCAATAGATACCTTCCGTATTTCCTTCCCGGGTAAATGTGCCTGCATACATACGTATGGATTTCATGACAGCTCCATCAAAAATTTGAATTGGATTTATCGAGTAGAATCATAATGATATTATACCTGCAAGGAATATTTTCATCCGCTCTATACCAAAGAAGATCCGTCGATTTTTAAAATTTTTCGCCCCAGCTGAGGAGATGTGGAATGAAGTTCACAGATGGATACTGGAATATTCGCCCGGGAGTGAATGCCCATTACCCGGTACAGGTTCACGGCACCAAAGTGGAAGAAGAGGCACTCACCGTTTTTGGGCCTACCCGGCGCATCAATCACCGCGGCGACACGCTCAATTGCCCGGTAATTACCGCCCGATTCTCTTCTCCGATGGAAAATGTGATCCGGGTTGAACTCGTCCACCACAAAGGCAGTCGTTCGCGAACGCCTCAATTCGAACTCAAACCTCAGCCGGTCCCACAGGTGCAAATCAATGATGACGACCAGGCAGCGTCGCTTACCAGCGGCAGCCTGACCGTTCGGGTCGAAAAAGCCGGAGATTGGAAATTTGATTTTCTGGATGGCAGCCGCCTGGTCACCAGCAGCGCCTGGCACGGCGTGGGGTTCATGGAAACACCCGAAGGGCAGTTTATCCATGATCAGTTGTCTTTGGGCGTGGGCGAGTGTGTTTATGGGTTGGGAGAACGATTTACCGCATTCGTCAAAAACGGGCAGGTAATCGACCTCTGGAATGAAGACGGCGGGACCAGCAGTGAGCAGGCCTACAAAAATGTTCCCTTTTATATCACCAACCGCGGCTACGGGGTGTTTATCAACCATCCCGGTCGCGTGTCGCTGGAAGTAGCCTCTGAAAAGGTCGAGCGTATCCAGTTTTCTGTGCCGGGCGAAAGGCTTGAATATTTTTTAATCTATGGACCCACTCCCAAGGACGTTCTCAACCGGTATACCGCATTGACCGGACGTCCGGCATTACCCCCGGCATGGACTTTCGGTTTGTGGCTGACCACCTCTTTCACCACCAATTATGATGAGCAGACCGTGACCGGCTTTATTGATGGCATGGCTGAACGGAATATCCCCCTGCATGTCTTCCATTTCGACTGCTTCTGGATGAAAGAGTTCCAATGGGTAAATTTCGAATGGGATCAGCGCGTATTTCCAGACCCCGCAGGCATGCTTGCCCGGCTTAAGGCGCGCGGCCTGCACATCTGCGTCTGGATCAATCCCTATATTGCCCAGCAGTCCACCATGTTTGATGAAGGGATTGCCGGCGGGTTCCTGGTAAAACGCCCCAATGGGGATGTGTGGCAGTGGGATCGCTGGCAGGCAGGCATGGCGCTGGTAGACTTCACCAACCCGGAGGCCTGCCGTTGGTTTGGCGATAAATTACGGGCCTTGATCGATATGGGCGTGGACACCTTTAAGACGGATTTTGGCGAACGCATTCCCACCGATGTGGTCTATTTCGATGGATCTGACCCGACCAGGATGCACAATTACTACACGTTTTTATACAACCAGACCGTTTTCAAAGTGCTCGAAGAAAAATTAGGAGAAGGGCAGGCAGCGGTTTTTGCGCGGTCAGCTACCACAGGCGGGCAGCAGTTTCCAGTTCATTGGGGAGGTGACAGCACCGCAACCTTCGAATCGATGGCTGAAAGCCTGCGCGGTGGTTTATCGTTGGGCCTCAGCGGTTTCGGTTTCTGGAGCCATGATATGGGCGGCTTTGAACAAACGGCATCCGCCGATGTGTATAAACGCTGGTGCGCCTTTGGTTTGCTTTCCTCCCACAGCCGGCTGCATGGCAGCAGTTCTTACCGGGTGCCCTGGCTGTTTGACGAGGAAGCCGTGGATGTGCTCAGATATTTTACCCAATTGAAGTGCCGGTTGATGCCATATCTATTTGCAACAGCGGTCGAAGCGCACCAATCCGGCAGCCCGATGATGCGTGCCATGCATCTAGAATTCCCGGATGATCCAGCCTGCGACACACTGGACCGCCAGTATATGCTGGGCAGCAGTTTGCTGGTTGCACCGGTATTTTCGTCGGACGGTACAGTTGATTTCTACCTGCCTGCCGGAAAGTGGACCCATTTGCTAAGCGGGAAGATCGTTGAAGGTGGTCATTGGGTGCGAGAAAACCACGACTTCCTCAGCCTTCCGCTTTATGTGCGGCCGAACACGCTCCTTGCGGTGGGCGCCAACGACCAGCGTCCGGATTACGATTACACAGAAGGTCTGACAGTAGAAGTTTATGACCTTGTTGATGGTGCGCCGGTCTCTCAAACGATATTTTCCGCCGAGGGGGTGCCGGTTGTCAGCTTGAATGCCCATCGCGACGGCCAGACCATCGCCATTAACATTTCTGGCCAGCCCAAAACCTGGAGCGTTTTGATGCGCAGCATGCCGGATTTAAAATCCGTATCAGGCGGTAGCATCCAGCTGGAGCCCCAGGGTACGCGCATTTTGCCGGAGCCCGGGAATTACAATATTCGGATTTCCAATGTAGATTGATACCTACCTATTGGCCGACATCTACGATCAGGATATATCCACTGATAGAGACATTATCCGGACCCGTATACTCGACGAACAGGCATTCTCGGCCCAGGTTGTCAAACTTGCGTTCGACCGGCAGGAAGCGCACCACACCGCCCTCTGGAATTTGACCGACTGCCTTGAATGTTTCATAACAACCGCCACGCACATACACGGTCCGGTTGACAACCCCGGACGGCGGCGTGGGTGTCAAGGATGGTGTGGCAGTCGGGCGCGGCGTGGACGTCGCGGTGGGCGGCATCGGTGTAGTGGTGGCAGTTAAAGTTGGGGTAGCAGTAGCTGTGGGGGTTAAGGAAAGGATATAACCCTGCACCTGGTTAAATCCAAACCACAGGATTCCCGCGACGATCGCAACCCCCAACAAGATTAAACCAACCCGAATGGCTGTCCGTGTGTTGTGGTATGGGGCCAGGGATCGGTTAAATTCAATTACCCGCGGATCATTGGGGTAGCGTGCGCGCACATCCTGGCTGATTTGCGCTGCAGCCGCGGGCCAGGATCGATTTGAGTTAAATACCGCCGATGCCTGCTGCAGCTCATCTTCATACCGCTGCACATCGCGGAATAATTTTTCCACCTCATCGCTTAATTGGTCCAGACCCGCATCGGAATATCCGAGGCTGCGTGCCTGGTCCAGGGTCTGTTTGGCCTGGCGGGCCTTGGCCAACACCGCGTCTAAAGTCTGCGAGCGATCCGCCTGGGTTTTCAAGCTGCGGATCTGGTCTTTCAATGGTTCGACCACGCCAGGAATGATCTCCTGCAACCGGTCGCGCAGCTTGCTGAACCCCGGATTATCGCCATACTGCAGGTAGAGCGCATCCAACTCGGTTTTAACTTCGACCACCTCTTTCGGGTCGGAAAAGGGCGTATTTAGCGTTTCCGCAATTTTTTGCATCGCCGTTTTCGCTTTACGCATTTCCACGGCGCGGTCGTTGTATTTAGGCAGACCGGTCGCCTGTGCGGCAAATTCTACCCGTTCGATCCCATCGTCGATCATGCCTTTGGCAAAAAGACCCAGGCCCTCGCTGTATACGCTCTCCGCATCGATATACTGCTGTAATTTTTGTTCAAATTCGCTGCCGTCCTGCCAGCGTTGGATTCCAATATCCCGTAATGCGTTCTGGGCGCGCATTAACAGCGCCATCGCATCTACATAACGCCCTAAGCGGGCTGCCGATTGGGCTTTTCCAAAAGAACTTGCCGCCTCTGCCGGAAGGGCAACCGAAGGAATATATCCGGTGCGCAGGTAGTTTTCTGATTCGTTGCGGTGCTGGCGCGCCCGCTCCCATTTGGGCTCGATCTGAATGACCTGATCATACAGCTTAATTGCTTCCGCATACCGGCCGCCGTAAAAGAGGCGCTCCGCTTCTTCCATGGATTGTTCTGCATACGGGTTGCGAGCTGGACTCTCCTGCTCCTCTTCCTCCGCGGCTGGCTGGGCCGGTTCGCCAAGCGATGTTTCAAACCCCGGCGAGGTCGCACTGCCGGCAGCAGGCGGATTTTCCAGCTTACGCAGCGTATCGCGCAGCTCTTTATACGCCGTTTGAAAGCGCCCGCGTTCGTTGTAATTTAGTTTCTCGAACTCGTCTGAATGAACATATTCGTCCAGCTCGATCATTTTTACCCGCAAGTCCGCCAGGGGTGGGGAATCTGCGGTGACCAGGTTGGATATTTCATCAAGCAGCGTATTTAAGTCCGTCATGATCGGTTCCCTCTCATCATGGTAAATATCCAGATCCCCTATAATCGCGCATCCGGCATCTGAATCAGCGTGCGTTTTAAATCCATCCCCAGGTCCGCGGCAGAGGTAAATTCTCCGGCCAGGACGCGTTCAAGCACTGTGCGTAGTTCTGGCGAAAGCCGCTGATCATCGTAAGTCCACTGAGTCTGGTAAGTTTCTGCGGCTTGTTCAATCTCTTCCGGGCGTGTTGGGCCTAACGGCAGTGCACCGGGGGCCGTTCTTCCGGTCAATATATGATGCAGTCCACGCGCCCCAAATTGAACCAGGTCCATATGAATATCGGTCTCTGTCAGTCCGGCAGCATGGTAGCGGGCCACATTCCAATCAATGATGTAGACCCCGTTTTTCTCGGCCTGCCAGTAGTAATGTAAAATTTTATGGTCGCGGTACACGATATTGCGCTCATGGGCAATTTGCAGCAATTCACAAATCTGGATCCCCATCTGAAGCAGCGTAACCATGGGCAGGTAGTTGCCACGCGTCATTCCTGCATCACACAACAACAGCAAGGAATCTTCCTGTTTTTCCTTTTCAACAGCAATGTAAGGTGTCCACCCATCTTCAATCATATCCCCCATCCGTTCAATGTATTCCTGGGTCGCATCCGTCCCAATCCGTTGAACTTTGCCGGTGGATTGGTTGCCATCACTCCCCGCATCCAACGGGAACTGGGAGCCTTCTTCGAGCTGGATGAACCCGCATTCAAACATGTGCGCCACACCCGGAATATCTCGCATCAGTGACAGCACTTGCGCTTCTTCTTTGAAAAGCGGCATGGCGTAATTAATTTTATCCATACGCATTAACTTTATCGCCGCTTCGCGCCGTTCACTATTCTGGTAAAGCAATCGACCGGAAACTACCCGCGCGGAAGAACCACGTGCTTCGGGCATCCAGGCATCCAACGGGGCGATTAATTCCATCGAAGCATCTTTCCCGAGCCAACCTTGCTGCACACCCAGAATTTCGGGCAGGGCATTTTCAAGCGGATTCGTGGTTTGCTCCTGCTCGTTGTCAATCATCGGCACACGTTCCACCCGGTCAAACCGCTTTAGCCAGGGCATTTCTGAAAGGATACCTGATGAGTTGCGAAACAGATCCGAAGGCCAGACACCTCGCCGGATCTGCCCCAGGCAGCCCAGAATGCCATCCAACCAACCCGCCGGACCAACCTGGTTGCGCAGTTCCCGACCCCGAAATTCAAGCGTCGTGACCCACTCTAACAAGTTTTCTCCGCTTTCAGGTCCATGATTGATCTTTCGCAGGAATTCGCGCGCATTCTGTACGGCTTGATCCGCTCGCAGCACCCTGCGCCTGTCCGGATCCCATAAGAGCAGCCGGCGCAGCCCCTTTGCCGCTTCCCCAAATTCCTTTTTCTCCCAGGCATCCAGCACTGTTTTCACCTGTATCTTGGGATGGTTGAGCAAAGCCTGCACGGCCTGTTGTTCTTTGGGAAGGACATCCCGCGCTTCCACTAAAATCGCATCCACTGCCTTGTAAGATAACCCGGTATCCAGGGGCCCAGGGTCAAGCTGCGACCAGGCCGCGATCACATCATCAGTTAACCGGTGTGCTAAATTCTGCATCTCCTCCAGGGTGGTCATCGAATCCTTTGGATGTTCTCCAAGGTCTTCCAGACGCCGTGATGCGGATTGCAAAGCATACATGAAACGATTGAGCCCAACCAGGGGACGCAGTGTTTCAAACTCAGGGCCCAATGCCAGGCGCCTCACCAATGCCGTTAAATCTTGCCACCAGCCTGGTTCAGGAAAACCCTGTATGGCAGCGGCAACTTTCCACAATAACATCTCCCAATCCTTGCAGATCGCCGCCTGGATTGCATCCAGGAACGCCCGCCGCTGCTCGCCATCAGACCGGCCCGGTATTTTCGCCAGAGTGCCAATTAGACGCCATTGGTCCTGGTCCACGCCAGGCAAGCGCAGCGCCCATTCACATAATTTTCTCAGATCATCGAGCCGGTCTTCGCGGGTTAACCGCGCAGCGTATCCGGAGGCAAAGCGGACTGCTCCTTCAAAATCGGGCATTTCACCGAAACCGAGAATTTTCCGGTGGAGATTTTCGATATCCAGCAGAGAAATTTCGTCGCTTGCGCCATTCTGCAGCAATGATTCCTCAACCGCCCGGGCGCTTGCAATTCCTTCGGCTTCATCTTGAAGGGCAGCAAGGATGCTTTCCTTGAAAGTCCTTACCACGTCCGGGCGTGTAATTTCAGCCGAAAACTGGACCGGCCAATTCAAGCGGGTCTTTAAATCCGGCGCCACCATGCCCAGGAACCGGCCCATTTCGTCATAAAACTGGCGGTAATCGTCTGCCCAACTCGTCTGGCGATCTCCGGTCGTCCGGTCCGCCTCCAAAAATCGGGCGTTTCCCCAATCGATAACGGTTAAGTTTGATTGCTGCGGGTTCCAGAAAAGGTGTTCAGGTTTTACATCGTTCCAAACTATGCCTGAGGTTTCGCTGCCATTCTCATTAAGTTGGATCGTATGGATCAGTTCCAATAATCTAATCAAACGGAGGAGAATAGTAAGGAGAATACTGTCAGGAATTTTCCCGCTCTTAGCGATTGCTTCCAGAAACGCGCGCACGTCCGGAGTTAAGCCAGTCGCTGGCAGATCTTTGTTCGAAAATCCCATTTGAGTGATCCGTGCCAAAAAAGCGAGATCCAGACCGGCCGCCTGCCCAATCACAATAAAATACTTTCCGTTGTAATCGGTTCCTTGCTTACCCTGATCTAAGAGCTCTGGCACTGCCACACCCAGGTCAGGATGTTCCAGCAGAGCAACAGTCAATGCCTTGAGAATCTTTGATTCTGTACGGATTTGGGCTGTCTGGCGGAATAAATCCCCTGAAAATGCACTGCGTTTGGGTCTTTTGAGTATTGCGGTTTGCCCACCTACCAAAGACTCGACCAGGAAGACTTCGCCAGCGTCGCCTTCCCCTAATTTATTGATGAGGCACCAGGATGACTGCTGCCCGGAAAGAATTTCGTTTTCCATCATGGTATCGGTATGCCGGTGAGAATCATACCATGAAATCCCATCCGGCAAATTATGCAGCTCGAGTGCTGAAAGCAAAACTGCGGCAACTTCCTCGCCGCAGTTTTGCTTTGTTTTTCCTGCCTGGATATCTGGTCAAATCAGGTTCATTTTTCAAGCACTGGATGCAACCAATCAATACGAGTCGAATACATGTCTACACGAAACAACCGCAATCATAGTCAAACCACACGCCAGAATCGCGGTCGATTTTAGCCGTTTAGCTGTTCCTTCAACCAGGAAAATGCTGCTTTTTGCATCGCCAGATCAAATTTATGTGGTCCCGGATAAAACTGTCCCTGGTAAGAGGCGGATTGGCCGGTACCGGCAAAAATTGTCTTCAAGCGCTCATCGGCAGCGCGCATTCCTTCCTGAGTGAAAAGGGTATCATCCAGGTCAAACTGCACCAGCAGCGGCGAAGGCGCCCGGCATGCCGCCAGATCCGGCCAATCTCCATAGCGTGCCCAATTGGACGGGAAGAACATCCAGGTATGCGTCATGTTGTGATCCAACAATTCGGCATAGGTGCTCATCAGGCCAATAATCACCGCCGCACGCACGCCGTCATGGGTGGCATTGAGCAATGCAGAACGGTTTCCTCCGCCAGAAAGCCCCAGGCAGCCTGACCGCTCGGCGAGGACATCGCCCCGCGAAAGAAGATAATTGAATGCCACCCGGTCCTCATATGCCACTACGCCGGCCAGGCTGCTTCCCAGAATATTGCAATATTTTGCCGCCAGATGTTCGTGCAATGTAGAGGCCGTGTTGTACAGGGCAATTTCGGGAGAAACGTGTGGGTTGGGAGGGTAAGGTTTTAACAAGTTTGCAGCCTGGCTGCGGATGCCCTCTGGCATAGTTTCAAAAGCAAAGCGCCGGCTGCCCCACAAGAAAGTGTCATGTGCCATTACAACAAAACCCTCTTTGGCCAATTCATTCACATACGCTCGCCCTTCATATTCAATCTGCCGTAAATTTGCCACATCCACATTCGCACCCCGCGGTCCATCGGCTATTTTTTCCTTGCCGTAATACTTGAAGCCACTGTGATCGTGGAGCGCCAATAATCCGGGCAAGGGATCTTTGATCCGGGCAGGCTTTAATACATAGGCATGCGTGCGCGGTCCGTATCCAACCCACCAGGATACTTCTTCTCCAATTAGACCGTCGGCTTCCCAGCGCTGTTCAACCTGGATTTCAAGCGGTAGTTCTGGCTGGCTGCAAAAACCTAATACTTCTTTCACTTTGGCCTGCGTCTCAGGACCAGGATCCGCATGAGGAAACAAAGACCGCTGACGGAATGCCATCTCCACCAGATCGCTGAATTCACCCAGATGTTGATATGTTTTGCCCATGCTTCCTCCATGATTTCCAGGAATAAATTTTAAGGAAATTAATTGTTTTCCACAAATTTCATTTACTGATTATACGATCGACGTGAAAAATTAAATACATTACAAAATCGGTCGTTATACGTGAATTATGTCACTTGCCTGTATGACAGGTTGGTCTAAACTTTAAACCATCAATTATTATTATGGGAATCTTACTTAATGGAGCATCAAACCCTTTTTGAACAAACGGATCATGTGATTTCCTTTGATGGCTATGCAGGCCATCCGGACGAATTAATCTCACTCCTCCAGTTATTACAAAAGCGCGACGGATATATATCCAGGGAAGGTGTCAGCCAGATTGCCACTTTCCTGAAATTGTCTGAAAGCCAGATTTTCAGCGTTGCTTCATTTTATTCCCAGTTTCGTTTCGAAAAACCGGGGAAAAATAAGATTCGAGTCTGCCAGGGAACCGCCTGTCATGTGCAGAACGGCAATCAATTATCGCAGGAGGTAAAAAAGACTCTCGGAATTCGGTCGGGCGAAACGACATCCGACCATCAATTTGAATTCCAGGAAGTGGCCTGCCTGGGGTGCTGTGCGCAGGCATCTGTGGTTGAAATCAACGGCAAAATATATGGCAAAATGACCCCTGAACAACTTCAAAAGGTTTTAAAAGATCATGAAAACCTTTGACCAACTCCGTACACAGGCCCAATCCAAGTGGAATGAATTAATTAACGGCGACCTGCCCATCATTTATATCGGTACAGCTTCCTGCGGGCGAGCCGCCGGAGCCCTGGAAGTGCTGGAGACGATCCAGGAAACAATCGAGACCTTAAATATTCAGGCCAGAATTGTCCAGGTGGGCTGCATCGGTCCATGTTATTTGGAACCCTTGATGGATGTCGCTCTTCCCGGCGTGCCGCGGGTCAGTTACGCCAACGTTACCCCAGAAAAAGCCAGGAAGATTCTAAGTGCCTGTTTGGTGGACCATCAACATTTGCCAAAGCTGGCCAAAGGCCATTTTGGCAGCGATGAATTTACCCAAACCAGCGGTATCCGCCGCTTCTTCGATCTTCCCATGCTCAAGCCTCAGGTACGGGTTATCCTGCGCAACTGTGGCATCATCGATCCTGAGGAAATTGACCATTACCTGGCCCAGGATGGTTATGTTGGTTTCATTAATGCCCTCTCCGGAACTCCAGAGATGGCAATCGCCAAAGTGAAAGAATCTGGATTGCGTGGTAGGGGCGGCGCCGGTTTCCAGGCATTTAAAAAGTGGGAAATCTGCCGGAATTCACATGGGCAAGAAAAATATGTAATCTGCAATGCTGATGAAGGCGATCCTGGCGCTTTTATGAACCGCTCGCTGATCGAAAGCGACCCGCATGCCGTATTGGAAGGGATGTTGATCGGTGGCTATGCCATCGGCGCCAATCAGGGGATTGTATATGTGCGTGCCGAATATCCGCTGGCAGTATTGCGCTTGAAAAAAGCCATCCAGCAAATGCGCGCATACGGTTTTTTGGGTCAAAATATCCAGGAGTCAGGCTTTAATTTTGATATCCAGGTCCGCGAAGGGGCCGGGGCGTTTGTGTGTGGTGAGGAAACGGCTTTGATTGCCTCTCTGGAAGGTGAGCGCGGAATGCCGCGTCCACGCCCGCCCTACCCGGCAGATAAAGGTCTGAATGGTCTGCCTACATTAATCAACAACACAGAAACCTTTGGGACCGTCCCTCATATTATGCGCAACGGGGGGACCTGGTTACAGCGATATGGTTTACCGGGCAACTCAGGAACCAAGACTTTTTCCCTGGTGGGCAAGGTGCGCCATACCGGATTAATTGAGGTGCCGCTCGGTACTACCCTGCGCCAGGTCGTTTACGAAATTGGCGGCGGAACCCGTAAACCTTTCAAAGCGGTCCAAACCGGCGGTCCATTAGGTGGATGCCTGCCGGAAGAGATGCTGGATACGCCCATCACCTATGAATCCATGCGAGCCAGCGGTTCGATCATGGGCTCCGGGGGGTTGATTGTGATGGATGAAAGCACCTGCATGGTGGAACTGGCTCGCTACTTCATCAATTTTGCCGCGGATGAATCCTGTGGAAATTGCACTCCCTGCCGCATCGGCACGCGTATTCTCAAAGACACTCTGCAGAAAATCATCCAGGGTGAAGGTGAGATGAAGGATATTGATACCATGCGCCGGACCGCATACACGATGACCAACACTTCTCTTTGCGGTTTAGGCCAGGCCGCTTCGAACCCGGTAACCAGCGGGCTGCGGTATTTCCTTCCCGAATATCAGGCCCATATCCAGGATAAATACTGCGCTTCCGCGGTTTGCGAAGGACTGTTCAAATACTGGATCGAGGCGGAAAGATGCACAGGCTGCGATCTATGCACCCCGGTGTGTCCATCCGGAGCGATTCAGGGTGGGCGAAAAGAAATCCACGTTCTCGATCAGGATCTCTGCATCACCTGTGGTGAGTGTGTTGCGGCCTGTGCGCGCCACGCAATTATTGGCATTCCGGTGCAGGCCGAATCTTCCTCATGGGTACCCAATGAGGTGACCTTATGAGCGTGCATATTACCATCAATGGGCAGCCGCTAGACATTGATCGTGGCGTTTCAATATTGCAGGCAGCCAGACTCCATGGTATAGAAATCCCCACCCTGTGCGATTACCCTGGTTTGCCTCCATCAGGAAGCTGCCGTTTATGCGTGGTAGAAATTCAAGGAAAAACGACCACCCCAACTGCCTGTACGACTCCTGTAGAAGAAGGCATGGTCATCCAGACGCATTCTGACAAGATCCGGTCATTGCGGGCAGAATTATTTCAAATGCTGCTCGCGGAACATCCAGCCTGTTGTTTCTACTGTCCCGAAAAAAACAATTGTGACGACTGCATGGTAACCCTGCGCAAAGTAGGCGTTACGACCGGCTGCCGCTCCTGCCCCAAAGACGGTCAATGCCAGCTCCAGAATATAGCCGAAGAAATCGGTCTTCCCCAACCGGGGTATCCAGTACGCTACCGGATGTTGAAAATCGAAACAAACGATCCATTTTTTGATCGAGATTACAATTTGTGTGTACTCTGCGGCAGGTGCATCCGTACATGCGAACAACTGCATTTTACCAATGCCCTGGCGTATACCCAACGCGGCACAGAAGCTGTCGTGGGCACGGCATTTCACCGCACCCACCTGGAAGCCGGCTGTTCATTTTGCGGGGCCTGTGTTGAAGCCTGCCCAACCGGTGCGCTTTCAGAAAAAACGCGCAAGTGGGATGGAAAACCGGACACCGAGACAACAACCACCTGCCCATTGTGCAGCATTGGCTGCCAGGTGCGCTTGTTATCCAAGGAAAATAATATCATTGGAAGCCTGCCGGAACATTCAACGGGGGCGGGGACGCTGTGCGTTGAAGGTCGCTTTGGTTTTGTGGAGCTGGTAAACCACCCCGACCGGTTGACCCAGCCTCAAAAAACTGTGGGCGCGCACCAGCTAAAAATCGATTGGAATACAGCTATTCAACAGGCAGCCGACAAATTAACAGCATGCTCACCCGAAAATTTTGAGATGATCCTGTCGCCAGACCTGAGCAACGAGGACCTGTATATCGCCCATAAATTTGCTCAAAAGGTGATGGGCATCACTCCCCACACCTCTTCGGTTCATCCTTATTCTGCCGAAGATTGGGCTCGTTATTTCCTGCTGCTTCAACAATCCCAACCTTTATCAGTTTTGGAGGATGCAGGGGCAATTCTCAGCCTTGGCATTGATGGCAAGTATGCCCAATCTGTGGTTGAGGTAGCCATCCACAGCGCCAGAATGAAGGGCGCGGGATTGGTCACAATTTATCCGTTCGAACACAGCCTGGGCTTATTCGCTGATGAATGGCTGCGTCCCGAACCTGGAGAAGCAACGCAACGCTTGGTTCGCTCTCTCGTGGAAATCGTAAGTGGCGAAAACCCGCCAAACGCCATATCTGGTACTTCCGGTCATAGTGACCAGTTAAACCGCGCAGCACAAATCCTGCGCGAAGCCAGCCATCCGGTGATCCTCCTGGGATCGGATTTTTTGACCCATCTCGATCTGGGAGAGTTGCTCCCATCCGTGCAGGCTTTGATAGATGCTACCGGCGCCAGTTTGGTACTCCTCCCTCAAGAAGGCAATCTAACCGGCGCATTGATGTTCGCGTCGTTATTCCCACCCGCAGGTAAAAAGAAAAACCCACCTGAACTAATATACCTGATTGGCGAGGACGTATCCCCGGATCTCCCAACCTCGTCAGAAGTGATTTATCAGAACATTTATCACGCTTCAAATGAAAATACGGTCAGTCTCCAACTGCCTGCAGCGGCATTCAGCGAAACCAACGGCACATCCATTGACCATGCGAATCGCGTGACAGTTATAAACCAGGCTGTGCCGCTGCCAGATAGTGTGCTGCCTGCCTGGGAGATCCTATGCCGTATCGCTCAGCGGATGGGCGTGGAAGGATTTGATTTCACATCCGCCGAGGAAATCCGTGCTGAAATTCAAACGCTTTTACCTGGTTTCCAGGCAGGAAAACTTATGCCCTGGAAGGAAATCCTCCTGACTGCGCCTGTTTTCGACCAGATGGTGATCAATCCTTCATCTGTGCACTCGTATATGGGCCATCCTCTCAGCCGCCATGTGGCAGGCCTGAACGATTTATCGACAAAAAATAATAATAATGAATGGGCGGCCTATGTTCAACATTCTTGAAAACCAGATGCTTGTTCCCAATCTGCACCAGGTGACCATAAACGCACCTGAAATTGCCCGAGCCGTCCAACCCGGGCAGTTTGTGATCCTGCGGTCAGAGGAAGAAGGTGAGCGCATCCCTTTGACCGTGTCAGATTGGGATGTGGAAACCGGCACAATTACACTGGTTTACCTGGTCGTCGGCAGAACCACTCAAAAACTGTCTGAAATACTTCCCGGAGACTCCCTGCCAAACCTGGCTGGTCCTCTGGGAAATGCCATGCCTGTTGACAATTACGGCAGCGTGGTTTGTGTAGGCGGATGTTATGGCATCGCCAGTATTTTTCCAATAGCCAGGGCTTTAAAAGCCCTGGGGAACCGGGTCACCATCGTCGTAGAAGCTCGCAGTTCTTTTTTGCTTTATTGGCAGGAAAAATTAAAATCGGTTGCCGACCAGGTCGTCATCATCACCCGCGATGGCACGAAAGGCCAGACCGGGCATGTGGTTGGCAATCTAAGTAATATCCTTTCGAACCTGCCAGATCATGCCGACCGCATCATCGTGAATGGGTGCAATTATCTGATGATGCGCGCTTCCCAGGAAAGTCAGCCATTGCACATTCGAACCATGGTCAGCCTGAACACGCTCATGATCGACGGCACCGGTATGTGCGGTGTCTGCCGGTTGACGGTTAATGAGTTAACCAAATTCGCCTGTGTCGACGGCCCGCATTTTGATGGTCATGAAGTCGACTGGGATGAGCTTACCTTGCGCCGCCAGGCATATTTGAAGGAAGAAATCCGATCATTCCGGTCCAGTGCGGCCCATTAATGGTGAATGCAGCAGTGAGGTAAGCCTTATGCCAAAAGCAGCCCCAAAGAAACTAGATTTAAACCGGCGCGAAATGCCAAAACAAGATGCTGAAGTTCGCCGTCAGAATTTTTCTGAAGTGGCACTGGGATATACGGCCGAGTTGGCCATGGAAGAGGCACGGCGCTGCTTGCAGTGCAAAAAAAAGTTCTGTGTCGAAAACTGCCCGGTCCAGATCGGTATCCCCGAATTTATTCATGCCATCGCTCAAGGTGATTTTGCCGGCGGCGCGCGCGCGTTGAAGGCTAAAAATTCGCTGCCCTCAGTGTGCGGCCGGGTGTGCCCCCAGGAAGAACAATGTGAGAAAGATTGCGCTCTGGTCCACCGGGGTGCCCCCATCGCCATCGGGCGCCTGGAAAGGTTCCTGGGCGATTGGGAGGCTGCTCAGTCTGCTGAGGACATGCCTCTCATCCCTACGCCAACCGGCAAAAAGATCGCTGTGGTGGGCGGTGGTCCAGCCGGGTTGACCGTAGCCGCGGACCTGGTGAAAAATGGCCATCACGTGGTGATCTTTGAAGCGCTGCACAAGATGGGCGGCGTTCTGTCCTACGGAATCCCTGAATTCCGGTTACCGAAGAAAATCGTCGATGGTGAAATTGAATACTTACGCAAGTTAGGCGTGGAGATGAAGGTCGATTATGTGGTGGGCAAACTGCGCACGATTGACAGCCTGCTCACCGAATACGACGCGGTCTTTGTGGGTACCGGCGCCGGGTTACCCTGGTTTATGGAAATGCCGGGCAATAATCTCAACGGTGTATATTCGGCCAATGAATATCTGACGCGTATCAATCTGATGAAAGGCTACCAGTTTCCACACACGCCCACGCCGATCAAGAAAGATCAAAAAGTGGCGGTTCTGGGAGGTGGAAATGTCGCCATGGACTGTGCCCGTACTGCTCTCCGTCTGGGTGCGGAAGCAACCATTCTATACCGGCGTTCACGGTCAGAGCTTCCTGCCCGCCTGGAAGAGGTCGAGAATGCCGAAGAAGAAGGCGTTCAGTTCAAATATCTGACTTTACCCATTCGCGTGGTAGGCAATGAGCATGGACAGGCAATCGGATTAGACTGCCTGCGTATGGAATTGGGCGAACCGGACAAATCCGGGCGGCGCAGGCCGATACCGGTCAAAGACTCAGAGCACTTTATGCCTTTCGACAGCATTATCCATGCGATCGGAAACAGCCCTAACCCACTGATCCCGGCCACAACCCCCGGACTGACCCAAGGTCGGAAAGGAAACGTAATCGTCGATCCCGAAACCTGTATGACATCCAAGGAACGGGTATGGGCCGGTGGGGATATTGCCACCGGTGCCGCCACGGTCATTCTGGCAATGGGAGCGGGTCGAAATGCGGCCAATTCCATCCACCAATATTTGATGAAACCAACTACATGGCCGGTAGACGTATCTACAGGTTGATTGGTTGGGCTTGTTTTATGTAATCTGAATAAAAAGGGAAATTTTATGACTTACATCATCACAGAAAAATGCATCATGTGCGGCTCTTGCGAGCCATTTTGTAAAAATGGGGCCATCTATGATGGTGAAGACAGGTATATCATCGATCAAACGAAATGTGATACCTGTGGTACCTGCCTGGAGTATTGCCCAATCGATGATGCAATCGTAGAAGAAGATGTTCAAAAAGTTTTCTGATTGACCAGAAAATACTTAAAAGCCCGGACAATCGTCCGGTATTTTCTTTTCCAAAAAAGATTTTTTTGTCCTCCTTCCAGGTTGTAACTTGTTGGAAGCCAGCAATTATCTAGCTACAGTTCAAATAATAACTTCGAAATATTGATACAAGCCGGGTCAGGCCTCACATCCAGCTTTTTTCTCTCCCTCCAATAAAAACAAAAACCGAAAATTTCTCCAATTCTTGTTAGATAATCCATAATTCATGGATTTATTATCTACTAATTTTATCTAAATTATGCTAGTATTTAATAAAGACTTAAAAGGAGACTGGCAATGAAAAAACATATGTTCAAATTGTTTTTGTTGGTGGCCACGATCGCCGTATTGGCTTTCGGGATCACACAGTTGAAACCGGAAAAAGTACAGGCAGCCCTTGGCAACCAGGGGATTCCCGTGCGCTGCTACGCGCCTTTAAGCAGCATATCGCCGGGAATAACCAAATTCATGACCTGCGTAAACTCAGGCACAAACCTTATGGGCTCCAGCCGTGTTCCTTCAGGATATTACTTCCTCGTCACCGATGTGTTTGTCACCCCTTTATCTGGCGGTCCTGGAACAGCAAATGTAACTTTTTACCTGTTTGATGCTTATGGAACTTCTTCGCGCGCCTCTTCCTATACGTTTCGAAGCACTGATGGTGCATCTTACGGCCAGCATTTTACTGTACCCCTTTATGTCTTACCGTATGATCACCGTCTCGAGGTACAGGCATTTAATGCGAATAATGTCGCATTTGATATTCGCATTACCGGATTATTAGTCACCAATTTCACCTACGTGCCCAGTATTATCTCTGGTCCTTAATCCAGATTTGGGTTAGACTACGGCAAAGGAGAAATTATGATCCAAGATCGGTGGACAGAGGTTGACCAGTTTTTCGGTGATATTTTAAACCCTTCAGATCCTGTATTGGATGCAGCCCTGGAAGCAATGAATCGGGCTGGGCTGCCTTCCATCCAGGTATCCGCTTCGCAGGGCAAGTTCCTTTCCATTCTGGCCCAGGCCATTCAAGCCCGCTTCATCCTGGAAATCGGTACTTTGGGCGGTTACAGCACCATCTGGTTGGCGCGTTCCTTGCCGTCCAACGGCCGGTTGATCACCCTGGAGGCAGACCCAAAACATGCGGAAGTAGCCCGCGCGAATATTGCGCATGCCGGCCTGGAAAATATTGTGGATGTGCGCCTTGGACTGGCGATGGACAGCCTGATTCGCATATCCGAAGAAAGTATCCCTGCCTTCGATTTGGTATTTATCGATGCGGATAAACCCAATATTAAGGCTTACTATGATTGGGCGATTAAATTGACCCATCCCGGCAGTTTAATCATCATAGATAATGTCGTGCGGAATGGCGATGTGGTGGATCCTAAATATAATGATTCTTCTGTCAGGAGCATGCGTGAATTAATTCCTGCTTTAGCAAGCGAACCAAACGTCTCGGCTGCCGCTATCCAGACCGTGGGCAGTAAAGGATATGATGGGTTTGCAATTGCGCTTGTGACAGCAGACGAAAAAAAATAAACTGCAATCAGATATTTAAACAAAATGCCGCTGCAATAAGCTTTAATAAGCTAAACAGCGGCATAATTTTTTTGAAAAAGTCGGGGTGGAGGGATTTGAACCCTCGACCTCTCGATCCCGAACCGAGTGCTCTAGCCGGTCTGAGCCACACCCCGAACAAGCTCCACAATTATAAACGCCAGCCTATCATTTGGCAAGGTCGGGTTGAAAACACCTGTGACCCTCCAAAATTGATATGCGATCAAATCCTGGGCTAAAAAAATATTCCAGAGTGGTATCATTGTTTTCATAAGAGCATCCTGGCTACCTTCTGAGCATAGTTGGTACCACAGGCAGGTTGTCTCCTCTAAAATATTTACCCATAAATGGAGCTCCATTGGCGCTTTCGAAATCAGTCTACCGGTATATTCTTATTTTTTCCTTGCTTCTAGCCACGATTGGACTGCTTTTATCCTCATGCGCCGCACCAAACCCACTTCCGGCAGTCGTGACGGTTATCCCTCCTGTCGCAGCGACCATTGGTGACTATGCGCCCTCACTTCCCCTGGGATCAGCGACTCCCGCGATTACCCATATTCCACCCACACCGACGCCTCTACCGACAAACACAACCCAACCCACCCCTACGGACGTGCCAAGGGCGACCGCCACGCGGACACCCGCCCCGATAGCCACTTTCCAAACCAAGCTGCCTGCCGAAGTAAACGCCGTTTCATACATCCCCAATGATTGTCAGGTAATTCAAAAACGCTGGGATTCACAAAACAGCGCACCTGGCACGATTGTTGTACCGGTGATGATACATTCGATTGCCAAAGCCGGGCGGCCCATTTCGGACGATACAACGATTTCGGAAGAATATTATCTGCGATTTATCGAGCAAGCCCACCAGATGGGTTTTCAGACGATCACCTCTGAACAACTGATTGGCTTCTTACAAAACAATGAAAAAATACCGCCGCTTTCGATGATGCTGATCGTAGATGATCGCAAACGAGCCGCATTTTTTGACACGTATTTCGTTCCGTTCTTTAAGAAATATGGTTATACCGTAACCAATGCCTGGATTTCCCATCCGGATACGCCCGCCTATCTTTGGAAGGAAAATGAGCCCTTTGCGCCAGCCGGGATCGTGGATTTTCAGGCGCACGGTGTCATCCATAATACGCCAATGGATGATTCGGTTTCGGAGGACTACATTATTGGCGAGATTTTTGGGCCGATCTTGCCCATGCAAGAGCATTTCGGTAAACGACCGGTCGTATTCATCTGGCCCAGAGGGATATTTACACCATTGGCGGTTAAGATTGCGGCTGAAGCGAATTACCAGATCGGTTTTACCGCCTATCCTCGTGGTCCGCTTTTGTTTAATTGGGTTCCACTTGGTCAGGACGAACAAAAAGCCGGCAACCCGCTGATGGTCCTGCCGCGATATTGGAGCACGACCGCCATTTCGGCTTTGTACGAAGCCTCGCAAATCAGTCAATCTGCCAGCACCTTTTATCAAGAACACAAATCTGACGACCTCGCTTATTATTCACAGTTTTGTTCTGATTATCCGGCTCTAAACAACTGAGATTGCGGATGGCTCAACCAGCGATACAGCATTAGAATGGATTGGAACGAATGCCCTGTATATTTTGCCAAATTATCGAAGGAAAAGCCCCGGCGGAAATCATTTTCCGGGACGAACAGGTTACCGCCTTTCATGATGCTCATCCTATCGCCCCCGTTCATTTATTGGTTGTACCCAATTTGCATATTCCCTCATTAAATGATTTTGAAACAAGGTACGAAAGCCTGGTCGGTCATATGATAAACGTGGCACAGCGGCTGGCAAACGAACATGGAGTCAGACAATCAGGATATCGTCTGGTATTCAATACCGGCCCGGATGCCGGACAATCGGTTTTTCATCTCCATCTCCACATTTTAGGCGGGCGCGCCTTGCCATTTCACTTTAGATAATGCCATGAAAAAATTTCTAATCGCTTTGATCATCGCTATCATCCTGCTTTCAGCGTGCTCCCGACCTTACAGCACTGCAGAACAGTATATGCCGCTCATCCCTACTTACGATCCATCGCTTATCGCTCAGGGGCCAGATGTAACCCCTGTCTTACCTGCTGCAGGACAGGACACCGGTCAAAATGCCAGTCAAACCACAGGTCAAAACTCCGCGCCGACCCAGACACCCTCTCAACCGGTTGCGCGAGAGCCTGGAGAAGTTGCACCGTCCCCAACCCCCGATCAGCCCAAGCCCCTCCCGACAATTCGAACCGAGGAGGAAATATACACCGTTCAGGCCAGAGACACCTTATTCTCGATTGCACAAAAATTTGGTGTCGATATGCAGAGCTTGATGGAAGCCAATAACATCCAGAATGCAAACCTGGTATATGTAGGTCAAGTTCTGACTGTGCCCGCTCCCTCCATCAAAAAACGCGGCACTTCGTTTAAGGTACTCCCAGATTCCGAGCTGGTCTACAGCCCTCATACTGCAGGCTTTTCAGTGGCTGCATTTGTCGCCAGCCAGCATGGATACCTGGCAAATTACCACGAGACCGTAGATGATATGGATTACACCGGGGCGGCAGTCATAGAGAGAATCGCCAGGGAATATTCCGTAAACCCACGCCTTTTACTGGCTGTGCTCGAGTATCAATCCGGTTGGGTTACCAAATCCAACCCGCCGGATTACCGTAGAGACTTCCCCATGGGCCGTACGGAAACCTGGCGCAAGGGTCTTTACCGGCAGTTAGCCTGGGCTGCCGACAATCTGAACCGTGGTTATTATTTATGGCGGGTCAACGCAATCGGCAGCTGGTTATTAACGGATGGCAGCCTGGTGCCGGTTTCGCCTGAACTGAATGCTGGAACAGCTGGAGTCCAGCAGTTGTTCGCACTCTTGTATGACCGGGCAGCCTGGGACCAGGCCGTATCCGAAAAAGGTCTCTATGCGGTTTACAATCGGTTTTTCGGCAATCCCTTCGACTATGCACTGGAGCCCGTGCTGCCCACGAATCTGACCCAACCACCGATGCAGCTTCCGTTTGAAACTGGCAAGGTCTGGTCGTTTACCGGCGGGCCACACGGCGGTTGGGGTGAGGGATCCGCCTGGGCCGCGATTGATTTTGCACCCCCAGGTGAAGGCGGTGGCTGCCGTGCAAGCGGTGAATGGGTGGTCGCGGCAGCCAGTGGAGTCATCGTCCGGTCCGAACTGGGAGAAGTGGTCCAGGATCTGGATGGCGATGGAGATGAACGCACCGGGTGGAGTGTGCTCTATATGCACATTGGATCAAACGACCGGGTCAAAGTTGGCGCAAAATTAAATGCCGGTGATCGCATCGGTCATCCATCTTGTGAAGGTGGCGTGTCAAATGGCACCCACACCCACATCGCTCGGCGGTATAATGGGGAGTGGATCCCTGCTGATGGTCCGGTCCCTTTCAACCTGGACGGATGGATTTCAGAGGGTGAAGGTGTGGAGTATTACGGATATATGAAACGCGATGGGCAAATTCTGGAGGCCTGGGATACCAAAACATCTAACAACCAGATTGCACGTTAAGTCATTTCTGAAATTTGGGATGTGGCTTTATGTGCTGCTGGTTATGACTGGCTGTAATTTACCTGCAATGATGCTCCCTGGTTCGGTTTCACAACCGATCCTCTCTACCGTCAAAGCTTCGCCCAGACCCATTATTCCACAATCTACAGCCATTTTAATCCCGACCAAAAAAATCGAGGTCACGCCGACCATTTCACCAACCCCGATGCCACCTTACCTGTATACGACACAGAGCGGTGATTATCTGGCCAACCTGGCAGCACGTTTTGGAGTAGAGGCCAGCCAAATCAATTCGGCCGAACCCATTCAACCCGAAGGGTTAATGAAACCGGGCCAATTGCTGATCATCCCGCGAGTGTTAGGACAAACCAGTCCAACCTCCGCGATACTGCCAGACAGTGAGGTGGTATACTCTCCTTCTGCACTCGATCTTGACATTGATAGTTTTATCAAGAATGCCGGCGGGTACCTGGCCAATTATACAGAATGGGTTAACAACGAAACACACAGTGGCGCTGAGGTAATTCAGATCGCTGCCCAGCAAAACTCCTTCAGTCCCCGCATTCTGTTAGCCCTTCTGGAATATCAATCGCATTGGGTCACTGGTCAACCAGGCAATCTGGCGCAATCTGAATATCCCTTAGGCAATCTGGATGTAAATTATCGTGGTTTATACAAACAGCTCAATTGGGCCATTCGCCAACTCGCCACCGGTTATTATGGATGGCGCAGTGGAACGCTGACCGAGGTGACTTTTCCTGATAAAACCACATTACGTTTATCTCCCGAATTGAATGCCGGAACTGTCGCCGTCCAATATTTCTTTTCGAAAATGGTTAATCTGCGCGAATGGTCCGGCGTGCTGTATGCTGCGGATGGTTTTCCAAGTATGTATGAAAAGCTGTTCGGTAATCCCTGGCTGCGCGCCCAGCCCTTTGAACCCTTCTTTCCACCCGACCTGTCCCAGCCCGTCCTTGATTTGCCTTTTTACTATAATCGGGTTTGGAGCTTCACCGGTGGACCGCATGCAGCCTGGGGTACCAACTCTGCCAGAGCTGCGCTTGATTTTGCGCCTGGCAGCACCAAATCCGGCTGCATTCCCTCTCAGGAATGGGTTGTAGCGCCGGCGCCTGGCCTGGTTATCCGCTCTGAAAATGGTGTGGTTATTTTGGATTTGGACGGAGATGGGATTGAAGAGACGGGCTGGGTCCTGCTCTTCCTGCATATTGGCACAGATAAGCGTGTTCCAGCCGGGACGAGACTCAACCTGAACGATCCCATTGGACACCCCTCCTGCGAGGGAGGGTTGGCGACCGGCACGCACTTCCATATTGCGCGTAAATATAACGGTGAGTGGATCCTGGCGGACGGCCCGCTGCCTTTTGTTTTGGGCGGCTGGCAAGCGCATGCCGGACCTAATAATTACGAAGGTACATTGACAAAAGATGGTCAAACGATTACGGCCTGCACTTGCGGGTCATCTGAAACGAAAATTATCCGGCCCTACCTGGCCGCGCCATAACCTTATTCCATTCCGGTCTCTTTTCATACTTGTGGCTCTGGTCGGGCAGTTGCTCTCTGCCTGCGTTCCTGAACCCCTCTCAGTGATTCCAGCAGCCGCAGCTTCAATCGGCACGCCTCCTTCTCTGACTGCTACGCCTGCCGTCACACCATTACCCACTCGGCCAATCTACCAACCCGGCCAGTTGGTGGATTATATCGCTCAAACTGGCGATACACTGCCAGCCCTGGCTTATCAATTCAATACCACAGAAAATGAAATCCGCACGGCGAACCCGAACATTCCAGCTGACGTGACCACCATGCCGCCTGGAATGCCTATGAAAATTCCAATTTATTACCAGCCTTTTTGGGGCAGCCCTTATGAAATCCTACCGGATAGTTTGTTCGTCGATGGTCCGGCCCAGGTCGGCTTTGATCCGGTAGCTTTCGTCAACAGCCAACCCGGATGGTTTAAAAACTACGAATTCTTTACCGGTGAAGCGCCGCACAAAGGTGGGGAGCTCGTCGCTCAAATCGCGATCGATTACAGTATCAGCCCGCGTTTGCTGCTGGCATTGATCGAATTTCAGACAGGCGCGCTGAGTCAGGTGCAGCCTCCCAGTCCCGAGGTAGATTATCCCCTTGGTTATCACAACTACAATAGTAAAGGAATATATCGCCAGCTGTTGTGGGCTGCAAACTTGCTCAATGAAGGCTATTACCGCTGGCGCGAAGGTTTAATGAAAGAATTCGATCTCCTGGATGGTCGCCAGCAAAGGCTGGATCCATGGATCAATGCATCCACTGCTTCTCTGCAATTCTACTTTTCCAGGATCTATACCCCGGAAATATACAACCAGGCTATCCACGGTGAAGGCCTGGCTAGAACTTATAAAAATCTATTCGGAGATCCCTGGGTGAATGTTGAAGCGCATATCCCGGTGAATTTACACCAGCCGGCACTGCTCTTTCCCTTCCCTTCCGGGCACACCTGGGCATACACTGGCGGTCCGCACACCGGTTGGGGAGATGGCGAACCCCTATCTGCAGTGGATTTTGCCCCACCTACCGTTATGGGTGGGTGTTCTGCGACCAGCGAATTTGCCACAGCTATGGCGGATGGCGAAATCGTGCGCACCGCGCCAGCCATCGCTGTTTTGGATTTGGATGGCGACCATGATGAACGCACCGGTTGGGTGATTTTTTACCTTCACCTCGCCAGTGATGGAATGGTTGCCCAAGGTGCAACCCTGCTTGCCGGCGATCCTATCGGCCATCCTTCATGCGAAGGTGGCCGTGCCACGGGCACCCATGTTCATATCGCCCGAAAATATAATGGGGAGTGGATTCCAGCGGACGGCGTGCTGGCTTTTAATCTTGAAGGCTGGACGGTCAATCGCGGCAGCAGCATTTATGAAGGATCCTTGACGCGCGGTGCAGACACAATCCGCGCCTGTACCTGTTCCGATCACTCCTCTCATGTGACTGCCGGAAAATAGATCTTGGCGTTAATTCGAATTTTCAATGGTGATCGTGTGCTCAATCACTGCTGATTTATTGAGCGTATTATAGGCCGGGCAGTACTTTGTCTCAGATAACTCTACCGCTCTCTCAACAGCTACAGGATCGATGTTATTCCCTGTGACAATATAATTCACTACGATGTGCGTGTACACTTTTGGATGATCTGGCGCTCGTTCTCCATCGACCCTGACTTCAAAACCGGTGACATCCTGGTGCTTTTTTTAAGAATTGAGATCACATCCATCGACGTGCATCCTGCCAGGCCCACCAGCAGCAGTTCCATCGGTCGAAACCCATTTTCATCCCCGCCAAGATCTTTGGATGTATCTAACGGCAGGTGAAACCCACTGGACGCCTCACCATCAAAAGCCATTTTGCCTTTCCAGGTTACAATTGCTCCCATTATTTCCTCCATGATCTAATTCTAATTTATGCCTTAAATTGTACAATCAACCGCTATAGAATGCAGTTGATTGTACATAAAAGTTTGCCCAGATCTCTTATTGAACTTGATTTATCAGAGATTCTTTAATTTGTTCTATCATCATTGCTTCAGGTGCTGCGCCAATCAGTTCGCCTGCACCGAAATTGATGCTCGTATGTGGAACACCGCTGACTCCATACCGGTTAGCCAGTTCCGGAAACTCGGTGGCTTCGACCATCTCTGCCTGGACCATCTCGCTTTCTAATGCCATCTGGTGGGCGAGCACAACTGCTCGCGGGCAGTACGGTCAGGTTGGTGTGACAAATACCTGCAGGTGAACTGGCTGGTCCAAACCGCTCAGAAATTCACGGGTCTCGGGTGATAAGCCTGAATCCTGTTTGGATACCAGCACAAGATCATGTACCAGCGAACTGAATTCATGCCCGGCCGGAATCCCGGCAAAACGAACGCCGTAATCCACGAGCTGGCCATCTTTGTGACCTACCATAGTAAAACCAGGGGCCTTGTCGACATGATACTTTTCTGCCAGGTCCGCGTTTTCTTCCAAATCATAGACTTCCAGATGGAGTTTATCAGATAACGCGACAATCTCTTCCAACATTCCCACAGTCTGGTCGCAGTATTCACAATTTTGGGTTTTGCTGCCAAAAAATAAGATGCTTACCGGTTCCTGCACATCCGCAAAGACTTCCCTTACCTGTTCCTGAATATTTTCGTCAAGCATTTTTGTCATTTACGCACTCCTCCGTTTTATAACCTTTGGATGAAGCTCGATCCGAAAAGTTACAAATCCTTCAAAAAATCTTCCAGGTTCAAACGGAAGTAAAGGCGGTGGCGAATTTCATCTGGAATATCCTCAATTTCACCCAATTCGCGATAGAGTTCAACCGTTTTTCGCAATGTATTCACCACCACCCGGCAATTTTCACATCCTGCCAGGTGTTTTTCAAGTTCGGCGCATAATTCTTGCTGCAATGTACCATCAACATATTCCGATAATGTTCCGAGTAAATCTTTACAATGCTGATCCGTTGCCATCCTTACCCGCTTCCTTTAACCGCTCGCTAAAATAACCAGATAATTCTTCTCGCAGCTTTAACCTGGCGCGCAGCAGACGAGTCTTGACGTTCATTTCTGTCAGATTGAGCGCCTCGGCCGTTTCCCTTATCGATAATCCTTCGACATCCCGCAGCAAAAACACCGCTCGCAAACCCGGGTTCAATTTTTGGACTGCGTTATCCAGGAAATGCTTCGCCTCGCCAGCCATCATTTCGCTCTCCGGCATAAAACTAAAATCTACGATCTGAACTGGTTCGGCCAACCCCTCATCATTATCAAGGTTTTCATCTTCAACCGGAACCACCGGGCGGCGTTTGCGCAGGATCATTAACGATTCGTTGACGGCGATCCGGTACAACCAGGTTGTCAGACTGGAACGGCCTTCAAATCTTGGAAGAGCCCGCAGAGCTTTCATATATGTTTCTTGCAGCATATCTTCGGCATCTTCGCTGTTATTGAGCATTTTCAATCCCAGACGATAAATCTGGTTAGAAGTGCTCTCTACCAGACGCGCAAATTCTGCGCGATTACCAGCTCGAAGAGATTCCAGGTCGAACTCGGCCAGGTTTTGTGCTTTACTATCCATTTAGATGCAGTTCCAATTAAAAAGTTCCGCCGATATTATGAAAGCGGCCAGGTTGGCAGCACATCCATGTCTAAAGTATCATGAAGGTCCTTCGAATGACGGAAATAACCGGCAGAGGCAATCATTGCGGCATTATCCGTACATAAATATAACGGAGGAATATGAACCGGAAAATCTATCTGTTCCTGAAAAATATCACGTAAGGGTTTATTGGCCGAGACTCCGCCGGCAACCAGTATTTGTTTGGCCTTCATTGCTTGCGCTGCTTTTATTGTTTTGGTAAATAGTACATCGACAACCGAGGCTTGAAAACTTGCCGCGAGATCTTCCACTGGCAGCGGCCGGTTGCTATCTTCGAATTGACGCACCACTCTCAATACGGCAGTCTTTAATCCGCTGAAGGAAAAATTCCAGGTGCCTTCCATCCACGCCCGCGGAAAATTAAATGCTTTTGAATTGCCTTTCATGGCCACTTTTTAAATCGAGGGTCCGCCTGGATATGGCAAGCCCAATAAACGGGCTACTTTGTCAAATGCCTCACCGGCAGCGTCGTCCACCGTCCCCCCCAATCGTTGGTAAGTCAGGTGATCGGTGATCAGATTCAATTCTGTGTGCCCACCCGATACCAACAGCGCCATTAATGGAAATTTTGGCGCCGGGGGAACTGGGGTTGTGTCATTGCGATAAACCCAGGCCGAATAAATGTGACCTTCCAGATGATTTACCCCAATCAAAGGTTTATTCCCCGCTAAGGCCATGCCTTTGGCCATGTTCATGCCCACCACCAGAGACCCGGCCAGGCCTGGTCCGCGCGTGGCGGCGATAGCATCGATTTCCTCCAGGGTCATATGCGCCTGCTGCAATGCCTCTTCGATGACTGCATAGATCGTTTTAACGTGCTGCCTTGAAGCTACTTCTGGAAAAACGCCCCCGTATTTCGCATGGACTTCAACCTGTGATGCGACAACATTGGATACCAATAACCGCCCATTCTCGATAACAGCGGCTGCGGTTTCATCACAGGAAGACTCAATCCCTAGAATTCTGGCTGGCGGAAATTCTTTCTCGCGTGGGCTCATAGACTTACCTCTTTCCTTAACTCTTCCACTGGGGTTTTGGAAAAAACCTCGGATCCCAGGGGGCCACCACCACTTTTATTGCTTTACCGGCAGTACTAAATCCAACGGGTATGGGGCCGGGATTTCAAATTTGCCATCTGCGGTCACTACAATTGTATCTTCCAGGCGTACTCCCATTCCTCGTTCCGGATAGTATAACCCAGGTTCGATCGTCGCGACTACCCCAGGGATCAGCAAATCTTCAGCCAGGGCGGTCATGCCAGAAAATGGCCTCTCATGGACCTTCAGGCCTAATCCGTGCCCCAGGCTGTGCACATAACCCCGGTCGGTCTCTGGTGCTTCCTGAACAGTGGGATGTCCTTGTTTCTGGAAAAGATTACAGGTCATTTGCTGGTATTTTTTATACGAAGTGTTGATCTCCAGGGCATTCATCACTTGCTGATATACTGATTTAACCTGTTCGTACAGGCTCAGCACCTCGTCCGGTGCGTACCCCAGACACCAGGTGCGGGTGAAATCATAATAATATCCACCGCCTTGTTCGCAAGGGAAGATGTCGAAAACAATCGTCTGCCCCAATCGCACGGCATCCTTTGGAGAGCCACTGGAATGCGGCACACCCGCATCCCGCCCGATGGCAAAAATGGTTCCCTCCGGGTTCTCTGCTCCCGCTTCTGCCAGCCAAAGATTGATTTTGCTTTTTACATCCCCGATGGTGAGTGGCTCGCCACCAGGCTTAACCAGCATGCCATTCTTAACCGCCTGCCCGCATAAGTAATCGGCTGTCCGGCCAACTACACCGGTCGTGATCTTGCCCATCTGCCGAATCCGTTCGATTTCAGTCACATCCTTGGTCATCATAGCAGCCGACAGGACGTCTTGCTTCTGGTACCCGACCAGATCTAAGTCAGGTATTAACTGCATCAAGGCGTTTAACATATCGAAAGTAGGGCCTAATTCCACTTTTCCGTATATGGCGACCCGTCCAGAAGTAACTCCGGCATCTTGCAGCATTCTTTGATACCGGATAACACCGGCCATGAAAAGATCACCTTTAGTCTCTTTCAACAGCCCATTGATAGAATAATTTGAATAACTGCGGGTTTTCAATTTAGACTTTGCAGCTTCATCCCGCTCCATTGGGGCGTGAAAAAGAGTTGCCGCTTGCCCCATCGGTTTGATCAGATCGGCACTTGTCAGATGGCCGCCTCCGGTCAGATAAACCATTGCCGGGTTGTGCTGCCCGCTGCCCATCACCCAGATTGCATCCAACTGGTTAGCTTTCATCAAAGAATCGATATCAGATTTCATAGTCTGGTTTATACCTTTCCTAAAGCATTTTTTACCGCCACCAACAAAGCGCCCTCCTGTTCGGCCATCACCGTACGCGGATCGAGAACAACCCGATCTTCCTCAATCCGCGCAATTACGGGTGGGCTCATTGTGCGCAGTTTTGTCAGGAATTTGTTTGGCTGCGGGACCTCAATTGCGAGCAGGAAAGTTGGCATGGTCTCTTCCGGTAAGGACCCACCGCCAACGGTAGATCTACCTTCAGTAATCGTTCCACAACCCACATTTTTACGCCAATATTCTGTCCGAGCTTTTATTTGTTCAGGTGTCTTGGAAATCATTTGCCAGATCGGAATTTCTCGTTCAGCTTCGTCTTTTAAATAATGCAGCAAGGTTGCCGCAAGTGCTGCCAGGCAAAGTTTATCGGCCCGTACGGCCCGTGCCAGCGGATGCCTGGCAATTTTCCGCAGCAGTTCTTTCCGCCCAATGATGATACCTGCTTGCGGCCCACCCAGGAGTTTATCACCCGAAAAGCAAATAATATCGGCCCCTGCCGACATCAATTCCTGGACGGTTGGCTCGTGGGCCAGGCCATATTTAGCCGTATCGAGCAGGCTTCCCGATCCCAGGTCATCCATTAAGGGCACATTGGCCTGATGAGCTGCGGCTGCGAGTTCATATAGTTCAGGTTCACTGGTAAAACCGACCAATTTAAAATTGGATTGATGGGCGCGCATCACCAATGCAGCCGGTTCCAGCAAAGCCTGCTCATAATCATGCATATGGACTTTATTGGTCGTGCCAATTTCAAACAATTTGGCCCCGCTTTGCTTCATCACATCCGGCACACGGAAGCCACCGCCAATTTCAACCAGTTGCGAACGAGAGATAATCACCCTTTTCCCTTTAGCCAGGGCGGAAAGGGTCAGAAGGACCGCTGCGGCATTATTATTAACCACAAGCGCTGCTTCTGCGCCGGTCAGGCGGGTCAGCAATGCTTCGGCATGCACAGCACGGGAACCTCGCGCACCGCGGGATATATCATATTCCAGGGTCGAATACCCGGTTGCCAGATGGCTTATCGCATCTATCGCCGCCTGGCTGAGCGGCGCCCGGCCCAAATTGGTATGTAAAATGACCCCGGTGGCATTAATCACCGGGATCAAAGTCGGTTCGAGCCAGGATTCCAGCTCGATTTGCACCTGATCTAAGATGCCATTTCGATCGGGAAGGCTGTCGCCATCTACGAGCTTTTTTCTCAATTGATCCAAAGTCGTGCGAATCGCAGCCAGAGTAAGCGGTCGGCCAAACGTCGCCACTAACACAGCCGCCTGGTGAGTCTGCAGTAAGCTATCTACCGCCGGTATGCTCCGGCGATCACTCATTCTCCTGCTCCTTGGCAGGCTGCCAGCGAGCTCGTTCGCCCATACGCAGGAAAATCTCGACCAGAATCAAACCGACTGCCAAAAAAAAGGCGATCACCCCGTTTAAGATCCGTCCTTGCTGCAGCCAGATTAGTACGCAGCCGTAAATGCCAAACCAGACCGATTGGCGCAGCAGCACACCTTCATCGGCTGCCGGATTGGTAGGAAACCGGCGGTTAAGAAAACCGACCACTGGCAATGCAGTTCCGCTGAGGGCCAGCATAGCAAAAAAGAAAAATAACCAACGGAATCCTAATTCCGGATCTGTTTCCAGGACAATATATGCCAGGCCCGCCCAACCGGCCGCTCCCAGGACAATACCAGATATTAAGATCGGGAAGAAAGGAGGAAATTTTGACGTTTCCACAGATAGGCCTCCAGAAATGATTATATCCTAACCTTTTTTATTTTCGTAACATTTTCTACAAAGAGCGCAAGTTTGCATTTAAATTACAATTATGGTAATATTTTCAAAATCCAAAAAGGTACCCGGCAAATCCGGGCAGCTCATCAAGAGAGGTGGAGGGAACCGGCCCTGCGAAACCTCGGCAACCGCTCTGAGAAGTTGGTGCCAATTCCGGCAGGATCTATGAAGATCCTGGAAGATGAGGGTATCGATGCGGTCCTCTCATTTTACGAGAGGAATGTTTTTTTAAGGATTGCTATTTTCCCATCTGCCGATGGGCACAAAAAGGGAGGCGCCATGCCCAACATACCCTACACAAATCGAAGTTACCTGGATGCCCTGGAGCAGCGTGTGCTCATTTTTGATGGAGCGATGGGCACCAATCTGCAAACACAAAATTTAACAGCTGAACAATTTGGTGGCGAGAAAACCTTTGGCTGCAATGATTTTTTGGTGATCAGCTATCCTGAAGCAGTGGAAAAAGTCCACCGGTCTTTTCTGGAAGTTGGTGTCGATGTCATTGAAACCTGCACATTTCGTGCCAACCGGCTTACATTGGCGGAATATGGGCTGGGCGATAGGACTCTGGAGATAAATCAGGCTGGCGCCCGGTTAGCGCGCCGGTTAGCCGATGAATATACGCAATCAAGCGGTCAAAAACGCTTTGTGGCCGGTTCAATCGGCCCATCCGGCAAGCTGCCATCGCTGGATGACCCGGAAATGTCGAATATTGATTATGAAGGCCTCCTGGAGATTTTTTATGAGCAGGCACTCGGTCTGGTGAAAGGCGGGGTGGACTTGCTGCTGATCGAGACTTCTCAGGATATCCTGGAAGTAAAAGCTGCCATTAGTGGGATCCAAAAAGCATTTACCGAGACCGGCATTGTGCTGCCCATCCAGGCCCAGGTCACCCTGGATACCACCGGGCGCATGCTCCTGGGAACAGATATTTCGGCAGTACTGGCAACCCTGGAGGGGATGGGAATTGCCGCCATCGGGCTTAATTGCTCGACCGGACCGGATTACATGCGCGAACCCATCCGTTATTTGGGTGAACTCTCAACCATACCGGTTTCTTGCATCCCGAACGCCGGACTTCCGTTGAATGTGGATGGGCAGGCTGTTTATCCGTTAGAGCCGGAACCGTTTGCCGAAACGCTGTCAGAATACGTGGAAAAATACCATATCAATATCGTCGGCGGTTGCTGCGGCACCACCCCGGTTCATCTGCAGAAGCTGGTTAACCGCCTGCACGACCACTCTTCTGAACCTCGGCCTACTTATAGTTCCCCCCGCCTGGCTTCCGCCGTTCAAGCAACCGCCATGTTCCAGGAGCCCAGGCCATTTCTAATCGGGGAGCGCTGCAACACCCAGGGTTCGGCAAAATTTAAACAGGTAATTCTGAATCAGGATTTCGACGGCGCACTGAGTATCGCTCGCCAGCAGGTGAACTCAGGCGCACATGGATTGGATCTATGCGTGGCGCTCACCGAACGCAGCGATGAAACCGAAACGATGCGCAAATTGGTGAAAAAATTATCCCCGGTTGTGCGTTCCCCTCTGGTGATTGATTCCACTGAAATCGATGTAATCGAGACCGCGCTGCAGACTGCGCCTGGTCGCTGCCTGATCAACTCTACCCACCTCGAGGGTGGACGGGCAAAAGCGGACATCATTCTGGGCCTGGCCCGGAAATACAACGCCGCGGTCATCTGTCTGACCATCGACGAGCAGGGCATGGCAAAAACTCGCGAACGTAAGCTCGAAATTGCGCAGCGAATCCACGACATTGCGACCCGCGAATATGGCATGAAACCGGGCGACCTGGTTTTCGATGCCCTGACATTCACCCTGGCGACAGGCGACCCCGAATTCAGCCAATCTGCCGTGGAAACAATTGAAGGCATCCGTCTGATAAAAACGCATCTGCCAGGCGTTTTAACTTCCCTGGGTGTAAGTAATGTATCTTTTGGATTATCCCCGGCGGCGCGCATGGTGATTAACTCGGTCATGCTTTACCACTGCGTGCAGGCGGGCCTGGATATGGCAATCGTCAACCCGGCCCAAATCACCCCCTACGCAGAGATCCCCGCCCAACTTCGTACGCTGGTGGAGGACTTGATATTCAACCGCCAACCGGATGCGTTGACCCACCTGATCAACCACTTTGAAGCATCCGGGCCGATCGCAAAAAACAAAACCAAATCAGAAACTTCCCTGACAGGTTTATCCCCTGAACAGCGCGTTCATAAACGGATTTTGCTCAGGATGAAGGATGGGATCGAGGCCGATTTGGATGAAATCCTACAGCAAAGCCCCCGTCAGGAATGGCCCCAGGTCGCGGTTAAAATTCTAAATACCGTGCTCTTACCCGCTATGAAAGAAGTGGGGGATAAATTCGGGGCCGGTGAACTGATCCTCCCGTTCGTGCTGCAATCCGCGGAGGTCATGAAAAAGGCCGTCAGTCATGTCGAGCAGTTTCTGGAACGAAAAGAAGGTGTCACCAAGGGTACCATCGTATTGGCTACCGTTTACGGAGATGTACACGATATCGGTAAGAATCTGGTGAAAACCATCCTTTCGAATAACGGCTATACAGTCATCGATCTGGGCAAACAGGTGCCGGCTGAAACGATCATATCCAAAGCGGTTGAAGCCAATGCAGATGCAATCGGATTGAGCGCCCTTCTGGTTTCTACCAGTAAACAGATGCCTTTGATCGTCAATGAACTTCACCGGCGCAAACTGAATATCCCGGTATTAATCGGCGGGGCAGCGATCAACCGCCGCTTCGGACGCCGGATCCTGCTCACCGATCAGGATGAATTCTACGAGGCGGGTGTCTATTACTGCAAAGACGCCTTTGAAGGTCTTTCAACGATGGATGCCCTGATTCAACCCGAAAATCGGAAAGAGCTGGTCTCGCAAAACCGCCGCGATTCTGAGAAAGAATTGGGGCGCGTAATTCAGACGACGAAATCAGCCCCGACCGGTCAGCATTCGACAGTTCCACCCGCAAAATTCATCCCGCGCCCACCATCCTGGGGACCGAGAGTGGTTCATTCAATGCCTCTGGATGCCGTTTTCCAGCATCTGGCGAAGAATGAACTGTTTCGCCTTTCCTGGGGCGCAAAAAATACGCATGGTGAAGCCTGGGAAGAGCTCCAGGCGGTTTATGAGCGCCGCCTGGTAGAAATGCGCCGTCAGGCACTCGCAGAGGGCTGGCTGCAACCTCAGGGCGTTTACGGCTACTGGCCGGCCCAATCCGAAGGCAATTCCCTGATCATTTACGAACCCGGATCGGTTCAAGCTGGGTCCCCGGCCGAGCTGGCACGCTTTAATTTTCCTCGCCAGCCCTCGGGCGATTTTTTATGCCTGGCCGATTACTTTGCTCCGGTCGATTCCGGGCAGATGGATGTGGCTGCATTTCAGGTGGTTACGGTTGGACAGGAAGCCACCCGGCGCTTCAACGAAATGCAGGATGCCGGTGAATATAGTGAGGCTTATTTCATGCACGGTTTAGCCGTGCAGACGGCAGAAGCCTGTGCCAATTATTTGCACCAGCACATCCGCCGGGAGTTAAATTTGGCCGAAGACCAGGGCAAACGATATTCATGGGGATATCCAGCCATTCCCGAATTGGAAGACCACACCCTGGTTTTTCAACTTCTCCCTGCTGAAAGCGAATTGGGAATGACCCTGACCCCCGCATACCAATTGGTGCCGGAGCAATCAACTGCAGCGATCATCATTCACCATCCTGAAGCAAAGTATTTTAATATCGGGCAAACCCGGGTCGAACAGTTGACCAGATAAAATATGGATAACAATAATTTTTCAACTTTGCTCGCCGCTTCCCGTCCGATCCTATCAGACGGGGCCATGGGAACGATCCTGAACCAACGCGGGGTAGGCTTTGACGATTGCTTTGACGAGCTCAATCTCAAAAATCCAGCTCTGGTTGCCGAGATCCACCACGAATATATTGATGCCGGATCCCAGATCATCCAGACCAATACCTTTGGCGCGAACCGTTATAAACTGACCCGGCATGGATTGGAGGATCGGGTCGCGGACATCAATGCTGCCGGGGTCGAATTAGCCCGCCGCATTATTTTGGCGTCTTTCAAACCGGTCTTAATTGCCGGCGATATCGGACCCTTAGGGGTGCGCCTGGCGCCTTTCGGCCGGGTACAGCCGGAAGAGGCCCGCTCAGCTTTTCGCGAACAGATCGCGGCATTGGTAAAAGCCGGCATCGATCTGCTGATTATCGAAACCATGACGGATCTGTTTGAAGTTAACGAAGCCATCCAGGCAGCCCATGAATGCTGTCCCGAAATTCCAATTGTAGCCTCGATGACTTTCACGCGCGACGACCGCACCCTGTTAGGTGATGATCCGGCGAAAGTGGCCTTAAAAATTCACGAATTTGGAGCCAACCTGATTGGCATCAATTGTTCCGGAGGACCTAACCAGCTGCTGCGTATCCTCAAACAAATGCACCAGGCTGTTCCCGAAGGCCAATTTTCTGTGATGCCCAATGCTGGCTGGCCTGAACAGGTGGGCGGCAGGATAAAATACCCGGCCGCGCCTGAATATTTTGGAGATTACGCCCTATCTTTCTGGCAAGCTGGCGCCCGCGTGATTGGCGGATGCTGCGGCACAACGCCTGAGCATATCCGTTCAATCGCCAGGGCCATCGATAACACATCCATCGAACAAATTAATAGCAGCATTCACCTTTCTACTACCGAGCAAGAAGATCTCATTCCTAACAGCCTGCAACCAACCGGGTTCGCCCAAAAACTTGCCACTGGGCGATTTGTCATTGCCGTCGAAATGGATCCTCCCAGGGGTCTTTCCACCCATAAACTGTTGGCCGGAGCCAGCTTGCTGGCAGAATCAGGCGCTGATGTGATCGATGTAGCCGACAGCCCCATGGCGCGCATGCGCATGAGTCCCTGGGCGGTCTGCTCTTTGATCCAGCGTCAGATCGGTGTTGAGACTGTGCTGCATTTTCCGACGCGAGGCCGCAACCTGTTACGGGTTCAGGGAGACTTGCTTGCTGCCCATGCCCTGGATGTGCGCAATGTGTTCGTGGTCATGGGCGACCCGACATCCATCGGAGATTATCCCAATGCCACCGATAATTACGACCTGGTACCCTCCGGCTTAATCAAACTCATCAAGCAGGGATTTAATACCGGCGTGGACCATGCCGGGGTCAATATTGGCCAACCGACTTCGTTCTATGTTGGGGCCGCATTAAACCTGAACCCTCCCGATCTGGCTGGTGAGATCAAAACCTTGCGTCGAAAACTTCGGGCGGGAGCAGATTTCCTGCTCACACAGCCTCTGTACGATGCAAAATTATTGCAAACTTTTCTGGAACGCTACCAGTCTGAGTTCGGACCTTTAAACGTGCCCGTTCTGATTGGTATTCTGCCGTTGGCCAGTACGCGCCATGCCGCTTTCCTGTCGCAGGAAGTGCCCGGAATCTCCATTCCCCAATCGATACTGGATCGTATGGCGCGTGCCGGTGATAAAGGTGCTCGCACGGGCATTAATATTGCGGTAGAATTAATTCAGCAGTTGCAGCAATTCACCCAGGGAATTTACATTATGCCGGCCTTTAACCGGTTTGATTATTCGGCAGAAATTATTGAAGCAACGCGCAGTTTTCTACAATAGGACCTGTTAATCAGAATCAGTTAAGCCAACTAATCCTGCCCATGGATGAGGAAGTGGCATGGTCACACCCTTCGAGGATAAAAAAATTCTACTAGGAGTTACCGGATCGATCGCTGCTTATCAGGCAGCGGACCTGGCTGCCCTTCTTTACAGTTTCGGGGCACTCGTAGATACTGTAATGACAGAAAATGCTGCCCGGTTCGTATCTCCGCTTACCTTTCAGACGGTTACCGCGCGCCAGGTTTTTACCGACGCAGGCTTCTGGGAGGGTGATGACCATACGCCGCATATTGAACTGGCCCGCTCCGCCGATCTTGCACTGATTGCCCCGGCCACTGCCAACACAATTGCCAAACTCGCACATGGTATAGCCGATAATCTGTTAACCCTGACCATGTTGGCAGCGCAGTGCCCGATTGTGATTGCCCCTGCCATGGATTCAGGCATGTACGAGCATCCTGCGACGGTCGAGAATGTCAAGATTTTAAAGGATCGTGGGGTTACCTTTCTAGGCCCCACCGAGGGCCGCCTGGTTTCAGGTTGGGCAGGCATCGGCTGCATGGTAGAACCATCTGAAATTCTTCCCCAAATACGCTACATCCTCAGCCGCAAGGGCCACATGGCGGGCAAGAAAATCATAGTCACAGCCGGCAGTACCCAGGAACCGATTGATCCGGTACGGACGATCGTTGGCCGCTCAGTAGGCCGGTTGGGCTATGCCATTGCCCAGGCTGGCCTGGACAACGGCGCAGACGTCGTTTTAATCTCCGCACCGACCCCTCTGTCCTCCCCCTTTGGCGTCAAAAAAGTCTCCGTGCGCACGGCGAATGAGATGAATTCGGCCGTTATGGATGAAATTAACGGCTGTTATGCGCTCATCATGGCAGCATCCGTGGCAGATTTTCGGCCGGTGCATTCCTCTGATCAGAAAATCAAAAAGGTATCTGGAATCCCGCAGATCGATTTCGAGCCTACAGTCGATATCCTGGCAGAGGTGGCTGCCAGACAGGCTAAAACTGGCACACCCGAGCACTTGATTGGCTTTGTCGATGAGACGCAGGATGTCATCCCGAATGCAAATGCGAAACTCCAGGCCAAGCATTGTGACCTGATGGTGGTTAACGACGTTAGCGGACCAGAAACCAGCTTTGACTCTTCCAACATCAAAGCGACCTTTCTTTATGCTGACGGGCGCATCGAAGAACTCCCCCTATTGACCAAAGAGCTGGTTGCACAAAACCTGATCCATCGAATTGAAACATGGTTCTCAGAAATAAGATAATCCCCTTACTGGTTATGGCCGTTTGTATTTCAAGCTGCCAAACTTTACAACAGTATTTCATTCCCACGCCGACCCTGACTTTAGCTTCAGAGCCAACCCTGACACCTACACAGACTTTTACACCATGGCCTGCATTTGCGACCCTTGTCCCGTCTCCCTCCACCACACCGCCCCTTCCGCCAACACTGGCCCCCACAGGGACCCCATTTCCCACTGGCACACCTACCCCGGTTATCATGGGAGCGGTAAATTTCGCCCCGGATTTTGACCCTCTTACCGGCCTGAAGGTCGCCGATCCGGATATTCTCAAACGCCGCCCGATTGTTGTCAAAGTATCAAATTTTCCTCGCACCGGACGGCCGCATGCCGGGTTGTCTGCAGCGGACCTGGTATTTGAATACTACATCGGCGAATACGAGAACCGCTTTGTGGCAGTCTATTACAGCCAGGATTCTGAAAAAATTGGCCCACTGCGTTCTGGCAGGCTGGTAGACGCCCCATTAACCCGTGATTATGGTGGAATTCTCGTCTATGGGAACGCAGATCCCAGAGTAGATCGGGTGCTGGTAGACCGCCTGGGCAATCGCGCCATCACCTTTGATGATGCACCCTGTCCGCCGATTTGCGGAAAAGATACCCATACCATTGAAGGGGTGTTTGTAAATTCAGCGGCGACTACCCAATTTGCGATAGAAAATCATATTGATAACAGCCAACCCGATTTAAGAGGCATGTTATTTGATAACCGCCTGCCGATAAATAGCCAGCCAGGAACCTTTCTTGGCGTCATGTTTGGACCAGAAAATCGCGGAGAATGGCGTTATGACCCTGCCAGTCAGACTTACTTGCGTTGGATTGAACAAGCACAAGACCCCGAGAATTTTGTGCAGATACCGCTCATCGATCGAAATACGGGCCTACAATTAGCTTTCGAAAATGTAATCATCCTGTATACTCGTTATACTGAACTTCTGCCTACAATGTTTGATATGGAACTCGATGGCAACGCCAAAGGACAAAAAGCCGTTTTTTTTCGAGATGGCGTCTCCGTCGAAGGAACATGGCAGGCGAATGGTACAGATAAACCTTTCATCTTTAAGAATTCATGGGGCGCACAGATGCCTCTAAAACCAGGAAAAAGCTGGATTATTATGGTAGGTCTTTCCTCTGATCTTACCCAAGCTTCCCCCAATCATTGGGAATTGGAGTATCACACAAAATAAATTCTATGCGAATATTAGTTATCTCTGACATCCACGCCAACATAACTGCTTTTGATGCCGTACTGCAATCTGCCGGGGATTATGATGAAGTTTGGTGCCTTGGGGACACTGTAGGGTATGGTCCTGACCCTAATGAGTGCATTGTACGCTTGCGTGAGCTGCCCAAGCTGACCTGTCTGATTGGCAATCATGACGCTGCCGCCCTGGGCAATATAGATCTAAACACCTTTAATCGTGAAGCCAGGTCCTCTGCCCATTGGACGCAAAATGTAATCAACGATGACAACCGTAAGTTTTTACTCGGTTTGCCGGAACGAGCTATCATCGACTCGGTTACCCTGACCCATGGCAGCCCGCGCAGCCCTGTATGGGAATATTTATTGGATCCGGTTTCTGCTTATGAAAACCTGGCTTATTTCAATACAGATGTATGCTGTATCGGCCATACGCATATCCCGCTTATCTTCCAAAAACCTGAGAATCAAGATGAAATGATCGGTGAATTGGTTAAAGATGGGGAAGGTATTCTTGTCGAAGGTCGCATGCTTTTAAATCCCGGATCAGTCGGCCAACCGCGTGATCACGATCCCCGAGCGGCTTATGCGATATATAACCCTGAATCCAGGACCTGGCACTCGCATCGCATTGCATATGATGTCAAGAGTGTACAGAACCGCATGCGCCTGGCTGGTCTCCCCTCACGGCTCGTCCATCGCCTGGAAGAAGGCTGGTAATAGGGAACTTTACGCTTCCATACTCGTCCTATTGTTAACACAATCAACCTATTTGTCACCTGCACTTGCTTTGTCCCGGAGGAGAACATGAAGCGTAAATCAGCCTTTTTCTTAATCATGATCCTGGCGATTATTTTATCTGCCTGCGCCACCGCTGCCACCCAGGCTCCTGCTCAATCATTGTCGCCAATGGACCCATCTGCATCAGCTAATCGGGCAGATTATGATGGCGCCGGCGCCCCGGCTCCGGAGATAAGCACTGGACAGCAAAAATCGGCAGACGTGACTCGCCTGGTAATCAAGAACGCCGAATTAATTATCGTGGTCGATGATCCCTTCGCCAGTATGGCGACCATCATGGAAATGGCCAACCAGATGGAAGGGTATGTCGTTTCATCCAGGTCCTTTAAAACCACAGCGGAAAACGGTGTTGAGGTCCCCCAGGCGACGGTAGCAGTCCGTGTGCCCGCCGAAAGGTTGGATGAAGCCCTGGCCTTGATTCGAAAACTGACCAACGATCCTGCCCAGGATATTCGTTCGGAAAATGTAACCGGCGACGATATCACATCGGATTACGTCGACCTGCAGTCGCAATTAACCAACCTGCAAAATACCGAAGTCCAGCTCCAGCGCATCCAGGATTCTGCGACAAAGACGGAGGATGTACTGAATGTATTCACCCGCCTGACAGATATCCGCCAGCAAATCGAACAGATCAAGGGCAAGATGAAATATTACGAGGAATCCGCCGCCCTCTCCTCGATCAGTGTTTCATTATTATCGAAGGCAGGCATCGCCCCAATTTCGATTGGTGGCTGGGAACCAGTCGGCGAAATGCGCAATGCCATTCAGTCTTTGATCGATGTTGGAAAATTTTTAGGCGGGGCTCTGATCTGGATTGTCCTATTCTTCCTCCCAATTGGCCTGGTGCTCTATTTCCCTGGACGTTGGATCTGGCGGTTGATCAAGCGTCGCCAGCCCGTACCCAAAGCATATCAACCAATCGCTGATGCCCCACAATATCCGCCTGTGCAGGGACCGCCACCTCAGTATCCCGATATCAAATAACAACCTGTCGTTTAAAACAAGAAAATGGGCTGATCACAGCCCATTTTCTTGTTTAATTTCTTATTTTAAATGTATTCCGTAACCGGCTATTTAAATTGATTGGTCGTTACATCGAAAGTAATCTGGTCGCCATTTGCGGCCTGTAATATTATGTCAGTGCCGTTCGCATCAATCACCTTTACTGCCCCACCTTTTACCGGCGTCTGATAAAAGTTGCGGCTAAAATTTTGCCGGTTGCCTGAGACACGCACAACCATGACCAATCCCTGGGCGGGGTCTTCAACGCTGACCCCAGCAGAAACCAGCACATATTCACTATCGACACTATCCTGCCAGTGATTGATCATGCTGCCTTCCCAGGAGTGGATCATCCCACCGGGTCCGTCAAATATCCCGATCTGGAAACCGGTATCACTGACATTCGGTGCGGCTGGAGCCAGGGCAGGGTCTTTCACAGCGGGGTTCGCCAACCCGATTTCAGTATCGCTCAGGATACGTTTGGCGTTTGTTATTTTTTCCTGAAGGCTGTCTTTCATCTGGGTATCGACAGCGGGATCCTGCAGAGCTTTCTGCAAAGAATCGACGGTTTGCTGTGGGAGGGATGCCTGCGGCTGGGCTTGAACCGGTTCAGGCCCCTTGGCTGACGTGGGTAAATCGGCGGCAATGCTATAACCCCATAACATATCCGATAACCAGCGAGGGGAATAATATGTACGCGCATCGCGGGAAAGCTCATTGTAAAGCTGCAGCCAGCCAGTAGCAGGCAAATTATCCACCTGGTAACATTGGCTGGCGCTGGCCTGCTGGCAGGCCTGCCACTGGGTAAGCACGCCGTGAAATTCAACCTTGTAGCCGCGAGTATTGACTGAATACAGGCTGATCAAAGCCCATTGTTCGGCGTTTAATCCATGGGTGTTGTAGATTTCTGGCAGCGGAAACGCTGGGCGGGTACCATACGCCTTATACCACACGTCCTCCCGAGTCCAACCATTTCCACAGGTGACCCGATTGGGATCTGACCGGGTCGCGCAGCCTTCGGCGGTGCCAAAATCATAATAATCATATAGATTGACCGCATCGTAACCATCGATCCACGCCCTGGCAAATGCAACAGAACTCCATGAGAGTTCGATATCCACGGCGCCAACCGCGTGAACCTGGCTGGAGTAACCATTCGTGACCAGCCAATAATTCACATCATTGACCATTTGAGCCCAGGCAAGACCGTGTCCCCGAGCCGTGGCGGTTGACCAACTATGAGTGTATTCATAATTTGTCGTACCAATGCCGACATAGATCTGCGAACTTTGATCGGTGTCTGAACACAAATAATATCCGCGGCCAAAGTTTTCTACAGCCGCTTTTATCTGGGTAATGTTTACGGCTGCCATCCAGAATAAGTCGGCTCCATATTGATTATTTGTAATAACAGGTGAACCAAAGTCTAGAATTACGATCGTATTCTGCACACCAGGAAGGGCCTTGTCCTTTAAGCCCAACTGGCAGCCATAGTTATATAAATGAGTACCATCCACGGTCAGCATATAGATACTGGATGAATACGCCGGTGGTATACCCGGTGGAAGCGGCACTTCGGTAGGAATGGAAGTTGGGGTGGGTTCAGGTGCCATATTAATGAGCGGAACGTATCCTGTCCAGGTATCCGCTAACAAAGGGGCAAACAAGCGGCTTTTGGCTTGCGAAAGCACAGGTTTTTGGATCGCCAGGATTGCGATTAAAACGAATATGCTGATATATTTGACTAGTTTCTGCCTGTCCATCCTTCACTCCCTATTAATAACGACAATCTCAATGCTCCTGGAACAGGATGCAATATATGTTCCAGGACTTTTCAACCACTATATTGGGTAGGAACTGGTCATTAACTTTGAAAACTTTTCCTTGGAAATGTGTCAATCATAGACACACTATCAAAATTTGCTGCAATCGTACTTTGAGTGTCCACCTATCATATCATATTTATTTTGACATTATGGGGATAGAACAAATGGTATAATCGCATCTATGCCCTCTATCGTTGCCCTGGATATTGAAACAACCGGTCTTGATCTGCAAAAAGATGCCATCACTGAAATCGGTGCTGTTCGCTTTAATGGAAATCGTGTAGAGGACGAATGGACAACCCTGGTTAATCCCAACCGCCCCATTCCCACCATGATCACCAATTTAACGGGGATTTCGAACGAAATGGTACGCAATGCGCCGCCATTAAATTCAATTATTCACGAACTGGCAGATTTTGTGGGCAATGCACCCGTACTGGGCCATTCCGTACGCTTTGATCTCTCGTTTCTGCAGCGCAGCAATATTCTTCTTGATAACGAATTTTTAGACACATATGAATTGGCTTCTGTGTTAATGCCAACCGCCAGCCGTTATAATCTGGGTGGGTTGGCTTCACAGCTGGGTATCCTGCTTCCTGCAACACACCGCGCCCTGGATGATGCGCGTTGTACGCATGCTTTATATACCCATCTCTACGAAAAAGCGCTTGAGCTTCCAGTTGAATTAATTGCGGAATTTGTGCGGTTAAGCGAACCATTTGATTGGGGCGCCAACTGGCTCTTTTCGCGTATCCTCCGCGACCGCTGGCAGCAGCCCTTAAAAAGCAAGTCAGATGGTCACAGCAGCCACGCATCAACCTTTAATTTTCCCTCTGTTGCACTCCAGCCGCCTTTAAAACCGGTTGAAACCCCGGTTCCACTTGACCCCGACGAAATTGCTGCCCTGTTGGAATATGGCGGGCCATTTTCTCGTTTTTTTTCCGCTTACGAACAGCGCCCTCAGCAAGTTGAAATGATGCGCGCTGTGACCCATGCGCTCTCTTATGGGCAGCATCTGATGGTCGAGGCTGGTACTGGAACCGGCAAATCGTTCGCATATCTGGTGCCAGCGGCGATTTGGTCCACTGAGAACGATCTAAGAGTGGTAATCTCGACCAACACGATCAACTTGCAGGATCAATTAATCAAGAAAGACATCCCCGATTTATGCAAGGCATTGGGTATCGAACTGCGTGCAACCGTACTTAAAGGCCGCTCGAACTACCTCTGTCCGCGCCGGTTGGAGATTATGCGCCAGCGCGGACCAGAATCAATTGAAGAAATGCGGGTATTGGCAAAGGTACTGGTCTGGCTGAACCAGAATGGCAGCGGTGACCGCACCGAGATCAATTTGAACGGCCCCATAGAACGCGACAAATGGATGCGCATTTCGGCTGAAGACGAAGGCTGCAAGGCTGAAGTCTGTATGAGCCGTACGGGTGGAAGCTGTCCTTTCTATCAATCCAAACAAGCCGCACAAAGCGCGCATATTATCATCGTAAACCACGCTTTATTGCTGGCGGATGTTGCGACCGGCAGCCGTGTGCTCCCCGAGTATGATTATCTGATCGTAGACGAAGCCCATCACCTCGAGCCAGCAACGACCAATGCCCTGAGCTATCGCGCGACCCAGGGAGATTTGGCGCGCCTGCTGCGCGAAATGGGTGGAACCTCCAGCGGCGTCTTAGGACGCCTGCTGAATGCCGCTAAAGACCTGCTGCGACCCTCAGATTTTGCCGCCTATCACCAGGCCATCCAGCGCGCCACGGACCTGGTATTCCGATTAGAGCACGATTTCGTTCAATTTTTCCGGTCCGTGGATTCTTTCCTCGAAGAGCGCAGGGATGGCCGCCCGGTAAGTTCTTATGGTCAGCAAGAGCGCATCATTCCTGCCACCCGTACCCTGCCCATTTGGACCGATGTAGAAATCACCTGGGATGCAGCCAGTGAGACTTCCGGATTGCTGCTCAACCTGGTGGCAGATTTACACAAATCAATTGGTAATGACGGCGATAACCTTCCGGAAGAACTGCAAGACCTGCAAGGAAGCCTGGCGGATATCCATCGCCGTTTGAGTGAAGCGCGCACAAACATGCAGGGACTGGTCAACGATGCGCAGATGAATCTGATTTATTGGGCAGAAATTAAATCCCAAAATACTCAGATAGCCCTTCAGGCTGCACCGCTGCATATCGGTCCATTAATGGAAAAGTTTTTGTGGAATGAAAAAGCCTGTCTGATTTTGACCTCAGCCACCCTCACGGCCCACGGAGAATTTGACTACATTCGCAGTCGTTTGAATGCCGAAACAGCCGATGAGCTTGCACTCGGTTCCCCGTTCGACTACGAGACTTCGGCACTGCTATACCTGGTTAACGATATTCCCGAACCGTCGGACGCGAACAATTTCCAGCGTTCCGTGGAACAATCGATCATCCGCATCGCCAAAGCGACCCATGGACGCATGCTGGTCCTGTTCACTTCCTACGCCCAGCTTAAGCGAACATCCAATTCTATTGCAGGCCCTCTGGGGGCGGATGATATTCAGGTATATGAACAGGGCGAGGGTGCCTCGGCCAACACGCTGCTTGAGAATTTTCGCGAATCGGACCAGGCCGTGCTGCTTGGTACGCGCGCCTTCTGGGAAGGGGTCGATATCCCCGGAGAGGCACTCTCGGTATTGGTGATCGTCAAACTGCCGTTCGATGTCCCCTCCGACCCAATCATAGCCGCGCGTTCCGAGACTTTCGAAGACCCTTTCAATGAATACAGCCTTCCAGAGGCTATTTTACGTTTTCGCCAGGGTTTCGGCCGTTTGATCCGCACCCAATCTGATCGCGGTGTGGTTGTTATTCTGGACCGCCGCGTCCTTACCAAGCGCTACGGCAAGGCATTTATTGAGTCGCTGCCAACCTGTAAATTGCGTGTTGGCCCAATGGCCGATATCCCGACCGCGGCCGCACGCTGGCTTAACCTCTAAAAACGAGCGCTGCTCTTTCAAGGGCAGCGCTCGTTTTTAGTATTATGCGATCCACCAGCCCTGAAGGTGCGGTTCTTCGCGCGGTTGTAGAACCTCAACTTTACCAGGTTCTAACCATAATACCGCCGGTCGCGGAGCAAGATTGTAATTGGATGACATTGCCAGATGGTAAGCGCCAGCGACGGGCATGGCAATATAATCGCCCCGGTCTACTGGAGGAAGCCATACTTCTTCAATCAGTCGGTCGCCCGTCTCACAAAATTTTCCCACCAGGGTTGTCTTGCGGCTCACTGGTGAGGTGGGTAGATCGACCCGGATGGCTGTATAGCGCGCCTGATACAGGGCTGGACGCAAATTATCTGCCATACCCCCATCAACAGATGTAAAGTATGTCCCATCGGCTGCCTTTTTGCTGGTGCCGATGGTATATACCACAACGCCAGCCCTGGCAACGATCATCCGGCCCGGCTCGATGATTAATTTTGGCAGCGGCCATCCTCTGCGTGAGCAGCCAACCCGGATCGCCTGGGTGATTGTTTCTATCCAGGGTTGAGGATTTTCCTCTGGGTCCTCCAAAGTGTACGGCACGCCCCACCCGCCACCCGGGCTGAGTTCGTCTGGGATCCAATTTTCTGCCTCAGCCAGTTCCAAAAGGATTTCCACCGCTTTTTGATATGGCTCAACTTCAAAAACTTGTGAACCCAGGTGGGTATGCAGCCCCGTTAAATCTAACCACTCGCTGGCTTTTGCACGCCGGATGCCTTCAGCCGCCTGGCCATCGGCAACCGGCAGCCCAAATTTGCTGGCCGGATGGGCCGTCTGCCGGTAGGCATGCGTGTCTACCATCAGGCCAGGGGTAATGCGCAGCCAGATGCGGGCCGTTTTCTTTACTCTGGCGCATAATTGCTCTAAATACTTCAGTTCTTCGAGGCTGTCCACCACAATCGCCTGCACGCCCCAATCAACCGCTGCCTTTAATTCCGCCTGTGATTTGTTGTTCCCATGCAGGTGCACTTTCTCTTCAGTAAATCCGGCCAGACGAGCAACTTCCAACTCACCCATACTGACAACATCTACCCCCAGGCCCATTTTTTCAAGGTGAGATGCCATCGCGCGCGAGAAATACGCTTTGGCCGCATAGGTGATTTCCACCTTTCCAGGATAATTTTTGTCCAACAACGCTTTCAGCAGCTGCACCTGAGAAGAAATAGTCTCCCCATCATACAAATACAAAGGAGTCCCCCATTTCACTGCTAACTCTGCCAGACCGTGCCCGGCAATCTCCAGGCTGCCCAATGAATTAATCCTGGTTGATACTGGAAATAAATCAAGCGAAGTTCGCGTCATACATCAGTCCTTATCCTGATCTGATTCCAGGTTTACTGCTTCGCTGGATGCGATATGGTATTCACTGGGATGCTCATTCTCCTCAAAGGATGAGATCACGATAATCGCGTTGGTTACATTGTGCCCCGGATTACGCCAACGGTGAGTGCTCTGTGCTGTAAAGATAAGAGAATCTCCGGCTTCAATCAAAAAACGCTGCCCATCCACATCATACTCCAGCTGCCCTCTCAAGCAAAAAACAAATTCATGACCTGAATGCAGCATGCCGTGCGGGCCACTGGTTCCACCGGCTTCGAGTGTGAGCATAAACGCTTCCATCCTACCAACAAAATGTTCTCCACCCAGCCCTTCCCACAGGCCGCGCATGAAAGGAACCCGCGTACGCTGGTTTGCTTTACAAAACACGATCTTTTCTTTCTGTTTTTCCTGGCGGAAGAATGCCATAATCGGAACCTCTAAAGCTCCCGCCAACTTGGTTAATGTGCTGACAGATGGTGAAGTCAATCCGCGCTCGATCATACTTAATGCATTCGCTGAGAGCCCGCTGCGTCTGGCAAGAGCTCGCATGGATATTCCCCGCTCATCTCGTAACATTCTCAATCTTTGACCGACATCAATCGATGCGGCCTCATTTTCAAAGGCGTCCATCACAACCTCCTGGTGGGGATATGTATGTGGATTGATTATAAGCCTTTTTGTGACACGGTCACCTGAAGGTCAACGATTTATGGACAAAGAAATAATGGTGATATATCTCGGGGTTTATTTGTGACAGCGTTCACTATTGACGCTTGATTAACTGTGATACATCTTAGTAAATGTGTCCAGTATATACGAGTTCGTCATGAGACCAACTATTTTAAAATTTCACAGTTTAATCTGCCTATCAGCAATCTTGACTTTCGGACTCTGGTTCTCTTCACCAGGAAAGGTGTCTGCGCAATGCAGCACACCTTCATCATGCAAAACGTGCCATGAGGTTCAGGCTCAAAAGCCTGTTAATTTTGATGGGGATTGGCATATACAGCATTCATTCGTGGATTTCTGCGCAGAATGCCATGGCGGAAACCGCCTATCGCTGGACAAAAATACCGCCCATATAAAAGTGGCTGCGACTCTGGTACAAATGTCTTCCAATTGCGCGGAATGTCACCAAAACGATCTGGAAGAGAAATTTAGGGGTTATGCAAGCCAGTTAGGCATCAATGATCCGGCCGTCATTAACCAGGCACTTCAGACGGCAGTTTCCGCCGCCAACACCAGGCCCGCTTTCCTGCCCCTTGATCCACTGTCCATCCCGCTTCCTGGTTCTACCAAATCGCGTGAGATGCCAGAAACATCAACAATGGTTCTCCCCCCTAACCCGGCGGATTCTGTAAACATAGCCCTGACGCTTGTCTTTTTCACCCTGATCGGCGGTGGGGGAAGCTATGTAGCCTGGAATGAGCAGCGGCGACGCGCCAGGCACGTGCATCAGCGCGGATACATCACCTGGGTAATCAGCCAGATACAAAACCCAACCTGGTCTCCTTATGCAGCTGGAGTGCTCTTGGGATTTGTAGCCATCCTTGCGGTGGTTTCTGCCCATCATCTGCTCAGCGCATCCGGTGGCATCGCCGCCATCGCCAGTACAACCCTCAACGCTGCCGTGCCAGATTTTGCGGAAAATAATATTTACTTTCACTATCGCATTCCCCCAGGTTTGCTCACCTGGGAAGTCCTGCTGCTGGCAGGGATGTTCCTGGGTGGTTTGACCTCAGCACTCTTGAGCGGAACTTTTCGCCTGCGCTGGAATGACGATAAAAAATGGAACAGGGTCTTTGGCCCGCAAAAATGGAAGCGTTTTGTAATCGGTTTTTTAGGGGGCATGATCATTCAGTACGGGGCCAGCATTGCCGGTGGATGTACCAGCGGATTAGCAATATCCGGCGGAATGCTCCTGGCACCCTCGGCTTTTATTTTTATGGCGGGAATGTTTGCTTCCGGCATACTGGTCGCCCTGATCGTTTACCGGAAGAAATATTGAGGACGGTATGAATCAAAGCACCTGGTTAGCTATCCCGATCGGCATCGTATTTGGTTTTGCATTAGCCCGCGGCGGACTGACTCATTACTCAAACATTGTGGGCGTTTTCCGCTTCACCAACCTCACCGTGATTAAGTTTATGCTCACCGCTTTAACGGTTGCCATGATCGGCTTGTACATCCTGAAAGGACTGGGGAGGATCGAGTTTCCTAACGTTCCTGAGACTTATATCCTGGGCAATCTGGTCGGAGGGCTGGTGTTTGGCATCGGCATGTCCCTCACCGGTTATTGACCGGGCACCTGTGCCGCCGGGTCCGGCGAAGGAAAAATCGATTATCTGGTTTCTGGCATCCTGGGTATGCTGGCAGGGGCTTTGGTTTACGGAATCACTTACCTCAAAGTTTTTCCAGCAATTGCCCGAATTGGGTATATCGGCCCCAAAACCCTACCTGATTTAACCGGGGTAAATCCTTATTTATTGGTGGGCATATTTGTGGCAGCCGTTGTGCTGCTGTTTTACTTTTTAGAACGTGGATTAATTCGTAAAGATCAATTGGATGAATAATTCAAAAACCAGAATTGGCATTTGACCAATTCTGGTTTTTTTCGCTCTGATAAAGCAAATTGAGCAGTTTAAAACAGACCAACAACCTGTCCGGTGTCAAGATCGATATCGACATCAAAAAAAGCCGGTCGGGTCGGCAGCCCAGGCATGGTACTGATCGCGCCGGCAATCGGGTAGACAAATCCAGCCCCGACTGAAGCGCGGATATCATGAATCGGAATGCGGAAACCTTTGGGGACACCTTTCAACTCAGGATCGTGGCTTAAGCTCAAATGCGTTTTTGCCATACAGACCGGCAGGCGGTCAAATCCTAAGCGGGTGTATTCCGCGATGCGCTCTTCAGCATCCGGACTATAGTCAACTCCATCCGCGCCGTAAACATCGCGTGCAATCACTTCGATCTTTTCTTTGATCGACCCTTCTAATGGATAAAGAAATTTAAATTTCGCCGGTTCTTGGGCTGCCTCGACCACTGCTTTCGCCAGATCAAGTGCTCCCTCTCCCCCTTCTTCCCAGTGATTTGAAACCACTGCGGCTTCTGCACCACCTTGTTCCACGGCCACTTTGCAGAGATAATCCAGCTCTTTCTGCGTATCTGTGGCGAATTTATTCACTGCCACAACGACCGGGACACCATATAAATGTGCAATGGAAATATGGCGCAGTAAATTACTCACGCCCGCTTCAAGAAGCGTCATATTTTCATGGATATACGCCGGGTCAAGCGACCGGCCTGCAACCACTTTCGGCCCACCACCGTGCATTTTTAATGCGCGAACCGTGGCTACCAGAACGACCACATCCGGGCGCAGCCCCGAATAGCGGCACTTTATATCAAAAAACTTCTCCATCCCCATGTCTGAGCCAAAACCTGATTCCGTGATCACAAAATCCGCCAGTTTGAGCCCAATTAAATCTGCCAGGATCGATGAATTTCCATGGGCGATATTGGCAAACGGGCCGGCATGCACCAACGCCGGGGTACCTTCGAGGGTTTGCATCAAATTTGGCTTGATAGCATCTTTCATTAACACGGTCATCGCGCCAGCCACCCCCAGATCGTCGCATGTGACTGCCTCTTGATTTTTATTCAAACCAATCACGATCCGGCCAAACCGGGCACGCATATCCTGTAAACTGGTCGTCAAGGCCAAAACAGCCATAATTTCACTGGCTACCGTGATATCAAACCCAGTTTCACGCTCGTTCCCGGTTTCTTTTTCACCCTCTCCGATGGTAATTTTCCGCAGCAGCCGGTCGCTGGTATCGATCACCCGCCGCCAGGTGATGGTTTGCGGGTCGATATCCAGCCTGCAGAAACGCCGGCGTTCTTCTTCACTCATCAGCTCCGGATCATCCACAGTTATCCCTAATTTTTCCTTCCTGTGAGCCATAGCTGTGCTGAAATGGCGTTTTCCTTGATTATCCTTTGGAAACAGACGGATAAACATTTGATGATCGCTAGCACTGGCTTCGTGAAGGATGCGTACATCAATTGCCGCTGCAACCAGGTTGTTCGCTGCGGTGATGGCGTGGATATCTCCTGTTAGATGCAGGTTGAAATCCTCCATAGGAATTATCTGGCTGTAACCGCCTCCCGCCGCCCCACCTTTGATGCCAAAAGTTGGTCCCTGGCTGGGCTGGCGGATGCAGGTCATCACCCGGTAGCCCAAATGTGCGCCCAACGCCTGGCTTAAACCGACCGTGGTCGTGGTTTTCCCCTCACCAAGGGGGGTCGGTGTGATCGCGGTCACATCCACATAAACGCCATTAGGGATATCCTTCAATCTTTCTAAGACTGAAAGTTTAATCTTGGCTTTGTAAGGTCCATAGAGTTCCAATTCTTCTGGTAAGATCCCCAATTCTTCCGCAACCTGATTAATTGGTTTTATCTCTGAAGCCTGGGCGATATCAATATCCTGCGGTACGGGTGAAATCCGATGCAGTTCAATCGCCTTGAAAGGTTTCGCTCCGGGTACTTTTGCAGTTTTCATACATCCCTCCTAAATCTGGGAAATCTACTCGTCAGCAAGCACGAGAAATGTTAATTGTTAAAAATATTATGATCCAGGTTCGTGGTTTTCGCAAGGTACAGTTGTCTGATAATTGGGGTGTTTAATCACACCAGGTTCCGAGTAAATCCACCGGAACCTGGTGTGATGACCTGAGATGCGAGGCGTTAATCACCTAAACAAGTGCCCACTCGCCGTGCTGTATCGATCCAGATATGGTCCAAAGGCACTGTACGCCGTTTTCCAACGACATCCTTGATTGGAACCGGTTCTGTGGCATTGTTCTTTATCGCAACCAGGACCCCAGTTAATCCCTCGGCGATATAGGCGGCAGTGCTGCTGCCCAGTTGCGTTCCCAGCAAACGATCCACTGCTGATGGTATCCCTCCCCGCTGCACGTATCCTAAGATGGTCACCCGTGACTCAAGACCGGTCAACACTTCTAGCTGCTGTGCCAATCGCATCGTTTTACCCATCTGGCTGGCCTGAAATTCCGCCAGACTGGATTTTGCTTCTTCTTTTTCTTTCTTTGATTTTGCTTCCTCTTTATTTGTCAATAAATCATGGTAAATTGCAGCATCTTCAATGGTCATGGCACCCTCAGAAACAGCCACGATGCTGAATCGTTTCCCTCCCCGGCTGCGATCCATAATCGCCTCCGCTATTTTTTGAGGGTCAAACGGAATTTCAGGAATCAGAATGACGTCCGCTCCCCCGGCGATTCCGGCGCCAAGCGCCAGCCAACCGGCATTGTGTCCCATTAATTCCACCAGGATGATCCTATGATGGCTATGCGCAGTGCTGTGCAGCCGATCAATCGCCTCGGTGGCAATCCCCAGGGCAGTATCGAAACCCAGGGTAACATCGGTGCCGCCGAGGTCATTATCGATCGATTTTGGCATCGTAATGATATTCATCCCTTTTTTCATCAGGCGGTAGGCATTCTTATGCGTACCGCCGCCCCCAATGCACACCAGGGCATCCAGGTGGTGGCGTTTGTAGGTCTCCACCATGGCATCGGTCATGTCCAACAGCTTCCCACCGATAGGCATCTTGTGCGGCTTATCGCGGCTGGTGCCCAGGATCGTGCCGCCTGTCGTTAATATGCCCGAAAGGGTCGATTCATCTAAGGTAATCGTGCGGTCCTGCATCAGCCCCACAAAACCGTCGTAAAATCCAATCAACCTTAGGCTGTATTCGCCATGGGCGGATTTCCCCAAACCACGCAGGGCTGCATTCAGACCAGGAGTATCGCCACCGGCAGTCAACACGCCGACAATTTTTGACATTTGACATCTCCTTTCAAGCTACCAGGCGAAAATCTTTATATCTAATTATAGTCACCAATTCATATTTGAATATTAGCATCAATAAAATCTTATCTGATAAAAAAGAGACTGTTGGGCCATGCGGATACTGCTGCAACTCAACGGTATTTGAACCTGGACCTGGGCCTTGAAACAGCCGCAGGAGGGTTCAAGGTCGGAAAAACCCAGATAAGCAAAGATAGCCAATTTAACAGATGGAATTGAGAGAGAATACCGCTGAAGGAAATAAATTCAGGCCCTCACGACTTCACTAATTATTCCCGCTTGCTCGACCAGTTCCTGGAAATAAAGGTGTAAAATCCTCGATAGTTCGCGATTTTTTGATTTCCACATAATCCAAAAGGGCCTCGACGGCACGGTGTTTATCAAGGAAACGGAAAGATGAAACTCAGAGTAGCCAGTTGTCAATTTCCAGTGGAAGCGGATATTTCCAGTAACGCAAAGTACATTCGCCGTTACATGAAAAAGGCTTCGGAGGCTGGGGCGCACATATTGCATACATCAGAAGCGTGCTTATCCGGATATGCAGGGAGCAATTTTACCTCCTTCGAGAATTTTGATTGGGAGAGGCTGCGCATCGAAACGTCCCGTCTCCGCGAATTTGCGGCCAGGCTAAACCTGTGGTTGGTCCTGGGCTCTGCACACTTTTTAGACGAGGAGACAAAACCGACAAATTGTCTATATCTGATCAATCCACAGGGCGAGATAGTGGATCGATACGATAAATGTATGTGCACACTGGATGATCAAAAATTTTACTCTGCCGGTAAACATCTGGTTACGCACACGATGAGGGGCGTCAATATTGGATTAGCGATTTGCTATGATATTTGCTATCCACAAATTTATGCGGCCTATCGTGAATTGGGTGTTGAACTGATGCTCCATTCATTTTATAACGCAAATGACCAGGGTGAAGATTGTCTCGATGTGTTGAACTGCCGGGAGGTGCCAACGCGTTGCGCGGATAATCATATGTGGGCCGTGGCAAATAATTCTTCCAAACCATATTCCCATTGGGGGAGTTTTATCGCTCGCCCGGATGCCACAATTGCTAAGAAACTGGGGATTAATCGAGCCGGTTTGTTAGTTCATGATTTTCCCGATGGCCTTTCCACAAGAGGTTGGATTCATAATCTAATCCCAATGCAATTAGGCAAAGATCAGGTCCTCTGGTTTGGAGAGCCAAGCGACCACGTGCGCCAGTTAAATTATCAATCCGAGCCCTGATTCACATAGGATATGCTGTTTGATTTCCTATTCCAATAAAAGGTTACCATCGCTGCCGCGGTGTGCTTCGCTCCAAACAAACAAAGGACAATCAACCGGACAAATAGCACTGAACGAGCACTTTAACACAACGGACTATCATAAACGCATTATGATAGTCCACAGGCCGCCCCCCATATATAGGGGCCAAAGGGTATAAATCAGTACTGTGGGGCGAGAGGGGGTCGAACCCTCACGATGTCACCATCGACGGATTTTAAGTCCGTTGCGTCTGCCTATTCCGCCACCGCCCCAGTCCCTATATTGTATCCCAAGCGCGTGTGGCGTCAAGGAATCAAACCTGGTCAAATGACTCAATTGATTATCCAGATCATGCACTCAAGTCATCCAGCTTTTTTTCATACATGCGGTGCTTTTTATAAAAATGGATGCCAAAATTGCGCATTTCATTATGCATGCGCTCATTTTCGACCCCGATCTGCACCACATCGATATGCTCGAAGCGGCTCGCCTGAATTGTTTTATACATCTCGCTGAACAGCAGGGCCGTTCCACCCATACCGCGATATTTTTCCACCATTCCCATGCCGTTGATATTGAGCCATTTGGTCCGCCGGAGTTCAATAAGCATCTGCGCCCATCCCAACGGTAGCAATTTGCCGCCGGTGCGCTGGATGGCGGCAGAAATATCCGGGTATGCAAACAGGAAACCCACCGGTTCATCTTCATGGTAGACGATCTTAATCAGCCTGGGATCCGCAAACCACAGGATCTGATCCGCCATGGTGAGGGCTTCATCGTCGGTCAGCGGGGTGTTTCCACTCGTCCCTTCGACCGCCTGGTTATATAAATCACGCAGTTTGGGAACCAACCGGTACAGGTCTTTGCGCGTTCGAAAACGAGACACGGTCAGGCCTTTCTTTTGCTGGACCAGCCTGGATACTTCATGGATCTTCTCTGGGAAGACCAGATGACGATCTAAATATCCGGAAGCAGTTTCACCAGCCGCTGTGAAGCCCGTGGCCTCTATCAACCGCGGATAATACGCCGGATTGTATGGGATTCCTAATGCCGGGCGGTGTTCAAAGCCTTCGACCAACATCCCCAAACCGTCCAAAGCGGTGAAACCTTTTGGACCAAATATGCGGTCCAAATTTCGGTCGCTGGCCCAATCGCTGGCGGCTTCGAACAATCCAAAGGCTGCATCCGCGTCATCTTTGCATTCAAACAGGTAAAAGAATGCGCTTGATTCGTGGTTGTATTCGTTATAATTCCGGTTTTCAAGAACGGCCAGACGGCCAATCAGCTCACCTTTTTCTTCTGCCATAAAAAAAGCCGCTTGCGAGTGCACATAAAACGGATGCTCCCTGGGGCTCAATTGACGTTTGGCATCGATATCCAAAGGCGGAACCCACTGTGGAATGTCGCGATATATCTGAAAGGGAAGGTTTAGAAAATCCTGACGTTCTTTTTTATTCGTGGGATCAATCGGATAAATTTTCATTTTTTCCCTTTCACCTTGTTTACCAGCCGGGCATAGGTAGAAGCAATATGAATAAAAGGGGATGACAGCCGGCCTTCGATCTTGGCCTGTCCAATAACGCCGCGCAGTTCATCTGCCGTCTCAAACGCCGGCACCCTGAAGGTTGCCCGCCCGACTTCGCGCAGGGTGTGCGCATCCGAACCAGCCGTTCCGGACAGTTGGTGTTCACCAGCAAAATCTGCAGCCATTTGATTGAGCCCATTCCACTGGCAGCGGGCATTGAACACCTCGATTGCATCCACATAAGGGGTAATCGCCAGCAGGTCTTTCAGCGCCCAGCCGTGGCGGCGGCGGTCGAAAGGATGAGACACTGAAATGAATGCACCTTGCGCCCTTAATTTTTCAATGGCTTCCATGGGTTCCAATCCGCGCGGTAGTTCTTCCTGCACAAAAGCAACCAGCAGTTCGCCGCGCGTGGTCAGGAGTTCTTCTCCAACGATGACCAGCAGCGGGTCCTTTTCCCTGGCCTTTAACGCACCCCGGATGGTATTATGGTCTGTGACCACCAGCCGGTCGATACCGCGTTGACGAGCTGTCGCGATCAGTTGGTCGACATCATTCAGGCTGTCTCTTGAATAATTCGTATGGCAGTGAAATTCAACTTTCAGAAGGTTGTCCATTTTCCGCTTGCAATCCTAAATAATCTTTTAAAAAACCAGACTGCCAGACTTAAACCTACCCCAAACCAGAATGTGTTCAATCGAATTGTCGCTGCAAAGTTCCAAGATGGATTTTGGATTGGGAAGCGGCTCGTTGCATGAATCGATTATAAAGCACCTTTGGCAATTCGTCCCACCACACCCTGGAATTTGGTAAAATTTTACAGGAAGGAATCATGAAACCAAACAACTTATCCCCCCATACAGTTCTACATGCAGATGTTGCCAGGGCTATCCAAAACAGCCAACCGGTCGTCGCGCTCGAATCGGCAGTCATCACACATGGCTTACCCCGCCCCGAAAATCTGCAGCTGGCCCTTAACCTCGAAGAGGAAATCCGTTCCCAGGGCGTTGTACCAGCCACCATCGCTGTGCTGGATGGAAAAATACATATTGGGCTCACCAGGGATCAATTAGAACGTCTCGCGACCGAATCAGGCACTCGCAAGATCAGCCGGCGCGACTTTGGCATCGCGATTGCCCGAGGAGAGTGCGGCGGCACCACTGTTTGCGGCACACTCATCGCGGCAAAATCCGCCGGAATCAAAGTCTTTGCCACCGGTGGAATCGGTGGTGTCCATCGGGGATCGACTTTCGATATTTCAGCCGACCTGCTTGAATTAAGCCGCAGCCCACTGGTGGTGGTATGCGCCGGGGCAAAAGCCATTCTGGATCTGCCAAACACGTTAGAGTATCTCGAAACCTGTGGAGTCCCGGTGATAGGTTATCGAACGGATGAGTTTCCAGCCTTCTATTCTCGCGAAAGTGGTCTCCCGGTAAATTACAACGCCCAGACCCCGGCCGAAATTGCCGAAATTGCCCGCGCGCAATGGTCGCAAGGTTTGGAAAATGCGGTGTTGGTTGGAAATCCCCCACCCGCCGACAGCGCCCTTCAGCCTGACCAGGTTGAAAAAACCATTCAACAAGCTTTATCTGCTGCCAAAGAACAAGGGATTCGCGGCGCTGCTGTCACCCCTTTCTTGCTTGAACGCGTCAATCAGCTCAGTCATGGGGCCAGCATGCAAACCAATTTAGCCTTACTGCGCAGCAATGCCAGGCTGGCGGCACAAATTGCGCGCGAACTGGTCGCGCCCATCTTTCGCTCAGTCTGAGCTTGCTTGACGGGCCTGAATACAAAACGACTGCGTTCGCCGAACGCGGTCGTTTTTCTTGTCTCTTATGGAGGCGCTGAGGTTGCCGTCCAGGTTGGGGCATGGGTCGCCGCAGGTATGGTTGGGGCCGGCGTCCAGGAAGGAGCGCGTGTTGCCGTAGGTACGGTCGGGGTCGGCGTCCAGGAAGGAACCGGCGTCGCACTTGGAACCGTCGCCGTCGGGGTCCAGGTAGGTGGCGGAGAGGTAAAAGTGGGCGTTATCGAAGGCGTGACCGTTGGTGTGAAAGTAATCGTCGGGGTGATGGTCGGGGTTGAGGTGGGCGGGTCCCCGGTAACGACAAAACGTCCGGTAACTTTATAAGTCGTACCGGTAAACATGTGATATTCATACTCCCCCGCCAGCCATTTATCTTGAGAAGGCTCGCATAATGAATATGCATACCCTCCGGTACTTGCCTCCCATGGCGCCGATTCTGCACAGATTATGCGGTTGTCTGACAGCCGGACCCACAAAGCTGTCCACTGCGCGCCAGTATTCATCTTATCGAAGCTAAAAGTGGCATAGATTTTGGTAATCGGGTTCGCAAAGGTGGTTCCCGGTTCAATCGGTTGAAAATCTTCCTGGTTAATTTCGCGCGAGAACTGCGGAGGGCTGAAGATCGCCTCCGGGTTTGCAGTCACCGTCGCTGTGAACTGCATGAAGATTTCCGTAGGGACAAAGGGTGTCGGGGTAATCGATGTGGTCGGGGTAATCGTCGGTGTCAGCGTAACCGTCGGCGTCAGGGTTACAGTGGGTGTCGCTGTTTCAGTGGGTGTATTGGTTACGGTGGGAGAAGGCGGGAAAACCTGGTAGATCACAGGCTCTGCAAACCGGTTTAATATGACTGCCACCCCAATTAATAAGATCGCATAAAAAATTGACCGACGCCCCCGCCATATCAACTGTTGGCGTTTTCGAAAGAAGAGTAATTTTTGACCTGCGCGAATCGAGCGATATCCAATCCAAATACTGATTATCGCAATCAGAATGATCAAATAAAAAGCAGTTTGAACCGCTGTGTTGATATCAAGATTCATATGCGAACTCTTTATTCTTGAGCATACAGGGCATGACGGTTGTGATTATAGCATGCAGCCATATTTTTTGTGTTCAAACATACAATACTGTCCGTTGCGGTTTTCTTTTATGAAGTGTAAAATTAGGAAGCTTTCCAGTTGAGTGACTATTTATGACATTATCTCCAGGAACACTGCTAAACAATCGTTATCGCATTTTATCTATCCTTGGTCAGGGTGGTATGGGGGCCGTTTACCATGCGATCGATGAAAACCTGGGTGTCGGCGTCGCCGTTAAAGAAATCTTTTCCTGACGGACGAATACGCTCGCCAGTTCCAACGAGAAGCAAGTATCCTGGCTGGTCTCCGCCATCCCAACCTTCCCCGAGTTGGCGATTACTTCACGCTCCAGGGGCAGGGCCAGTATTTGATCATGGACTACATTGAGGGTGAAGACGTTCGCATGCGTTTGGAGCGTTTGAAACAGCTGCCCGAAAAGGACGTGGTCATCATTGGGGTGTTGATTTGTGACGCCCTGGCTTACCTGCACACACGCAAGCCGCCGGTGGTTCACCGGGATATAAAACCTGGAAATATAAAAGTAACCCCAGAGGGAGAGGTCATTCTGGTAGATTTTGGCCTGGCCAAAATCATGTCGCGAGATGAAGCCACGACCACCGGCGCCAGGGCAATGACTCCCGGGTATTCACCTCCCGAACAATATGGAACTGCTCGCACCGATCCTCGCAGTGACATATATTCATTGGGCGCAACCCTATATGCTGCGCTGACGGCCCTGATCCCAGAAGATGGCTTGGCTCGAGCGACAGGCAAAGTGGAATTAACCCCCATACGCACGCTTCTCCCCAAGGTTAACCATCGCCTGGCAGCTTCAATCGAAAAAGCACTGGAAGTAGAACCCGACCAGCGATATCAAACTGCGGAAGAATTTCGAAATGCTTTGCTTCAATCCAGTGATATTGCTGCAATGGCCAATATCGGTCGGATCACAATTCCGCCTCCACCAATCGTGACCGATTCACCTCCTTTATCCAAGCCGGAAGAATCGAACGAAATCAAATCAGAAGCACCCAATATTGTGTCACAGCCGATCGGCGCCTCTAATCCGGTCCCAGGCCGCCGCCGCCCAGGATCCTGGGGATGGATATTGGTGCTCTCATTGTTGATCCTGGGTGGCCTTGCTTCGATCGCCTACGCTCGTCCCGACCTGTCAGCAGCATTAATCCGCCAATTTAATCCAAGCACATCCACCCCTGCACAAGTCATCCTTCCTACAGTACAAACGCCTACTGAGGTTCCGCCTTCAGCCACGATACCCTCCGCTGCTACTGAAACTTCAGCCCCAATCTTTACCCAAACCCCTTCTCGTACACCAGCACCTCTCTATACCCCCACCTTTGTTGGCGGGGGAAACGGGCAAATCGCATTTTCATCCGACCGTACTGGGATATTTCAAATTTACATAATTAATGCTGACGGCGGTGGTTTGATGAAATTAACCGATTTGAACAATGGGGCCTGCCAGCCTAATTGGTCCCCAGACGGCCAGCAAATTGCTTTCGTCTCTCCTTGCAACCCGCGTAATGACACTTATCCGGGTGGGCGCATATATATCATGAACTACGATGGCACAGACGGCCATCCTTTGGACCTGCCGGTTAACCTGGAGGGTGATTATGACCCTGATTGGTCACCCGATGGTAAAAGTATCATTTACACTTCTGTTCAAACCGGGCGATACCAGATATTTCAATATTTTCTCGCCGATGGATATACCCGCAATCTATCGAATTCCAAATCCTATGACTCTAACCCGGCCTGGTCACCAAATGGTAAGCTGATCGCATTTATACGTAAAACATCTGCCAGTCAGATCTGGTTGATGGACAATAATGGTTCCAACCAGGTTCAATTCAATTTAAGTGAGCCCTCCCTGGTTTCCCAGGACCCAGCCTGGACGCCAGATGGGCAAATGATTTTATTCAGCCAATCCAGGACCAACCAAACAATCCCCTGGCTCATGGCCCAGCGTCTGCGCGATCAAGGTACAAACCAGGAGTTCAAAATGCCCCCGGCTCGTCAGGATATTGGTCCGGTAGCCGGTGTATCCATCTCACCAGATGGAAACTTGATTGCCTTTGAGAGCTGGCCGGATGGGAAAAACCACGAGATCTTTTTAATGACGATCAACGGAGCCGACAAGGTTACCCTGACCGATGACCCCTCGTTTGATTTTGGGCCCGCCTGGCGCCCGAAAATCAGCATCCCTTAAAACGCTTTGACTGGCAACTGATCGGGGAGGAAAGATCTGGCATGACTCTTATTGTCAACAGCCTGCTCTATGGCCGTTACTGGATTGAGGAAGTCATTGCTGAAGGGGGAATGGGCGCCATTTACCGCGGTTTTGACCAGAGTCTGGGAGTTAAGGTCGCGATAAAAGAAAATATTTATACCGCTGAAAATTCTGCCAGACAATTTCACCGAGAGGCAACTTTATTGGCCGGACTGCGTCATCCGAACCTGCCTCGCGTTACCGATCATTTTATGATCCCCAATCAAGGCCAATACCTGGTCATGGATTACATTGAAGGCCAGGACTTACGCCAGCGGTTGCTATCAAGTGGGCCAATCCCGGAAAATGAACTTCTTGCTGCCGGATCCGCTGTTTGCCAGGCCTTGCAGTACCTGCATTCCCGCCAACCACCAGTCATCCACCGCGATATCAAACCGGGGAACATCAAAATTACGGCAAACGGGCAGGTTTTCCTGGTAGATTTTGGCCTGGCGCGTGAAGCATCGCCCGGTCAGGCCACGACAACCGGTGCCAGGGCATTGACTCCGGGTTACGCCCCGCCTGAACAATATGGTCAGGGAACGACCCCTCTTTCAGATATTTATTCTTTAGGCGCCACACTTTATGTCGGTCTGACGGCCAATATTCCAGAGGATGCACTCGCCCGGGCATTGGGCAGTGCCCGCCTGACCCCTTTGCGAAAGTACAATCCGCAGGTAAGTGAATACGCTGCCCGCGTAGTAGAAAAAGCGCTGTCAGTGAGTCCTCAGGACCGGTATCAAAGTGCTGAAGAAATGCGCCTGGCTTTAATTAATGCCCCTGATGCCCCCCAAAATTCTTACGTCCAATCAAAACCAGCCGCTAATCCACAAGCAGACCGGGTAGACGGCCCCACCTTACCCCGAGATTATGTATCCCTTCCGCAGACCGGTCAATTTCCAACCGTGGAAACCCCTAAAGTTGTATTTCCGTTGAATTCACCGGCGGCGGTAACAGGTGCGCAGAAAAAATCTCTCAAATTTCTATGGGTTTTCTTGACAGTCGCAGTCCTGGCATCGATCGCCGCCGGTATGCTATTCTTGCCGGGTTTGCTCGGCGCTCCGGAAGCGTCACTTTCCACGGTAATCGCCAACACTCTCGCCGTTCCTTCTGCAGAACCTTCAATCGCTCCGCCTGGTATCCTGTCAACCGCGTCGGCGACAGAGACAGCCGTCCCCACCAAAGCTCACACGCCTACTTTCGTGCCCGAATCACCCTCAAATACTCCGCCGCCCACGAAAACCGTCCCCGCCCCAACACCGCAGGGTGGGGGGAGCGGACAGATTGGATTTGCTTCCAGCGTTGACAGCGCGCGACCGCAAATCTGGCTGGTTGATAGCGCCGGCAAAAGTTTAAAACAGCTAACCCATATCGCCGGTGGTGCCTGCCAACCGGACTGGTCACCAGACGGGAATAAATTAGTGTTTATCACTCCCTGCCTTCGTAATCAGGAAGAATATCCGGGTGCAGTTCTTTTTTTGATCAATGCAGATGGCAGTCAGCTTGAACCACTCCCCTCCTTGCCTGGGGGAGATTTTGACCCGGCCTGGTCGCCGGACGGCTCCAAGATCGCCTTCACGTCTCTGCGCGATGGGATGGCGCATATATTCACCATTCAATTAAGTGATCGCAAAGTAGATCGGATAAGCGGGGCCTTTAGCGCTGACCGCCGTCCGGCATGGTCTCCTGACGGCAAGAAAATCGCTTTCGAATCCACTCGCTTGGGGCAAAGACAGGTTTGGACGATGGGAAGTAAAGGGGAATCTCCAGCGGAATTTACCAGGCTTTCCGAAGGTGAAGCATATAATCCGACCTGGGGATTGGATGGTACGATTCTTTATTACAATCGGGATAATGACTTACCCCGGATTTTTGCCAGGCGTACCGACATTGCCCAAAATCCGGAAGCAACGCTGACTGATCTGCGTCCTGTTTTGCGCCCGCGAATTTCTACCGACGGAAATTGGATTGTGTATGAAAGCTGGTCCGACAGCAGTCATCATATCTTAATCATCAGCAGCACCGGTATCAACCACCAGATCGTCACCACTGGCGCGAATAATGATTTTGATCCCGTCTGGAAGCCGTAAACCGGATACAGGTTGGCCTGCTGATAAAAACTTATCCTGACAGGCTGAGCTTTGAGAATGCGGGAGCATACTGCCCGGCAAACAGAGCGGGGGTTCCGCCAGTATGCCAGAATAAGACTGCCTCCTCAGGCTTGAAAAATCTTTTCCGGATTAAATCGATCAGCCCTGCTGCGGCCCGCCCGGTATATACCGGGTCGAGTAAAAGTCCTTCAAATTGGGCAAACATGCGCACGGCCTCAATCTCAGGATCACCTAATACCCCATACCCCTCACCCAAATATTCGGCATTCACCAGGATCTCCTCGGACTGAAACAAATGCGTTTCGTTGAGGGTTTCAGCCGCCTGGCTGGCGATTCTGGCGACCACTTGCCGCAATATATCCTGCGGTTCATCGATACTGATCCCCAGAATTTTGCCGGGCCATTGGCTGCGGTATGCGCCCAAAACGAGCCCGGCTTGCGTCCCACCTGAAGAAGATGCGACAACCATCCAATCAAAGTGTATCTGTTGATCGAAAACCTCTCTGAATCCCGCCTCGTAACCCAACGCGCCTAAGCCAGTTGAGCCCCCTAATGGAATCAGGTAGGGTCTGCGCCCAGCAGTCCAGGCCTCATCAAAAACCTGCTTTAGCTTCAATTCCCGCTGTTCGCGGGTCGTCCATTCTATTTTAGCCCCAAATAATCCGTCTAACAGCAGGTTTCCGCTTGGCTGCTGGCCCTCTTCTCCATTCAGAACCAGAATGCAATCCAAGCCAAACTTGCTTGCCATGGCGGCTACCTGCCGGCAGTGATTGGATTGGGCTGCTCCCACCGATATAAGCGTCTTTGCACCGTTTGCTTGTGCTTCTGCCAATAAAAATTCCAACTTGCGCGTTTTATTTCCGCCAAACGCCAGACCGGTCAGGTCATCGCGTTTAACCCACAATCGTGGACCGCCCAACGCCGCGCTCAAACGCGGCATGGCTTCAACCGGGGTTGGCAAACTGGCGAAACGAATTCTGGGAACTGTCATCCAATCACCTCCTGCCGGGTGCGTTCTCGTCCTCTCCGGCGCATGATATTCAGGATTCGGGGTAAAACGCGCATATAGAAAGAATATAGCAGCGGCTGTGCCGGAAAATCCCACGCACCCAGGGTTCTGATGGTTTGTCCACCAATGGATTCCTTAAATCTGAAAACCCCCCATAATGGATCAGCCTCACTAAAGTTTTCTGGCGCGCCCCATAGATCATAACACGTACATCCACGCGCCCGTGCCCGGCGCATAGCAGTCCACTGCAGCAAGTAATTGGGCATTTTCTCCCGGTGCAGATTGGTCGACATCCCCTGGAGATACCATGCTTTGCCAGCAAAATAATAGACCATGATCCCCGCCACGGCTTGTCCATCCACCTCGGCAATTAACGGGTCTACCATATCCTTTTCCAGAAAAGTTTTCCAGAGATGATCGTAATAATCCTGAGAGCGGATCAAAAAACCATCTCGCACGGATGTTTCCGCATACATTTGATATAACATGGGAAGATCTTGCCTTGTTCCCACGCGAATGGTCACGCCCCGTTTTTCACCAAGTCGTAAGTTGTAGCGTGCCTTTTGTTTTAACCTCGCCAACCAGGCTTCTTCGGGTTCGGTAAGGTCGACCATCACCGTGTTGCGAAATTGGACCTGTTCCGGCGAATAAAGCCACCCTCGCTGGAGTAATTCGTTTTGTAAAGATACGCCTGTGCTGCACGACTGAGCATTTTCTGAACCGGGTACGCCTGTTCCCAGACGCACCTCCGGATCTATTTTTATAAAAATGGCATGTTGGTGCTGTGCGGCTAATTCCATTTCTGCCAGAGTCCGTTCGCGCCATTGGGCGTCGGACCAATCCACCAGTGGCCCTCGCGGTACGTAAAGAACCCGCAAACGGAGGGGTGAAACCGTACGCCGCAAAATTAAACTGGCACATTTTACCTGCCCGGTGTCGTCAGTCCAGGTTTGCGGCAGGGGCTGCCAGCCATACGATTTTTTTACCTCACCCCATTCCCAGGTTTGCAATAGATGCGCCTCGGGCAATTGGGAAATGATCTGGTTCCACTCCCTGGCATTGTAGCTTTCTTTCATTCCACGCCGCGTCTTTCGATCCACATCTGGTAAAAACGGTACAAAATAGGAATATATACTTTTTCCCAGGCTCCGACCGAGCGCATCAACTTCCCACCAAATTTACGTTTAAATCCGTATACTCCCCATAAACCATCCCGTCTTTCAGTGAAATTATCTTCAAGGGTATCTTCATCAAAATCGGGCACGCCGTATAAATCATATTCCTTGCAGCCGCGCTGGGCTGCCCACCGCATGGCTTCAAGCTGGATAAGATAGGTTGGGTTCAACTGGCGCTGTTCATCCCGTGAAGCCGCATATAGGTACCAGGCTCGCTTTCCATGAGAAAATACCATCAAACCCGCCAGCAGCCGGCTATCCCATTCTGCCATTATCAGGTTTACTTGATCTCGCTGTGCAAATGCGGAGAACACCTTCATGTAGTACGACAAAGAATGTACGGCGAACAGATCACGGTTTCCAGTCTCATTCAAAATCCGGAAAAACGATTCCACATCATGAGAGCTGCGAGCAATGACTCCGCCGCGTTCCGCTGATCGGAAACATGCCCTCGTCTTCTTCGACATACGCGCCAGCCAATCCTTCTCATCGCCACTCAAGTCAATGACCAAAGTTCGTCGGGGTTGAATGGGCCTCTTTTCAGCTTGAAAACCTGGCATATTCGCCTGGAGATCGCTGTTTGGCTCCCATAAATCGGGTTCAACCTTGAGAAAAATCGCTTTTTTCTGTTTACATATCCGGTCCAATTCCGGCCAAAATTTTTTCCAACCTTTACCGACCGGCCCTTTTGGGATATAAGCCACCGAAAATCCTAATGGCAGCTTGCGAAATAGAACCTGGGCACCGCAATCCCCCCGCGAAAATCGCAATGCTTCCCAACCGAATGCGGATTTTAATTCCCCCCAGGCACTGGTTTGAAGAAGGTGGGCATCTGGATATTTTGTTAAAAAATCATCCCATTCGGATCGAGTAAGAATTGGCATCACATCCTGAAGCTAATTATCCATAGCGGTAATCGATTGCGGGGGTGTCGCTCGCACCGCAGAACCTGGGATTAGCTCATCCAACAAACTGACTAACGATTGGGTATCGCCTTCGTAGGCCAGGTGGAGAAGTTCATCGGTCGCATGAACTAAAGCCTCGCCGCAAAGATCGTCATCCCGGCATTCCATCCGAAAAATATCGGGATGGATGGTTGGTTCATAGGTTTGGTCTTTCTCCCACAGGTCTTCACTCAACTTTTCCCCAGAACGAATACCTGTGAATACGATCTCAATATCTTTGCCGGGCTCTAAACCTGAAAGCCGGATCAGATCTTCCGCCAGATCGAGGATTTTGACCTGCTCGCCCATATTCAGCACGAAAGTTTCTCCGCCATTCCCCAGGGTCGCCGCTTGCAGCACCAGATAAACTGCTTCCGGAATGGTCATGAAATAGCGTTTCATATCCGGATGCGTAATCTTCACCGGTCCCCCATTTGCAATCTGACGTTTAAACAAGGGTACCACGCTGCCCCTGCTCCCCAAAACATTACCGAAGCGCACAACACTGAAGAAAAGTCCCGTACGTAAAGCAGCGTCCAATACAATTGTCTCGGCAATCCGTTTCGTCGCCCCCATAACATTGATCGGGCGAATTGCTTTGTCAGTCGAAATCATCACCAAACGCATTATCTCAAATTTTATCGCCGCATCCACTACGTTGCGCGTTCCTAAAATGTTATTGGTAATCGCTTCTTCAACGTTCAGTTCCATTAATGGTACGTGCTTGTGGGCGGCAGTGTGAAAAACTACCTGGGGTTTGTGTTGTGAGAAAACAGAAAAGATGCGGTGGCGGTCGCGTACATCCGCAATGACCGGATGTATCACCAATCCCGGAAAATCTTCCTGAAGATCGATGATTGCTTCAAAAATGCTATTTTCACCGTGTCCTACCATGATTATTTCGGCAGGACCCCAGCGGGCGATCTGGCGGCATAATTCACGCCCAATCGACCCACCACCTCCCGTCACCAACACGCGCCGTCCACTGAGCGTCTCACCAACCTGCTGGTCGCGGATCCGGGCCGGGTCACGCCGGAGTAAGTCTGCAATCTCAACCTCCCTCAACCGGCTGACACTCACTTTTCCACCCAGCAACTCATAAATTCCAGGCATGGTCCTGAAAGGGATGCCCTTTAACCGGCAAACATCTGCCACCAGGCGGACAACATGGCCTGGTGCGCTTGGGACGGCAATAATCACTTCATCCGCTTGCATCCTATCCAGAATACGCGCCATTTCATTTAATTTTCCAACAACCGGTACCCCATATAACTGCTGCTTTTGCTTGGATGGATCGTCGTCTAAAAATCCAACCGGCTGCAGGGTGAGCTGTGGATTTTTCTGCATTTCACGTACCACGAGCGCACCGGCATCTCCAGCGCCTACGATCAAAACCCGGTGGGTACGACCTTGCGCGCTTGGCTTTTCTGCAGTTTTCTGGCTCTCTTCTAAAATCCGGATCGTAATCCGCGATCCTCCGATCAGGATCAAAGAAAGCACCCAATCGATGAATGGGATCGAGCGTGGGAACCATTGAAATGCATCCAAAGACCATAAGCTCAGAATGGCCAGGGATACGGGGATCGACGCCGTCGTCACCGCCGCCAGGATGATCTTAAATTCGCGAATACTCGCATATTCCCACATGCGGCGGTACATACCAAAAAGGTAATATACAATTGGCTTAAACACTAAAGAAGCGGCCAGCATCCAATACATGGATGGCAAATATGGAGTCATCTCGCTCAATTCAAGGCGCAGCACATAGCTGCCCAAAATTGAGACGACAGTCAATATCATATCCACGATCAGCAGATAACGGTTGCGAACTTTGGGTCTGATTTTCATAATTAATTCTGACCTTTTACCGTCGATGATGAAAATCCGGAAAATGATTTTACCATGCTTCCTAAAAATCCTGCTCCCCAGGCAATATGCATGGTGGCGATGGCCAGCGGCATACCGATCAGCAAACGGATATCCCGAAACTGGCGTGCTTGCTGAATAGCCCCAACCATCAATACAAGCAAGTATAATCCTACTTCAAAAAGCAGCAATACTCGTGCCAATTGCCAGACCAGGGCAAATAAAAACAAAACGACAATACTAACCACAAACAAAGGCGGAATCGCCTGGCGCCAGCGCACGGTTTGCGGATAACGCCGCAGCATCTGGTATTTCCAGTATCCGTACCGCCAATACTGCTTTGCCAGCGCACCTATACTGGCCCTGGCATAATAAACTGAATGGATTTCTGGGTTTAACCAGATCCGCCCACCGGCCTGGCGGATGCGTGTGTTAAATTCGTAATCTTCATTGGTTAATAAAGTTTCATCATACCAGCCAATATTCTCCAACAAATCACGACGATAAGCGCCGAAAGGTACTGTATCAACCTCCGAGGCACGTGTGGCGTAGCGATAAAGCGCATCTCCCACTCCTAGCGGATGCGCAGCTGCGGATGCAATGGATCTTGCGATCCATCCTTCGCCACCCGGATGTATCTTCCAGATGCCGCCCACCATTTCTACATGACGATCGCGCAAATCCGTCAGACAGCGTTCAATATAATGCTCATCTGGCCTGGAATGAGCATCCAGGCGCACGATGTACTCACCCTTCGATAGTTTCAAGGCTGAATTTAAAGCGGCAGGAATATTGCGCCGCGGATTTTCCACCACGTGAATTGTGAGATCCGGGTGGGAAATTTGAAATTCCTCGATCTTCTGTCTGGTTCCATCGGTAGAAAGACCATCGGCGATGATCACTTCCAGATCGCTGACCGGCCAGGTCTGTGTATAAATGGACGACAGCAGCAGATGGATCGTTTTCTCTTCGTTATAACAGGGTACGATCACCGATACTGAAAGCATCAAAAGTTCCCCCTGTGAATATCCAGGGTTTGATCATCCGGTTGAGCCAATGGAATGCTGATCGAAAAAGTAGTCCCCATGCCTGGTTGGCTGTTTAACCAGATGCGCCCACCATGAGCGGCGATAATTTGGGCTGCGATTGCCAGCCCTAACCCTATGCCGCGCCCGGCGCCGCCTCTGCGAGACTTGTCAACCTGGTAAAAACGTTCAAAAATACGGGGCTGATCCTGGGGATCGATCCCAATCCCGGTATCGGCCACACGCACGATCGCGTTGCCATCCTGTTGGCCAGCGCGAACAGTAACCTGCCCATTTTCCGGTGTAAATTTTAAAGCGTTGTCTACCAGATTAGTGAACACCTGGGCCAGGCGATCGCCGTCGCCAATAATCACCAGGTTGGGCGCCAGATCTTCAGACAAAGTTACATTGACTTTTTGGGCCTGGATTGATAATTTTTCTACAATACTGCGCAGCAGCGCCGCCAGATCGAGCGGCGCACGTTGCAGGTCCGCCGTCCCGGCTTCGAGACGGGCCAATGAAAGTAAATCCACTACCAGCCGCAACATCCGGCTGGATTCCTGGTAGATGACCCCAGCCGCCTGTGTAAGGGCTTCCGGTGTCTGTACGGCACCATCCAAAATCGCCTGCGAAAATCCCTGGATCGATGTGATTGGCGTTTTAAGCTCGTGCGAAACATTTGCCAGAAACTCACGTTGTGATTGCTGACTCGTCTGAACTTTATGGGCCATTTCATTCAGTGCTTCGCCCAATTGTTGGACCTCTCGCGGTCCATCCAATGCGATGGGTTGGTAATGCCCGTTTTCCATCCTGCGCGCTGCGCCTGCCATTTGTTTCAAAGGATTGGCAATCCACTGTCCGATCAGCAAACTCAACCCCACACCCAGCAGCAGGGCAATCAGGGCAGCCTGTAAGAAGGGCCCAAGAATTTCATCACGCAAGATGTCTCTCAGTCTTAAAACTGGTCGGGGGGTGGCAACGAGCAAATATTCTTTATTCTCCAGGGCGTGCAGAGTGTAGAGCCAGTTCGTGCCTTTCACATCGCGCAGCATTCTTCCCAAATTCGTTTCTTGATCGGTAGGTGTCAAAGGCAAGGGCAGTCTGGGGAGTGGATTTTCACTCCCCGGGCCAACATCCAGCACAATGCTGCCGTCCTTATTTAGAACTGCCAGGCGCAGATTTCGAGCACCAGCCTCCCGTTGAAGAATAATATCCTCTCGATTATCTGTTAAAGGGGAAGCTGATCCAGCCGAAAGGATATCGCGGATCCGACCAGAAAAATGCGCGTAAACGCCTGCCGGTACAGAATTGGGTTGTTGCGTAAAGCAATTATCAATCCGACAGCCACGACAAAGAGTGCGACTAGAATCACTGCTGCATAACTTAACCAGAGGCGTGACCGCAGGGAGGAAGCCATTAATCGACCAGTTTATACCCGATACCCGTGATCGTTTCGATTTTAACCCTGCTGGCGGATATCTTTCGTCTGATTTGGGCAATATGAACATCGACGGTCCTGGTTTGGCCGGAAAAATCAAATCCCCAGGCTAAATTTAATAATTGGTCCCGGCTCAGCACCAGGCCTTTATGCTGGGCTAGCACCATCAGGACCTCAAACTCCTGCGTGCGTAAATCGAGCACCATCCCATTACAGCGTACTTCGCGGCTGCCCGCATCGATCACCAGGTCGCCAATTTGGTATCTGGGTGATTGCTGTTCAGGCAACGGGGCAGCCAGCCGGCGAAGGATGGCTTTCACCCGCGCAACCAGTTCGCGTGGATTGAATGGTTTGGTCATATAATCATCAGCGCCCATTTCTAAGCCGATGATTTTGTCGATATCTTCATCGCGTGCAGTCAGCATCAGAATTGGGATCGGGTTCATTTGTGCCCGAAGCCGTTTGCAAACCTCAATCCCATCGATGCCGGGCAGCATGATGTCTAGAACCATCAGCGATGGACGGTCAGCAATGACCCTCTCGACGGCGCGAATCCCATCACCTTCTTCGATGACTTTATATCCTTCTCGTTCCAGATAGAGCCTGCTTAACTGCACGATATTGGCTTCATCATCCACCAGGAGGATCGTCTCTCCAGACATCAATTTTTTAACCTAATCTGGGATAAGCGCGACCGCTTCGATTTCAACAGCACCATTTTTCGGTAGGGCAGCCACCTGGACAGCCGACCTGGCAGGCGGGTTTTCGCTAAAAAATTCGCCATACACTGCGTTCATCCGGCTGAAATCATTGATATCCTTTAGAAAAACCGTTGTTTTTAACACGTGGTCCAGCCCTGAACCACCCGCTTCTAAAACCGCTTTGAGGTTCAGCAATGCCTGGCGTGTTTCCGCTTCTACCCCGCCCTCTACCATCGCGCCGGAGATCGGATCCATACCTAATTGACCCGAAGTATACAAAAAATGATTGGCTTTCACACCATGTGAATATGGGCCAATCGCTTTTGGTGCATTCTCAGCAGAAACGACCTGTTTCATAGGTCCACTTGACATTTTAATTCTCCTCATTCTATGGGATCAATTTCATTATATCACTGCGGCCGTTCAGGGGAACGGCCGCAGTGATAGACGCTCGACATAAAGAAAGCTGATCTAATAATGCAAATCTTCTGTCCTTGCAGACACTCGTTTGCGAAAAACCCAATATGTCCAGCCCTGGTACACCAGTACGATCGGGACAAAAATCAGGGCGATGATTGTCATGACCCCCAACGTATATGGGCTTGAACTGGTATTTTCTATCGTCAGACTCCAGGATGGATCCAAACTGGAAACCATCACCCTGGGATACAATGTCATGAATATTGAGGTGATGGATAAAAAGATCGTGAGTGCAGTCATCGTAAAAGCCAATCCATCTCGCTTGTTCCTCAAGAAATAACCGCACAGCAAGGCTGCCACCAGCGCCCCGACAGGGATAGGCCCCGGGTTGACACCCAGTTTCGTCACAATATCCGTGGAAAAATAAGTAAACACTACGTAAACCACAGCCAGAACCATGGCGCCAATCCAAATCTTTCCCGCCAGTTTACGCGCCTGGTCCGAAAGCGGAGCGTCTGTTTTCATTGCAGTGAAAATAGCACCGTGCAGGGTAAAAAAAGCCAGCGTCGTCAGCCCACCGACCAATGCGTATGGGTTTAACAAATCCCAGAAACTGCCTACGATGTTCTGGTTGGCGTCAATTGCCACCCCGCGCATAAAATTTGAAAAGGCCACTCCCCACAGGATGGCTGGGATCAAGGACCCCAGAAACAGAGCCCAATCCCAGGCTGCCCGCCAGCGTGGATTTTCGTCTTTCGAACGAAACTCAAAAGCCACACCACGCACGATTAATGCGATCAGCATCAGGAAAAGGGGTAGATAGAACCCGCTGAACAAGGAAGCATACCATCTGGGAAAGGCCGCGAAGGTTGCCCCACCGGCAGTCAACAACCACACCTCATTTCCATCCCAATGGGGGCCGATTGAATTGATCATCATTCTGCGCCGGGTCTCGTCTTTTCCCAGGAAAGGCAACAGGATCCCTACCCCCATGTCAAAGCCTTCCAAAATGAAATAGCCGATATATAAAACTGCGATCAAAACAAACCAGAGCGTTGACAATACCATCGCATCCTCCTAATCTAAGAGAGCCGCTTCAACAGCTGCTTGATTTTCGCCAGAAAGTTTTTCGGGCTCAGGCCCGGCTTTCGCAAATTTCCATAACAGGTAAACATCTGCGACCATTAATATGGCGTAGGTCAGTGTAAATCCAATCAGAGAGGCCAGTACCAATCCAGGGGTCACTACCGGGGAGGCCGCGTCTTTAGTTTTCAATAAACCAAACACCACCCATGGCTGCCGTCCGACTTCAGTCATAATCCATCCTGTGGTATTCGAGGCAAACGGCAATAGAATTGCCAATGGCAGCCATGCGAACAGCTTCGGATGAGCCAGCAACTTATCGCGCATGAGTTAAATCAACAAATAAGCAGCAATCCCCAGCATCAAGAAACCTGCGCCAATCATAATGCGGAACGTCCAATAAATTATGATTACCGGCGGGACATAATTTCCGGGACCATACTGTTGTTCGTATGAAGATTGAATTTCATTAATCCCCAATACCTGGCCCGAAAACTGATTGTAAGCCAGGAAGCTGAGCAATCCGGGAATGCGGATGGAAAACACATCTCGCAGATTTTTTTGATCGCCGATGGTGAACAAAGACAAAGATGCTGGATCCGCACTCTCCCATAACGCCTCGGCCGAGGCCATTTTCATCGGTTGAGAGACCACCATGTGTTGGGCCTGCCCATGACCGACAAAAATCGTCAGAGAGATTGCCAGGATACCCACAATACTGGCGATCTGGAAAGAGCGGTTGAAGAATTCTGGTTCTTTCTTGCGCAGCAGGTGAAAAGCGCTGATCCCAATGATAAAGAAAGCACCGGTTGTCAATCCAGAAAATAACACGTGTGGGAATTGATACCAGACATTTGGGTTGAAAATCAAGGCGCCAAAATCCGTCATTACTGCCCGGCCGCCTTCCAGAGTGTACCCAACCGGTTCCTGCATAAAAGAATTTGCGATCAGAATCCATAAGGCAGACAGGTTTGAACCAATCGCCACCAGCCAGATCGCCATTAAATGTATCCTTTTAGAAAGACGCTCCCAACCAAAAATCCACACCCCCAGGAATGTCAATTCAAGGAAGAATGCGAGCAAAGCTTCAATTGCCAGAGGCGCCCCAAAAATATCCCCAACATAACGGGAATATTCTGACCAATTCATGCCAAATTGGAATTCCTGGACAATTCCGGTCACAACGCCCATAGCAAAATTTATCAGGAACAATTTTCCCCAAAATTTCGTCATGCGCCGGTATATCTCATTTCCGGTGCGCACATAAATCGTTTCCATGATCGCCACAAGGACCGATAACCCGAGAGTCAATGGTACAAAGAAGAAGTGATAGATCGTGGTTATCGCAAATTGCCATCTTGATAGGGTTACAATATCCATACGCCCTCCCATTTCTAGAAGCCCCAACTGGTTTCACCGATGGTCAAACAAATTCTTTACCAGTTATATCGTCTGCAAAATGATGGTATGATCCAATTGTTATCTGTCACTCATGTAAGCGAGAGATGTCCTGATTAAATCACCCCTCGTTGATTAGCACAATCATTCTTTTACGAATGTGAAGTAAATTACTTTTTAATTGGCAATCTTGATGATAATAATTATACTTATGGTGGGGTAACCAATGGAATCGAAATATGCATTTTATTGGGATCTGCTAGGTGATATCCGATTGGGACGACCCCATCTGGGAAATTCGACGCATCTGGAAGTATATCGCCTGATGCAATTTACACTGCAAGACGTAATCGTTAAAAAATTCGGTGTCGAAGAAACAGACGATATTTTTTATCAGGCTGGAAGATTGGCTGGTAATCATTTTTACCGGGAAAAGATTGGTGATGTGCCTGAACTGGGCGCTTTTATACAGAAACTGACCACGATTATGACCGAAATGGGAATAGGAAAATTACGGAAAGAGATTGATTATTGGTGTACTGGTGATCGCACTAGTCGCTTTCGAACCGAGGTTGTTTCATGAACCACTCTCCGATTAATAACCCTGACAATTATTCAAATTTGAAAAATTGGGTTGATGTTTTGCAGGTTGCTTTCTTGAAAGGTAAGCCACCTGATGTTTGGCCTGAAGCAACCTCTGAAACCCAAGACTATAAGCGACTGGTGGATGATCTGTTATCCATTCACAATTTCATTCTGCAATTGGCGGATGGCGATCTATCGAGCGATCTCAAAGTTAAAGGGGGGTTGGCCGGCAGCTTGAAATCTTTGCAGTCCAACCTGCGCCATTTAACCTGGCAGGTGCAGCAAGTTGCGGCCGGTGATCTGACCCAACATATAGAATTCATGGGCGATCTCGCGGATTCATTTAATCAGATGATCCAGAGCCTGAAAAAAACGCGGACCGAACTGCTTGAGAGCGAGGAGCGTTACCGCCTGCTGGCTGAAAATGCAGCCGATGTGATCTGGACCATGGACCTCAATGGGAATTTTACATATATCAGCCCTTCGGTAAAGCAGCTTCGTGGTTTCTCGGTGGATGAAGCCATGGCCCAAACCATCGAAGAATCTCTGACCCCTGCTTCAGCGCAATTCGTCCGGGAACGAATGCAAGAATTATTGGTGCAAGTCTCGAAAGGCGAAGAGGTGAAGGGCGGCATATTTCAGCTCGAACAATCCCGAAAGGATGGCTCAATCCTTCCGATCGAGGTTACGATCAGCAGGTTGGATGATCATGATGGTAATTTAGTAGGGATTCAAGGAGCCAGCCGGGATATTACTGAGAGAGTGAAGACTCAAATTGCTGAACACGAGCAGCGCGTCCTGGCCGAAGCCCTGAGCAATACCGCAGCCGCCTTGAACAGTGCAATGAGTCTGGATGAAGTTTTCGACTGCTTGCTAAAAAATATTGGGCATGTTGTTCCGCACGATACGGTTGATATATTAACCGTTGACCCGACTGGTCATGCCAGAATTAAACGCAGTGAAGGATACCAGCATTTTTCTCAAGAAGCTCAATCCGAATTAAGCACCTTAGTTTTATCGGTCGAGGAGACTTTTAATTTACGAACCATGCGCGACACCTGTCAGCCACTATTGATCCACAATTTATCTGACATTAATTGGGTGCAAACTAAGGCTGCCCAGTGGGCCAGGTCTCACCTGGGAACGCCAATCCAGGTTAAAGGAAGACTTGCCGGATTTTTGATTTTATTAAGTAGAGTCCCAGCTTTCTTTACCGAAGAACACGAACGACATCTAAAAGCATTTGCCGACCAGGCAGCGGTAGCCATTGAAAAAGCGGACCTTTTTGAGCAGTTAAACGAAATGGCAACCATCAATTCATTAACTGGTATCGCTAACCGCCGTCATTTTTTCAACCTGGCCGAGCAAGAATTAACCCGAGCCGTTCGCTACGACAGGCCCCTGGCAGCGCTCATGATGGACGTTGACAATTTTAAACAGGTCAACGATTCATTTGGACACGGCACCGGTGATGAGGTTCTGGCAGAGATTGCGAAAAGGTGTCAGCAAGTGCTGCGCAGCGTCGATCTTTTTGGGCGCTACGGGGGTGAGGAATTTTCCTTTATTTTGCCAGAAACTAATGCCGCCTCTGCCCTGGTTGTCGCCGATCGTCTGCGAAATGCGATTTCCAACAAACCATTCTTAACCCAAAATGAGGCCTTCAAAGTCACAGTCAGTATTGGAGTAACCGGTTTCAAACCTTCGATCCCTTCAGCCCGTGCGCTGCTTGATCAGGCAGACCAGGCTTTATATCGCGCCAAACAGTCTGGCCGCAACCAGGTGGCGAAATTAGGTTAAATTGTTCTACGGCTGGTATAATTATCAGTTGCGATGATGTCTAAACATAAAAGGGAAACAAGTCTCGTATGGATGGTATGATGGAAAAAATCGCGACCATCGAGTCGCGTTTTGTAGAACTAGGTAAATTGTTGGAAGAGTCCGGCAACGACTATCAACGCGCCGGCGAACTGGCCAAGGAAAGGGCAGAAATAGAGGAAATCGTGTCTGCTGCCAGGGAATTTCGTCAGGTGACCAGTAAAATCGAAGAAGCCGAGTCTCTTACCGATGTTGAGGATGATGAATTAAGAGAGCTGGCCTTGATGGAATTGGATACGCTCCAACCAAAGGCGGAAGAGCTCGAAAAACAGCTCAAAAGCATGCTTTTACCCAAGGATCCGCGTGATGATCGCAATGTGATCATGGAAATCCGGGCCGGAACGGGTGGCGACGAAGCCGCCTTGTTTGCGGCTGAGCTGTTCCGCATGTATTCGCGATATGCGGAACGCAAACGCTGGACGGTTGAAATCATGTCTCAGAATGAAACCGGAATTGGCGGTTTCAAGGAAATTATTTTTTTAGTAAAAGGCAAAGGAGCGTACTCCCGATTAAAATTTGAATCTGGCGTCCACCGTGTGCAGCGCGTTCCTGTTACCGAATCATCTGGACGCATTCACACTTCCACCGTCACTGTCGCGGTGTTGGCTGAAGTGGATGACATTGACATTCAAATTCCAGATTCTGACATCAACATTGACGTCTATCGCTCTGCTGGCGCAGGTGGTCAAAATGTTCAGAAAAACTCGACTGCCGTGCGTATTACCCACCTCCCCAGCGGGATTGTGATCGCATGTCAGGATGAACGCTCGCAATTGCAGAACCGCCTGCGGGGGATGAGCATTTTACGCGCCCGGTTATATGATTTGGAAGTTCTGAAGCGCCAGTCCGACCTGGAAACTGCGCGCAGATCCCAGGTTGGCAGCGGTGATCGATCGGAAAAAATCCGCACCTACAATTTTCCCCAATCTCGGGTGACAGATCACCGCATAAACATGTCGCAGTTTAATATCGCCGCCCTCATGGATGGCGAAATAGATGCTTTTATCGATGAACTGGCCTTGCGCCAGGAGACAGACCGTCTTTCCGCTACCGGTGTGGACGACGACCAGGAATGATCTTTCGGGTTGGTTGGAAGCGGCGCGCCAGGCACTGGCTGCCGTCTCTGACCAACCTTCGCTGGAAGCACAAACCTTGCTTGGGGGTAAATTAAGCAAATCACGTGCCTGGATTTTTGCCCATCCTGAAACCCTTCTGAAAGAGGATGAACTTCACCAGTTGAACCTATGGATCGACCGTCGGCTCAACCGCGAACCGCTGCCTTATATCCTCGGTCGATGGGAATTCTATGGATTGGATTTTGCCATCTCGCCAGATGTACTCATTCCCCGTCCCGAAACAGAACAGTTGGTAGATTTGGGCCGCGAGTGGTTGAAAGATCATCCTGGCCCGCGCAAGATGATCGACGTCGGCACCGGCAGCGGCTGCATTGCTGCAGCTATGGCATATTGGTCACCGGACCTGCTGGTGGTTGCCTGCGACCGCTCACTTGCAGCGCTGCAGATTGCTACATCCAATTTTAAATTACACGAACTTGAGAAGCGCGTCTTGCCAGTTGCCGCCAATCTTCTTACAACTTTTCGAGGTCCATTTGATCTGATCTGTGCCAATTTGCCCTACATTCCAAGCGAGACTCTGGAAGATCTCGAAGTGGCTCGTTATGAACCCAGGCTGGCGCTGGATGGCGGAAAAGACGGCCTTAGATTAATTGAACCGCTGCTTGACCAGGCGCGCCGATGCCTTTCGCCCGGCGGCCGGATTCTCCTCGAAATTGAGTTCAGCCTGGATCGTTCTGCGATCGAAACGGCCAGGCATTTTTTTCCTGACGCCAATATCGAATTAAAGAGAGACTTATCGGGATTGCCCAGAAATATAATAATCGACACGTAAGGCTATGAATACATTACTGATTCCCACTTCATCTCCAGACGCATTTGCCACTGCCCTTCATGTGCTGCAAAACAGTGGATTAGTCGCCCTCCCAACAGATACTGTATACGGACTTGCCGCCCTGGTCACCGACGGATCGGCAATAGACCGCATTTACCAGGCAAAAGAACGCTCACCACAAAAAGCAATCGCCGTTCTGGTCGGCAGTCTGGATCAAATCGACCAGATTGTTGCCCAATTTTCCGAGGTGGCATCCCGCCTGGCCCGCCGCTTTTGGCCAGGTGCATTAACCCTGGTCCTCCCCCAGCACCCCGGACTGCCTGCCAACCTGTCCCCGGTACCCACAATCGGGGTACGCATGCCTGACCATGCTTTTGCTCTAGGGCTTTTACGCAAAACAGGGCCTTTAGCCACCACCTCGGCGAACCTTTCCGGAGGCCCAAACCCGCGCAATGCCGGTGAAGTTTTAGCCCAACTGGATGGAAGAATAGAACTGGTTCTGGACGGCGGCCCGGTACCGGGAGGCATTCCATCCACGGTGGTCGATTGCACAGGAAAAGAACTTGTTATCCTGCGCGAAGGCGCTATCCTGGCAGAGCAAATACGAAACGTTTAATTCTCTTAAGAAGCTCTTAGAAGACGTTCATGCGTAATTTAATCCACTGGAGGATACTATAGGAGCATTCTCCTCTAGGTTCCTACGCTCGTGGGGTGGCAGCCACAAGCGTAGGTTTTTTTAACCCCCAACATCATTTCTATAATCAATAACGTCCGCAAAACGGTGGAGGCTGATAATTCATACATACCATCCTCTGTGCTGGTACTCTGGTATACTGGAAACATCACCTCATGACTGAAAACTCCTCAACCCCTTCACTTACCATTCTTACCTGCCCAGGCTGGAAAGACTACCAGTTGATCGACAGTGGGAATGGGCTCAAATTAGAACGCTTTGGTGCCTATCGCCTGGTGCGACCGGAGGCAGAAGCCATCTGGCGCCCCTCCCTGCCCGAGAAAGATTGGCGTGATGCGCAAGCGGTTTTTCGCCCGTCCCCAGAAGAAAACGGCGGGCATTGGGAAATGCGCCAACCGCTGCCGGAGCGCTGGCCGCTGGACTATAACGGGTTGAAATTCTACATTCAAACCACAGCCTCTCGCCACCTGGGGGCTTTCCCGGAGCAATCTGTAGGTTGGGATTGGATCGAAAAGCAAATTACCGATGCCCACCGCCCAACACGGGTGCTTAATCTTTTTGGTTATACCGGTTTAGCCAGTTTGGCAGCAGCTCGCGCCGGGGCCCAGGTCACCCACCTGGATGCTTCGCGAAAGGTGGTAACCTGGGCCAATGAAAATCTGAAATTATCCGGTCTTGGCGATCGTCCGGTGCGTTGGATTGTGGATGATGCCTTAAAATTTGTCCAAAGAGAATCACGTCGTGGATCTACCTACGACGGTTTAATTCTGGACCCGCCAAAATTCGGCCGCGGCCCAAAAGGCGAGGTTTGGGAATTTTACAAGTTGATCCCAGAACTGCTGTCCGCTTGCCGTCAGGTGCTCAGCGCCCACCCCCGCTTTATTCTATTGACTGCTTATGCGGTTAAAGCTTCGGCTCTGACACTTTATACCGCGGTCAATGAAATGATGGCGGGGTTCGTTGGCAACCTCGAAGCGGGAGAACTGACCCTCAAAGAACAAAGCGCTGGCCGACTGTTATCCACTGCTATATTTGCCCGTTGGTCAGAACAAAAAAGATAAGTAAAAATTCGCACCACATTCCTGCTAACTTTTCACCAACCCAAAATGTTTTATCTCACGAGCTTATCCGCTAATAATTTCATAAAATAACCGTCTACTCAGGAATGGACAGGTATGTAAAGCATTCCAACTTTAGATTGATCCTCTCATTTTCGAAAGATGATAGAATCGTCGAAAGTCTTTCCAGGAGATAAAAAAATGCCTGAAACATCCAGTAAGATTGCATTGATCGGCGCCGGGAATATGGGAGAAGCCATAATCGGTGGGCTGCTGCGCATTGGTGTTGCCGTCCCACAAAACATTTTAGCATCGGATGCCCTGGCTCAACGAGTGAATGAATTGCAGGCGCGCTATGGGATCAGCCCTTTTACAGATAATATCGCGGCTGCTTCCAATGCGGATGTGGTGATTTTCGCGATTAAACCCCAAATGATGAATAAAGTGCTTGCCGGATTAAAGGGCAATATTCAACCTTCTGCATTGGTTTTATCGATCGTCGCCGGGGCATCCATCCAGACCCTTTCCGAAGGGTTGGATCACCCCTATTTGGTGCGTTCGATGCCCAATACTCCGGCACAAATTGGCGAAGGAATCACCGTGTGGACCGCATCACCCTCAGTCAAACCAGATCAATTAGAAATTGCCCGAAAAGTTTTACAAGCCCTGGGTGAGGAAATTTTCATGGAAGAAGAACGATACCTCGATATGGCAACTGCCCTTTCCGGTACGGGCCCGGCTTATGTTTTCATATTCATGGAAGCATTGATCGACGCAGGTGTCCACCTCGGTTTCCCGCGTCGCATCGCCGAAAGACTGGTAACCCAGACCATCCGTGGCTCAGTCGATTATTCCCAAAACCGAAATTCACATCCCGCGCAATTGCGCAACGAAGTCACCTCTCCTGGCGGGACCTCGGCTGCCGCCTTGTATTACCTGGAAAAAGCTGGTTTCCGCACGGCTCTGTCACGCGCAGTTTGGGCCGCGTATGAGCGTTCGAAAGAATTGGGCAAAGGCCGGTATGTGAAGGATCCAGAGCACCCCGAAGAAGAGCGCCGGTTTTAAGCGTTTCGATGGCGCGAATTCGCTTTTTATAAAATAACTTAGGCTGCGTTTATCCTGTCTCTGGTACAGTGGATCTTCGTAAATACCGGTTTTATACCCGATCAAGCCCAGAACCCGGTCGCTCTTTCTGCAATCCGCTGCTTGATCAGCAATCTCCTAATTCCGCTTTTGATCGGCTCCCTTCCGTTCGCACGGCGTATCCGATCAGCGGCAAACCACCGCGGAGCGCTTCGCGAAGCTCTCGTAAAAAAAGCGCACCAACCAGAAAACTGACTGACCGGCCGCCCAAAGGCCAGTTCGCTTATATAATTTTTAAGGGACCTATTTCCATGAAGAAATTTCCATTTGCACACACCTATTCCATTATCGCCCGCGATCCTGAAACCGGCGAACTTGGTGGGGCTGTCCAATCGCATTGGTTTTCTGTCGGTTCGATGGTCATCTGGGCCGAGGCAGGCATTGGCATTGTAGCCACTCAGGCCATGGTGAAAGCCTCTTATGGCCCGTTGGGATTGGACTTGATGCGCGCCGGGATCCCAGGACCGGATGCGCTCAAAGCACTGCTTTCTACTGACCCTTTGGCGGATGTTCGCCAGGTGGCGATGATCGACACCCAAAATCGGGGTTCAGCCCACACAGGCGCGCGCTGCATGGAAGCCGCCGGTCATATCCTCGGTGAAGGTTTCAGTGCGCAGGCCAATATGATGGCTAACGCCACAGTCTGGCCTGCCATGGCAGAAGCCTACCGGGGTACGCAAGGAGATCTGGTTGATCGGTTGCTCGCCGCCCTGGATGCCGCTCAGTCCAGCGGAGGTGATATTCGCGGTCAGCAAAGTGCCGCCCTGCTGGTTGTTCCCGAAAAACCCTCTCAAGAATACTGGAATGACAAAATTTTTGATTTACGTGTTGAGGATCATCCCCAGCCATTGGCGGAACTGCGCCGTCTGGTGCGAATTCAACGCGCTTATAACCTGATGAACCAGGGCGATGAACAACTTGCCGCTGGGGATACACCTGCAGCCCTGGCTGCATACAGCAGCGCTGCGGATCTTGCCCCAGAAATGATCGAAATTCCATTCTGGCATGCCGTTACCCTGGCAGATACCGGTCGAAAGGAGGAAGCCCTGCCTATATTCCGGCGCGTCTTTGCGGAAAACCCGGATTGGGCCGTCCTGCTCAAGCGTCTGCCGCCGGTTGGAATGGTAAAAATGAGCCAAAAAGATGTGGAAAAAATTATCGCTAAAGTGCTGCCAGCCGCTTGATCTGCCTGTGCCATTTTTCAGATACCATGCCTGATCCATTGTAATGCGCCACAGCCATTGGCGGGCCAAAAAATGGTATAGTATACTGTGTTGAATAATTCTAGATCTTAGAGGTTCACGCCTTAATGGAGGTCTGTGATGTCTGAAACGGTGGATCTTTGGGAACTGCCGTCTGAAAGAAAGATTTTCATGATCGCTGGCTGGCGCCAGTGGGCTGATGGCGGTTCAGTTTCGTCGGGATTGCCCGAATATCTGATCGAACAATTAGATGCCCGTGAGATTGGTCAGATTCTCCCGGATGGATTCTATATATTCCAATTTCCTGGAACACATGACTTGGTCCGCCCGGTGATCCAATTTAATGAGGGCTACCCGGAAGCCCTGGATGTTCCGGAAAATCGCTTCTTTTATGCCGAAAACGAGGGTGTGGGCATCGTCATTTTTATCGGTGATGAGCCCCAATTGGATATTGAACGTTATGCCCAATCTTTTTTGGAGGCGGCTCAAAGTTTAGGCGTAAAGCGAATTGTCGGTTTGGGTGGTGTATATGGTGAGTTCCCATACGATAAGGAACGCTCACTTTCAGGAAGCTACAGCCTGCGGTCGATGAAAGAAAGCATCAATGAACTCGCCGTACAGTTTACCAATTATCAAGGCGGGGCCAGTATTGGCTCTTACATATGCCGGCGTGCCGGTGAAAAGGATATGGAGTACTGCGGCTTGTACGCCTATGTGCCGATGTTTGATTTTTCAAACATGACCCAGGTCAGCCACCGCCTACAAATTGAAGAGGATTATATGGCCTGGCTGGCTGTCATGCGGCGGATAAATTTCATGTTTAAAACAAATATCGATTTATCCGATTTGGTGGAAAAAAGCCGGCATGAAATTGAAGAGTTGAAAAAGAAGATCGAAGAGCTTGAGAAACTGGCCCCACAGTTAGGGGTGAAGGAATATTTTCAGCGCATTGCTGAAGAATTTACTGAAACACCGTTTATTCCATTGGATGATGTCTGGGAGGAAAATCTGCGTAGAATTATGGGTAAGTTTAACGATGACGAACCCGATATTAAACAGGATTAGCTCTATCGACCTCAAGACCGCCAGAAAGCGGTCTTTTTCGTTAAACAGGATAGAAGATTTGGTGATTAATTGTTATAATATAAATCAATATTATGAATATTCCACTGTCAACCCCAATCGATCTAAAAAGGAGTTTGTTTATGGCTTCAAAGCCCCATCCTATTACTTGCATTTTGCCACCATACATGCTTAACCGGATTATTGAAAATGGATCGGATGCCCAAATTGGTCGAGCACACGCAACCCAACAATTATCCACGCAGTTCCGTGAACAGCGGGTTGCATTAGCTGTCCAAAAACCCACACCTCCCATCCCGATGTCGGCAGCAGCCGTATCGAAAAACCGGGTAGTTTACTCAGCCGACAACTCCAGCGGGCTGCCGGGCCGGGTTGTACGCCAGGAAGGCGGAGCGCCAACCAATGATCCCGCGGCTGATGAAGCCTATGATGGCGCAGGGGCTACATTTGACCTCTATTGGGACGTTTATCAGCGAAATTCGATTGATGGCAATGGGCTGCGGTTGGATTTTACCGTGCATTACCAACAAGGTTACGATAACGCCTTTTGGAATGGACAGCAAATGGTGTATGGCGATGGAGATGAGGACCTGCCCCCCGCTCAGCGTCTGTTCAACCGTTTCACCATCGCGCTGGATGTGATTGGGCATGAACTGACCCATGGTGTAACCCAACACACAGGCAACCTGGTGTACCAAAGCCAATCCGGTGCTCTGAATGAATCATTCTCAGATGTTTTTGGCAGCCTGGTGAAACAGCGCGCCCTATCACAATCGGCACAAACCGCCGATTGGATCATCGGCGAAGGGTTGTTTACCGCGAATGTCAATGGGGTCGGCATTCGATCAATGAAGGCTCCAGGAACCGCCTATAATGACCCCGTGCTTGGCAAGGACCCCCAACCGGCACATATGCAGAATTACGTAAACACGACCGATGATAATGGTGGCGTTCACATCAATTCTGGCATTCCCAACCATGCCTTTTACTTGATCGCGCTTGAACTCGGTGGGTCCGCCTGGGAAAAAGCGGGCCAAATATGGTTCGTCACTTTGCGCGATAAGATCCGCAGCAATTCAAATTTTCAAGATATGGCCAATTTAACCTTTGACGTTGCCGCGGATTTATTCGGCGCCAACAGCCTTGAACAACAGGCTGTGAGTAAAGGTTGGACTGCGGTTGGCCTTATCCCCACCGGGGGCAGCCCACCTCCCAGCCCACCAACGACCAATCCAGGCTGCCTCTCCAGTTTGCTGGGATTATTTAAAGTTTTTTAGTGTACAGGTTAGCGATATGATCTTGACTTTTGAACGTTCTGGAGGTTTCACCGCCATCCCGCTTCGCCTGACCCTCGACACGGAGGATCTGGATGTTCAGGAAAGTACGATGCTGCAAAATCAGATTGCGGCTGCCGACTTTTTAACCTCCCAGGCAAGACAAGCTTCTTCAGGCAGAGATTATGACCGCTTCACATTCAAACTGACTGTGCAGGATACCGATCAGAACCACACTATTGAATATGGCGATGCAAACATCCCAGAACCCCTCCAACCATTAATCGATCAACTCTCTACGATGGCTCGTTCCA
>CAVYIF010000006.1:0-204965 GCA_963768585.1 uncultured Chloroflexia bacterium
TTCCATGAAGGGATTACCAGCGTCTCGGAGGTTGGAGACCTGTTGGGCGTATCGAATGCCGCCGCCAGCCAGGCCGTAGACCGCCTGGTGGGAATGGGGCTGATCGAACGCACCGAAGATCCGCAAGACCGCCGGACCAAGCGCCTGGCCCTCACGCAAGCCGGCCAGACTGTCATCGAACAGGGCATCCAGGCCCGCAGTCAATGGGTTGAAGGGATAACCCATGCCTTGAAATCGGAGCAGCAAGAAATGATCATATCTGCCCTTACATTACTCACCGAAGCGGCGCAAAATGCAAATGAATAAATCACCTCAACCAACCGCACCTGCATCATGCCTGGTCAGGCAGGCCCATCCCTTCGACCGGCCTGCCGGCACACCTTTATTTAGCCTTTTTGAGGAGTCTTCACAACCATGCTACGACTAATCAAATATTTAAAGCCTTATACCCTTTTGATCCTGCTCGCGATCGTTTTATTGTTCGTTCAGGCCAATGCCGACCTGGCATTGCCCGACTATATGTCCGATATCGTTAACGTCGGTATACAGCAGGGGGGTGTGGTAGACGCCGTACCTGTGGCGGTGCGCAAGACTGAGATGGATAAACTCACCATCTTCATGAGCGCAGCGGATAAAGCCAGGGTGCTCTCCGATTACACCCTGGTCGATAAAAATTCACCCACTTATGAGGCCAATGTCATCCTGTACCCTGACCTGGCTCAGGAGCCAATCTACGTCCTGAACGAGGTTGACAGCGCGGAGACCACCTGGTTGAACCCGGTGATGGGTAAGGCGTTTTTGGTCGTTTCAGGCATCCAGGAGATCCTGGCGGACCCCGCCAAAGCGGCCGCGATGAGCGCCCGGATGGGCTTCGACTTGAGCAAGATTCCCCCCGGAACAGACGTTTTTGCCATGCTGGCGAAGCTTCCTCCTGACCAGCTTTCCCAGATAAGCAGCACATTCGACGCCCAGTTTACTGCCCTGGGCGACAGCATGATCGTCCAGGCAGCCGTCGCACCGGTCAAGGCCGAGTACGCTGCCCTTGGAATGGATACCGGGAAGCTTTCATCCGACTACATTTTGAATATCGGCGTGCTGATGCTGCTCGTGACTTTGCTCTCTGGAGCCTGTACGATCACGGTGGGCTACCTGGCATCTCGAACCGCAGCCGGACTGGCACGCGATCTGCGCCGGAATGTCTTCCAACGGGTCGAGAGCTTTTCCAGCACAGAGTTTGATAAGTTCTCCACCGCTTCGCTGATAACACGATCTACCAACGATGTCACTCAGATCCAGATGGTGGTCATCATGATGATGCGTATGGTCTTTTATGCGCCCATCATCGGGGTGGGCGGCGTGATCCGCGCCCTGGCAAAATCTACCTCGATGTGGTGGATCATCGCCCTGGCGGTGATCGTCCTCCTCGGTCTGATCCTGACCGTGTTCACGATCGCCCTACCCAAATTCAAGATCATCCAAAGCCTGATCGACCGGCTCAATCTGGTGACGCGCGAAAACCTGTCCGGCATGATGGTCATCCGGGCCTTCAACATGCAGGACTTTGAGAAGACTCGCTTTGATAACGCCAACAAGGACCTGACCAGCACCAGCCTGTTCATCAACCGGGTGATGGTGATTATGATGCCGCTGATGATGATGATTATGAACGGCGTCACGGTGCTAATCATCTGGGTTGGCGCCCACCAGGTTGCTGCGTCCTCCATGCAGGTGGGCGATATGATCGCCTTTATGCAGTACGCCATCCAAATCGTATTCTCCTTCTTGATGATGGCTATGATGTTCATCATTCTGCCCAGAGCAGCGGTATCCGGCGATCGCATTGCGGACGTGCTTGAGACCGAACCCGTTATCGTCGACCCGCCCGATCCCAAACACTTTACCGAGTCGTTCAAAGGCACGGTCGAATTCCGCAATGTTTCTTTCCGCTACCCCGGTGCGGAAGAAGATATTTTGCACAATATCACCTTCACTGCCCAACCCGGTCAGACGACAGCCCTGATCGGCACTACCGGTTCCGGCAAATCCACGATCGTCAGTCTGGTCCCACGCTTTTACGATGTCACCAGGGGCGCAGTCTACGTGGATGGGACCGATGTTCGCGAAGTTACGCAGCATGACCTGCGTGATAAGATCGGTTACATCTCGCAGAAGGGCATGCTCTTCTCCGGTACGATCGAAAGCAATCTGCTGTACGGCGATGAAAACGCCAGCGTCGAGCAATTGAAATTGGCCACCGACATCGCCCAGGCTACCGAATTCATCTCCGCCAAGCCAGAAGGCATGCAGACCGAAGTGGCCCAGGGCGGAACGAACGTATCCGGTGGGCAGAAGCAGCGACTGGCGATTGCCCGGGCTCTGGTCAAGAAACCTCCCATCTATATTTTTGACGACAGCTTTTCTGCCCTGGATTTTAAGACCGATGCCGCCTTACGCAAAGCGCTCAAGGAGCATACCGGTTCGAGCACCTTGTTCATCGTAACCCAGCGCATTGCCACCATCAAGAATGCCGAGCAGATCATCGTACTCGACCAGGGCAAGATCGTGGGTAAAGGTGCCCATGAAGAACTTATGCAGGACTGCGAAGTTTATCGCGGCATTGCCCTATCGCAGTTGACCATGGAGGAGTTATCATGACCACACCACGCAGCAATACCCCCAAAAATACCGGCCCTGGGGGCCACCGCCCGGGCGGAATGGGCGGCGGCGGCCCGATGGCCATGATGCGCAGAGGTGAAAAGCCGCGCGATTTTAAAGGTACGCTGATTAAGCTCATTAATTATCTTGGCCATTATCGGCTTTTGATCTTGTTCATCTTATTGCTGGCTGTTGGTTCGACTGCCGCCAGCATCCTGGGGCCCAAAATCCTGGGTGAGGCCACGACCCAGTTGTTTGCCGGGGTCATGGCACAAATCGCCGGAACCGGCAGCGTTGACTTTGTCTCCATCGGCAATATCATCGTTGAAACCCTCCTGCTTTACGCGTTCTCCGCCATGCTTTCTTACGGTCAGGGCTGGATCATGGCCAACGTGGCTATGGATATCACTTACCGCTTCCGTAAGGACATTGCCGAAAAAATCAACCGCATGCCGTTCAAGTACTTCGATGAAACCAGCCAGGGTGAGGTGCTTTCGCGCATCACCAACGATGTGGACACGGTCAGCCAGACACTTAACCAGAGCCTGACACAGATCATCACCTCCCTGGCCACGGTGATTGGTGTGCTGGTGATGATGTTCACCATCAGCTGGCAAATGACCCTGGTGTCTTTAGCCGTCCTGCCGTTATCTTTCGGCATCATCGGCCTGATCATCAGTAAATCCCAGGTCTTTTTCAAACGGCAGCAGGATTACCTGGGGCACATTAACGGTCACGTCGAAGAAATGTACGGCGGGCACGTCGTGATGAAGGCCTTCAACGGTGAGGCTAAAAGCGTTGAACAATTTGACCAGGTCAATGAGGTCCTGTACAACTCTGCCTGGAAATCACAGTTCCTGACGGGCCTGCTGTTCCCCATCATGAATTTCGTCGGCAACCTGGGATATGTTGCCATCACGATCCTGGGCGGCTACCTGGCCGTTCAGGGTGCCATCACCATCGGCAACATCCAGGCCTTTATCCAGTATGTGCGCTCGTTTACACAGCCGATCTCGCAGATCGCCAACATGTCCAACATCCTCCAGCAAACCATGGCCGCGGCCGAGCGTGTTTTCCAGTTTCTGGCCGAACCCGAGGAAATTCCTAATCCGGCAAATCCTGTTCATTTGGAAAAGGTCGAAGGCCGCGTCGATTTCAAGAATGTTCACTTCGGATACACCCCGGATAAGATCATCATCAACGACTTTACCTTCTATGCCGAACCCGGCCAGAAGATCGCCATTGTCGGGCCCACCGGCGCCGGCAAGACGACCATGGTCAAACTGCTGATGCGTTTCTATGATGTCAACAGCGGCGCCATCCTGGTGGATGGCCACGACATTCGGGAATTCAACCGAGGGGACCTGCGCTGTATGTTCGGCATGGTGCTGCAGGATACCTGGCTGTACAACGGCCCGATCATCGAGAACATCCGCTACGGGCGCTCCAATGCTACAGATGAGGAGGTCATCAGCGCCGCCAAAGCGGCGCGCGTCGACCATTTCGTGCGCACCCTGCCGGAAGGCTACAACATGGTGCTCAACGAAGAAACCACCAACATCTCGCAGGGCCAGATGCAGTTGATGACCATCGCCCGCGCTTTCCTGGCCGATCCCAAGATCCTCATCCTGGATGAAGCCACCAGTTCGGTGGACACTCACACCGAGGTGCAGATCCAAAAGGCCATGGACACTTTAATGAAAGGCCGCACCAGCTTTATCATTGCCCACCGCCTGTCCACCATCCGCGACGCGGATTGGATCCTGGTAATGAACGATGGTGATATCGTGGAGCAGGGCAAGCACGCCAAGCTGCTGGCGAAAAACGGCTTTTACGCCGAGCTTTACAACAGCCAGTTCGAAGGCAAGGAAATTTAGCCTGCAAATGCATTAGCTCACAGATTCTTAACCCAAGCCAGCCTCTTCCATTTTTGTCGAAAAACTGGAGGAGGCTGGCCTTCTCTCTGCGAAAATTACGAAAACAAGATAAATCACGCAGGTCAACCAGAACTGTTTTTCTTGACGGAAAGCCTGTTCTTTGTTATTCTCGATCTGGTTTTCCAGACAAACAGAAATTCAACACAACTGGCGCAGAGCTGGCAGGCTCGCCACACTTATAAAGAGGTCTTAATGGATTCTAGCGCCCCTCGCCCGGCATCGGCGGCGGCAATCTGGGCCGGTATGGTCGTTTTGTATATCGTGTGGGGCTCTACTTACCTCGGCATGCGGTTTGCCATCGAAAGCATGCCGCCCTTCTTAATGGCTTCGGCGCGCTTTCTGATCTCGGGGATCGTGCTATACCTGTGGCGGCGGCGCAGCGGCGACCCGGCCCCCAGCCGGGCCCACTGGAAATCTGCGGCGGTAATCGGCCTGTTCTTGCTTCTGGGCGGCAACGGCGGCGTGGTTTGGGCCGAACAGCGCATCCCTTCGGGGATCGCCGCCCTGCTGGTAGGCGCGGTTCCGCTGTGGTTTGTGATCCTGGATGCCCTGCTGCGGCGTTTTGCACCCCGGCGCGCCACCACACGTTCGCTGCCGGGTTGGACGGCCCTGATCGGACTGACGGCCGGTTTTGGGGGCATCGTCCTGCTGATCAGCCCGACCGATTTGGCCGGATTGGGCGAACATATCGACCCGTTGGGGGGATTGGTGGTGGTGCTGGCAGCGCTTTCGTGGTCGGCGGGCTCGCTTTACAGCCGCACCGCGGACCTGCCCGCCTCGCCCTTGCTCAGCCCGGCGATGGAAATGATCGTGGGCGGAACCGCCCTGGCCCTGTTGGGCACGCTCTCCGGCGAATGGTCCCGGGTGGACCTGGCGGCGATCACCGCCCGCTCCTGGCTCGGCCTGGGATACCTGGTGGTGTTTGGGTCCCTGGTAGGCTATGCCACGTACACCTGGCTGCTGCGCGCCGCTCCGACCACCCTGGTCTCCACCTATGCCTACGTCAATCCGGTGGTGGCAATCATCGTTGGCAATCTGCTGGCCCAGGAAGCGCTCACTCCGCGTGTGGCAATTTCCGCCCTGATCATTCTGGGATCGGTGGTGCTGGTCAACGCCAGGCGTAGAAGAGTCCGTCCCGATCTTAATCCATCACCCGAACTTCAGGACGTAAAATCCAAATAGCCACACCAAAGACCAGCATCCCGGACGCGCAAACGATAAAAGTAAATACTTCGTTCGTCTGCTGCGCCAGCGTGCCGGCTACCAGCGCGCCCAGCGGTCCGCCCCCCATGAACATCAACGAGTAGAGGCCCATCACCCGCCCGCGCAGGTTATCAGGCACGATGGATTGGACCATGGCATTGCTGTTGTTCAACATCGTGACCATGGTGAAACCAATCATCCCCATCAGGAATAATGAAAGTGACAGCTGGCGCATCAGGGCAAATGCGAGCATTGAGATCGGCAGGACCAGGCTGCTGACAGCCCACCACTTGCCCCGTCCCCCACGACTGACCACGGCGGCGATGATCAACCCGCCGATCACCGCACCGATGCCGCGCGCCGACAGGAGCAGCCCGTTAGTGGTCACGTCGCCCTTCAAAACCTCCACCGCCCAGGCCGGAAGCAAGGCGATGGGGCCAAAACCGATGATATTGGCGACAAAAACGCTGATCATCAGGGTCAGCACCGGACGGTTGCCCTTCACGTAGCGAAATGACTCGGCAATCAGCGAAATCGCCGAACCGCGGAACATCGCAACCTGCACCGGCTGGATGCGCATCAGCAGCAAGGCCCCGATCACAGCCAGAAAAGAAATGCCGTTGATCGTGAAGCACCAACCGGGCCCGGTCAGGGCATAGATCGCGGCCCCAATGGCCGGGCCGATGATCAGGCCAGCGTTAAAAATCGTGCTGTTAAACGCAATCGCATTGGACAGGTCCTCGCGCTCCACCAGTTCGACCACCAGCGATTGGCGGGCCGGGGTATCGAAGGCATTGGCCACACCCAGAAAGAAAGCCAGCACCAGAATGTGCCAGGGCTGCACCAGGTTCGAGAAAACCAACCCGGCCAGGATGAAGGCCAGCAGCATCATGCTGGACTGGGTGATGACCATCAAGGTACGCCGCGAGACGCGGTCGGCGACCAGGCCGCCGTAGATCATGAACAGCCAGGAAGGCAGGCCGGTGAAAAAGCCGACATACCCCAGGTAGGCGGCAGAACCGGTCAGGGTATAAATGAGGTAGCCCTGGGCAGTAGTCTGCATCCAGGTGCCGACCATCGAAATCAATTGCCCAAAAAACCACAGGCGATAATTTCGATGGCGAAAAGCCGCAAAGGTCTTTGACCCACGAAGCGGTGTTTCACGCGCGGTTGTATTCACCTTATGACCTCTAAATTAGATACCTTTAATCATACACCTCTTTGCCAATTCTGGCTCGAAAGAGAATCGCGCCCTTAAATAGGCGATAAAATAATACGCCCCCGCACTTCGAAGTGCGGGGGCCGGTCGGTAGGCAACCAATGCTAAAACGCCGTTTGTTCCGTACGGGCGATGATCTCATCCTGCAGCGCTTCGCTCAGGTCGCAGAAGTAATCGCTGTAGCCGGCGACGCGTACGATCAGATCGCGGTGCTGGTCGGGATGATCTTTGGCCTCGCGTAGAGTGGCGGCATCCACCACGTTAAACTGGATGTGGTGCCCGTCCAGGCGGAAATATGCCCGCACCAACTGCACGAGGTGGTTCAGCCCGTCCTCTCCGGCCAGCAGCGCCGGGGTCAGCTTCTGGTTGAGCAGCGTGCCGCCGGTGCGCGCCTGGTCCATTTTGGCCACCGAACGCACCACAGCCGTCGGCCCGCGGCGGTCGGCGCCCTGCACGGGCGAGACCCCTTCCGAGAGGGGCATCCCGGCCCGGCGCCCATCAGGCGTGGCCCCGGTGACCGAACCGAAATAAACGTGACAGGTGGTGGGCAGCATGTTGACATGATAGGTCCCGCCGCGCGTGTTGCTGCGCCCGTCGACTGCGTTCAAATAAGCTTCAAAGACCCGCACCATCAGGTCGTCGGCGCGGTCATCGTCGTTGCCGTAGCGCGGCGTGCGGTTGAGCAGCATCTGGCGCACCCGTTCCGCGCCCTCAAAATCGCTCTCCAGCACGGCCAGCAGTTCGGACATGCTCAAATCTTTTTCGTCAAACACATGGGTGCGGATGGCCGAAAACGCGTCGCTGATCGAACCCAGGCCGACCCCCTGCAGGTAGCTGGTGTCGTAGCGCGGGCCGCCGTCATGATAGTCCTTCCCGCGCGCAATGCAGTCGTCGATCAGCAGGGAAAGGAAAGGCGCCGGCAGGTGTTCGGCGTACAGGCGCTCGATGACATTGCTGCCGCGCACCTTGATATCGATAAAGTGCAGCATCTGGCGCTCGAAGGCAGTGAACAATTCGTCGAACGTGGTAAAACCGCGCGGGTCGCCGGTTTCCAGGCCGATGCGCCAGCCGCTGCGCGGGTCGACCCCGTCATGCAGGGTAATTTCGAGCACCTTGGGGATGTTGAAATAGCCGGTCAGAATGTAAGCTTCCTTGCCAAACGCGCCCACCTCCACGCAGCCGCTGGAACCGCCGCAGCGCGCATCCAGGAGGGATTTGCCCATACGCACCAGTTCCTGGACGATGAGGTCCGCGTTAAAGATCGATGGCTGGCCGAAACCGGTGCGGATAATTTTCGCGGCCCGTTTGATAAAGCGATCCGGGTTCTTCTTACTGACCTGGATCGAGGAACTGGGCTGCAAGAGGCGCATTTCTTCGATCACGTCCAGCAGCAGGTAGCTGAGCTCGTTCACCCCATCTGAGCCGTCCGGCTTGAGGCCGCCGACGTTAATCTGGGCAAAATCGGTATAGGTGCCGCTTTCGGCGGCGGTCACCCCCACCTTGGGCGGGGCTGGCTGGTTGTTGAACTTGATCCAGAAGCACTGCAGCAGTTCTTCGGCCTGCTCGCGGCTCAGCGTATGCTCGGCCAGGCCTTTCTGGTAGAAAGGATACAGGTGCTGGTCGAGCCGGCCGGGATTAAAGGCGTCCCAGGTGTTGAGTTCGGTGGTCACACCCAGGTGCACGAACCAGTAGTACTGCAGCGCCTCCCAAAAATCGCGCGGGGCATGGGCCGGTACCCGGCGGCAGACGGCGGCAATGCGCTCCAGCTCGCCCTTGCGCTGGGGGTCGGCCTCGCCGGCTGCCAGGGCTTCGGCCTGCGCGGCATGGCGCTCGGCGAAGTGGATCAGCGCCCCGGCGGCGATGTGCATGGCTTTTAATTCTTCGCCCTTGGCGTAGGCCTGGGGGTCGTTGAGGTAATCCAGGCCGTCCAAACTTTCCTGAATGCGCTGCTGGAAATCCAGCATGCCCTGCCGGTAGATTTTGTCATCCAGCACGGTATGGCCCGGGGCGCGCTGCTCCATAAACTCGGTGAAAATGCCCGCATCATAGGCCGCCTTCCATTCAGGAGTCATCTGGGCGAAGATCAATTCGCGCATCGACTTGCCCTGCCAGAAGGGTATGATCTCCTCCTGGTAAAGATCGATGCTTGCCGGGTCTACCCGGAATGGGATTTTTGGGCGCGAATTGAGGATTTGCAAATCGGAGATGGAGTGGCAGCACAGCTCAGGGTAAGTGGGAGCCGCTTTGGGGGCCGGCCCTTTTTCACCCACGATCAGCTCGCCAGGGTTGATACAAATCGTCTCGTGTTCTAGTAAATAGAGGAAACTTCTCGCCCGGCGCATGGGCGCAGACATTGGCCCGCTGTTCTGGCGGTAAAACTCGGTCATCAACCGCCCGCGCTCCGGCGAAAGGGTCGGCACCGCGCGCAGGCTCTCACTGCGCAGCCTACTGACGCGTTCATTTATTGTCACAGGTTCCACTCCTCGATATCAATCTGCCGATTTATTTTAACCACAAAAGGCAGCATCTACCTGAAAACCGGATGAATTGGGTATTTCACCGCTGAGAGTCGCGAACAAAACGCGTTCAACCACCCACAGTGACTTCCAACCCATACGAGCGCAGCAAGCTGGCTGCCGCCGCCATTTGTTCATCCGAAGGGGCGGGCGTTTCGGCCAGACGGTAAGGCCGGCCCAGACGCTCGTACTTGCCGGCGGCTGTGGGATGGTAGGCCAGCAGCCCTACCTGGCGGATGCCCGGCAGGCGCGCGGCCAGCGCTCCCACCCGGCGTAAATTCTCCTCATCGTCGTTGATCCCCGGCACCAGCGGCACGCGCAGCCAGATGGGAACGCCGCGCGCCGACAGGCGCTCCAGGTTGCGCAAAATCGGCGCCAACGGCACGCCGGTCACCTGGCGGTGGCGCTCGGGGTTGGTATGTTTTAAATCGTACAGCACCAGGCTGGTATAAGGCAGGATGTTTTCAAAGACTTCCCAGGCGGCAAACCCGCTGGTGTCCAGGGTGGTATGCAGATCAATTTCGCGGCAGGCGCGCAGCAGTTCACCCAGGAAGCGCCACTGGAGCAGCGGTTCACCCCCGCTGAAGGTCACTCCGCCGCCCGATTCTTCGTAGAAGGGGCGGTCGCGCTCGATCTCTGCCAGCACCGCGGAGACGGTCATCTCACGCCCTGCCATCTCACGCGCTCCTGCCAGACAGATCTCGGCGCAATCCCCGCAGCTCACGCACAGGTCCCGATCCCAGGTGAGCCGTCCCTCCCGCGCGCTCGATGGCGCCTTCGGAACATGCCGCGATGCACGCATCGCAGGCGATGCACAGGTTGGGGCGCAGCATCGGTTCCGGAAGATTGGATTGGCTTTCGGGATTGTGGCACCACCAGCAGTCCAGCGGGCAGCCCTTAAGGAAGACGGTCGTGCGGATGCCAGGGCCGTCATGGACCGAATATTTGCGAATATCGAAGACCGTACCGCTAAAAGACGCCATTCTGCCACCCAACCGATGAGAAGTACCCTCATTTTACCAGCATCAGGCTCAAATTAGAGGTGGTTGGGAGGCCGCCTGCCGTGTAAAAGGGGCAATTCACTCGCACCGTCCAGCAAACATACAGGCAGTTATGCTAAAATAAATTTTAGATGCCCTTTTGTTCCACAATTAACTGGCGTGTTATCTCGAAAGGCGGTCCGCAAATGGCAATTAAACTCACCGGGCTCCACCTGCTGCTGAGCTACCAGTGTACCCTGCAATGTAATCATTGTTTTGCATGGGGCAGCCCCCACCAGCGCGGGACCATGACCATAGCGAATATTCGCAATATCCTTCAGCAAGCCCTGTCCTTGGGGACCATAAAAAATATTTTCTTTGAAGGCGGCGAGCCTTTTTTGTATTATGCCCTGCTGCTCCAGGCTGTACGCGAAGCAGCCGGGCTTGGCTTCTCGGTTGGCATTCTCAGCAACGGATATTGGGCCAACACACAAGAGGATGCCCTGGTAAATTTGAAACCTTTCGCTGGCATTGTCCAGAATCTAACCATCAGCAGCGACCTTTATCACTGGAGCGAAACCGCCAGCCAACAATCCCGCAATGCAGCTCTGGCAGCTGAGGCTTTGGGTATACCACTGGGAGTAATCTCGATCGCTCAACCGCAAGACCGTCTTTCACCCTCCTCCAGCGGGCAATTGGCCAGCGGCGAGTCGAAAGTCATGTACCGCGGCCGAGCCGCAGTTGAGCTGGCAGGCAACGCCGAAAAGCATCCCTGGGAGCAGTTCACGACCTGTCCCCATGAAGATCTGAGCGACCCTGGTCGGGTGCACCTGGACCCATTGGGCAACCTGCATCTCTGCCAGGGTCTGGTGATCGGAAACTGCTTTCAAACCCCGCTGCACGAGATTTGCGAGCAGTACGAGCCTGACGCTCATCCTATTGCCGGTCCTATTCTGAAAGGCGGACCGGCAGAATTGGTAAGGCAGTACGCTGTGCCGCACGAGGAGAAGTATGCGGACGCCTGCCACCTGTGTTACTCCGCCCGCCTGGCGTTGCGTTCCAGCTTTCCGCAAAGCCTGGCGCCCGATCAAATGTATGGCCGGATGTGAGGATTTGCATAAATCAACCATCCGGCGGTAAAAGATATTGGTAGGATGAGATTGCAGGCTGGAAGTCGAACATGTCAGAATTGAATTCCCTTGGCTTTTATAACGATAGCGGTCGTGCCGAGCGCTACCACCAGAAGAAAGGCTTTGCCCCAGAGCGCACGGCAAGAATGCGTGAAGTCATGCTGGATCTTTTGACCACTTTGACCTCACCCCAGTCTACCCTCCTGGAACTCGGCGCCGGTACGGGCCTCTTCACAGAGAAACTGCTGAGATCCAATCACTTTCGAGAGATCTATGTGACCGAAGGCGCTCCCGCCATGCTGCAGGTCGCCCAACAGGCTCTCGAGCCAGAGCGGACCCTTCTGCATTTTGCCAGGCTGGATTTCACAACCGGGTGGCCAGGCATGTTCGCGGGTCTGGGTTTTGAAGCCATAACCAGTTCCATCGCATTACACCATGCAGCGGATAAGCTGCACCTCTTCCAGCAAATCTTTTCAATGCTCAAGCCGCAAGGTGTGTTCGTTCTTGGCGATCACATGGCGGGCGCCTCTGCCTGGACTGAGAACCTCGTGAAGAGAGAACGGGCAATCATCAGGCTGGGAAGAGAAAATAAAGAGAACGATGAACAACTGCAGGAAATCATGAAAAGGGATGAGGAAATAGGAAGAAAAGAAGGCAATCTGTGTGAAAGCGTTGCGCAATATCAATACTACCTGAATCGATGTGGCTTTGAAGATGGTGAATGCATCTGGCGAGATTACTGGCTGGCCGTTTTCGTGGCGCGAAAACCAGGGTAAGCGGGTGGGGCTGCCTTTAGCCTGCAATGACACGGTTATGCTAAAATAGCTTTACAGCCAACATCTGTAAAATTCACCCTTGCAGCAACCGGACGACCAGGCCCCGGCCTGAATATCCTCAAGCGATCCACTCTTTCAAAGGACATCCCATGACACAGCCCCGAGCATTCGTTCAAGACGCACTGAATTACAGCATTGCCAGGGTGCGCAGCAACCTGCAAACCCTGACCGACTTTCCCGAAATGACCAAAGACGGCCAGTGGATGCTGGTCCCCGGCGGCGGCTGGGTAGGCGGGCACTGGACCGGCCTGATCTGGCTGGCCTACGCCCATACCCAGGACCCGGCCCTGCTCAGCGCCGCCCGTGATTGGTCGCAGCGCCTGGCGCCGCGCCAGTACGATTTGGGCACGCACGACCTGGGCTTCCTGTTTGAGCTTTCCTTTATTCTGGGAAGCAAACTCACCCAGGATGAAGCGCTCAAGGCCCCGGCGATTCAGGCCGCCCGCTCGCTGATCCAGCGCTTCAATCAAAAAGGCGGCTTCATCCAGGCCTGGCGGGCGATCGATGCCGCCCCGGAATGGCGCGGGCGGGCGATCATCGACACAATGATGAACCTGTACCTGCTGTACTGGGCCAGCCAGGAAACCGGCGAAGCGCAGTTCGCGCACATCGCTACGACCCACGCCAACACAGCGCTCAAGTATCAGGTGCGCGATGACTGGACGACCTCGCACGGCATGGAATTCAACCCGGACACGGGCGAATTTCTCAAACAAAACACCTACCAGGGCCTTGCGCCGGATTCCTGCTGGAGCCGCGGGCAGGCCTGGGCCGTGCACGGTTTTGCCGAGAGCTACCGCTGGACGCACAATGAGGCTTACCTGAACGCCTCGCGCAACCTGGCGGAAACAATGCTGCGGCGCAACCCACCCGACCGGGTGCCGTTCTGGGATTACGACAGCCCGCTGATTCCCAACGACGTGCGCGATAGTTCGGCAGGGTCGATCCTGGCTTCGGCCATGCTCAATCTGGCGACGCTGGAAAAAGACAGCGTGAAGGCCCACCGCTGGCGCACTGAGGCCGAGGATATGCTGGAAGCGCTGTGGCAGCATGCCTCCAGCCGGGAGAACGGCGATCCCAGCATCCTGATCCATGCCACACGCTCCAAACCGGCCGGGTACATGGATTCGGCCCTGATCTACGGCGACTACTATTTTGTCGAAGCCCTCACCCGTCTGGCTGCACCCGACAAACTGCCGCTTTAAAACTTTATAAATTAAAACACAGAGACTCAGAGGCACTGAGATTTTTTGTTTGTCCATTCTCTGAGGCTCTGCGTCTCTGTGGTTAAATTCTATACAATCAACGGGATCATCCATGTCTCCTACCACATCCTTCCCCAACGGCGCGCGCTGCGCCGTCAGCCTGACCTATGACGACGGGATCCGCTCTCATTTCGAAGACGTCGGCCCCACGCTGGAAGCATTCGGCCTGCGCGGTACCTTTAACATTCCCATCGCCCATTCCTCGGTCATGCAGACGGTGGATGCCTGGCGGGGGATGGCGGCTCGCGGGCACGAATTGGGCAACCATTCACTCTTTCACCCCTGCCGTTCCGAACCCTCCGAACCGATGGACTGGTTGGACCCGGCCTACAACCTGGTGGATTACAACGAGCGCCGCCTGCGTGAAGAGCTGGAAACGGCCAGCTTCGTGCTCGAGCTGATCGACGGGCACAGCCAACGCACCTATGCCAACACCTGCTGGCACCGTACTTTCGGCAAGGGAGACCAGCAGCAGTCCATGGAGCCCATCCTGGCGGACTATTTCCTGGCGGCGCGCGGCGGACTCAGCAACCAACCGGTCGACCTGGCGAACCTCGATTATATGAACCTGGGCTCGATCCACGCCGACCAGCGCACCTTCACCGAACTGCGGGCCCAGGTCGAAGCGCTGGCCCAAAGCGGCGGCTGGATCATCTACACCATGCACGGCGTGGGTCAGGATGCCCATAAGCTGTTTATCGATTATGAGGAGCACCGCCAGTTCGTAGCGTGGCTGGGGCAAAACCAGGCCGCGGTCTGGACGGCGCCCATGATCGATGTGGTGCGGTTTCTAAAACCTGATTAATTTCGTAGGTGTCTTTGCGGTGTTCTGCACCGCCAAGGTACCCACACAAGGCCATTTTATGAACAGCAAAGAACGCGTACAGCGCACCCTGGCCCGCCAGCCCGTAGACCGCATCCCAATCGGCTTTTTTGCCATCGATTTTGACACGGTTGAGAAAATCCTCGGCCACGAGACCTACCTGCGTGCCAAGGCCAAATCGCAGATCGCCTTCTGGGAAGGCCGGCGGGATGAGGTGGTGCAGAGCTGGAAGGAAGACCTGATCGCGCTGTACCGCAAGCTGGACTTTATCGATATCATCAACGTTGCCGCCATGGCCTCCAGCACGGCCCCCGCCAGGGGCTTCATCCCCGAAAAGGTGCGCAAGGTCGATGACAGCACCTGGGAGGCGGCCGACGGGCGGGTGTGGAAATACTCATCCATTACCGCCGACCTGACCCTGGCCTACGACCCCACCGCGCACTTCACCCTGGAGCAGTTCGACCTGGAAGCCGTGCCCGAAGCGCCGGACCCTTCCGTATTCGAGGTGGTCGACGCGGTGATTGCCGCCTTTCCCGAGCGCTACATCCTCGGTCCCAACGGCGGCGAGGCAGGTATGATCCTGCTGGGCGATATGGAAATGGGTCTGCGCCTGTATGCCGAAGAACCGGAACTGGTTCAGCGCGCAATCGATTATGCCACGCGCATGGCCAACCTGCGCGATCCGTGGTACATCCGTCCGGGCACGGATGCCGCCTTCTGGGGGCAGGATTTTTCTGCTACCAGCGGCCCATTGATGTCGCCGCGCATGTTCCGCCAGTTCTGCCTGCCCTCCATCCAGGAACGGGTGCAGGCGGTCAAATCTCGCGGGCTCAAAGCCTGGAAGCACGCCTGCGGCAACAACTGGAAGCTGATGGACATGTTCGTAGAAGCGGGCTACGACGTCTACCAATCGATCCAGCACTCCGCCAGCATGGATATCGGCCAGGTCAAGGCCAGATACGGCGATCAGTTGGTGCTGTGGGGCGGGGTGATGGTCGAGCACCTGGTGGGCGGCACGCCTGAAGATATCTACCGCGACGCCGAGTACGCCATGCGCACTGCCGCTCCAGGGGGAGGCTTCATCTTCGGCGACACCCATTCCATTGCCGTGGGCACCCAATACGATAACTTTTTGGCCCTGCTGGACGCCTATCACCAACTGGCAACCAAAGCAGCAGAAAATGCCCTTTAAGGGAAGCTATTTCCGACCCTGCCCACAACCGGCTAATGGCAGTTTCCCGAGCCTGAGTCTGCAAAATCTCCCCCGGCGACCGCAACGAACTGCCAGTCATACCTGCCGGGAAACAGGCTGAACACCAACACCCCCCAGGTGTCGTTGTTGCGCACCTCGCTGTTGGGCAGGATTTTTCCCCATGCCCGTTGAGGCGCGCCGCCCGTGCCGGCGACAAATTCTCGCGCCCCATCCGGGCTGGCCGCGCCGGCAGCATCCTGAGGGGCAAAACGCTCGTAGTCGTGATCGTGCCCATTCACGATCACTTCCACCCCAAATTCATTGGCAATGCGCCAGAACGTATCCACAGCCGGGATGCTGCCCGCCAGGCCCGAACTCCAACGCGGATCGTGCCAGTACACCAGCGTGCAGGCCTGCTGGTTGTCGGTCAGGTCCTGGGTCAGCCAGTCCGCCTGGGCCGAGCCCTCGCCGCAGGCAATCTGGTTGCAGTTGCTGTTGAGGGCCACAATGTGCCAGCCGTTCAGGTCGTAGCTGTAGTAACCCAGGCCAGGCTTTCCCGCGGCACTCCCAAAATACTGGTAGTACGGTCCACCGTCATCCGTCATATAGTCGTGGTTGCCGGGCACCGGATGGATGCGATCAAGGAATTGGCCCCAGGTCGGGTTGAAGCAGTCGCGATATTCCCACGCCAGACCTTCACCCTGCACGTTGTCGCCGGCGGTAAACAGTTGGGCCTGCGGGTAGCGGTCGACCAGTTCAGCGATCAATTGCGCAGTCTGGTCGTCTCCCAGGTAGCTGTCGCTGCAGTAAGCGATATCGCCAGCCCCGATCAAAATCGCCGGGACAGGCGTCGGGGTCACCGTTGGGGTGGGCGTGAAGGTGGGGCTGGGGCTTGACGTCAGGGTAGGCGTGACTGTGCGCGTCGGGGCAGGAGTCCGGCTGGCGGACAGGGTGGCGGTGACGGCAGCCGTCGGGGTGAGCGCCGCGCGCGCGGGTTCCGGCTGCGCGCCGCACCCGCTGGCGGTCACCGCCAGGCATACCAGCAGCAGCAAAATAATCCCCTTTACGCCGCCAGGTGCAACGCGCGCGAATATTCGTTGGAAATCATCGGGTTGGACCGGTCCCATAAGCTGAGACCCATTATAATTCAACCCCATGAGAACCATTCGAATTGCCCGCCTGCGGCCGAGTGCCGTACTGCCCACCCGAAGGCATCCCCAGGATGCCGGGATCGACCTGTATGCCGCCGAAGCGGCCCTGATTCCGCCTCATTCCAGCCTGATTGTGCCCAGCGGGGTGACGATTGAGATCCCCGCTGGTTTTGTAGGCCTGGTCAAGCCCAAGGGCCGCAACGACCACCTGCTGGGGGCCGGGGTGGTCGATGCCGGCTACCAGGGCGAGATTCTGGTCAAGATCGCCAACTTCACCGCCCACCCGTTAGAGATCCGCCCGGGAGATGCCATCGGCCAGATGCTCATCCTGCCGGTCGAGACCCCCCAGGTGGAAGAAGTAACCCCCGCCGAGATCCACCACCAGGCATCCAGCCGGGGAGGCAGCGGGGGGATTGTAGAGCAGTTCCAGAAATAACGACCAGGCTACTTGACCTGCATGCGGGTCAGGAACCACCCGCCTGCCAGGGCCAGCACCAGGCCCAGGCCCAATCCGAGCCCAACCACAATTTGCGCGGTATTGCCCTCGCCGCGCAGGGCCAGGATCGGGTACAGCCACAGGTCATACAGCTGGACCTTGTCCGAAGACATCACAAAGAAATTGGCCATCACCGCAACCACCCCCAACCCCAAGGAAGGGATGAAGGAGCGCCAGCGCAGGCTGACCAGGAGCTGGATGGCCAGAACCAGCATGCCCGCCAGGGTCATCACCACCGCGGCGTGCAGCATTTCACCCCAGGGTATGCCGGTTTCAAGACCCCAACCCGGTCTGAAGAACGCGGTGAATTTACCCCCGGCAGCCAACCCCAGCACCAGCAGCACGTGGGTTGCCACGACCACCAGCGTGACCACGGCCCACTTGGCTGTAAAATAGGCAAAGCGGGGAACCGGCAGGGCGTACAGGTATTTCCACTGCTGGTTGCCGTGTTCGAGTTGGGCCAGGAGGGTGGATTGCAGGGAGATGTACAAAGGCAGCACCATGATTGCCCACAGGTTAAAGCCGTTGTTCAAGATGCTCCCCCAGGCATCGAAACCAGGACCAAAGTCGCCCGGACTGCGCCCCCACAAAAGACTGATCGCAAGGATGGTCATCACTGCCGGGGCGATGAGGATGCACCACAGGGCCAGCGTGCGGCGCAGTTTGAGAATTTCTACCACAAAAGCATTCAGATAAAGCCTCATCTTACCCCTCCCCGACTGCTGCCGGTGCCTGGACTTCTTCGCCGCCGGTCAGCGACAGAAACACGTCCTCCAGGGTCGGGCGCGCCAGTTCCAGCCGGAAGACATTAAAACCGTTGAACACCAGGGTGTTGTTCACCAGCGCCACATCGGCATCGCCGTTGACTTCTAATTCAATCTCCAGTTTGCCATTTTTATGCACCTGCCAGCCCTGACGCTGTAAGAGTTGAGCGGCTTCTTCAGACCGGTCCACGCGCAGCCAGAGCTGCTGCCCCGAGCGAGCCTGAAGTTCGGATAAGGAACCTTCAAACAGCAGGCGTCCGTGGTGGATGATGCCCAGGTGCGAGGCAATTTGCTCGATCTCGCTTAACCCGTGGCTGGAGATAAACACCGTCACCCCTTCCGCCTGGGGCAGTCCGCGGATCAGGTCGCGCATTTCGTGGATGCCCGCCGGGTCCAGCCCGTTGGTCGGTTCGTCCAGAATCAGCAGGGCGGGCTGGTTGAGCAGGGCCAGGGCCAGCCCCAGGCGCTGGCGCATGCCCAGCGAATACTGGTTGACCAGACGGTCGGCGTCTTTTTCCAGCTTAACCACGGCCAGGACGCGCTGCACCATCTTCCGGTTTGCGCCCACCAGGCGGCGGGTCAGTTCCAGGTTTTCGCGGCCGGTCAGGTGCGGGTAAAGGCTGGGCAACTCAACCAGGGTGCCGATTTTGCCAAGCAGCGGCCAATCGCCCCGGGTAAAGCGCTGCCCGAACAGGCGGATCTCGCCCTGGTTGGGGCGCAGCAGGCCCAACAGCAGGCGAATGGTGGTCGTTTTTCCGGCCCCGTTCGGACCCAGAAAACCGTAAACGCAGCCGGCCGGCACTGCCAGGTCGAGCTGGTCCACCGCCAGCAGGCTGCCAAAACGGCAGCTTACCTGGCTGGTTTGAATAATGAAATCTTTCAACATCGTTTCCTCCCGTCTCAATTGACAAACCCAAGGATAACAAAGACGGGTCGCACGATCATCACAGGATTGTCACGATATTGTCGCAGCTGAATCAATAAGGTACCGTTTTGCCTTAACGCGGAAAACAGTACCATCAACTACCTTTCGATTGGCGTTTTCTGGAGATAAAATGTGAACGTGCTGCCCTGGTCTGGCTCGCTTTCCACGCCGACCCTGCCGCCCATACTCTCGACCAGTTCCTTGACGATCGCCAGGCCCAGACCGCTGCGCCCGTCTCCAGGCTGGCCGCCCCCGCGGTAAAAACGCTCCCAGATATGCTCCCGGTCCTCCGGGTGGATGCCCTCGCCCGTGTCGGTCACCGCCATACGCACCCCATCCGGTGTTTCCTCGGCCGTGACCACCACAAAACCGCCGGGCGGGGTATGGCGCACACCGTTGGCCAGCAGATTGCGCAGCACCTGCTCCACCCGCTGGGCATCCGCCCACACATCCGGCAGCTGTTTTGGAATTTGGTCCTCGACCCGCACCCGGCGCGCATCCCAGGCCAGCCCGGCAGAGGCGGCCACCGCCCGCTCCACCAGCGGCGCCAGGGATACAACCGCCATATCCAGGGTAAGCTGGTTGACCTCGGCCTTGGATAGGGTGAACAGGTCGTCAATCAGGTTTTCCAGGCGGGCGATCTCGTGGTGGGCAATTTCCAGGTCCTGGCGCAAGACTTCAGGCGGCAGGGTTTCCAGGCGGTCCAGATCGTTTTCCAGATAGACCAGGGCCGTCGCCACCGGGGTGCGCAGTTCGTGCGAGACCGAGGCGGTCAGCTCGCGCTGGACTTTAAGCAGCCCGGATACCCGGTCGCGCTGTTCGACCAGGGCCTGGTTTGCCTTTTCTAATTCCGCGGCCATGCGGTTAAGGAGTCCTGCAGGCGGCCAATTTCATCGCGCCCTTCCGGGGCCACGCGCGCATGCCACTCGCCCTGGCTCAGGCGGGCCGCGGCGGACTCCAACCGGCCCAGGCGGCGGGTCAGGCGCCGGCTGACCACGTACGAAGCCAGCGCAGTAGGCGGGAGCAGGACCACCAGCACCGGCACCAATGCAAAAGGTGAGGCCAGGAGCACAAAGAATAAAAAACCAATCACACGGGTAAAGATTACGGCCAGCTCAGGCGCGCCTTCTTTTACGGTCTGCGTGCCGTTGATAGGCACGATCAGCACTACCGCCGTCACCATCACCAGGGCCAGCCCGCACACCACCACCAGGATGGCGTGGGTCAGCGACCAGGCGAAACGCGTTTCGCGCAGTGCGTTCCATTTCTGCCAGGCTCTTTGGAAAGCGCGCCAAAAAAGATAGATTGCGGCCGAAACCAGGTAGACCAGCGGATCGGGAATCTGGCTGATTTGAACCATATTGGATGGCACATCGAAATAGCTGAGCAAAACATATTCAAACAGGGTCAAACCGGCGGAGATCAGGCCGGCCTGCAGAATTTCGAGGATGAGCACCGGGCCAAACGCGCCGGGCAGCGCTTCACGGCGCAGCCCCACCAGGCTGGGCACGGCGGCACCGATCAGCACCACCCCCTGGAACAGCGGGAAGGTTTGCAGGTAGCGCGCGGTATAGGCCAACACAGCCAACCACGGCACCGCCAGCAAACATCCTTCCAGGTTGGCCCGCCAGGCAGGCGCGCTCCAGAAGTATTTTCCCAGGTTCATTTTTTCCTCAAACGGTAGCCCAACCCGCGCACGGCTTCGATCCATTCCCCCAACGGACCCAGCTTCTTGCGCAGGCGCAGGATGGCATTATCCACGGAACGATCGCCCTCGATGAAATTTTGCCCCCAAACGGTATCCAACAGGTATTCGCGGGTGAAAACCCGGCCCGGATTGCGCGCAAAGAGCTGCAGCAGGTCGAATTCGGTGCGGGTAAGCTGCAAATCGTCCCCTTCCAGTTCGGCAGTGTAGCCCGCCGGATCGATCGTCACCCCGCGCCAGTGCAGCACCCCGGGGGCAGCCAGTTTGTCCTCCGCCAGCATCTGCGCCAGCCTTTCGGCCCGGCGCAGCAAGGCGCGCACCCGGGCCACCAGTTCGCGCATGGAAAACGGTTTGGGAAGGTAATCATCCGCGCCCATCTCCAGGCCGATCACGCGGTCAGCCTCTTCGCCGCGCGCGGTGAGCATTAACACCGGGGCGGCAGAGTGCTGGCGGGTGCGGCGCAGCACCTCGATCCCGTCGATGCCCGGCAGCATCCAGTCCAGGATCACCAGGTCGGGCTGCCAACGCTGAATGCGGTCCACCGCTTCCAGGCCATCCGCGCACACCTGCACCTCATAATTGGATGCAGCCAACTCGCGGCGAATAACTTCCGCCAGGTCGGCTGCATCCTCGACGATTAAAATTGAGGCGCCCTGCGTGCTGGTCATATCCATTAAGTATACTAGAGGTTGCGCCGCAGCCAGCTGCTGACGGCTTCCGGGGAAATCATCCCGTTGGCCAGGGCGCGTCCCAGCTGGATCCCCTGGCGAGAAAGGGCCAGATCGCCTGCGGTGCCGCCGCCGTGACCGCTGAGGGGCAGTAAATTGAGCAGGCCGGGGGCGTTCCATTCATGATAACGTGCCAGCAGGTTTGCCGGTTTTGATCCGAGATGGTACGCGGCGATCACCGAAAACCAGAAATGCTGGACCTGGTTGCTGTGGTCGTTGAAGCGAAACCCGTTGCCGCCAAAGCCCAGCAGAGCTGGATAAACATTTTTCTTGCCCAGATGCTGCGCCAGGCTGTTGGCCATGCGCGCCAGCGGGCAGTAGACCAGGCTCAGACGGCTGCTGCTCACCCCGATGATCACGTAGCTTAAATCATCCAGAAACTGTTGTGTATCTTCATGCGCATAACCGGCCGCGGTCTCGGCCAGGCGAGCGAAGCTCTCAAGGTCGTTGGGGTTATTGACCAGGGCCTGGTAGGCCCGCAGCATCCCTTCCTGGCGCTCGGCCAGGCCAGGGATAGCAGCGCCATTGGCGGCCGAGGCCGGAACGAGAATGCCCAGGGGAAGCAGCAGGGTCACCAGCAGCAGCCCGGCTAACCCGGCGCGAAAGATGCGAATGATAAAACTTGCACGATGATTCATACCATCCTCCATGAACAGCGGTTATAGGATACCCGCCCTGCGTCGCGCGAAGATTGCAGCAGCGTCTCGGATTGTGCTCAGTTTTGTCGCAAAATAGTCACAAAGTGCAGTTTGTCATGTGTGGTCCGTTACTTGAATTACACCTGAGGAGATTGTTATCATTACATCATGTTACTTTTTATGGCTCTTTATATCAAGCTATGACAGAATGGTTAACTACCCGCCAGGTTCAAGAGATACTTAAAGTAGACCGGGTCACGGTCTACCGCATGTTGAACGACGGCCGGATCAAAGGGATTAAGATCGGGCAGCAGTGGCGCTTTGCCCAATCCGAGATTGATCGCCTTTTAAGTGGAACGGAAGAAAAAGAGGAGATCTCCGAAGACACGACCATCCAGGATTTTCCGGTGGACTGTGCCCAAAACGTGCAGGAAATCTACGCCGGCATCCTGGGGGTGGGCGCTTTGATGACGAACGTAGCCGGCGAGCCATTAACCGATATCCACTACGCGGGCCCGTTCTGCAAGCTGATCCAATCCACCCCAGCCGGAAAAGAAGCCTGCCAGGCTTCCTGGCGGAAAATCACCAAACGCGATAAACAAAACCTGCCTTTCCAGGAATGCCATGCCGGATTGAGCTACGTGCGGGCCAAAATTGAATATGAACAGCAGACAACCGCCTGGCTGATCTCCGGCCAGTTTTATCTTAACCGGCCTGATCCGGAAGAAACCAGGGCGGTAATGGCGCAGCTGGCCGCAGAATACGCGCTTCCTGTCGATGCGCTCCAGGAAGCCGCCCAAAAAATCCCGGTTCTGAAACCCAACCAGCGCGATCAGGTCCAGGAGTGGACCCCCAAAGTAGCCATGACGATCCAGTCTTTCCTGTGCGAACGCGCGGATTTGATGGATCGCCTGCAGCAAATAGCCGCACTCAGCGCGATTCAAACCAAACTGAGCGATTAACCCATTCTATTAAGGAGACACAAATGTCAATCACACCCGATCAAACCCTGGACTGCAGCGGGATGGCCTGCCCCATGCCCATCCTCAAGACCAAGAAAGCCATCGATGGCCTGCAGCTTGGCCAGGTCTTAAAAATGATCGCCACCGACCCGGGCTCGACCAGCGATATGGATGCCTGGACCAAAAAGACCGGCCACGAACTGGTCGGCTCGGAAAACGAGGGCGGAAAATTCATCTTCTACATTAAAAAGACCAAGTAGGAATGACCATGGGCGAGAAACTGGTTCTGGTATGTACCCATGGTCCTGAAGACCCGGAAAGGGCAACCATTCCCTTTGTAGTGGCGACCACCGCCCAGGCTTCGGATGTTGAAGTGGTGATGGGGTTCCAGGTGAACGGCGTCATGCTGGCCAAAAAAGGCTGCGCAGAACACGTTTTCGCAGCCGGGTTTCCCCCGTTGAAAGACCTGGTCGATGCCTACATCGAAGCCGGCGGAACCCTGTTGGTCTGCGGCCCGTGCGTCAATTCGCGTAAGCTGAACCCGAATGAAGATTTCATTCCAGGCGCGAAGGTTGTCAACGCGGCCACGTTTGTCAAGGAATTTACGGAAGCAACCAATACCCTGGTGTATTGAAATGGTTCGTCAAGGAGCATTTGCATGAGCGAAAATATCAGCAACCGCGTGGCGATTATCGCCGCGCACGGCACCCTGGATGCGGCCTACCCGCCTTTAATCCTGGCCACCGGGGCGGTGGCGATGGATATGGAAGTCGCTATTTTCTTTACATTTTATGGCTTGGAAATCTTAAAAAAAGGCAACGCTGACAAACTGAAAGTGGCACCCATCGCCAACCCGGCGATGCCCGTGCCCGTGCCCAACATCATCGGCATGCTGCCCGGCATGACCAGTGTGGCGACCGGCATGATGAACGGCTGGATGAAAAAAGCCAACGTGGCCAAATTGAGCGACCTGCTGGAAATGGCAGTGGAATCGGGCGTACGCCTGATCGCCTGCCAGATGACCATGGATGTGATGGGCATCAAGAAAGAAGATTTGATCGACGAGATTGAAATCGGCGGGGCGGCGACATTCCTCGAATATGCCAGCCAGAACGCGATCTCACTGACATTTTAATGAAACCGTTTTTGGAGGGATCTTATGGCGGACGATAAAGTATTGATCATCATGACCAGCGGCCCGGATACCCCGCGGCGCTGTGCTACTCCATTCTTTTTTGCCAGCCTGGCGGCTGCCATGGATTATGAAGTGAGCATGTTCTTCACCATCGACGGCACCCTGCTCTTGAAGCAAGGCCTGGCAGAAACTGTATTCCCAAAAGCCGGTGGTAAACCGGTGAGTGGCTTCATCCAGGACGCCCTGGATGCGGACGTTACCTTCCTGGCCTGCACGGCCTCCATGGAACTGCACGACCTGCAGTCCTCTGACCTGATCGACGGGGTCAAGATGGTCGGCGGGGCAACCATGTGGCAGCTGGCGGAAGACAGCAAAACAGTACTGACTTTCTAAGGAGGAAATCATGACCACGGTTCGCGGCTGTAATTTGCCAGAAGACCTGTTTTATTTGATCGAGAAGCACGTATGGGCCAAACCCATGGATGGCGGCGTGGTGCGGATTGGGATGACTTCCGTCGCGGGTAAACTGTCGGGCGGCAAACTGGCTGCAGTCACTGCCAAAACCAAAAATATTGGACAGGAAGTGAAGCAAGGCAAGAGCGTCGCCACCGTAGAGAGCAGCAAATTCGTCGGCCCCGTGCCGGCGCCGGTGACCGGCACGCTGCTGCGCGCTAACGAGAAATTGGCCGACGACCCCAACCTGGCTGTTTCTGACCCGTACGGTGAAGGCTGGATCGCCGAACTGCAGCCCGCCAACTGGGACGGCGACAAAGGTTCGCTGGCCAGCGGCGCAGAAGGCGTGGCAGCTTACCAGGCAAAGTTAGAAGCCGAAAACATATCCTGCGATTAACTCCTTCAGCCGGCAACGCCGGCTGAAATCTCATTCAGGAGGGAAAGATGGCCGAAAAAACCATCTATCAAGAACTCAAGAAAGAAGGCGTCACCCGGCGGGATTTCATGAAGCTGTGCGGGGTGATGGTTGGGGCCATGGGCCTGACCGGTTTGCCAACTTTTGGGTCGGACGGCAAGGCCGGCGATCTGGACCGCATGGACAAGACGGTCCAACTGGTGGCCCACGCCCTGGAGACCAAGCCCCGCCTGCCGGTGATCTGGCTCGAATTCCAGGACTGCGCCGGCTGCACCGAAGCCCTGACGCGCTCGCATTCGCCGACCCTGGTCAACCTGGTGCTGAACAAGATCACGATCGAATATCACGAGACGCTTTCGGCCGCGGCCGGTTTCCAGGTCGAAGAAGCCAAGCAGGCCGCGATGAAGAAATACGCCGGACAATATATATTGGTGGTCGAGGGCAGCATCTCACCGGCGGATGAGGGCATCTACTGCACCATCGGCGGGCGCGGCTCGCTCGATCTGCTCAAAGAAGCCGCCGCCGGAGCAGCCGCGATCATCGCCACCGGCAACTGCGCCAGTTTCGGCGGTATACCCAAAGCCAATCCCAATCCCACCGGAGCGGTAGGGGTGTCGCAGTTGATTACCGACAAACCGGTGGTCAACATCCCCGGCTGCCCGGCCATCCCGGAAGCCTTCACCGGTACCCTGGTGAACTTCCTGGTATTCGGATCGCTGCCCGAACTGGACCAACTGCACCGGCCCAAGACCTTCTACGGCCACACCATCCACGACCGCTGCCTGCGCCGCCCATTTTATGAGGCAGGAAAATTCGCCGACAGCTTCGATGACGATGGCGCGCGCGCCGGCTGGTGCCTGTACAAGCTGGGCTGCAAAGGTCCCACGACCTACAATGCCTGCGCAACGATCAAATGGGATGCCGGACTGTCTTTCCCCATCCAATCCGGGCACCCCTGCCTGGGTTGTTCGGAACCTAATTTCTGGGACGGCGGAGGCTTTTACCAGGGTCAATCCGCCCCGCTGCTGCGGCCAAATATGACCGCCGTTGGCGCGGCGGTCGTCGCCGGCCTGGTAGTTGGGGCCGGGATGGGCATGGCCAACCAGGCTCAAAAGAAGCAGGGCGAGGCTGCTGAAGAAACAGCCGGGCCTGAGCCGAAGGAAGAATAGGAGGGCATGATGAACTGGACAAATATACTTGAATTTGCTCGCGGGCCTTTCTTCCAGGTTGCGCTGCTGGTCTTCATCGCGGGAATGGTTTACCGTCTGGTACGGGTGCTCTTCCTGGGATGGAAGCCCGACCGCATCCCGGCACGCGGCAGCAAACTGGGCGGGACGGCAAAAACTTTCTTGAAGAGCATCATCATCTGGCCGTTTATCCCCTATGTTAAAAACACTTTCAGCCGCAACCCGATAATCTATCTGGCGGGCGGGCTGTTCCACCTTGGCCTGTTCGGGGTAATCATCCTCGGCACAGCCCATATGCTGGCCTGGAAAAGCCTGTTAGGTTTTGGCTGGCCCACCCTGCCGCTGCCCATTGTGGACTGGCTGGCGGCGGTGAGCATTGTGGCCATGATTGCGCTGTTCATCAACCGCCTGGTCAACCCGGTTTTGAAACTGATCAGCGGGCCGGCCGAATGGCTCAACCTGCTGTTCGTCTTTCTGCCCATGGTTTCCGGTTATATCATGACCCACCATCTGTGGTTTCGGTATGAAGTGCTGTTCAGCCTGCACATGCTGGCGGTGGATGTATTGTTAATCTGGATCCCGCTCAGCCGCATTTCGCACTTCATGTTCTACTTTTTCGCCAAGACGATCCATGGGGCCGACTTCGGCAAACGGGCCGTTGCGCCGTAGAGGGAGATAAATTATGGAAGCAAAACTCACTCAAAACCCGGCTCAGACAGCCATGCATACTTTCGTCCAGGAAACCGGCGGCTGGGTCGCATCACAATTAGAAGCCTGCACGCGCTGCGGGATGTGCGCCGAAGCCTGTCATTTCTATCAGGGAACCGGCAATCCCGAATACGCCCCGGTGTGGAAAATCGAGCTGCTCAAGCGCGCCTACGAACAGCGCTTCACCCTGGTCGGTAAGCTGAAAGTCGGGCTGGGGATCGAAAAACCGGTCCGGGACGATGACCTGATGGACTGGAGCAAAATTATCTATGAAGCCTGCACCCTGTGCAACAAGTGCTCGATGGTCTGCCCGATGGGCATCAGCCTGGGGCCGATCATTCACAATGTGCGCTCAGGCTTATCCGAGGCAGGCGTCGTTCCGGCCGACCTGCAGGCTGCAGTCACCAAGCAGTTGAACGAAGGCAGTCCGCTGGGTGTTACCGACGACGTCTTCGAAAGCCGCCTGGAATGGGTCACGGACGAATGGGAAGTGGACATTCCGGTGGATGTCAAAGGGGCCGACACCCTGGTGGTTTTCAGCTCGATCGAAATCATGAAATTTCCTGAGAACCTGGCCTCCATCGCCAAGATCCTCAATACCGCCGGTGAAAAATGGACCCTCAGCACCAAAGGGCGTGAGGTGGTGAACTTCGGCTTCTATGAGGGCAACTTAAAGATGACCAAGCTTTTCCTCCAGCGTGTGTTTGACGCGGTCAAAGAACTGGGGGTCAAAAAACTGGTCGTCACCGAATGCGGGCATGCCTATGAAGCCCTGCGTTGGACCTCATACAATATCATGGATGTGCCCGAAGGCTTGGAAATCACCCACATCGTGGGCTTGATGGGCGAATACGTGCGCAGCGGGCGGATCAAGCTCAAAACGGGCGCGTTTGACAACGGCACAATCACCTTCCACGACGCCTGCAAAATCCAGCGCCTCGGCGGGCATATCCAGGAACCGCGCGAACTCTTGAAAATCCTGGCCCCCAATTCTTTCAAAGAAATGTCGCCAAACCGCGAAGCAGCCATCTGCTGCGGGGGTGGGGGCGGTGTCATCGCCATCAAAGAAGCCGACCCTGTGCGCTACGCAGCCTTTGAGCTCAAGATCGACCAGATCCGCAGCGTGGGCGCCGATACCGTGGCAATGGCATGTTCCAACTGCCGCCTGCAGTACACCGACTGCGTACAGCATTTCAACCTGGACTTCAAGGTCGCCGGCCTCAGCCAGATGGTCGCCGATGCCCTGGAGGAATAAGTGAGGAAACCATGGCACAACAACTCGTAATTGATCCCATCACCCGCATTGAAGGCCACCTGCGCATTGAAGCCGCTCTGGATGCCAGCAACAAGGTTACCCAGGCATATTCCTCGGGGACCATGGTGCGCGGCATCGAAATCATCCTGCGCGGGCGCGATCCGCGCGAAGCCTGGGCATTTGCCCAACGCGCCTGTGGGGTATGCACCACGGTGCACTCGTTCGCATCCATTCGCTCGGTGGAAAACGCCCTGGGCATCCAGATTCCCAAAGCGGCCAACCTGATCCGCAACCTGATGATCGCCCAACAGTACGTGCACGACCATGTGATGCACTTTTACCACCTGCACGCCCTGGATTGGGTGGATGTCGTCTCCAGCCTGAAGGCCGACCCGGCGCAAACTTCCGCCATCCAGCAGAAGATCTCGCCCTGGCCCAACTCGTCCCCGGCTTACTTTGCCGGCGTGCAGTCCAAGGTCCAGGCGATCGTAGACAGTGGGCAGCTCTCTATCTTCGCCAATGCCTATTGGGGCCACCCGGCCTACAAGCTGCCGCCTGAAGTCAACCTGCTGGCGGTGGCCCACTACCTGGAAGCGCTGGATTGGCAGAAAGATGCCACCAAGATCCACACCATCTTCGGCGGCAAAAACCCGCATCCCAACTTTGTGGTGGGCGGGGTGCCCATGCCGATCGATCTCAACAGCGACACAGCCCTCAATGCCGAACGTCTGTCGATCATCAGCGATTCGATCGACCGCATGGTGGCCTTCGTCGACCAGGTTTACCTGCCCGACCTGCTGGCAATTGCCCCCTACTACCTGGAATACGGCGGTATCGGCGAGGGATTGGGCAACTTCCTGACCTGGGGTGAATTCCCCGGGGAGAACAACAGCGACATCTCAAAATTCCTGGTGCCGAGAGCGGTGATCCTCAACCGCGACATTGCCAACATCCAGGTGCCGGACCCCAACGATTTCAACAAAATGCAGGAGTTCGTGGCCCGTTCCTGGTACCAGTACGACGCCGGCGACCAGGCCGGGCTGCATCCCTGGCAGGGTGAAACCAAATTCAACTACACCGGCCCCAAACCGCCATACGATCTTTTGAACGTGGACCAGAAGTATTCCTGGCTCAAGGCGCCGCGCTGGAACAACACCCCCATGGAAGTGGGCCCGCTGGCCCGGGTGCTGGCCATGTATGCCACCGGGCACGCCCAGACCAAGGAACTGGTCGATCTGGTGCTGAAAACGCTCGACGTTCCCCTGACTGCCGTCTTCTCCACCCTGGGACGGACCGCGGCGCGCGCGATTGAAACCAAGGTGTTCGCCGATACGATGCGCACCACTTACAACGACCTGATCGCAGAGATCAAGGCCGGCAACACGACCACCTTCAACGGCGATAAATGGGAGCCGGCCACCTGGCCGGCCCGCGCCCAGGGCTTCGGCTTCATGGAAGCGCCGCGCGGCGCGCTGGGACACTGGATCATCATCCAGAACGGCAAGATCGAAAACTACCAGATGGTGGTGCCCACCACCTGGAACGGCTCGCCGCGTGACGGTCAGGACCAGGCCGGGGCCTACGAAGCTTCGCTGGTCGGAACGCCCCTGGCGAAACCGGAATGGCCGCTGGAAATCCTGCGCACAATCCACTCCTTTGACCCGTGCATGGCCTGTGCCATCCATATGGTCGATGCCAAGGGCACCGACCTGGGCGAAGTCGGCATCGGCCTGAATGTGTGCGTCGAATAACCGCGATGCCAAATCCTGATCGAAAAATCGTGTTGGGTCTGGGCAACCTGTTAAATAAAGACGAAGGGCTGGGCGTTCAAGCCGTTAAGCTGCTGGACGCCCGGCTTGGCCCTCAGAACGGGGTGGAACTGCTGGACGGCGGCGTGCTGGGTCTATCCCTGCTGATGCTGGTCGAGGAATGCAGCCACCTGCTGATCCTGGATGCGGTGGATAACGACCAGCCGCCGGGCAGCGTGATTGAGCTGGCGCGCGATCAAATCCCGCTGTACACGGGCATCAAGATGTCGCAGCACCAGATCACCTTTCAGGAGGTGCTCGGGCTGGCAAAAATGCGCGATCACCTGCCCGAGAACCTGCACCTGATCGGGATCCAACCCCGAGATCTTTCCATCGGTCTCGATCTCAGCCCGGAGGTCGCCCAGGCCCTGCCGCAAGTCCTGCGGCGCGCCGCTGCCGTCCTGCAAACCTGGGGCCTGATCCCGGCAAACCAGGAAGATGAAACGGGCTTTGCAATGATCAATTCATCACATTAGGAGATTGTTACCATTATGGATTATTTATTCCTCGATGCCGTCAGCTGGCAGCGCAGCCAATCTCTCTATCATGCTGCCGCATACCTGGAACGGGAAGTTCTGTTGATTCTGCGCCCGGCAACGCCCTACATTTGCCTGGGGTTCCACCAGGATGCCGAACAAGAAATCGATCTGGAATACGCAAAATCTCAGGATATCCCCGTATTCCGGCGAGAGGTGGGGGGAGGCGCGGTCTACCTGGATGGCCAGCAGCTTTTTTACCAGTTGGTGCTGCACGCCGACCGCCCGGCGGTACCCGCCAACAAAGCCCAGTTTTACCGCAAATACCTGCAGCCGGTAGTGGATACTTACCGCGAATTTGGCGTCCCGGCCGAGTACAAACCGGTTAATGATATTATCGCCAACGGCCGAAAAATATCAGGCAACGGTGCCGCCCAGATCGAAAACAGCCTTGTGCTGGTTGGCAACTTCATTCAGGATTTTCCCTATGAAATGATGACCCGGGTGCTGCGCGTTCCGGATGAGAAATTCCGCGACAAAGTGTTTAAGACGATGAGCGAGAACCTGACCACCTTCAAGCGCGAGACGGGCAGGATCCCGGCCAACAGCGATCTGGCCCAGGCCCTGGTGAAGCGGTATGAACCTTTACTGGGAAAGATGACCTCCTGCGAGCTGGATGACGAACTGGCAAACAAGGCGGATGAACTTTTCGCGGAGATGCATACCCCCGAGTGGCTGCTGGCAAACGACCGCCGCCGCCCAAATGCTGGCCAGGTTAAGATCGCCGAAGGAATTTTTGTCGTTCAAAAAATGCTCAAAACACCGGGCGGGTTGATCCGGCTGACCGCCGTGGAACGCGACGGGCTGCTTTCTGACGTGCATATCTCCGGCGACTTCTTCTTTTTCCCGGCGCAGGTTCTACCGGACCTGGAATCGTCACTACAAGGTATTCCCAGCCAGCCCGAGGCAATCAACGCGGCTGTCGCCCGCTTCTACCAGCAGTACCGGGTCGAATCGCCCGGGGTGGTCCCGGCCGATTTCGGCCAGATGTTCGCCGGCTAATTTTTTCTCACATATCAATAGGATTCATCGGTTGAATTGGGCATAAGCGCCCAATTCAACCGCTTTTTTTATCCGCATCCTCACCCGATGATGCGTTCGCCTTTGATAAAATCGTGGATCAGCAGGTGGCCGTTAAAGTTGATCGACACCTTGCCGGTGTTGAACTCGGCTGTGGCATACGGATTCTGCCAGCGCGGATAATCGCGCAAGGAAATCTCCTTGCCATCCACGGTCAGCGGTCCATCCCAACCAAAACGCACCTGGCCGATGCCCGGAGCAAAGTAGTTGACCTGCAAGCCGTTTACCTCTACTCGCGAAGTGGCCACCGATTTTACAAAATAATCGAAGGAACTGTTGACAGCCTTGCGCCCAACCTGGCACAGCCACACATTTTGCAGCCCCAGGGCAATCACCTCCTGTCCGACATCGGGACCTTCCGTCTGCCAGCGGTAAGGTTGGTGAGAATACAGGGCCACATACCCATCCCCTTTGCGTCCAAAGATCCAACCCCCGCCGCTGGTCGCCTCCAATTCTCTGACCTCGTCGAACGCCCAGCGCGGGAAGTAGGCATGCGTGAAGCCGTAATGGCGGCTCTCCAACGGTTTGGGACTGGGGTGGCGGTCGATGTTATAGATCGAGACCAGCACGCTGCGGTGCTGCGCCGTGCGCGGGAAGCGGCCCTGGGAGGCCCAGTAGCTGGGACGCTGGCTGTCATCCTCCTTCAACCCGTCCGGATTGGTGACAAAAACCACCGCATACGGGCCGAGTGTGGCCTGCCAGACATGCTGCTGGTAGCCTTTTTCACCTTTACGGTAATCCTGGGCGCAGGAAAGCATACAATCCGGCGTGCGGAAGGTGACTTTATTGACCTCTGACATGATTGTGCCGTTTGAATTGGGGTTAAGCAGGCTGGAAGCGGGCCCGAGCAGCCCTACCGACTGCAGCGTTTTGGCCAGGTCTTTTAAATCCTTAAAGTCCGGATAATGCCACAGATCCCACAGGTCGGCGGTACGGATGGTGAGATCGATAACCTTAGGATGGGTAAAAGCGCCCATGGCCCACCAGATTTCGACGTCTTTCTCATCGCTGAAACTCAGTCCATATTTTTGGGCGGCTTCATCCGTGATAGGGATCGAATGCCGTTCAAAGTTCTGCATCTCAGAGGGCATATCCAGGGCGAGTTCTTCGATCACCTGCGGCAAACGGTAGCCGCTGGTAACCAGGGCCGCTTCGGACATACCCAACCCTTGAAACCGGCCGTAGCCCCAGGCCAGGGCCTGCAGGGTGACGATGCTGTCGCCGGCGGCAGATTTGACATGGTAAGCCGCGGCCCGCCCATGCGAGGTGCCGTACTGACCATAGAAGGAATCTACGGCGATGTCGAAGAAAAGCAGGTCCACCAACATGGTAGCCCGGCGCACAATCTGATCGTCCTGCGCAAAATCGACCAGGTTGAGCAGGGCCGAAAAATCCATGTTGTAATAAACTACCGAATCCCACTCGGCCATGCCCGTACGGGCGCGCCAATCGATCCAGCGCAGGATTTTCTGAGCGGCATGCGCCATGTGCCAGCGCCCGGTCTGCCCATTGTTGGGAAAGACCGCATCCTGATAAAGCTGCCCGGCCAGGAATTCGGAACTCCAAGCCAGAATCTGGTGATTTTCTGTCCATAATTCCATCATGGTTGGGTTGGGCTCGTCCAACCAGTATTTAAAATTGAGCATGGCCTGGCGGATGCCGGTCTCCTGGTCGAAGGTAAGTTTGCCCGATCCCAGGTAGCGGTATATCAGGCGCACCAGCCCGCTCATGGTGAAATCGGCGGTGTCCTGGCGGGCATTGACAAAATCCAGGGCAGCCTGGAGGGCCGGAGCGGAGACCGAGTCTATCGCACCCGCTTCGAGCTTGACCAGGTCGGTAAAAATCCCCCCGCGATCCTCCTGCGTGGGGCGGGCAGCGGCAAAATCCAGGAACAATTTTCGGCGTTCGTTGAAACTGGCGGCAAGCGGCGTGCGTATAAATCGCGTGTCATCGGCCTGGGGTTGGCGCGGGATTGATTCGCCCGTGCGCAGGGGGGGCCACTGCGGGCGGGTAGCGGTCTGCTGGTCCAGGATCAGCACACCGGCCGCCGCCGCGGTGAGGGCCGCCCCGGTAATCAATCTTCGGCGAGAAATTTTAATCGTCACGCCATGCCCTGCCTTTCGATCTCAACCAACGGATAGGCTTCAAATTCGCGGCGGTAGCCGTCCTGGATCCTGACCAGTCGGCGGCGCAGGTTCTGCAGCCATTCCGGCTCATTCTCTGCCGGCCCGCCGGATAACGAATGGGCGATGCGGGCAAAGCTGACCAGGTTGTGCCAGCGCAGGAAGATTGGAATCCGGCGCAGAGCCGTCTCGTCAATGGGGCGCAGCGAGCGGTATCCGCTCACGAAGGATTGAAACCGCTCATCTTCAAGATTTACAGCGGAACTGCGGTCCTCGAACAGGTCGCGCAGGGCAAAAGCGATATCGGCGGTAAACCAGTGCGGTCCGCAGTCATCGAAATCAAGAACGGCCGGGCTGGTCCCATCCCAGCAGAGATTATCCAGTTCGTAATCGAAATGGATCGTGCCAAAAGAATCCCCTGCCGGCAGGCCGGAAAGAACCCCTTCAACGTATCCCAGCTCGCGCCAGGCAGCCGTCTCCGCCGGCGGCAGGCCAGCCCGAACCATACTCAGCCAATCCTGCCAGGCCGGGCGGTCATGGGGGATAAAACCTCGCGCAGCCTGGTGCAGTTGGGCCAGGCTGCGCCCCCAGCGGGAAAAATCTTGCGGGGTGAGCTGGTCGAATGCCAGATGGGCACCTGGCAAGGCTTCAAACAAAACGGCATGGAACAGGCCCAGGTCGGTTGAGACGCTTTCCACCAACCTGCCGGCGCGAGAGGGGCGCGGCAGGGCGGCACGCACGCCGCGCCCTGAAAGGTAGCTGATAAATTCCAATTCGCCCGCAACCGCCTCAGGAGAGCGCTCACTGGCATGGTTGAAGCGTAAAAAAGTCCTGCTTTCAGGAGTTTGCACCACGCACACGAAATTAGCACTGGCGCGCAGAATGCGCACATCGCAATCCCGACTCACCCAGGCTGAAGCGATCTGGGCGGCGACCGGGCTGCGCCACTCGCCGTCCACCGTGTCGAAGAAGCGCTTCATCAGGCCTAAATGCATCATCGCTGGGGTTCCGAAAGCAGCCCGGCCGATTCGGCGTCCAGGTAGAGGCGGCAGTGGCTGGCCTTGCGCAGCAGAGATGCCGGACAGTTTTCGGTGAGCGGCCCGTTCAAGGCTGAGCGTACGGCCTCAGCCTTGCGCGCCTCCGGCACGATGCACAGCATGGCTCTGGCTGCCAGCAAGGCCGGGATGGTCATGGTCAGAGCGTGGGTCGGCACATCCTCCAGGGAGGGGAAATGACCCTCACCCACTTGCTGGCGGCGGCTCTTTTCATCGAGCCGGACGATTTTTACGCGCGCCGGATCGCTAAAATCGGCGTAAGGCGGGTCGTTAAACGCCAGATGGCCGTTTTCGCCGATTCCCAGGGCGCACAGGTCGGCGGGATGATCCTGCAGAAGGGAGGCATAGCGGCTGCACTCGCCCTGCAGGTCGGCCGCATCGCCGGTAATACCGTGAAAAGCTGCAGGATGGACAATATCGATGATCTTTTCATGCAGGAAGCGGCGGAAGCTGGCTGGATGGTCCGGCTTCATCCCGGCATACTCATCCATATGAAAGATCTGGACCTTTGACCAATCCACCCCGGGCAGCTGGCCAAGAGCCTGCAGAAAAGTGAGCTGCGAGTTGCCGGTAGCCAGCACCAGGTTGGCCTGCCCGCGCTCAGCGATGGCAGCCTGCAGAATCTCGACCGCTCGCCGGGCAGCCGCCTGGCCCAGGGCCTGGTTGGTCGGATAAACTTCGACGGGGAGTTTTTCTACGGTGAAAGAACGTTCAGGTTGAATCATTGGGACCTCTGCTAAAATACGTTTGGTAAACGATGCTCGTCAAACGTATTTTAGCAGATAAGTGGATCAGGGTCCTCTTGCAGCGCGGTTTTGCCGGCGCGAGCTATTGGATGGTCAGCGCAACCGATGCCAGCCCGCGCGGCTGACCGTTGGCCGCATCGATATCCGCCACATCCAGATGCACCGTCCCTTTAAGATCCGCGGGCAGCTGCAGATTGGTTTCAAAACTGCCCGGACTGCCGTATTCACCCTGCACCATCAGGGGCTGCTCCAATACCAGCTGGTTGGCAGAATCGTAAACGCGCACGACCAGGTTCTTTTCAAACGGCATTTGCGAGGTCGTCCCGCGCAGCTGCAGGCTGGCGCCAACGACCGCCCCGTTGGCAGGCGCGTCAATCGTGATCTGGTTGGGGTAAAGGTCGGGTTGTTTGGTAGCAGATGAGGTCAGGATCTGGTCGCTGACCACCTCGAGCTGGCCCGCCTGGTAGCGGTAGACGGTGACCGCGTTCTCGGTCGGGCAGCACAGCGGATCGTGCGGGCCATGGCGTACGGCGTCCAGGGTGATCAACCCATCCGAGATAGTGAGCTGTTTCTCGTTCAGGCGGTCCTCGAGGAATAAATCGGCAGCCTGTACCGCCCTTCCATCCTCAGATAAAACCACAATCATTTCGTGAAAGGTGCCCGAACCGCCAAAATTGGCTGCCAGGGTCACAGCAGCATCCTGCACGCCATCTCCGTTCAAGTCGCCCAGGGCGGATTGGACAAGCTGCCCGGAAGCCACCATGTTATGGGCCGCGTCATTCAAATTAAACTTTCCATCCACCAGGGTAACCTGCATGCCCCCGGATGAATCGAGCACGTAGGTGAAATTGCGCAGCAAGTCAACGGTGATAACCGGGGACGTGGGCTGGACCGTCGGTAAAATGACCGCGCTGGTCGGCGTGGACAATGCCGGAGAGGTGGCTGTTGGGATGGGACTTGGGATAAGGGTCGCGGCGGGCGTTGCAACGGGGGTGCAGGCCGCAGTCAGAAAAACAAGCATCAGCAGCAGGGTTAAATATTTCAAAAGCGTCTCCTTGGCACAACCCGGCGCTGGAAAAATCAGCAGTTTGAAGCGGGTTGATAATTGCTCATTATAGACGCAAATTGGGCGAAATAGTTTCACAAATAATTCAGGCGTGCCGGTTGGCGCGCCTGAATTGAATCAAACGTATCACACCGATCCCTGATTAATTCTTGAATTTCCACACAGCCAGGCCAAAGAAGGCCGCCGCATAAGCCAGCAGAACCGCCGCCGGCAGCAGCACCGATGCGAAATCCAACCCGCGGATGAGGATGTTCTGAAAACCGGTCATGGCCCAGGCCCCAGGGGTCAGTTTGCCGATCGCGGCGAAGCCCGACCCGGCGGTTTCCAGGGGGAACCAGGCTCCGCCCACCGCGGACAGGATAAACATGAAGACCATCGCGATCAAGGTCACCCGGTCTTCGCTGCGGGCCAGTACGCCGATCATCAGCCCCATGCAGGCCACCCACAGCGCCACAGCGACCATCACCAACAGCACAGCCAGCGGCTCGCGGAAGTATTCTACTTTTAAGGCAATCTGCCCAAACACAACCAGGATAGCTTCCTGCAAAAAGGCGACCGCAAACATGGCCAGCAGGTGCCCGGCAATGATCCCTGCGCGGTTGAGCGAGGTGGTCACCATGCGTTCCAGGGTGCGCGATTTGCGTTCCAGGACCAGCAGGTTGGCCGAATTGATCAGCCCGAAGATGGCGAACATGACCAGGATGCCTGGGGAGGTCTGATTGTACGCATTGCCGCCCAGGCTAAAACCAGTGGAGGCAGCCCCCTGGGCCATCGCCACTTTGATTTGCGGGCCGGTCTCGCTCACCTGCCGCCACAAGGTCATCGCCGCCTGGAATGCCGCCGCGTTTTCCGCCGCAGGATCCACGACCCCCGCTGGCAGAGAATTGGTATGCAGCACGGCGATCTGGGCGGCGCTCATCAGGCGGGTGACTTCCACCCGGGCAACCTGCAGGACCGTCTGGCCCGCACTACTCATTGGGTCAGTCACCAGCAGCAGCTGCGGCTGCTCGCCTGCCAGCGCCTGCCGGCTGTAATTCGCTGGCACAAACAGCGCCGCAGCCAATTTTCCGGAGGCCACCTGCTCAGCGATCGTCTCGGGTTGGTCGGCGGAGGCGCTCAAATCCACCAGGCGCAGGCTGCCATTTTCAGACAGGGCCTGGTAAAGCCTGGCCGAAGCCAACCCTTCCCCATCCTGGCTGGCCCAACCTACAACCAGGCGCGGGTCAACCGGCTGGGCGGCGTCTTTATAGGTGAGCGCCATCAACAGGGTAAAAACAATCGGCATAATCACCAGGAACAGGCTGGAACGCTTGTCGCGAAATATTTGGGTCAGATCTTTGAGGGCAATATCGAGAATTCTCATTTCAACCTCTACACTTTATCATCATCAGTTCAAACAAAGACACAACCGCCATTTCAGGCATAGCGCCGCCGGAAAAGGCTTGCACCAACGGCAAACATCACCAGGCTCATCCCCGCCAGCACCCCCAGCGGAAGAAGCAGCTCCGCCGGGGCGGCCCCAGCCAGGGTCAATTTCCAGGAGCGCAGCACCCAACCCTGAGGGGTAAAAAGGGCGATCGTGTCAAAAATAGAAGGCATGCCGGTGACGGCGACCGTCATCAAGCCGCCGAACATGCCCAGTACACTTAAACCCCCGCCCAGCACGGGTCCCGCCTGACGGGTGTTCTTGACCAGTGAGATCATCAGCACACCCAGGCTGGTAGCAGCCAGCACCTGTCCCACCAGCGCCAGGAGCACCACCAGCGGGTTGCCCCAATCCACCTGGAACAGCACGATCCCCGCCAGGATCATCACCAGGCCCTGGACGGTCACCATCAGCAGCACGGCCAGGAATTTTCCAGCCAGAATGGAGGTGCGGCTCGTGGGGGTCGAGAAAATGCGCGCCAGAGTGCCTTCTTCATCCTCTTTCAGGATCGACATCATCGAAAAGGCCCCGGTGTAAAAGCCGAAGAAGATCGCCATGCCGGATAAAATCATCGCCAGTAAATTTTTCATATCAAAACCCTGGTTGGCGCTGTCGCCGGTCGCAGACTGGCTGGGCGCCTGGCTGACCAGTGCGGAGTGGGGATCATGGTACAAAGCGCGCTGAAATTCGGTGGTCCAATTTTGGTAGGCCTGAAGCAGCGCAGTCGAAGAATCTTGCGGGCTCAATCCCAGGGCAGCACTGCGCTGCTGGCTGGTCTGCAGGGCTATCCTGGCGCCCGAAGCGCCATCGACCAGCATGCCGACCATATTGCGCACGATCACCGGGCTGACGGTCAGGGTCGGGTCCTGCACGATGCGCACTTCCGGCTGGCCTTCACCGCTGAGAATGGCCTGCGAGAAACCAGGGGGAACGATCACAGCCACGCCCGCTTCCTGTTTGTTGACCGCGGCGACGGCCACGCCTTCGCTGGCGGCCGGGGCGGCCTGGAGCAGATTCGCCACGCTGGCATCATTGAGCGTATCCAGCAGCAGCTTGCCAAAATCCGGGCTGCCCGCCGGAGGCGTGTCCTGGTTGACCACCAGCACCTGGGTGACCGCCATCGCGGGCTGCCCATCCGATCCCCCACCGCCGAAGGCCATGTAAATCAGTCCGGTGATCAGCAAGGGGACAACGAACATCATGCCGATGGCAAAGGCGCTGCGAAAATTACGCAGCATATCTTTAAGAGCAATATCGAGTATTTTCATGGGGCCCTCTCAATCCCGCAGGGCGCGGCCGGTCAAATGCAGGAAAACGGATTCCAGGTTGGGTTCTTTGATATCCACCGCGGTGATGCGCGCCCCAACCTCGCCCGCGCTTTCGAACAGGCTGGGCAGCACGCGGTTGCTGTCATCCACCAGCAGGGTGACGCTGCCGTTCAATGAAGAGGCCTTGGAAACGCCTTCCACTTTCTGCCACACCGGCAGCATGCTTTCACCTTCCACGTTCAAACCCAGGTCGATGCGAGTTTGCTCGCCCACCAATCGGATCAGTTCATGGTAGGTGCCGCTGGCTACCACCAGACCCTGGTCCACGATGGCGATGTGATCGGATAATTCTTCGGCTTCTTCCATGTAGTGCGTGGTGTAGATCACGGTCATCCCCTGGCGGTTGAGCTCTTTGACACTGTCCAGGATGTGGCGGCGGCTTTGGGGGTCGATACCGACGGTTGGTTCATCCATAATCACCACCGCGGGTTTGTGCAGCAGGGCCGCGCCGATATTGACCCGGCGCTTCATCCCGCCTGAGAATGTCCCTACCCGGTCGCGCTGGCGATCGGCCAGGCCAATCATCTCCAGGACCTCATCCACGCGCGCCTTGAGCGGTGCGCCGCGCAGGCCGTACATCTTGCCCCAAAACACCAGGTTCTCGCAGGCCGAAAGATCCGGGTAGAGGGCGATATCCTGGGGGACAACTCCCAGGTGCGCTTTGGCCTGGAGCGGTTCGCGGCGCACGGAATACCCCATAATGGCAGCGTCACCCTCGTCGGGCTCCAGCAATCCAGACAGCATGGAAATGGTGGTGCTTTTACCGGCGCCGTTGGGGCCCAGCAAACTGAGCACCTCTCCGGCCTGAACGGTGAAGCTCACCCCGCGCACGGCTTTGAGCTCACCAAAATTCTTTTTCAAATTCATGACTTCGACTGCATTTTTGGACATGGTGTACCTCTCCTGCATAGATTTCTTTAAAATGAGAATAATTACGATACGGGAATCAATTCCAACGAGATCAAGGGCAAACCCAGGTCGCGGAACTGCGCCAGCAAGCCGTGCAGACCGGCCTGGTCGGCGACCGGGGCGACCAATTCCGTCAGAACAGCGCCGTTTTCCAGGCGTTCGACCGAGACTTCCATCTCGCCAAACTGCTGGGGCCAGTGTTCCGGCAAGTGGCCTGCCACGCGGATGCGGTAGGTCGCCGTTTCATACAGGGATAAAATCGTGGGTCCAGGGTTCATTTCTTCCTCATCGCGTACATTTGTTGGTTGTTTATAGAATACCTTGTTAAGAGGCTGGTTCCAACCCACCCCGGTACCATTGGGGTAGTAACCGGAAACCCGGCCCGGGTGAATAAAGAAAAAAGAGCGGGTGTTATTTTCGCCTTTGGCGAAAATAACACCCGCAATAAACCCCCTTCCCTGCAGAAGGGATTTGAATTTTACAAATTAAATGCGGATCAGGCTTGCGATTTATGGCTTCCGGTTCTTGCGATTCAAATCAGTTTGAGCAGGCGCGCGCGCTGCACCGCCTGCAAGCGGGAAGAGACCCCCAGTTTGCCGTAGATAGAAGCGGTGTGCTTCTTTAGCGTATTGACGGTAATATAGCACTGGCTGGCGATATCCGCGTTGCTGGCATCGGTTGCCAGCAGGCCGAGGACTTCCAGCTCGCGCGGGCTGAGCATCTCTGCCAGGCCTGGAGGCAGGCTTTCATCGGCGCCGGTTGGTCCAGGAAAAGCCGCCAGCAGCCGCACCACTACCGGCCGATTTTCGCCCTTTTCCAGGGCGGCGCTCAGCAGGCGCGCCATGGGCTGGCCTTCATCCAGAATACTGCGCGTGTAACCTTCTTCCTCGGCCTGGTTCAGCACCCGGCTGAGCACTGCCAGGGCTTCGTCGCGCCGCCCGGCAGCGTCCAATGCCACCGCGCGCAGCGCATCCAGGCGCAGCCAGGCGCTGCACTGTCCAGCCTCTTCGGCTGCAGCCGATTGCGCCGCCAGGATTTCGACAGCCTGCGCGGCCTTATTTTGAGCCAGCCACACGCGCGCCGCTCCCAGGGCCCGTTCGATGAACACATCCGCAGCCGGCCCTGGTAAATCCGCCGCGGCTGCCCTGGCCCAGGCCGCAGCCCGTGAGAGCTGCCCTTCTGCCAGCCAGAGCCGGGCCTGCCAGGCCTCGGCTAACGGGGAAACCACCGCCGGAACATTTCTGGCAAGTTCGGCCAGGCCGCTCAAGGCTTGGCGCGCGCCTTCCAGGTCCTCGCGGGCCAGTGCCAGGCGGATCTGGGAGATGAATCCGGGAAGCTGTACCTCCCAACTATTCCACAGCTTGCCCAGCCTGATCCCGCGCTCCAGGGCCTGTTGGGCGGCATCTAAATCGTTGCGCTCATAGGCCAGGCTGCCCAGGCCAACGTAAGAAATGCCAAAGAAAGCCGAGATTGCCTCGCCCTGGCAGGAGGCAATCGCCACTGCGCGCCGGAAGGTAGCCTCCGAATCGCGCAGCCGGCCCAGGGCGAATTGGATTTGTCCCAGATGGCCAAGGGCCAGGGCAACGATGTGGATATTATTTAATTTTTCGGCCAGTTCAGCGGCTTCCCCAAAACCCTCAATCGCCAGGGCGGCCTGCCCTTGCAGTTCGCGAGCCATGGCTACCATAAAAAGCATCGGGGGGCGCAGCACCCAGGGCTCGTTGTAGATATAAGGTTCCTGATCGCGCTCCGCCACCAGGTAAGGCAAAATCTGGGCGTAGGTCTCCAGGATAGCCAGACGACCGTGATCCAGTTCCATCCGGCTGCGCATCACCGTCAATTCCACCAGCATGCCCAATTGAACCGCGGGCAGCCCGCGCCGGGCGGCATCATCCATTTCCAGAAATTCGGCCACGGTCAGGCCGGCGACATTTTCGACCAGCCGGATCAGTCTCTCGCACAAATCCAGGCGGCCGGTGGCATTGGCCGCCCAACCCAGGGCAACACACAGCGATGGGTGACGTGCCAGCACAGCTGGCGGCAGGCGCTCGGCCCACTGCCCCATGATGGTCAATTCACTGCGGATGAATAAAAAACCAACCAGCTGCTCCATCAACCCGGCGGCCATTTCCAGGTCGCCGCTGGCCAGGGCATATTCCACCGCCGCCACCGGATCATCGTGCTTCTGATGCCAGTGCGCGGCGCGCATGTAAAACGCGCGCATCTCATCCGGGTCGAACATCTGCGTGGCTCGCTGGCGGAGCAGTTGGGCAAATAAATGGTGGAAGCGGAACCATTCCCGCCGGTTGTCGAGCGGCACCAGGAATAAATTTGCGCGATCGAGATAATCCAGAATGGCGGCAGCGGATTCCCCCTGTCCATTGGCAGGTAAAGGTGCAGCAGTCTGTTCGTCGAGTGCATCACACAACGGCGCGCAGAAACGCTCCAGGATGGAAGTCTTTAACAAAAAGCGCTGCACCTCCGGGGTCTGGTGCTGGAGCACCTCCTCCACCAGGTAATCGGCGATGTAGCGGTCGTCGCCGGTGAAGGCGGTGATAAACGTCTGGCGGTCCGCCGGCTGGGCCTGCATGGCCACGGCAGCCATTTGCAGGCCGGCGATCCATCCCTCGGTGCGCTGCTCCAGGGCGATAATATCCTGCGAACCCAACGCCAGGCGCATGGTATTTTGAAAGAATTTACCGGTCTCTTCCTGGGTGAAACGCAGGTCGCCGGCGCGCAGTTCGACCAGTTCGGCCCGTGCCCGGCGGCGGGCTAACTGCAAGGGCGGGTCGGCGCGGGTCATTACGGCGATATGAACATCCGGCGGGTTGTGGTCGAGCAGGAAGTTAAGCCCTTCGTGGATGGCGCGGTTCTCGATCTGGTGGTAGTCGTCCAGCAGCAGCAGGAGTGGTTTTTTGGATTGGATAAGGTCATTGACCAGGAAAATCAAAAGCGATTCGACCGGCGGTGGTGAAGGGGCATCCAGGGCCACGGCCATATCCCGTCCCAATGCGGGGTCCACCGTTTGCAAGGCAGCGATCAGGTAATGCCAGAAGCGCAAGGGATCGTTATCCTTCTCGTCCAGGCTCAACCAGGCGGCCGGCAAACCGCTGGCATAAGCCCATTCGGCGGCCAGGGTCGTCTTACCAAACCCGGCCGGTGCGGAGACCAGCACCAGCTGGCATCCCGGAAGCAGGCCCTGGCGCAGCCGCTCCAGCAGGTGCGGCCGGCTGACCCGGTTGGGACGCTCTCGCGGCAGGTAGAGCTTGGTGGCGAGCAAGGGAGGAGACATCTAATCAATTATATATAAAGACCACCACAGAGGCACCAAGGCACAGAGTAACAAATCAAAACCTGTAATGCTCATACCAAAAAAGGTTCAATTTCATCTGAGTCTCTGCGCCTCAGTGGTAAAAGCTACATTAAATCTATAAGATCTACGATCCAATCGTTAGCGTTGAAACCCGGATGCAGCGTCCCAACCGCGCGCAGGCCAAAGGTGAAGTGCAGCTCATCGCCGCGTTTGACCAGCTTGAGCAGCACCTGGTTGGGTCCGGCCTGCAGATGCACGCGGTGCACGTTGTTAAACGGCGCCCACCACACGGTTTCATCCACCTCGGCCACCTTTTCGCCATTCAGGTACAGGCGATAGGCATCGTTGTTGCCGATCACCAGATCCACATCGCGCTCCGTGGGCAAATCAATCACGCGCCACAGGTAAGCACAGTACGGACCGCGCAAACCGACCAGGCGCGAAAGGTCGATCTCGTGCTCGTAGGAAGGCAGCAGCGCCGGGCGGCCTAACTTTCGCGACCAATCGGCAAACAGGCGCGCCACATCCGGTTCAGGTTCGGGCAGATAGGCATGCCCCAGGCGGACGAAGTGCTGGTTGAAGCGCCGGCGGCGCTGGACGGGGTCGTTTTCGTCGGGCACGGCGTCATAATACACGCCCAACAGCTTCCACAGCCCGGCCCCGGCCACCCCAAAGGTAGCTTCGACCGCCGGTTGGGTGTGCAGTTTCAGGTTAAAGAGGTTGCGCATCGGCCAGACCTCAGGGTCAATCGGGGCATGCAGCGTCAGCGGAATGCTTTTATGGGTGCTGCCGACCTGGACTGAATCCGGGACGACCGTCCAACCCTGGGGTGCATTAACGGTCAGCAGCGCACCCTCCGGCACGCGGCCTTCCACACTGACCGTCACCTGCAGCGATTCTCCGGGCGCAGCCGCCGGCAGGCCGGCGTAATCCACGCGCAGGCGGGCAGCGGGGGCCTGGGCGCTGACCGGCAGCGGCGTCATCGGGGGTGCATCCTGAATGACGATCCCCGTGCGAGCATCTTCTGCCAGGAGCACCCCCATGCGCGCCGTATCCCGTGCCAGGGCAGTCAGGGTCATCTCGGGGCGGTTGTATTCAATGCCCATCACCAGCTCATCGCCCACCGGCTGCTTGAGGCTCGCCGGGATGCGGCTGGCGCCCAGGATCTGTCCCACCAGGGCCGCCGCGCTGGCCAGGGTGCAGTCCGTGTCGTAGCCGCAGCGCAGGGCCGAGAGCATCACCTCCTGCAGGTCATTGCCGCCGTACAGCAGGCCCAGAAAGGTGAAGGGAATATTGATCTGCGCGTCGCAGGCCTCGGGAACGCCGGCCAGCACCATCAGGCGGTCGCGGGCATCCCGCAGGCTGAGGCCCTCATCGTAGCATCGAAAAGCGGCGCGGGTCAGCACCTCGATCGGCGTGCCTACCGGCAGGTAATGGATGAACATATTGACCAGACGGCGCACATCCGGCACGAAAAAGGCCATGGATGACATCGCTGCCAGCATCATCTCGGCCCCGATCGACTGCTCGCTGTGGTCCAGCGACCCATCCATGGCGGCATATTTTGCCGCCAGGTCGGGTGCCCCGGGGAAAACGTAGCCCCACACTTCGGCGCGAATCGGGCAGCCTTCACCGGTCTCCCAGAACTGGTTGGTGAAGCGTCCGGAATACGGTGGGTGGATGCCCAGGCGCCAGTTGCGGCGGAAGATGCCATATTCGTTGAAGGGATACCAGCAGCCTGCCAACCAGGCTGCCGCCAGGTCATCTGCCGTCAGCGCAGCGCCTTTTTCTTCCAAAACTTTAAGCCACAGCACCTGCAGGTCAAGATCATCATTGGGCGGCATCTCCGCCGGGAACATGTCCTCAGGCGCCAGTTCAATCCAGCCTTTGTTGCCTTCAAAGCGGGCCCCAATCGCCCCGCCCATCGATTTACCGATCCAGCCCCCCAGGATCGCATCCAGGTAACGCTCGTAAGAAAGGTTCATCAAACCATCTCCAGATACACTTACTTGAGATTTCCCAAAAGAATACCGCCCAGAGTCGCCAGCACACAGCCGGCCAGGGTCAGGATCCCCGCCCGGGATCTGGCGGGGGGATCTTTCAACCAGTAAACCCCTACCAGGCCGTTAACCACCACTGAAAGCTGAGAAAGGGTGAAGCCCCGGCCCGCCCCCAACTGGTCGACCAGCAGCAGCATACCGTAATTTCCGATGCCCCACAGCAGACCGGTGGCGCATACCCGCGCGACCGCTGCGGTGCTTTCCAGGCGCAGCGATTGGCCCGTCAAGAAAGCCATCAAACTGCTGCCGGCAAAGATGCCCACTGCCAGCGGAAAAGCCGCCACCCACATCGAGACCGACGCCAGCTTGATCGGGATAAAATAGCTGCCCCACAGCACGCCGGCGCCCACCGCACTGAACAGGCCCAGGCCAAAGAAGCTCGCATTGGACTGCTGATCCTGGCTGCCTTTGGCAAAGATGATCATCAAGACCCCGGCCAGGATCAATCCCAAGGCGGCTGCCAGCCCAAACAAAATCTGCCTGTCGTCAGCAAGAAATTCATGAAAAATAATCATTCCCCAGATGATACTGACCACCACATTTACCGGAGCCCAGATGCCAAACGCACGCGCCATGCCAATCTGTTTGCTGGCTGTAAAAGCCAGAAATCCGCTGACCGACCACACCAGCCCACCGATGAACGGCAGCCAAAAGACATCCAGGGTGAGGGTGCCTGCGCCCTGGATCAATAATACAACTGTTGCCAATACCAGATTAGCCGCGCCAACATAAAAGGTGCGGATTTGCTGGTTTTTGAAGTGGATATTCTGCGATGGGGCTAACCAGGTACCCCAGGCCAGAATGGTAATCGCGGCATACACAAATCCAAGCATAAATTTTCAAATCCGTCCGGCAATAAGGAAAACAGGGTCCGAAAATCAAATAAATTATAGTGCAAAACACCAATCCGCGGACAGCGCATATAATTAATGCAGTATTCAACTCATAGGTTGACTACTGGAACACAATCAAAAATCAGGTCCTATGGAGGTCAGTCTATGCTTCCCCAATTAGTCCCCCAACCCGTCAAGGTGCAGCCCCTGGCTGGAGAATTTATCCTCTCCCCGGACGCAGCCATCGCCGCCCAGGACGAGGCTGTACCCGCCGCCCAGCTGCTGGCGGAATGGCTCTCTAAACCCACCGCATACCGCCTGCCCGTGCAGCCCTTGCTGCCACCCGGCCTGCCCGGTATATGCCTGGAAATTGATCTATCCCTGGCAGCCCTGGGCCGAGAGGGATACCGCCTGGAGGTAAACGACAGCGGAGTCTCGCTGCGCGCCCCGGCCCCGGCCGGGCTGCTGTATGCAGCCCAAACCCTGCGCCAACTTTTCCCGCCCGAGATCTTCTCCGAACAAGCAGCGAACGGCATCTCCTGGACGCTGCCGTGTGTGGAGATCGAGGATCAGCCGCGCTTTGGCTGGCGGGGCAGCATGCTCGACGTGAGCCGTCATTTCATGCCGCTGGAATTCATCGAACGCTATATCGACCTGCTGGCGCTGCACAAGATGAATGTGTTCCACTGGCACCTGACCGACGACCAGGGCTGGCGGATCGAGATCAAACGCTACCCGCGCCTGACCGAGATCGGCGCCTGGCGCCCCGAGACGGTGGTCGGTCGGATGAGCCGCAGCAAAACCGAACTGGAATATGACGGCATCCCCCACGGCGGTTTTTACACCCAGGATGAGATCCGCCGGGTGGTGGAATTCGCTCGCCGGCGCGGGGTGCGCGTCGTGCCAGAGATCGAAGTTCCCGGACATTCTCAGGCGGCGATCGCGGCCTATCCCGAACTGGGATGCGGTCCGGAACCGCTGGAGGTGGCCACGCAGTGGAGCATATTTACCTATGATGTGTACAATCCCTTCGAGCCGACCTTCGAATTCCTGGAAAATGTCTTTGGCGAAGTAGCCGATCTCTTCCCGGGCCTGTTTATCCATGTGGGTGGAGATGAGGTTCGGAAAAAGGCCTGGCAGGAAAACCCGGCCGTGCAGCAGCACATGAAGGACCTGGGGCTGGCCGACGAACACGCCCTGCAGAGCCATTTTATCCGCCGCCTGGAAACGACCCTGCAGGGGCGCGGGCGGCGGTTGGTGGGCTGGGATGAAATTCTGGAAGGCGGGCTGGCGCCTAACGCCACGGTTATGTCGTGGCGCGGGGAAACGGGCGGGATCGCCGCCGCCCAGGCCGGGCACGATGTGGTCATGGCCCCCAATACCTATGCCTATTTCGATTACTATCAGGCCGCCAATAAAGAGGCCGAACCACTGGCGATTGGCGGGTTCTTGCCGCTGAGCAAGGTCTACAGCTACAATCCCGTCCCGGACGAACTGACTCCCGAACAGGCCGGGCATGTGCTGGGAACCCAGTTCCAGATCTGGACGGAGTATATGGGTGGGCCGGCCCAGGTCGAGTATATGGCCTACCCCCGGGCCTGCGCCCTGAGCGAAGCCGCCTGGTCGCCGCACGAGGGCAAGGATTGGAAAAGCTTTACCACCCGCCTGGCAGCTCATCTCAAACGGCTGGATGCCTTAAAGGTCAACTACCGCGCCGCCGAGTGGGAATAATATTTTGATAACGATGACGCCGTGCAAAACACGGCGTCATCGTTTAATATCGTTAGCAGCGGCCCACATCGCGCGCAATGGCGCGCACCTGCGTCACCATTTGGGCAAAACGCTCCGGTTTAAGCGACTGGGCCCCGTCGGACAGGGCCTCCTCGGGGTTCTGGTGGACTTCGACGATCAAACCGTCCGCCCCGGCGGCGATGGCAGCGCGGGCGATGGGGATAACATACTCCCATCGCCCGGTGGCATGGCTGGGGTCAAGCATCACCGGCAGGTGGGTCTGCGACTTCAAGACCGGAATGGCGTTGATATCGGTGGTGTTGCGCGTGGAAGTTTCAAAGGTGCGAATGCCGCGCTCGCACAGAATGACGCGCTGGTTGCCGTGTGACAGGATGTATTCGGCCGCCATGAGCAGCTCCTCAATGGTGGCCGAATTGCCGCGCTTCAGCAGCACGGGCAGCATGCTTTCCCCGGCAGCATGCAGCAGGGCAAAGTTCTGCATGTTGCGTGCGCCAATCTGGATCACATCCGCGTATTTTGAGACCAGGGGCACCAGGTCCGGCGTGGTGGCTTCGGTAACGACCGGCATTCCGGTCAGTTCGCGCGCTTCGGCCAGAATTTCCAGGCCTTCCTCGCCCATCCCTTGAAAGGTGTAGGGGGAAGTGCGCGGCTTGTAGGCCCCGCCGCGCAGGACCTGCGCGCCGGCTTCCTTGACCGCCTGGGCGGTTTCCAGGAGCTGCGTGCGGCTTTCTACAGCGCAGGGGCCTGCCATGATGATGACTTCATCCCCGCCGATCTTGAATCCATCCAGGGAAAAGACCGTATTTTCCGGTAAAAATTCGCGCGAAGCCGTCTTATAGGGGCGCGAAATCGGCATCACCCGGTCCACGCCCTCCAGAAAGATGTACTGCTGGCGAGTCTGGTAGGGATCGTTGCCAATCACCGCGATCACCTTGCGCTCATCACCGTTCAATACGATTGGCTTGAAACCATTGGCTTCGATGCGGTCTACCACTGCTTTTACCTGGGCCGGGGTTGCTTCAACGTTCATCACAATCATCATGCTGCACACTCCTGTAAGGATCTCGTTTTCTGAGGCGCTGTAGCACCGCAAAAAATTAAGAAAAAAAACACGATGCCGCTGGCATCGTGTTGAGGGACCTGAGATTGGTCTTCGTCCGCTGAACTACACCGCCGGCAGCCGGGTGGGCTGGGTGTGATAAAAGTAAAAGCGGAAGCTAAACCAGAATTTCATCATTTTTTTCGCGGTGTCTTTTTGAAGGTCTTCTCTTCCAAAAACCACACCATTCACCTGATTTTTGTAAGAATTGTTTCGATTATACTGCGTTCATTTGTAAAGTCAAGCAAATCCTATCGTCACATTTTTTGGAGCGAAAAACATTCGCATTCTCCTGCCGGCTCCCAAAGGCATGACTCATACTATTTTTGTGGAAGTGTTCGCGTTTTTATGCTACAGTATCGTTAAAAGAGCATGGAGAGTGGGCGCTCCCGCGGGCTTCGCCGCCGTTTGCGGCGACTTCTCTGTTCGGACGTTTTAGGCTTCGTATGAGTTGCCCCGTCTGTCGGCGTGTCGCTTCACCCTTGCCCGTAGGGAACATGCGAGGGTAGGACGAAAGGGAAGACGAGTAAAATTCATCCGTAATGATGGGATATGCTTTTTAATGAAAAACATAATCATTGCAGGCCCGAGTAGAGCCGGCAAGTCAATATTAGCGAAAAAAATAAACGAAGAACTAAATTACTTTGTCATCAGTCTCGATAAACTTGTCGCCACGTTTCAAGGGGCATATCCGCAATTGAATATTAAGCTTAATGGGAATAGAAGGAAGACCACAGACAATTTAGCGCCGTTCCTTGGTCATTTTCTTGGTGCATTTTCTTCCAGTCACGGCGTTGCATATGAGCTAAACATGCGGGCACACGCTGTAAAAGAAAATAAGTTTGTGTTGGAAGGAGGGTATTTTAATTTTGAGAAGATATTGCCTATTCTGAAAATGTATGAGATAGAAGAATTGAAAGACAATTTCTTGCTTATAGGGTTGGTGCAAAATAAAAAAACGGTTGATGAATTTTTTAACGATTTCAGAAAATATGATACGGAAGACGATTGGACATATAGTTTAGATGATGATGACCTAAGAGAGGTTAGTCAAGAAGCCATTCCGTTCAGTCGATCTATGACGGATCATTTAGTGAAATACGGCTTTACGATTTATGATACGTCTACGGAACGGGAGCAAGTTTTGGATCAAATTGTAGAAGATATTAAGTCGAAATTGGTGTAATGCAAAAAGGTTGCGGATCAACGCCATCTTCAAGAATAGTTTGACATAGATTAAGCGCCAACTACGATACCCCACTGCCCCGCAGTAGTGCCATGATGTTATACAAGTTCAGGTGTAAGTAACTCGGGGCTCAATATGGGGCAAGTCATTCTGGGGAAACATTAAAGCCCCCTACGCCGGCCCCATACCAACCAATCCCTTCGGGGATAAATGGTCCATTCTGTGCTTAAAAACGTGAATGCGTTCTTCATGTGGCAGGAGTAAAATATTATAGATGGATCAACGCGTCCGCATCCATCTATTTCGACCCACCAAGGAATTCCCCATGCCCATCCCCTTTCAACCCGACTACCGCCACATGCTGGCCGTGATGGAAAACCGCCGCCCGGCCCGCCTGCCGGTCTACGAGCACCTGATTAACCCGCCGGTGATCGAATCTGTGCTCGGGGTGCAGTTTGCCGGGCTGTTTAACGGCGGTCCGCACGATCTGGACGAATACTTCCGCCACTACTGCCGCTTCTGGCAGGAGATGACTTACGATACGGTTTCGTTTGAGGTATGCATTACCGAAATCCTGCCGGATGGGGGCGCTTTGTTGGGTGAAAGGCCGGGGCCGGTGCAGACCCGGGCCGATTTCGAGCGCTACCCCTGGGCAGAGCTGCCGGAGATTTACTGGCAGGTCGCTGCCCCGCGCTTCGACGCGCTGCTGGCCAATATGCCGCCGGGGATGAAGGCCCTGGGCGGGGTGGGCAACGGCGTATTCGAGATCAGCGAAGACCTGGTCGGCTACCAGTACCTGGCTTATATGCAGGTCGACGACCCCCAGCTTTTTGCGGACGTTTATGTCAAAATTGGGGACGTGATGACCGCCATCTGGGCCCGCTTCCTGGAACGCTACGGCGCGGATTTCGCGGTCTGCCGCATGGGAGACGACCTGGGGTTTAAGACCGCCACCCTGGTCTCGCCGCGCACCCTGCGCGCCCACGTGCTGCCCCAGTACCGGCGCGTGATCGGGCAGGTGCGGGCGGCGGGCAAACCCTTCCTGCTGCACTCCTGCGGCAAGATCTTCGCCGTGATGGATGAAATCATTGCCATGGGGATCAATGCCAAGCATTCCAACGAAGATATCATCGCCCCCTTCGACGAGTGGATCGAGCGTTACAATGATCGCATCGCCCTGTTGGGCGGGATCGACCTCGACCTGCTGTGCGTGCACACCCCGGAAGAAACCTATCACACCGTGCTCGAGCGCGGGCGGCGCTTCCGCCAGTCTGCCCGCGGTTACGCCCTCGGTTCGGGCAATTCCATCCCCGAATACGTGCCGGTCGAAAACTATTTGGCGATGATCCGCGCCGCCCAGACGCTGCGAGATGAGGAAGCAGGCCGGGCATGAATGATGCAAATTTCTAAGACAAAATTTTTCTTGGAGAAACAGCATGCCAGATTACAATATTCTAGATTACGGCGCGCGCGGCGACGGGCAGAACAACGACGCCGCGGCGATCCAGGCGGCGATCGACGCCTGCACCCGGGCTGGCGGGGGGCGGGTGGTGCTCCCCGCCGGGCGCATCTTCCTGAGCGGCACAATCCGGCTGGAGTCCAACGTGGACCTGCACCTGGAACGAGGCGCGACCCTGCTGGGCAGCCCGCACTGGGAAGATTACAACGTGCGCCTGCAGGTTGGAGCGCTGAGCGGGGGCACGGTCGACGCCGGTGCCCCGCAGTCGAGCATGCTGATCACTGCCGACGGCGCGCGCCATGCGGCCATCACCGGCGGGGGCACCATCGACGGCAATGGGCGCGCCTTTGTGCTGGCAGACGACGGCTACATCTACCGCATGCCGCGCGAGCGGCCCTTCACCCTCTTCCTGCGTAGATGCCGCAGCCTGACGCTGCGCGATGTGACCGTGCGCGATGGGGCCTTATGGACGGTGCGTCTGTCAGGCTGCGAAGACGTGCTGATCCATGCCATCCATATCGACAACGATCTGAAGCTGCCCAACAATGACGGTATCGACCTCGATCGCTGCCGCAACGTGCACATCAGCGACTGCCACATCGTCTCGGGCGACGACTGCATCTGTTTGAAGTGCTGCCAGGAAACGACCGGGATGGGTCCCTGCGAGAATATCACCGTCACCGGCTGCACCCTGACCTCAACATCTTCGGCTTTGATCCTGGGAGCCGAGGTGCGCGAACCAATCCGCAACGTGATCTTTGAAGCATGCGTGATCCGTGCCAGCCATCGCGGGCTGGCGGTGCATCTCAACGAGGAGAGCGACATCGAAAACGTGCTGTTTTCGAACATGATCGTCGAGACGCGTTATTTCCACGACCGCTGGTGGGGACGCGGTGAGCCGATCTACATCACCGCCTTCCCCTGGACGGCAGGCCAGGCAGTGGGCCGTGTGCGCCGCATACGCTTCAAGAATGTGCTCTGCCGCAGTGAAAATGGGGTCTACATCCACGGCTGGCAAGCCGGTCTGATCGATGACATTCTGCTTGAAGACGTGCGTGTAGAATTGGATAAATGGTCGCGCTGGGCTGCCGGGCAGGCCGATACCGTCCCAACCCGGGCGAAGGATCTGAGCACCCACGGCCGATTTTGCCATACGCAATGCCGGGCGGGTGGTGCAGCGCAACTGCGAGGCGGTCTTTGCACCGGGACAGCCCGAAAGCTACCGGCATCCGTCGAAGCCCACCAGGTAGACGACCTGGTGCTGGAAAACTTCCGCCGCAGCGCCGCAGAGGCCGATTTCTGGCGATCAGCAGATTACCGGAAAAGATTACCCTGGACCGCAGCCCCCGCAGGGGGTGAACACAACGGTGTCGACATGTTGGAAAAAGAATTTTGCCTGGTACCGTTGACCGATGGCTAGTTGAAAACCTTTCAAAGGAAAAACATGATGAACACCATAACCCATGATCTGCTTGCCTCCTACCGCCGCCGGATTGAGGACGAACTGCGCACCAACATTCTGCCCTTCTGGATGACACGCACCCTCGACCGCGAAAACGGCGGTTATTTCGGCGCGCTGACCAACGACCTGGCAGTGGACAATGATGTCCCGCGCTCGGCAGTGGTGGCGGCGCGCATCCTGTGGACCTTCTCAGCTGCCTACCGGGCCTACCAGGAACCGGCCATCCTGGCTGCCGCCCGCCACGCTTACGCTTACCTGATCGGGCCGCTGTGGGATGAACAGTACGGCGGGGTATACTGGCAGGTCGACCGCCTGGGCAACCCGGTCGACGACCGCAAACACATCTACGCCCAGGCCTTTGCCATCTACGGATTGAGCGAATATTTCCGGGCCACCGGCGACCCGCAGGCCCGCTCCCTGGCGCACAAGCTCTTTCACCAGGTCGAAACCCACAGCTTCGACCCGCTTCACGGCGGCAACATCGAAAGTCTCAGCCGGGAATGGGGAGCGCTGGAGGATATGCGCCTCAGCCCGCACGAACCCCACTGCCGTAAATCGATGAACACCCTGCTGCACCTGATGGAAGCTTATACCAACTTGCTGCGCGCCTGGCCGGATCCTGTGGTCAAAGAAAAGCAGGCCGGCCTGATCGCCAATTTCCTGGAGCATATCATCGACCCCCAAAGCGGGCATTTGCGCCTGTTCTTCGATGACGACTGGCGTTCGCTGACCGCAACGGTTTCCTTCGGGCATGATATCGAAGCCGCCTGGCTGCTGGAAGAAGCCGCCGAGGTGCAGGAGGACCACAACCTGATGGCGCAGACGCGCAAGGCGGCCCTGAAGTTGGCCGCAGCCGTTCTGGCCGGTGGCAGAGACGCGGATGGGAGCCTCTTCTACGAAGGCGATTTTTCCCAAGCGGCGAGCCGGAACAAACACTGGTGGGGGCAGGCCGAGGGCATGGTTGGCTTTTTTGCCGCTTACCAGCTCTCCAAACGCGAAGAATTTGCCCGGGCCGCCCTGCAGTGCTGGGATGTGATCGAGGCCCATTTTATCGACCGCACCCACGGCGACTGGTTCAAAGTGCTCGATCCGTCCGGCAGGCCCTTGCCGGGCCAGCGCAAGGTCGGCCCCTGGGAAGGCCCCTATCACCACGCCCGGGCCTGCCTGCAGATGGATCGCCGGATTGGTGCCATCCTGGCAGCCCATTAAGGAGCAAAAAATGCCCCCCAATATCCTCCTGGTCATCTGCGACCAGCTGCGCGCCTTTGAAACCGGCTGCTACGGCAACCCGGTCATCCGCACCCCTAACCTGGACCGCCTGGCGCAGGAAGGGCTGCGCTTCGAGACCGCGGTGAGCACCTTTCCGGTGTGCATGGCCGCGCGCTCCGTGCTGCTTTCCGGGCAGTACAACCGCACCTGCACCGGCGGCGTGGGCAATGTCAGTTTTCCCGGCCGGCCGGGCGACTTTAACATGCCCGAATATCCTCAAGCCGGGCGTCCGCACCTGCCGGATACCACCCTGGCCGAAGCCCTGCGCAGCCGCGGCTATCACACGGCGGCTATCGGCAAATGGCACATCCATTCCTGGCCAGATGAGGTCGGGTTCGACGAATATCTCATCCCGCGCGTGCATCACTGCCATTCCGCCCAACCTTTCAGCGAAAACGGCGGGCCGGAATTCGTCCCGCCGGGCTACAGCGTCGATTACGAAGCCGGGCGCGTGGTCCAGTTTCTGCAGGCGCAGCCGGACCGCAGCCAACCGTTTTTCCTGTACTACAGCATTTCACCCCCGCATAACCCCCTGCTGGATGCGCCCGAGAAATACACGCACATGTACCGCGCGGACGAGATCCCCCTGCGGCCTAATGTCGATCTTTCCCGCCCGCTGGCGGACCAGGATTACTGGTTCAGAGTCTATCGGTGGGATTTTCGCTACTACAACCTGCACCTGCCCTACACCCAACCCCTGCCCGCGGATTACGACCTGCGCCAGCTCATCGCCGGTTACTACGGTTTGACGACCTGGGTGGATGACGTGCTGGGGCAGGTCCTGGAAGCGCTCGAGGCCAACGGCCTGTCAGAAGACACGATCGTGCTGTTTACCTCCGACCACGGCGACAGCCTGGGCTCATTGGGGTTGGTGCAGAAAGGCACGCCAAATGAAGAAGCGGTGCGCGTGCCGCTGGTGGTGCGCTGGCCGGGACGGGTGCCCGCCGGGGTGGTGAACCGCAGCCAGGCCGCCGGTCTGGTCGATCTGGCGCCCACTTTGTTGAGCCTGAGCGGCGGGGAAGCGCCCGCCAGCATGCAGGGCCGGGATTTGCACATCGGTGCGGAATTCGATACGCCCGCCTACGCCGTGATCGAAACCGGCTCCGGGGTCGGGGTGCGTACGCTAACGCATTTGTATTTTCTGCCCTGGGAAGAAAAGGGACGCACTCTGGCGGCCAGCCCGCGCTTTTTCTACGATCTGCGCAGCGACCCTTACCAGATGCACAACCTGGCCGGCAGCGGAGATCAAGCCGAAACGTCCGCCAGCCTGGACCAGCTGCTGCGCGCCTGGGACCGGGCCACGCCCTGGATGGCGCCCGCCTGAGGTATTTTCATCTGGGCGAGAGTCGTTGCCGCTAAGGCGGCAAGGTGTGTTTTCCAGCAATTGTGCTTATTCTCAAACAAGAAATCCAAATCCTGAACGAGATCGGGTTCAAGGCCCAGACGGCTTCTGCCCCTTAACCGGGCGAGAACTGTCGAGATGGCTCGCAAGAAGACGGACAGGATCGAGATTTTGGATTTTTTAAGGGACAACAGTGTAAAACCGGTCTTTTTAATGGGTTGAGCCGTTTCCAGTTACCCGGTTACTCACTCTTTTGGGTGATATTTAACTCATCCTTAATGTTTATTGACTTTCTTAATACAATTAATATAAAATATATTAAGTTAATAACAATGCAAATTATCCGATTAATTATTGTGATCGGAAGCTGGGAATGCAACGAACCGGAAATTAAGTTTGGTCGCTCACTACCTCAATAAAGAGGTGGGGGATTTCCGGGGAGCAAGTAGCGAAACCGACCCTTATAAGAGGTCGGTTTTGGTGTTAAAAGGCAATCGGCGTCAGAACGACCTCAAATAAGATCATGAAAAGGAGGGAAAACAAATAATATTGCTGATGTCCCGCCCAAGACCCTGCCGAACGAGGCATACCGGATTGTTAGCTTTTCAAGCGTACAAATCATTAGACATGATCAGAAGCGAAGTGACAGGAGGAAATTAAAATGAAGGTCAGCAGACGAGGATTTTTCAAACTGGTGGGTACAACTGGCGCCGCATTGGTTTTTACTACCTATTTTGACGGTGTGCGCCGGGTATTTGCCCAAATCCCGGGCGGCACCCTGGACCCATTGAGTCAATCCCCAAATATCAGACCCCCATGCTCATCCCACCCGTCATGCCCAAGGCAGGTGTGATCAAAAATGAAGGGCGGCAAGAACGCCGATTATTACGAAATCTCGATGAAGCAGTTCCCACAGCAGATCCTGCCGGCAGGGCCTTCCTGCGACAACGGTCTGGGGCTACGGCGCGGTGACTGCCGACTCGAAACGAGGGCTGCTAATTCACAACGCGCCCTCACTGACCATCGAAGCCGATTGGCAGCGGCCGGTGCGCATTAAATGGATCAACGATCTAAAAGATGCCAACGGCAGCTACCTGCCCCACCTGCTGCCGGTGGATCAAACCCTGCACTGGGCCAACCCACCCGGCGGCGAGGCAGACCGCGATACTCGTCCCACGTTCACCAGCACGCCCGGTCCCTACACCGGCCCGGTCCCCATGGTAACCCACGTCCACGGCGCAGTCGGGGTAGGCGACGAGAGCGACGGCTATCCCGAGGCCTGGTACCTGCCGGATGCCAACAACATCCCCTCAGGATATGCCACCCAGGGCAACTGGTTCGACTTCTTTGCAGGCAAAGCGGCTGCCAATTTCGGCGCAACCTGGGGGCCAGGCTACGCCACCTACCAATACCCGAATGATAACCGCGCCTCGACCATCTGGTACCACGATCACTCCCTGGGCATGACTCGCCTGAATGTATACGCCGGTCCGGCCGGTTTCTACCTCATCCGCGGCGGTCCGGATGATATTGTGCTCGACAGCCGAACCGGCACGCCAGCCGTGCTGCCCGGCCCGGCCCCCAAGGAGAACGACAAGTTCCCGCCCAACAAGACCTACTACGAGATCCCCATCGCCATTCAGGACCGCTCCTTCAATACAGACGGTTCGCTGTTCTACCCCGATACGCGCGAGTTCTTTGATGAACTGGTGAGCCCCTATATTGGCAGCAGTCCCGACGCTGAATTCTCGCCGATCTGGAACCCGGAATTCTTCGGCAATACGATGATGGTCAACGGCAACACCTGGCCATTCCAGACGGTCGAGCAGCGCCGCTACCGCCTGCGCTTCTTGAACGGCTGCCAATCGCGCTTCCTGATCCTGGACTTCAGCCAGATCCCCGGCGTGGAAGTATGGGCGATCGGCAACGAGGGCGGCTTCCTGTCTGCACCAGTCAATCTGACCGCCACCAACGGCAACCGGCTGCTGATGGCCCTGGCAGAGCGCGCCGACCTGATCGTCGATTTCACCAATGTGCAGGTGGGCAATTATGTGCTGGGCAACGTCGGCCCGGACGAGCCCTTTGGCGGCGGCGTGCCTGAGGACGATTTCGAAGTATCCGATCCAGCCACTACCGGCCAGGTGATGGAGTTCCGAGTGGTCCCGGCGGTCGCGCCCGACCCCTCCACCCCGCCCCAGTTCCTGCAGCTGCCGGCGATCACCCCGCTTCCGGCGGCGACCGTCACCCGCCCGCTGGCGCTGATCGAGGCGGCAGGCGAGGGATACGATGCCGGTGGCGGAACAGTTGAAGGCCCGGTGGAAGCCCTGCTTGGGACGGTTGGCCCCGATAACATCAATGCCGCAATCCCGGTAGGAGTTTGGACGGCGCGCAAGTGGATGGACCCCGTCACAGAAGATCCGGTGGTCGGGGCCACCGAGATCTGGGAGATCTACAACACCACCGGAGATGCCCACCCCATGCACGTGCATGAAATGGTATTCGAGGTGGTCAACCGGCAAGGGATTTTCTGGACGAGGATGGAGAACAGGTACAGAGTCCGGTGCCAACTGGCTCCGGAACATTACCCTGCCCGAGTCCTGGGAGACCGGCTTCAAGGATATGGTCGTTGCCTATCCTGGACAGGTCACGCGCATCAAGGCCCAGTTCAATAACCCGGGTACGTTCGTGTGGCACTGCCATATCGTCGAGCACGAGGACAACGAGATGATGCGGCCCTACCGCATCGGCGACATACAGACAGGCCAGCCGGCAACCTAGCCAACTGCTCGCATCTATTCAAATCAATTCAATGATAAAAAACTCCCGTTCCTAATCAGGGCGGGAGTTTTTTACAATAGTTTTCTCCGTGTCCTTCGTGGCTCCGTGGTGAATGACCTTACAACAGCTTGCCCAGAAAATAAGGCAGCTGCTTGCGCCACCAGGGCCAGTCGTGGTTGACGTCGTAGCCCCACAGGTCGATCCAGGCCGGGACGCCTTTGCTCTCCAGGATGCGGCCCAGCTCCATAATGTCGGCGTTCATCGCTTCTTCCCAGGCGCCCTGCCCGGCGCAGATCACGATCTTGCTGCGCCGGTATTTCTCCAGGTACCAGGGATCCTCCATGTTGGCCAGGTAGTACAGCGGGCTGTTGAAATAGACATTTTCATCGGAGTAATCGCCGATAAACATCTTCAACTGAAACAGACCGCTCAGGCTGATCAGGGCATCAAAAATATCTGGATGGCGAAAGAAGAAGTTGGCGGAGTGATACCCGCCCATACTCACCCCGGTGGAGAGTATGAGTGCATCCGCTCCGCAGCGTTCGCGGATGAAAGGCGCCACCTCCTGGGTGATGTAGCGGTCATAATCCTCATGGCGTCGGGCGCGGTCGGCAGGATGAGCATCCCGGTTGGCCCAGGATTGGGCATCGATGCTGTCGACGGTGAAAAACTGGTACTGCCCGGCATCGATAAAGTCGTGGACGGCGTCCACCATGCGAAAATCTTCAAACTCATAAAATCGCCCCGACTGGGCGGGGAAGACGATCACCGGCTTGCCGGCGTGACCATATACCTTTAATTCCATGTCCTGGTTCAGGCTTGGCGACCAGTTCTTATGATATTCAATATTCACGCGGACCTCTTACAACCATCAGGGGGAATCACTCAGGGCGAGTTAAACCGTTTTCAAGATTTTCCAGGCAATCTCTTCGATTTCCTGGTACTCGGGTGAGCGGATCAGGAACCCAAAATCGCCCAACGCAGCGGCGAATATCCCGCTGATCGGCTGGTGAGAGACGACCTGTTTGGGAAAGGCGGCCAAAATCTGCTCGTTGTTTAGCTGGTAGGCTCGCCCGTAGCGCCGGCCGACGTAGGCGCAGAAATACGGGCGGGTGACCACCGCGCTGAAGCGATTGTTGACCACTACGTTGGCATATTCATAGAAGATATCAATATCATTGGCATAATTCCACATATCTACCGTTAAACCACCCGGCGGGCGCATGTTCACTTCCAGGGCAATATAATCGTCCTCGGCGGTACGGAAGAATTCAAAATGAAAAAAACGCTCGCGCAGGTGGTAGGCTTTGACCAGCTTGCGGCCCACCTGTTCCAGAGCTGGCGGGATCTGGCGCAGGGTGAAATACCAGAAATCAAGTCCCTGGTTGACCAGGTCCATCACCCCTTCATTGTATTCAAGCGATGCTGAAAAAACGATATGCCCGTCCTGGTCCACCAGCCCGTCGTAGGTCTGGATGTGGCCGGGTATAAATTCTTCGAAAATATAGTCGACCGCCGGGCGGGCCTCAAAAAACGATTCCAGCGCTTCGCGATCGGAAATTTTATAAGTTTTGTTCGCGCCCACGCCAATATCCGGCTTGGCCACCAGCGGGTAACCCGTTTCCGCAATCAGGCCCAGGGCATCAGGCAGTTCGCGGCAGATCCGACCGCGCGCGGCGGGGATGCCAACCTTTTTAAACACGGCTTTCATTTCCGACTTACGCTTCACCCGGGTCAAATCGGTCACTTTAAAACCGGGAATATTAAAATCCGTACGCAGGCGAGCGTCTGATTCAAGCCAGTACTCGTTATGCGATTCGAGCCGGTGGATCTTCCCATAGCGATGGGTAAAGTAACCCAGGGCACGCACCAGTTCATCGTAGTTGTGCTGGTTGGTCACCCAGTAGTATTCCGTTAACGCAGTTTTTAGATCATAAGGCAGGGTTTCATAATGCGCATCACCCAGGCCAAGCACATTGACACCCATTCGGCGTAAATTGGTATAAAATGGGATGAAGTTCGGCGGAAACTGAGGCGAAAAGGCCACGAAATTCATCACGCCACTCCTCTTGCAGTCTAGAATATTGATCCATTATATCAAATAAAAATTTAGGAAAAAAATAAGCCGGTCGCGAAAACTGCGACCGGCTTGTTGTTTCAATATAAATCGTGATTTTTTAAATATTCTGGAAAAGAGGTTTAAGCGGCTGTTCAAGAATGCCGAAGGATTTATATCCATCCACCCGCCATTCTTCCAACAAGGGAAGCGCTTCTTCGGGAATAATGGTCTTGGCCCACTCTTCGAGCGAGTAGTTTTCCATCTGCTTAAGGTCCTTCCACACGGTTACCAGGACGAATTCGTTTAAGTTCGGCCCAACCGGCTGACCGGGATAGAAAGCAATCATCCCTTTCCGCGATTGGACGGTGGGTAGTGAGAGCAGTTCGAGCACTTTCTTGAATTCTGCCTGTCTTCCAGAACGAACTTTAGCATGAAATAATCGGATGATCATCGTTACCTCCAGAATTTAACCATTGTGCAAGACTGCACATTTTTCGCAAACCTTGTATATACAACCCAAAAATGCGGGTTTGGTTACGCCGTAAACGCAATTTATTTATTTTTCGTTTCCTTCACCTTTGGGGAAGGTAAACATACAAAGGGTATTCTAAAGGATTTTTTGGATATTTTCAACAAAATAGATCCAATATATAACCTTTTGCGTATTGATAAATAACGGTTAAAAATTATCTTTTGGAGGAAAAAATGGTAAAGAACTCTCGCTCGAAACACTCGCTAAAACCGGTCGCATGGATCGGTATGCTGACGATGTTGGTCATGATCCTGGCGGCCTGCGCCCCGGTAGCGGCAGCGACCTCGGCTTCAACTGCCACCTCCGCGCCCACGGCGACCAGTGCTCCTACCATGGCACCCAGTGCCACACCTGCCCCCACCCCTACGGGCGCCCCACCGGAAGCCGTGTTGAACGTGGCTACCGACGCCAAACTGGGCAAGATCCTGACCGGCGCAAACGGCATGACCCTGTATGTGTTCACTAAGGATGAAGCCAACAAATCAAACTGCAGTGGAGCCTGTTTGAAAAACTGGCCGCCTTTGCTCACCCAGGGCAGCCCTAAACTGGGCGCCGGCGTGGATGCTTCCCTGGTCGGCAGCGCAACCCTGGCCGACGGCTCGAAGATCGTCACATACAACAAGATGCCGCTGTATTATTGGTCCAAAGACACCAAACCCGGCGATACCAACGGGCAAGATATCAATAATGTCTGGTTTGTGGTTTCCCCGGACGGCAAGCCCGTGGGTATGCCTGCCCCCGAAGCCACCCTCAATATTGCCAATGACCCCACCCTGGGCAAGATCCTGGTCGATGGCAATGGGATGACCCTGTATATGTTCACCAAGGATGCTGCCAACCAATCCAACTGCAGCGCTGGCTGCCTCCAAGCCTGGCCGCCGCTGCTCACCCAGGGCAGCCCTAAAGCCGGCAATGGGGTGGATGCCTCCCTGATTGGCAGCGCAACCCTGGCCGACGGCTCGAAGATCGTCACCTACAACAAGATGCCGCTGTATCATTGGGCCAAGGACGCCAAACCTGGTGACACCAACGGACAGAATGTAAACGGAGTCTGGTTTGTGGTCTCACCAGACGGCAAGCCCGTGGGCATGCCCGCCCCGGATGTGACCCTCAATGTGGTGGATGATCCCAAGCTGGGTAAGATTCTGGTCGGCGATAACGGCATGACCCTCTATATGTTCGCCAAGGATGATGCCAACAAATCCAACTGCAGCGCAGCCTGCCTGAAGAACTGGCCGCCGCTCCTGACCAAAACCAGCGCCAAAGCTGGCGACGGGGTTAACCCGGCCTTAATCGGCAAGGCTGCCCTGGCAGACGGCACAGAAATCGTCACCTACAATAAAATGCCGCTCTACTACTGGTCCAAGGACACCAAAGCCGGTGATACGACCGGGCAGAATCTAAACGGCGTCTGGTTTGTGGTCTCGCCAGACGGTAAGCCCGTGGGCATGCCCGCGCCGGATGTGACCCTCAGCGTAGCGACCGATCCCAAGTTGGGTACGTATTTGGTAGATGGAAATGGCATGACTTTATATATATTCACCAAGGATGAAGCCAATAAATCCAACTGCACTGACGCCTGCCTGAAAGCATGGCCGCCGCTGCTGACCAAAACCAGCGCCATGGCTGCCGGAGAAGGGGTCACCAATTCCTTGATCGGCACCGCCACCCTGGCGGACGGTTCAAAGATCGTGACCTACAACAAGATGCCGCTGTACTATTGGGCGGCCGACACCAAGGCCGGCGACACCACCGGACAGGGCATCAACAATGTGTGGTATGTGGTTTCTCCGGATGGAAAACCGATCGAAAAGTAAATGGTTTCAAATAAAAAACTATGCGCGGGTGAAAATCACCCGCGCATAGTTTTAATTTTAGGCTGATCCAGCGACGTTATTCCCAGGCATCGTAGCCGTCGGCCTTGTGCAGGTCTGCCCGCCCAAAACAACCGTGCCCGCAGCTTTCTGTTTTTTTCCAATTGAAATGAATAGGTGCAAGTCGTGTTGCAATTCCTATTATCTTTTCTAATTGCATCTGACTGCGAATCGTAGATGGTTATCTTTATGTTGCCTGTCAGGACAATATTTACATAGATATCTTTCGAATGAAACGGCCGGGTAGCATCGACAGATACGATCGGGTTGGCGGCGGCATAGGCCGTCGCGGTTTGATTGGCAGCGGCCACGACCGTGGCAGTCGCATTGGCGGCTACGGCGGTCGCGGTCGTATTGGCGGCAAGCACTGTCGCAGTCGCATTGGCGTATGCCAGGGCAGTTGCGTTCAGGTCCGGGGTCGCGGTCGGCACCAGGGTCGTATCGCGATAGTAGCAGTGCTTGTAGACACCCGGGATCGGATCGCCAAACACAGTGTTCGTGCAGGGCGTGCTGCCGGTGAAAATCAGGTATTTATAGTAGCCGCTTTCCCCGTAGCGCACTTCCTTCATCCCGCTGAACGAGCAGGTCCCGTTCTCATCCGCGCAGAACGTCCATTCCGATACAGCGGTCGGTATTGCTGTGTTGGTGACCGTGGCGGAAGGCACCAGGGTCGGCACCAGTGTCGTGGGACGGTAGTAGCAGTGTTTGCCAACCCCTACGATCGGATCGCCAAACACTGCGTTGGTGCAGGGCGTGCCGTCGGTTAAGACCAGGTAGAAATAGGAACCACTTTCCCCATAGCGCACTTCCATCGGCCCGCTGAACGAGCATAACCCACCCTCGTTGGCGCAAAAGATCCAATCCGGAGTGGGGGTGAAGCTGGGCACAAACAGGGTGTTGGTCGCAGTCGGAATCACCGGGGTATTGGTGAAGGTCGACCCCGGGGGAACCGAGGTGTAAGTTAATGTGGGGGGGCCTACGGTGTTGGCCGAGGTGGGCACTTCTCCGAAGCTTACCGTGCCCAGGGCGATCGCCGTCTGGCGCTGCTGGATGGCGCGTACTTCTGGGTTGGAGGCATCGTCCGCCGCGTTGTTAAAGGTGATCCCAATGGATGGCCCCAGAACGGACAGGACTATGATCGATGCCAGGGCGACTAAAATAAGAATAAGTCCATATTCAACCAGAGCCTGTCCTGAAGATGATTTGTGTATCATTGTAATAATTCCTTCCATAAACAGTTAGATGAACGGTATAAGATTCGTTAATAATGCTCCTTTTGAGGCAGATCATCTTCTGCCGGTTGAAACAAGTGTAGGTATATAAATCAATCGACCACGCACGATCCAATAGGTTAAATCAATGGTTCCCAAAACGTTTAAGTAAATTATCCAATACTTATTTTGGTTTTGCAATAGTTTAAATTAACAAAATTGAAAGTTATAAAAAAAATAACAAATTACTCCACAAGCAAAAGACCGCCTGTGGAGTAATTTATAATCCGTTCCTGTTAAATTCACATGCCGGGAGGTAATCTCCCCGGCATGTGAATCGATTTTAGTAGACCAAAATGGAATTAATTAATCCCAGCTACCGTAGCCATCCGACTTGGTGTAGGTCTGCCCGTCCAAAACGACCGTAACGGTAACCGTGCCCGCAGCTTTCTCACTGCCTGACAAATCAAAATTGAACGAGCAGGCGACGTCACAGTTACTATTAATTACAACGTTTGTATTAGATTGCGAATCATAGATCGTCACCATTAAGGCGGTTTTCAAAACGATATCCACTTTGACTGTTTTTGAATGGAAATCTCTGACAGCATCGACAGATACGATCGGATTGGCGGCGGCATAGGCCGTCGCGGTTTGATTGGCAGCGGCCACGACCGTGGCAGTCGCATTGGCGGCTACGGCGGTCGCGGTCGTATTGGCGGCAAGCACTGTCGCAGTCGCATTGGCGTATGCCAGGGCAGTTGCGTTCAGGTCCGGGGTCGCGGTCGGCACCAGGGTCGTGTCGCGGTAGTAGCAGTGCTTGTAGACACCCGGGATCGGATCGCCAAACACAGTGTTCGTGCAGGGCGTGCTGCCGGTGAAAATCAGGTATTTATAGTAGCCGCTTTCCCCGTAGCGCACTTCCTTCATCCCGCTGAACGAGCAGGTCCCGTTCTCATCCGCGCAGAACGTCCATTCCGATACAGCGGTCGGTATTGCTGTGTTGGTGACCGTGGCGGAAGGCACCAGGGTCGGCACCAGTGTCGTGGGACGGTAGTAGCAGTGTTTGCCAACCCCTACGATCGGATCGCCAAACACTGCGTTGGTGCAGGGCGTGCCGTCGGTTAAGACCAGGTAGAAATAGGAACCACTTTCCCCATAGCGCACTTCCATCGGCCCGCTGAACGAGCATAACCCACCCTCGTTGGCGCAAAAGATCCAATCCGGAGTGGGGGTGAAGCTGGGCACAAACAGGGTGTTGGTCGCAGTCGGAATCACCGGGGTATTGGTGAAGGTCGACCCCGGGGGAACCGAGGTGTAAGTTAATGTGGGGGGGCCTACGGTGTTGGCCGAGGTGGGCACTTCTCCGAAGCTTACCGTGCCCAGGGCGATCGCCGTCTGGCGCTGCTGGATGGCGCGTACTTCTGGGTTGGAGGCATCGTCCGCCGCGTTGTTAAAGGTGATCCCGATGGATGGCCCCAGAACGGAAAGAACAACAATCGATGCCAGGGCGACTAAAATAAGAATAAGTCCATATTCAACCAGAGCCTGTCCTGAAGATGATTTGTGAACCATACCGAACCTCTTTTATCGGACGAAATAATTGCATGATCAATCCTACTGCGCCGGTCGGCTCGGTTTACCTCCTTTGGGTGCAAATTCACCCGGTAAGTGTGTCCGTCAGCCAATAATAAAAAAACGGCTTTTATCTTTATAGTAATTTAAAAGATACTATTTCACTTACTATTATCTAACGGTTTCGACTGTTTAGGGCTTGCAAATCTGTTAGCTTTTGGCTATTTCACCTTACACTTGCCAGGATCATGCCATCGATCCCTGTAAAACAAAAAATCCCCCGGCAGATTGCCAGGGGAAAATTTTTATCCATGGAAAAAATGGATTATTTAGGCGGCAGGGAACGGGCAAAATCCACCCCACGCTGCACCCAGGCGTCCAGCAGCGCATCGTCTGCCACTCCGTCAGCCTCGACCACAATCCAGCCGGACATGGGCCGCCCGGTCAGGTCAAATACCCGGGTGTGGGGTAGAGCCAGGGCCTGTTGGTAGCCAGCAGGACCCACGCGGATGATGAGATCGGAACCGTTCACGCCGCAGGCCATATTGCCCATCAGTATGAAACCGACTCCGCCAAACATCTTTTTCTCAACCAGTTCGGGTATTTCTTCCAGCAGTTGACGGATACGCCAGGTCAATCCTTCGTCATATGCCCTAGCATCCTCCTGCGGCTATTCAGGTGCGACCTTTAAAAAGACGATTTTCCGTTTGCCGACCTGGAAACGACCCACCCGGCGGAATTTTGGATGGGCCGCTTTTTGCTGCTTATCCGATACCAGAGCCACCACAGCCTGCGGGGCGAGCACCGGCAGCAGCGCATCCAACATCAAATCCAGCGCGCGAGACGGATCCTGACCGGCATCCAGCCCATGCCAGGTGGAATGCAATCCATATGGCACATCGCTCAAAACGATATCAACCCGCGCGCCGCCCAGGTTTTGCGCCAGGGACCGGCCATCGAAGGCGCTGGCTTGAAAAGCGCGCAGGGTTAACGGTTGGCTTTCGGCGAGCGTGTCCAGCCGCTGTTGGAAGACCCGGGCGCTGTCCAGGGCTTCTCGATGAGCGGGTTTGCCATACAGGCGGTGCAGCTCGGTCAGTTCAGCCGTGCGCTGCGCCAGACCCGCGCTTTGCAGCAGCCCCAAATTGCGCCGCGTCATGCCAACCGCCTTTTCGTCCCAGTCCGAACCGATCACCCCACGCAGCGTTTCGGCATGCAGGTAGGCCACCACCCCCAACAGGTATCCCGCCCCGCAGCACGGGTCGTACAGCACGCAGGACATACCTGCCCCAGCCTCTCGACGCAAAGCCAGGCAGCGCTGGTAGATTTCGCTGGCCAGGCGCACCGGAAAGGCCGGGTTGCCTGCCAGGCTGTAGAACACGCGCCCACTGGCAAGATCGGAATAATCCGGGCGCTCGGTGGCAAACAGGTACTGCATGTCAGACGCTCCTTCTTAGCCTGGTTTGATTATACAGAATACAAATGCGAAACCCTAACGCTCTTCAATTAAAACATCCATCCGGTGTAACTTTTTTGGCCCATGCTCATCTTATTTTTTAGACGAAACGCTCACCTGTGAAACAACAAGTGGATTTGATTTTGAGTGAGCCGCCTAACCATTCAGGAGAACTTATGGCAGAAACCAAGAAACCCCAACCGCGCGTCATCGTCTTCAGCACCCCCACCTGCACTTACTGCAACGCGGCCAAACGCTACTTCCGTGAAAAAGGCGTCAGATTTAAAGATGTGGATGTCAGCCGCGACCAGGCTGCCGCCCGGGATATGCTGCGCCGCTCGGGACAGATGGGTGTGCCGGTGATCGATATCGGCGGAAAAATCGTGGTCGGTTTTGACCGGCCCAAGATCAACCATTATCTCGGACTATCTTAAGTATCGGAGGAATCAATGAGCAATATGAAAATTGAGCCCATGGGGGCCCGCGTTCTGATCAAACCATTGGAGCAGGAAAATAAAACCACCTCGGGACTGCTGCTGCCTGAAACCGCCAAGGAAAAACCTCAGACAGGGACCGTGGTCGCGGTAGGCGACGACGAAGAAATCAAACTCAAGGTCAACGACCGGATTTTATTCGCAAAATATACCGGCACAGAGTTCAAACTGGATGGAGTCGATTACCTGCTGATGGAATGCAGCGACATCCTGGCCCGCCTGCACGAGTAATTTCAAAACGCGACAAACGATAATCCAGGGATCGACTTCCGTATGCGGAAGTCGATCCCTGGTTTTACAGTGCGTCAGGCGCTGCTCAGGGCGGCGTAAAATTCACCCAAAAAGCTGCTCGGTGTTTTCGCCAGCAGGCGCGTGCTGGCAAACCCGCAGCGTGCCGCCAGGATCTCCCAGGTGGGATAAGACAATGGATGCGGTACCCACAGGTTGCCGCGGTCGACATTGTATTCCACCAGAATGAAGCGCCCCCCGGGGCGCAGATAGCTTTTCAACCGCGACACCACACTTTGCTTGCGCGCATCCCCGATAAAATGCAGGGCGTTCGCCATGACCAACCCATCCAGCGCAGGCAGGTCCAGGGGACGGGTAAAATCCGCCGCATGGATCTGTACTGCCGTATCTGGAAAACGATCGCGGAGCGCATCTCGCTGGGCCCTCAAGGCACGTGCATCCCGGTCGACGGAATGGATCTGCCCGCCAGGGCCAAGCAGTTCTGCCAACGCCAGGGTAAATGCGCCGCGCCCCGAGCCGATATCCGCCCAGACCGCAGGACGATCCCCGGCTCCCGCTGAGACGCCCCCGCTCAATAGAAAAACGTGGTCGCGGTGGTCCATCAGGCAGGCTCAATCCTGGTCCAAACAGGCCAGATCATTGGTCGTCCGGTATTGGCAAATCTCAAGCTTCCTCGGCTCGTGAAATCACTTCAGCTTGCAGTTCGTCCGGCAGGCTGACGAAATAGGCGGTAAATCCGGCCACGCGCACCACCAGGTCGCGGTAAGCCTGCGGATCCTCCCGGGCACTGCGCAGGGTGGCGGCCGAGACCATGTTCACCTGAAGCTGCTCCCCACCCTGGCCCATATAGGTACGCACCAGGCTGGCGAGCAGGTCCAGCCCGGCCCGGCCCTTGAAATGGTCCGGGGAAAGGCGCAGATTAAGGGCTGCCCCGCCGGGCGCCAGGCGGTAATCAGGGCGCGACAGCGAACACAGGGTAGCGGTGGCCCCGCTGTGGTTGGCTCCCTGGGAAGGTGAACCGCCGTCGCTGAGCGTCTCGCCTGCCAGGCGCCCATTGGCCGATGCCGCGGTCAGCGCGCCCATGCTGGTGTGGCTGAGCACCGAACCGAACATGGCGTAATGGAAAGCGCGCCGTTGGGCAAATGGTTCGCGAGCCTGCAGGGCCCGCCAGGCGCCCTCTGAATAGGCCTTCACCTGCCGCCCGAAGCTGGCGACGACCCGCGCGGCGATCTCATCCGCCCGGTCATCATCGTTGCCGTATTGGGGCGCGTGCTGCTGACAGAAGGTGCGCAGGCGTTCGTGCCCGCTGAAATTAGCCTGCAGGGCGGCCAACAGCTCGTCCATTTCGACCAGGCGCCGGACATATACCAGTTCGCGCAGCGCAGCCAGGCTGTCCACGGTTGTGCCCAGGCCCACGCCGTAAGCCCCGGTCAAAAGGTAGCGCGCCCCGCCGCCGGTGGCATCCTGGCCCCGCACCAGGCAGTCGCGGATCAGGGCCGAATTCAAAGGCTCGGGAGCATGCTGCGCGAGTATGCGGTCATAATCGTCCTTGGCGGCCAGCATCTCGCCCAGGGCAGCCTTCACCTGCCGCTCGTAAGCCTGGAACAGGTCCTCAAAATGGGCAAACCGGCGCGGATCGCCGGTCGGCGGGCCGATCTGCATCCCGCTCAGGCGGTCGCGGCCGTCATTCAAGGCCAGCTCGAGACACTTGGCCAGGTTCTGGTAGCCGTCGGTCCAGGGAGCGCTCAGGCCGGGTAAATAGGTTTCCACACAGCCCACCTGAGCATAATCGCGCGCCACCGCCACCGGCAAGCCGTGCGCCACCAGCCCGGGGATGATGACCTCATCGTTAAAAACCGCGGGATGCCCGGCCGCGCTGTTCAGCGTAGCCGCGATTTCATGCCAGTATTCCGGAGCGGTGCGGGCATGCACCCGGGTGGACAGGTTGGGCTGCTTGCGGCGCACCCAGCGTTCGACCTGCAGGCACAGCACGCTCAAATCGTTGGCCGCGTCTTCTCCCTGCGGGGTCTGCCCGCCCAGGCTGAGATGGGCGATATCGTCGCCTTCGCGGTTAACCTTGATCCAGAATAAGGCCAGCAGTTCACGAGCGCCCGCTTCATCCAGCCGCCCGGCATCCAGATCGGCGCGGTAAAACGGGTAGAGGTACTGGTCGAAACGGCCAAACGAATGCCCGATCCCGCCGTCATCCAGCTTGATCCCCAGGTGGACGAACCACACCAGCTGCAGGGCTTCGGCAAAACTGCGCGGGGCCTGCTCAGACAGCCAGGCGCATGGATTCGGCCGCGCTTTCCAGTTCCTCACGCCGGTCCGAACGGGTCTCCGCCCGGGCCATTTGCCCCGCCAGGTCGGCATAGCGCCGGAGATAGGCCGAGAGCGCTTCGAGCGCGGCGATCAGGGCTCCCCAGGTCACCTGGCGTTCGGCCGCATCCGCGGCGGACGGATCGGCAGAGGCCGCGGCCCGGCGCGCCTGTTGGCACAGGCCGCCCAAACCCTGGGCGAGGACCCCGGCAAAATCGGGGATGGCGTGTCCATCCCGGTTGGCCCATTTCCAGGTCAGGCCGTGGCGAGAAGCCCGCCGCTCCGCATCCTGCCAGGGGAAACCGGCTAAAAACGCCGCACTGCGCTGCTGCCAGTACGCCCTCGCCCGGGAAAGGTCGTCCGGGCGGGTGCGGGCCACATCTTCCAGGCCAACCTCGCCCACCAGGCGTTCATCTTCGTGGATGGCGACCGCGATGTGCTGCATGACGTACCCCAGACCGTGGGCAAAGCGCAGGGGCAGGGGTTCTTCGCCTGCCGTCTCGAAATACTCCCACAGCAGCAGGGCGCGTTCATCGGCCCCGTTGGGATACCAGGTCTTCTCCTGACCGGTGGGCCGGGAGCGCGCTAACAGGCGCAGGATGCGTGGGGGCGGCAGGGGATCGCTCATATCACGATTATAACCCCAGGTATAAAGAGCAATAGATATCCACCGCATCTACCCAAGAAGAACTACCTGCGGATGAACACCGATCAACGCTGATAGAAAGAAACCTTTGAGGATTTCGTTTTATCCGCGTTTATTAGCGTGCATCTGCGGTTTAATTTTGGTTTGACTATTCTTAATCGATTTTTCGTGCCAGCAAGGTGAAGGTATGCGGCAGCCTCTTCAGGGTCTCCTCTGGGATTTCCGGAAACTGGCCCCAGAACGGCAGCGGGTACTCGTCGAAAAACTCGATGCGCAGACCGGCGCGGATCACGGCATTCAGCACCTGTCCCAGCGTCCACTGGTGGTCGTGCAGGTGCACGGCAGCCAGATCGACGCCCTCCTGGCGTTCGATAAAGGGTTTGGGCCAGATATCGCCGCTCCCCGGGACCTGGGAAAAGTAGTTCCCGCGCTGCGCATCGAACTGAAAAGTCGCGGCGGTGACGTCCCACACCCAATCCAGGGGATGGCCTTCGAAGACATGCAGCCGCCCACCCGGCTTGAGCAGGCGCGCGACCAGCCCGGCCCAGCCATCCAGGTCCATCATCCAGTTAAGCGCCCCTCGCCCGGTGTGGACCAGGTCCGCGCTGCCCGAAAGCTCCTCCGGCGCGTCCAGGATGTCGCAGCACACCCAACTTGCCGGGGCGGATAGGGCCGCGGTTTTGCGCCGGGCGCTGGCGATCATGCGCGGGCTGATGTCGACGCCCACCACCTCGGCCGCGCCCTGTTTGAGCAGCGAGAGCGTATCCGTCCCGCCGGCGCACTGCAGATGGATTGCGCGCCGGCACCATGGGGCCAGGTCGCCCAGGGCGGCTTGCTCCGGCGGCATGAGTGAATTGCCCCCGGCGCGCAGAAATTCGATATCGCGCTGTTCATCGCGCTCATAAAGGGCGGCCGTAATATCCCAGGCGGCCCCGTTCTCGCGGTGGTATTTTTCCAGGTCCATGTTTCCTCCGGTAATTTCGCTTGAGAAGGATTTGCGGCACGACATCCCGTTCATCTTCCCCACCTTTTATTATAACCACAGGACAATTTGATTACTTGCCAGCATTGCGCTGGAGAAAATCGTCCCCCTGAATAATAAAACCCTATCTCGATCATTTTGGAGGCATGCGTCAGCGCAGCCAGCTTATAAAATTGGTCGATTTGCCGCTGGGTTAACCACTCGAATAACCTTTATAATATGTATGGTATTTATCCAAATTCCCCAGCGGCAGCCAACGATGGGCTTACCCCGGGAAAAAGGTTGGTTGGACAATCGGGAGATACAGGAGCAAAATGAACAAAAAACGGTCTGGTATTTTTATTGTGATCGGCGTGCTGGTGCTCACTTCACTGGCATGCAGCCTTTCAAGCGTGGTCTCCGGGGTTACAGGAGCAGGCAGCGCTGGAACCGTTTCCGACCTCTGGCCGGATGTCCCCAAAATGAGCGGCATGGATGTCTCCAAAGATGCTATCCCGCTTGAGGTTAAGGTGATGGTGCAGACTTTCTTAGCGGGTGCCAGCGGCAACCAGGGCTCGGTCAACTTTGTGGCTTACACCACCGATCACTCGCTGGCAGATGTGATTGCGTACTATTCTGATGACCGCATGAAATCTGCCGGTTGGGATTCAACCGATCTGTCCGGCTGCATCGCCGATACCACCTCCGCCACCCCTTCTGTACAAGGTGGAATTTGCCTTTTTGGCAAAACCAATCCGGATAACTCTGGCACCCTGCTGGCGATTGTCCCTTCGACGAACACGACCACCAACAAGACCGATATCTTCTTCGCTCGCATCGATATCAAGGATATCAACACCCCGACACCTTGATCAGATGCCGATTAATTGCACAGGCAATAACGGCGCGGTTATTGCCTGTGTTTATTTTTCGGATGAATCCGAACGGTTATTTGTGATTTTCCGGATGGAGAGAAATGTTCCATAACCAGGCCCGTGAAATCGAAACCGCGCGTTTACATTTGCGCCTGTTTCGGGTGGAGGATGTCGGCACCCTTTACAAAATCTACCGCGACCCGCAGGTCATGCGCTATATCCGCAGCGGCCCGCGCACGCTTGAACAGGTGAAGCAGGAAGTCGCCGGGATGATCCAGGCGTGGCGGCAGCAGCCCTGGGGCCAGTGGGCCGTCATCTGGAAGGAGAATGCAGCCCTGATCGGCATGGTCGGATTTGGGCATGAAGCCGATGTGGGGTATATCATCGACCGCGCTTACTGGGGCCGAGGCATCGCCACCGAGGCCCTGAATGCCTGCCTGCGCTACGGCTTCGAGCACCTGGGGTTGGGAATCATCGGCGCCGGGGCGCTGCGCGCCAATACGGCCTCGCTGCGCGTGATCGAAAAAGGCGGGCTGCACCCGGTGCCCAACCGCTTCTTCGACACCCACGGCGGGGCCTACTTCCAGCTGTCCAGGGACGACTTTAAGCCCGGCAGCGCAGCCTACAGCCTGCATCCGGTCCCGGAATCGCCCGACCCGCCGTCACGGCAGCTCTAAGCCGCAGTCTGGCTGAATACCGGCTCATAATGCGCGACGGTGGGAAACGGTTCGTAGAAATGGTGCAGCAACCGCTTCCAATCCTGGTACTGCGGCGATTGGCGGAAACCCCGGGTGTGATCTTCCAGGGTTTGCCAGCGCACGAGCAGAATGTATTGGTCCGGCGTTTCCAGACAGCGCTGCAGCTCGTGCGAGGCATATCCCGGCATGGCGACGATGATCGCCTGAGCTTTGGAAAAGGCTGCTTCAAACGCGCCTGCCTGACCGGGCCGGATATTCAATATCGCGACTTCGAGGATCATACAATATCCTTTCATCAAATGGTTCCAGACCAGGGCGCGGATACCCCCTCAGTCTCCTGCGGGGATGCTGCGCGCGCTGCCTGGAACCTGGCGGTTTACGGTCTTTCTTCTATCGGGGTAAATTTTTTTTCAAGGGAATTTTACCAGGAGTAAAAGGCCTCTCACGATCGCAGTTTAATGTATACTTACATCGAAAATAGCATGCTTGCATATGCATTCATGAATTGTGGGACCCAGAAAGTGAATGAACGAAGAATTCGATATTGAAGAGATTGCACCCTGGCTGGTGATCTTCATCACTTTGGTTGGTGGTGTTCTGCGAATGCTGCTGCTCGGCACCAAAGGCATGGGGTTGGATGAAACGTTCAGCGTATGGCTGGCCAGCCACAGGGTTGCCGATATGCTGCAATGGATTGTCAAGATTGATCAACACCCACCTCTCTATTATTTTCTGCTCCATTACTGGATCGCACTCACCGGGGATACACCCTATTATGCCCGACTTCTTTCTGTGCTTATCGGCGCAGGCACAATCCCGGTCATTTATCTAATTGGCAAACGCATATCTGGTGGGATGATGGGACTGGCAGCAGCGGCGCTCCTGGCTTTTTCGCCTTTCCACATCTTCTATGCCCAGGAAACGCGCATGTATACCCTCCTGACGTTCAATGCAGCCGTGGCGATTTATGCCCTGGTCAGGTTGCTTACGGATTCGCGTTCCACCAGGCCCATTGGCAGCCAATTTCGGGAATATCTGCATGCCTGGCGTACCTATGGGCCGGTTGAATCAAACTCCGAACACGATTCCCGCTTTAAAGTTGAGTCCCCTCGAACCGGATGGAGCGCCTGGGTCCACCGCCATCGCTGGTCACCCATCCAGACGATTGAGACCGACCTGGCCTGGGTTGTATTGATCGTATTCTCGGCTGCGACTCTGCTCAGTGACAACACAGCCGTCCTTTTCCCTTTAGCCACCAATATTTTCGTTCTTGGTCTGATGCTCTTTCAAAGGATAAAAAAATCAGGGGCTCAACCTGCCTTCCAGGCTCCCTCTTTTGGGAATTGGGCAAAAGCTCAGATTGGAATCCTCTTGCTGTGGCTCCCATGGATTTTCTCCTTCATCAAGCAAGCCAGGGCAGTCTATCAGAGGTATTGGATTCCTGAACCAACCTGGGATGCTGTTGTGCAGGTGCTGAAATCCTTTTTAAATTCATCTGAGCCAATTCCCGACAACATAGCCACGCTGATCTGGATTTTGTATGCGCTGGTGCTTTGTTTAGGACTGGTGTATTACCGAAAAAAAATTTCGCAAATCCTGTTTCTGGCTGTCTTATTCATTATCCCCTTCCTGGGTGAGTTGATCGTGAGCATTTGGCGGCCGATTTTTTTGGATCGGACCCTGATCTGGACAACGATTCCCCTGTTCCTGGTGCTGGCGTCTGGCATCGCTCAATTAAAATTTCGTTTTCTAATGATCATAGCGCTGGGGAGTTTAGCTATCATCAACCTGTTTTCTGCCGGCGATTATTACAGGTTCTTTCAAAAAGAGGATTGGAACACTGCTGCCCGTGATGTCGCAGGGTATGCTGAAAAGGGTGATTTGGTCCTTTTCAACGCCAATTCTGTGGAAATCCCGTTCGACTATTATTTTGAACCTTATGAAACCTATTATGATATCCAGGTAGAGAAACGTGGCGTTCCTCTAGATCTGTTCGATAGTGGTGTCCTGGAGCCCGAGATGACGGCCAACGATATACCTGGATTAATTTCATTGTTGAGCGGGCATAACAGAGTCTGGCTGGTGTACAGCCATAACAAGTATACTGATCCAAAGGGGCTTATCCCGCAAACGCTTGCATCGGAAATGACATTAATCCAGAAGGACGATTTTTATGGGGGGCAGGTTCAATTATACGGAACTCCTTAAACGCTTCACCCTTAAAACGCACATTGTGCTGGCTGGGGAGGCTTACGCTCCACATCCGCCCCAAAATCTGGCATCAAATCCACCGCCTCAAAACCAGACTGAGCGGTCCCCTTGAATCCTTTTCCACCATACCCGCCAGAATTCATATGTGCCCTGATGATCACAACGGTATCCGCCTCTATTTCAACTGCCCCCCCGCTGCGCACAAATGGCTGCTCATCGACATGACTGTGGTCCAAAATTCGCCGGTAGACCAGTTCGCCTTTTTCAGTCAGAATCTCCCACCAATCTGCATACTGCTCGCATCCTTTATCCGGGCTGGATATCCCAACAGAGAACTGGTATTCATTCGGACTGCCCGTAACCTCAACGGAGATGACATCGGCCCTGACTGCATCTGCCGCTCGATTAAGGTCCTCTTGCCGATTGTTTTCTAAGGGTTCAACTGTGCTTATTTCGGGCCCACTTGTTGAACATCCCCACAGGAGCGCGGCACCCAGCACAAGGGCAGCAAGCCAATATTGATTGTTCTTTCTTTGAGACATTTCTAACACTCCTTTCTGCCAGTTTGAAGGGTGAGATGCCTGACGGATTAACTTGGCGGCAGCGGCGCTGCCACACCCTACGCCCTGGTGTGCTTTTGGTCGGCGGGGCCGGAAAAGTGATCGGCAAAGGTACGCAGCTCTCGTCCGATTTCATCGCCCGATATGGGCGCACCATGGCCGGACGCCAGCACACGGGGTTCGAGCCCTGCCAGGTTGGTGACAGCCTCCTTCGCAGTTTGCCAATTCCAGGTCGAGTACCGCGGTGGTCCGGATACTCTCTGCCCGTTAAGATGTAAACTCCACAACAGAAATCCCCAGAACGAATTCAAATCAACGGTCACGATGGCATCGCCCGTGATTAAGAGCCGGTCACCAGGTCGGAAGAAAGCAGCGTGGCCCGGTGTATGGCCCGGCGTGGGAATGCATTCCCAGTCTGGAAGATTTGGAACAGCAGCACCCGGAACGAATCCCTGCGCAACACCTTTAAGGCCTGTCTTCAAGAGCATCGACTCAACCCGCTGTCGGGGCATCATGCGCAGCAACGGGAGGATCATCCAGCGGTCAAGCGGGTTGGCGTACTTCTCGACAGTCGAAAGATTTCTGACGATCGCGAGAGGCAATTCGTCAGGATGCATGTAAACCAGACAGTCCCACATATGCGCCAACTCGAGCGCTGATCCTGCATGATCAGGGTGTACATGCGTCAACAGGATCGAAGCTGGCCGCGTGTTCGCTCCGAACAACAACTCCGCAACTTTCCGGATCAACTGGCCGCAATTTGCCGATGCTGTATCGATCAAGACCCACGATGCTCCGGACCGCACAAAATAAACGTTGGACCGATTGATCCCCTTCCCTATCTCCAGGTAATACGCACCGGGAGCGATCTCCCGGCACAAGCCGGTGTCGGCTTTCCGCTGTTCTCGTTTCACGAAATTCTCTCCTCGTTGGTAGGAGTCTGAAGTTCCAGCCTTAGCAGCCGGATTCATCGATTTTATTTCATCTTTTCTACCTCTTCTGACAGGCGGCTGGCGTCGCCGCCCAATATAAATTATGCGGATAATTAATTTTCAGTATATCCCGGAAATCAGGGGGGCTATACGGATTTGCCACTTAAGCGATTTATAAGAGTTGTTGTCTTAACCTGGCAGCCTGTGTGCCAATTCCAGGCGGTATATATTTTGTCAGTGTCACCTATTGGGGTTTTGACGGACACAGCCGTAGGACACGCCGCCTCTAGCATCGCAGCTTTTCCACAGTACGTTTAGCCCGCCCACTAAATTTATCCACATAAGCGTTAAAACCTCAGAGTATGTTCGCCAGATAAAGCATGAAATGATCCCGGAACAAGAAATCACGCTTGACATGACATACACACCATGATATCATCTTCACATGATCCGCTCGTTTACGGACGCAGAAACCGAGAAAATCTTTCACCGCACGCGTTCACTCAAACTGGATCAGTCCATGCAGAATGTCGCCTTTCGCAAACTGCGCATGCTGCATAACTCAAAAACGATCACCGACCTGCGCGCGCCCCCTGCCAATCGCCTGGAAAAGCTGAAAGGTGACCGCAACGGACAGTACAGTATTCGCATCAACGATCAATACCGGGTGTATTTCGAATGGCAAGACGGCGATGCTTACCAGGTAGAGATCGCAGATTACCATTCATAAATTAGAAGGTGCCCGATGACCAGGAAAGATTTTGCCCCGCTCCACCCGGGCGAGATTCTGCTCGAAGAATTTATCCAGCCGCTGGGGCTCAGCCAGCACCAGCTTGCTATGAGCATGCGCGTTGCCCCCCAAAAGATCAACGACATCGTCCGCGGCAAACGCGGGATCACCGCGGATACCGCCCTGCGTCTTTCGATTGCGCTGGGCACGACCGCGGAATTCTGGATGGGCCTGCAGAGCGACTACGACCTGGAGAAAACGCTTGACGACCTGGGTGACCGCCTGCAAAAAGAAGTGCTGCCGCTCAACACATAAACATTTTTTCTTTATTCTCTGCGCTCAAGTTCGTCGGGCGTTGGTCTCTGGAAGAACGCAATCCACGGTTTCATCGCCTCTACGGGAATATAGAAACTCTCCTGCGAATCCTGCGAATTCCTTACCGCAAGCCGTCGCATCAGCTCCTCCTCCGGCACATCGAGAAAATGCACTTCACTACTCGCCCCAAGCTGCCTGGCTCGCAGCCGGAAATCTTCGCGTTCCTCTCGCGCCCAGAAGCCGAAATCGAGAATTACGTTTGTTCCCAATACAAGCGCTCTACTTGCTATCTTCCAAAGCAGGCCTTCGATCAGCGTATGCCTGGCATCATGTTCCGGCGCTTCTGCATCCTGACCAAACAGCCGCACATGCCATTCATCGGTTGTCAGTCGCAGCGCCGAATGCTCGCGCTCAAGTTCTTTTGCGAGGGTTGTTTTTCCTGAACATGGCAGTCCAACCATCAAATGCAGAGTCGCCACACTGATTACTCCTGAAATTCGCATACAGGCCGCCTGACTATTCATTATAATAGCCTCTCGTAGGCCCCCCGACCAGGACTCGAATACTACACTCCCTGCGAGTGCTTGGAACCTAAACAAAAAGAGCCCTGATGGGCTCTCGTAGGCTCCCCGACCAGGACTCGAATGCCACACCCCCTGAGGGTGCCTGGAACCTAGCGGAAGTTTAAATAAAAAGGCTCCCCGACCAGGACTCGAATATCACACCCCCTGAGGGTGCCTGGAACCTAACGGAAGTTTAAATAAAAAGGCTCCCCGACCAGACTCGAATATCACACCCCCTGAGGGTGCCTGGAACCTAACGGAAGTTTAAATAAAAAGGCTCCCCGACCAGGACTCGAATATCACACTCCCTGAGGGTGCCTGGAACCTAACGGAAGTTTAAATAAAAAGGCTCCCCGACCAGGACTCGAACCTGGAACCTAGCGGTTAACAGCCGCCCGCTCTGCCAATTGAGCTATCGAGGAAAGCGCTGGTATTATAACCTTCCTCAAGAAAAGTTGTCAAGCATTTCACTTCGATGTAGAATCAGGTATCATTCAGGAGGTTGTTTAATGGATCCGATCGCCTTTTTAGCCATCGTCGCCGGAGGAGTCATCTGCTTCTTTGGCTACCCGATGATCAATTCGGCCATCCGCGTGTGGGGTTTTCTCCTCGCCGGCGTGGGTGCCGTGCTGGCCGCGGTAGGCCTGTTCCACATACCGGGCAGTTTAACCCAGATAACCCCGCAGATGGCGGTCGTATTTATCGTGGCGGGCATCATCGGGGCGATCATCGCCGGACCGCTTTCGATCGTAATCATCTTCTTTTCAGGGACTGCGCTGGGCGCTATGATCGGCGGCTACGGCTACCCGATCGTCACCCGCGGGCAGGAAAGCACCCTCCTGACTGTCGTCCTGGCTCTGATCACGGGCCTGCTGTCGGTGCGCTTTCAGGATGTGGTCTTGATCGTGACCACCGCTTTTGTGGGCGCGGCCATGATGATTTACGGGGCGATGGCCATGTCTAACCTCGAAATGCTGCCGGCATTGGGCATATTCTTCCTGGCAGGTCTGTTTGGGGCCGCCGCCCAGTATAAATCGATCAACCCCGGTTCTTCCCTGATGGGGTTTTAGGCAAACCGAACACCAGCGCAAAGTACCTGTAAGGTTTTTCTCATACTAATTTAATCATTAGTTGTTACTTTTAATGTGCTGAGCGCCGAGGTGCCCCCCTCACCCCGGCGTCCAGCATTTAAAAACCAAAAACAGGCCAGGTTTGCGGCGATTAATCGCCGCAAACCTGGCCTGTTTTTATTAATCAAGCTTATTTCTTTTGGGCGGCTAATTCCTTGGCCCGCCGCCTGGCACTCGAGAGGGCTTCCTGGGCGGCATAGCGGTTGGCCTCGGTCACACCGCCAAGCATCAGGGCCAGTTCATCCAGGCGAGCCGGGGTACCCAACCGCTCGACCTCGGTCAGGGTTCGTCCATCTTCCACCAGTTTACGCACGCGCCAGTGCTCATCGCCAAAAGCGGCTAACTGCGGCAGGTGGGTCACGCACAGCACCTGGTGCTGGCGTCCGAGCTGCCACAGCTTTTCACCGACGACCGCGCCCACCCGTCCCCCGATGCCCTGGTCAATCTCGTCGAAGATCAAGGTGGGGATGGCATCCGCCCGTGCCAGCACGTTCTTCAGGGCCAGCATCAGGCGCGAGGTCTCTCCGCCCGAGGCAGTCTTGACCAGCGGTTTTAACCCCTCGCCCGGGTTGGGGGCGATCAAGAATTCGCAGCGGTCCACGCCGTGCTCATTGAAAGCCAGGCGCTGGCCGCCCTCCCAGGGCAGGCCGGCCACATCCGCCTCGCGGTGCAGTTCGGCTGAAAAACGCGCCCCCTCCATGCGCAGGTCGTTCAATTCTACTTCCACCGCGCGGCTCATGCGTTCGGCGGCCTGTTGGCGCAGCTTTGAAAGCTCCCGGGCAGATTGCGAAAGCTTTTCGAGCAAACCGCGCTCCTGTCCTTCCAACTCGGCAATCCGTTCCGCGGCATGGGTAATCGCATCCAGCTTCAGACGGGTATCCGCGGCGTGCGCCAATACCGTTTCGATTGTGCCGCCGTATTTGCGCTTGAGGGTGTGGATCAGGTTGAGGCGCTCTTCGGCCTGTTCCAGCTTGCGGGGATTGAATTCGATCTGCTCCAGGTAGCCCTGCAAATCGTGCGCCACCTCGCCCAACGTCTCGGCGGCAGTCTGGGTTTGCGTGTACAGCCCGGCCTGGCTGGGATCAATGCGGCTGAGGGCAGACATGGCCTGTTCCAACCGGCCGGCCAGTTCGGTAATCGCCGGCGCTTCGGGGCTGCCCTCCTCGAGCAGGGCCAATCCCTGTTGGGCCAGCTGGGTCAGGCTTTCGGCATTCGCCAGACGATCGCGCTCGCGGCGCAGGTCGTCCTCCTCGCCCGGCTTGAGATGGGCCAGCTCGATCTCTTCCAATTGGTAGCGCAGCAGTTCGCTGCGCCGGGCCGCCTCTTGCTCGCCCGTGCGTAAATCCGTCAGTTCGCGGCGCAGGGCCTGGTGCTGGCGGTAAAGCTGGCGGTAGGCCAGATGCTGGTCTTCCACAGCCGCGTAGCGATCGAGCAGCCCCAGGTGGGAACGGACGTTGAGCAGCGAAAGATGCTCGGATTGACCGTGAATATCCACCAGGTAGCCGCCCAATTCGCGCAGCAGTCCCGCATTGACACTGCGCCCATTGACCCGAGCCACGCTGCGCCCTTCGCGGCGGATTTCACGAGCCAGGGTGACCCCGGCGGGATCGTCCAGCAAATCTTCGCGCTCCAGGATGGCAAGGATTTCATCGCGGTTGGACGCTGGGATTTTGAACTCCCCTTCTACCAGGGCCCGGTCGGCCCCCGTACGGATTAAGGTCTGGTCGACTTTTGCGCCCACCAGGGCCAGCACCGCATCCAGGATGATTGACTTTCCCGCGCCGGTCTCGCCGGTAAACGCGGTCAACCCATGATGAAATTCCAGCTCAAGGTGCTGGATGATGGCGAAGTTTTCAATGCGCAGTTGAAAAAGCATAGCCCTACATCCGAATCCCGCTCAGCCGGTAATACAGGGTGCTGGTCAGCAGAAAAATATAAACGCCCTGCCAGATCAGCGGTAAGAAAAAAGTGAGGCCGACCGCCCCACGCAGGGCCACCATCCCCACCAGGCTCAACAAACCGCTCACCAACAGGGGCAGCCCGCCAACCACGGCCCCCACCGCGGCCAACTGGTAGAGCAGGCGAGAGCGCCGGCGATTGACCGCGCGGCGAATGATTTCAGCCGCGATCATGCCCACGATAGGGGCAACGAAGATCGTAAAAAACTGCATCACCGGCACGATATAACTGCCCAGGAATGAGAGCACCAGAGCGATCCCACCGGCAAATACATAATCAATGGTCTGGGCGGTCTCAAATACCCGCTGCTGCCCGCGTACGCATTCTTTGCAGCGGTAGCCGGTGGGAGTGAGTACGGCACATTCAATACAAATCGGCTTATTGCAGCGGTTACAGCGCAAATAAGTCTCGCGGTCCGGGTGGTTGGCGCAAACCAATCCCCCCAATTGAGGTTCTGTCATATAGAGCTCCCTGCAATGGGATTTTGTTCCATAAATTGTGTTACGTTGCGGTAAAAATAACCAGGATCCTGGAAGCGCACGAACCCGGCCGAATTGGGGCTGACATCCACAAAAATTTCGTCGCCTTCCAGCATGGTCAACGGTTCCTGACCGTCCACGCTGAACACAGCTTCGTGGTTGGTAAAAACCCGGATCGTCACGCAGGACCCTTCGGAAAGGATAACCGCCCGGTCGACGGACAGGTGGGGAGCGACCGGAATAATCAGGATATTGCGCAGTTCGGGCGGTAAAATCGGCCCCCCCACAGCCAGGGCATACGCCGTGGACCCCGTGGGGGTAGCAGCGATCAAACCATCGGCAATATAGTGCGCCAGTTGGTAGCCGTCGACACTTGCCAGGAGCGTGATCGGTCGCACAAACTGCCCGCGGCAAACCACCACATCGTTGAGCGCTATCCATGAACCTAAAGACAGGTCGCCGCGGCGGTGTTCGGCGCGGATCATCATACGTTCTTCGACCCGAAAACGACCCGCGACAAGCTCCGGTATAAAGGTGGGCCAACCATCCCGCTTGAGTTCGGTCAGGAAGCCAAACCGGCCGAGGTTAATCCCCAGTACGGGCACGCCGAAGGGGCCGCTCAAACGCCCGGCGCGCAGCATCGTGCCATCCCCCCCCAGCGCGATTAATATATCAAACTCTCCCAACGCTAAACGCCGGCGCAGGGATTCATCGCTCATCGATACCCAGCTCGCGGTGGCGATGCCAGCATCGTTTAGCGCGGCTTCTACCTTCAAGGCTTCTTCCGGGGCGCCCGCCATACTGGGATGAGCGACGATGGCAATATTTTTAGGAGTAGTAGAGTTAAACTGCATAGGTTCTATTATAAAATAAAAAGACCGCTGGTGCCTGTCCCCATGATCACCAGCGATCTTTTGCGCAAGGCCCCTGTTCCCTTGCGCCCAATCTTTCTTGATTGTTTATTCATTATAATACACAGAAGTTACCAAAATGTAACCATTATTGATCAGGCGGATTGGGCAGCGCGGGCACGCTGCAGATAGGCTTCAGCCAGGCGGCGCAAATCGGGGTGGCGCGTGCGGCGATCGATCAACGCCAGCAGTTCTCTTCCCCGTGCCGTTCCCACGGCATCCATTGCCCCGCACAGTTTCCGCAGGTGTAAAGCTTCCACTTCCCAAAAGGGGTTGCCGGTGCGCCGGGCTTGCTGAAAGGCGACTTCAGCCTGGCGCCGGGCTTCTTCCAGGTCGCCGCGCTGCAGCCCCACCTGGCAGCGCACCCAGCCATCCACGTAGGCATGCAAACCGAAGTGCCGTTCGGTAAACAGTGCGTGATATTCATCGAGCACGGCAATCGCCTCATCCGGGCGACCAACTCGCATCAACAGCGCAGCCCGGCGGCTCAACCCTGGCAGATAAACAGCCGCCATATTAACCTGGCGAGCCTGCGCCAGCGTCTCATCCACCAGGCGCAGCCCTTCTGCCACCTCCCCGTTTAGGGCCAATGCTGTCCCCAGTTTCAACCGACCCATCAGGCTGTCCCACTTTCCTGCGCTGGCCTCCATCCCTGCCCGGTAAAAGGCCGCTGCGCCGGAGAAATCTCCTAACAGGCGGTAAACGTCACCCTTAACCATTTGCACATATGCCGCAATTTCGTTAATGTGGTTTTTCAAGGCAAATTCAAATACATCTGGCAAGCCAGACCAGACCGTGTCAATCTGGCCCAGGGCCAGTTCTGCGCGGAGCCGGTAATTCATCAGGTAACCCGTCAGATGCACGCTGTTCATGCTGCGCGCCAGCTTGATCCCCAGGCGGATGTGCTCAAGGGCGGCAACGTACTCTCCCAGGTAGAATTTTGCTCCGGTCATGACCAGGTGCCCGTACATTTGAGCCGGTGTCTGGTCGTGACTTAATGACAGCAGTGCGATTTCCTGGGCTTTCAGCGGCCACCCGGTCATATTGTAAGCCATGCCCAGGCGATATTCGATGACCGCACGCTGTTCAATCATTTGCGGATCATCCTCCCCGGTCACTAGCTGGCGGGCACGCTCAAGCAAGGTTATGGCTTCATCGTACCGCATTTCGCCCACCAGGTACCAACCCTGGCGGCTGTACAGGCGGACCAGCATTGCAGGATCGTTCAACTGCTGCAAATGGTAATCCGCGCGCTGGAACATCTCCATCGAACGGACCGGATCCTTGCGCAGCCAATACAGGGTCGCCAATCCGCTCAGGCCGTTTCCCAGCAAAAGCGCGCTTTGCCGTTCTTCTCCCAGTTGGATGAGACGGGTGTAAATATGTTCCATTTGATCGGCATCAATCTGGTTGAAAGCGATCTCGCCCCACCGAGAATACATGCTGTCCAGGAGGTTCTCCGGCAAGTTATGATGGTCGTGCTGCACCAGGCGATCTGCAGCTTGAAAAGCAACAACGGCATCCTCGGCCGAAAATTGCGCATGCGCCAGCAGGCCGGCTTTCACCCAGGACTGGATCGCAGGCAGCCATTCACCGGCTGCCTCGTAATGGCGGGCCAACGTCGTCAAAGACGGTACGGTTCCATCCGGCTGTTCTTCAATCACATGGGCCGCGCGCAGATGAAGCAGGCGCAGGCGAGCCGGGCCCATTCCCCAACGAATGACCTCTCGCATCTGTCCGTAAACAAAAATATAGGTCGGCCGCGAGCCGTCTGTAACCGGCCGAATCAACCCGGCCTGGTGGAGTTCATCCAGTCCCTGGATGATGCTTTCCGGGTTAGCCAGGGTTAATGCTGCCAGCAGGGACGGATCGAATTCCGACTCAAACACCGCGGCCGCTTCAACCACCTGGCGGGCCGCCAGGCTGAGATTTTCAATCCGCCCGCGCAAAAAACTATGAATGCTGCCTCCAACCGGTATTTTATCGGTGATCCTGGCTGGCATGGTCGACGGAGTATACTCCAACAACGCGTAAAGCGTTTCCAATAAAAACAAGGGGATCCCACCAGTATCAGCAAGCAGGCGCTCCAACAGGCCGGCGGCCGCGGGTCGATCCAGGACCTGGAGAGCGAGCTCTTCCGCTTCTGCCATGTTAAGCGCCGGCAGGTCCATTTGATTGAAATAAGCCGACCGGCTTTGTTGATCCAGGAAGGCTTCCAGAGGCGATCCCTGCACCTCATGCCGCGCGGTGATCACCAGCAGGCCGTGCTCTGTAAAGAAACGCCGCCTCACCAGGTACGCCAGGACCAACATTGTTTCAGAATCGCACCATTGGGCAGAGTCGAGTACGATCAAAACCCGCTGATGGCGGCTGATCATAAGCAAAGTCTGGTACAGCGCATCGTACAACATCCCGGGCTGCAGCTCTGGTGGGATATTTTGAGGGGTCGATTCGCTGTCTGAAGAAAACGCCAATTCAGGCAGCAGGCGAGCTATTTGCTGGCGCCAATGCGGTGCAAGATTTTGCCATTCTTCCTGGGAGATACTGCGGCGTAAAGCATCGATCCAGGGATGAAAAGGCAGCCCATTTTCACCTTGATTGGCATTCATCACCAGCAGGCGCGGCTTCGGCTGCAGCGAGCGGTGGAGTTCATATGCCAGGCGCGTTTTTCCAGATCCGGTTTCTCCCCAAATAATGGCGATTCCACCCCGGCGGAAAGCGGTTTGCAGCTTCAAGAGTTCATTCCTGCGTCCAACCAACGGCACCTGCACCAGCAGCCGCCCGGGCCAGTCTTCGCTGGCCGAATTTTTATCGTAAGAGATAATCTGGCGCCGAATCGAGTGAAAGCGCGCTGCCAGCTCCTCGGGAATTTCCTCATTCTCGCGCGCATATTGGTCCTGAAGACCCTGAATGGTGTTAAGGACCGCATTGGTCCGGTTCAGGGCCAGCAGCCATTGGATCTTCTGAATGTGGAGGTTTTCCAACCACGGATCAATATCCAGCGCCGCATCGGCCCATTGGATGGCGGCACTATAGTCTCCGGCTGCGGCGAAATGACCTGCCAGGCTGGTTAATACGCGTTGGTAGGTGTCATTGAAACGCCAGGCAGCATTCTCAAGCCACCGCTCCAGGTAAGGGTTATTTTCAGAGATCGAAAATCCTTGTAAAAAACGAGGCGAGCGCCACATCTCGGCGGCGCGGCGCAGTTGTGATACCATGGGTTCAGGAAGCAGCGTAGAAGACGGAAATTGCGAGGTAAACCGCAGCGGTTGGTCCACCTGTTCCAGAAAATCAACCGCGTCAATCAAAACCTGGTCTTCATTCAACCAGAGGGTGTCTTTATTGGTTCGCAGGATTTCGTCTGAAGGAAGATCTTTTCTCAACCGGGCCAGATTGACGCGCAGGTTGGCATTCGAGCGTTCGTGAAAAGTTTCACTCGGCCAAAACAGCTCTTGCAGCGCCTCACGGCTTACCTGGCCTTCGACTGCAAGATAAAACAGTAAAGCCCGCTGTATTCGGCGGGAAAATTTTAAAGGTTTTCCTTCCCACCGAATGTCTGGCGGGCCCAGCAGAAGGATGTGCAAGGGTACGGCACTACTCACTTCAAGACTCCTTACCCCGCCCTGAACGAATTTACTGCTTTATAGTCTGTTCACAAACCTTTCGATACGTTCCAGTGCATCTTCAATTTTTTCATACGCCGTGGCATAAGAACAGCGCACGAATCCCTCACCACCCTTGCCAAATGCATTCCCGGGGACAACCGCCACGTTTTCCTCCTGAAGAAGGCGCGTGGCAAACGTTTCGTCATCCAGACCAGTGGCGCTGATTTTGGGAAAAGCATAGAAAGCGCCTTTGGGCTCAAAAGTCGGCAAACCAATCCGGTTAAAACCGTTGACAATCAGCCTGCGCCGCCGGTCGTATTCCGCCACCATTTCCTGAATGTACTCTTCGCCTTCTTTCAACCCGGTCAGCGCGGCCGATTGCGCCATGGTTGGGGCAGACATGACCGTATACTGGTGAATACGCAGCAGGCCGGTCAGGATCGCAGCCGGGCCTGCCGCAAAGCCGATGCGCCAGCCGGTCATGGCATAATCTTTTGAAAACCCGCCAATCATGATCGTGCGCTCTTTCATCCCCGGCAAGGCCGAGAAGCACACGTGCTGGTGACCGCCGTACACCAGGCGATCGTATATTTCATCCGAGATCACGATCAGATCGTTTTCTTCGGCCAGCCGGGCGATCTCCAGCAGGCGTTCGCGGCTGGCAACGGCCCCGGTAGGATTGTTGGGGAAGCTGATCAGAATAGCCCGGGTGCGCGGGGTGATTGCCGCAGCCACAGCCTGGGGATCGACTTCAAAGTTATCCTCGAAGCGGCAGGGAACCTCTACCGGCACTCCGCCTGCCAGGATGGTTTCAGCCTGGTAAGCCACAAAACATGGCGTGGGGATGATTAATTCATCCCCCGGATCGAGCAAAGCGGTCGCAGCCAGGTAAAGCGCCTCGGACCCGCCCACTGTGATGATGATTTCGTTTTGGGGGTCATAACTGACCTTATAGTGCATTTCGAGATGCGCGGCCAGAGTTTTACGGAGATCCAGAATCCCCGCATTCGAAGTATAGTGTGTTTCGTTGCGCTGCAGCGAAGCAATGCCTTCATTCAGGATGGGCAGCGGCGTATTGAAATCCGGTTCGCCAATCCCCAGCGAGATAACATCCTTCATGGTGGCAGCGATGTCAAAAAACTTGCGGATCCCTGACGGCTTGAGACCGGCAACCCTGGTGGAAAGATAAGATGAACGCATATACAGCCCTCGCAGTGTTTCAGATGATAAAAAAACCGGCCCGTAGGACATATCAACCAGCCCAGGTTCTCGTCAACAAGAAAACAGGCCGGCTGCCAGTTTCTTAACTTACTTCCCGCACAGTCCACGTGTCGTGTATTTGATTATAGTTGATTTCAAACATCTTTTCGCCGGTGGTTTCCACCAGGAAGCGTTTGCCGTCCGGCAAGCGGGCTTCACTGCGCACAGCGGCCACCAGCAAACGCTGGCCCTGCCACCAGAACGCAACCGGCCTTTGCGGGTATGCATACCCCGCGTAACATTCGACCAGAGATTGGTCGGCCATGGAGACTCCCTGGTTCTGGCTTTCAGCCAACCATTGGCGGGTCAACTCATGGACCACGACTGGTCGCCAAGGTTCAAATGGGTGATCTGGCCGTGGACATTCACGTCCCGGCCCAAATGCGACCCGGAGAGGATCATGTGCTCCACCTGTGCGCCTTCTTCCAGAATCGAATTACTCACCACCACCTGATTGAGACAGCAGTCTTCGCCGATGGAAACATGCGGGCCAATCACCGAAGCAGTGATTTTCGCCTTGGGTGAGATAAACACCGGTGAGATGATGGTCACCCCAGGAAAATTTTTCATCGCCTGCGCGCTGTTATCCCGGCCGTTTTCCAACAGGTAGCGGTTGGTTTCCAACAGCGCATCCGGCATACCCGCATCCATCCAGGCTTTAACTTCCTGGGTGCGCATCTTTGCGCCCCGTTCCAATAAGATGTTGATCGCGTCTGCCAGGAAGAATTCATTTTTTAACATCACTTTGCGGTTCTCCTGCTCGGCAATCGCGTCCATCAGGTCTTCTGCCTGGCGGAAATAATAAAAACCGACCACCACCAGGTTGTTGCTCTGATCCTGGGGTTTCTCGATCAAACGCGTAATATATCCTTCCTGGTTTAACTGTGCCACGCCAAACCGGCGCGGATCGGGCACCTTTCGTACCCAGGCCATCCCATCCAGGTCCAGGTTGGTGATCGCAGAGAGGTCAGCTTCCACCAGTGTATCGGAAAACGCCATCAACATTGGGCCGTGGAGGTGCTCGCGCGCCAGATATAACGCGTCCGATTGGCCGCGCATTTTCTCCTGCACCACGAATTGGACCTTTTTATCCGGGTGATGGTCGCTCATATGCTCCTGGACCTGTTCCAGCTGGTTTGAGCCAACGATAAACACAAATTCCAGATCAAACGTATCGTCCAGGCTTCTAAACTGGTCGAGAACATAGTCCAGCACGGTCTTGCCGGCCAAAGCGATCAACGGCTTGGGCTTGCTGTAGGTATGCGGGCGCATACGTGTGCCCAGTCCGGCCATTGGAACTGCGATTGTCAACTTTTGTCGCATAAAATCCTCCCTGCGAAATAATTAACCTCAGAAATATTCTTCATCATTCAACGAGTTCTAACCCAATCAACTAAACCATGGGCGCTTTTTGGTGCCAGTCGGTTACTTGTTGGTAGGCGTGAGCCAGGCGAAAAAGGATCTCTTCGTGAAAATGGGGCCCCAATAGCTGCATGCCAACGGGCAGCCCGCCTGCGTCGAAACCGACCGGAAAGGCTAATCCCGGTACGCCTGCCAGGTTGGTAGGCAGGGTGAAGATATCCTCCAGGTACATGGACAGCGGATCATCACCGTGCTCGCCAATCCGAAAGGCGGTGGTGGGGGCCACCGGCGTGGCAATCGCATCCACCTGGGTGAAGGCCCCTTCGAAATCGCGCTTGATCAGGGTGCGCACCTTTTGGGCCTGGCCGTAATAGGCATCATAATATCCCGCCGAAAGGGCATAGGTACCCAGCATGATGCGCCGTTTGACCTCCGCCCCAAAACCGGCCCCACGACTGCCTTTATAAAGATCCAGCATCTGGGCGGCCTGGTCGCGCAGGCCAAAGCGCACCCCATCGTAGCGGGCCAGGTTAGCGCTGGCTTCGGCCGGTGCAATCAGGTAGTACACCGGCAGGGCATATTCGGTGTGCGGCAGGCTGATTTCATGCACGCTGGCGCCTAACGCTTCCAGTTGGGCAATCGCCTGGCGCACCCCGCTTTCGACTTCGGGCTGGATGCCGTCGATAAAGTATTCTTTGGGCACGCCGATCCGCATTCCGGCCAGAGATGGGTCAGGATAAAGGCGGATATTGGGCACGGCCACATCCATCGAGGTGGCGTCGCGCTCATCGGGACCGGCCATCCTTTCAAATAACAGGGCTACATCCTCCGCAGTGCGGCCAAAAGCCCCGACCGCATCCAGCGAAGAGCCGTAGGCCACCAGCCCGTAGCGGGAGACCCGTCCGTAGGTGGGCTTGAGCCCGGTCACGCCGCAGAATGAGGCCGGCTGGCGCACAGACCCCCCGGTATCGGAGCCCATGGCGGCCGGCACCATGCGGCTGGCAACCGCTGCCGCCGAACCACCGCTCGAACCGCCCGGAACGTGATCCAGTTTCCAGGGGTTGTGCGTGGGGCCGTAGGCGGAATTTTCGGTGGAGGAACCCATGGCGAATTCATCGGTATTGGTCTTGCCTACCACTACCACCCCGGCTTTGAGCAGGTGCTCGACGCTGGTCGCGGTATACGGCGGGATAAAATCTTCAAGAATTTTCGACCCGCAGGTACAGCGCACGCCTTCCAGGGCCAGCACATCTTTGACCGCCACAGGCAGCCCCAGCAGGGGTGGCAGGGGGCCTTCATCCCGTCCGGCGCGGTGAGCCGCCAGCTGGCGGTCGGCCGCCGCAGCCTGCCGCAGGGCCAGGTCGGATGTGCGCGTGAGAAAGGCGTGGACTGCCGGTTCCAGCAGGTCGATGCGCGCCAGGCAGGCCTGGGTCAGGGCCAGGCTGGAAATTTCGCCGCCGCGCAGGGCATCCACCGCCTGGCGGACGGAAAGGTCGCTCAACTCAGGCATGGCTACTCCAACACCGGCGGCACGCGGAACTGGTTTTGCTCGACCTGGGGCGCGTTGCGCAGGGCGGCATCCGTCGATAGTCCCGGCTTAACTTCATCTACACGCAATACACTGTGCGGGGGAAGCACGCTGGCAGTGGGGGCGATGCCCGTGGTATCCAACTGCTGCAAGCGGGCAGCATACTCCAGAATGGCAGAAAGCTGCTGCTGGTAGCGCTCTTCTTCTTCAGGGGTCAGTTTCAACCGGGCCAGCTCGGCGATGTGTTGCACTTCTTGCAAGGTAAGTTTCATGGCAGAATTATATCACTCCAGTTTCGAGCTGTTCACATTTCGAGACACAGGCAGAACCTGCCCCCCACAGACCAGGAGAAACCGTGCGGTTTTAGCCCCAAAATTAAATTGCGATCCAACCGCCAGACTGCTTGAAGCCTGGCAGCTGGATCGTTATAATAAACCCATGCTTTATCTGCGCAAGCCTTTCTTTTTTGCGGCCCTGGCGCTGATCGCCCTGGTCGTGCTGGCGGAACTTGGCTCGCTGGCCATCGTAAAAGGCGCCAACGCCCAGGCTCAACAAATCTCGGAGCTGATCCCCGCCGGAAATGCCGATCCGCGCTTTGCCGAACTGCGCGACGCGCTGGGGCAGGTCGATCAAAATGACCTGCAAAAAATTCTCGATCAAGAAAAACCGCCAGGGTTGGGGATTCCATACCTGGCGCTTGTCGATGGGCTGCTGCTGTTTTCGATTGCCCTGCTGGCGGTAAACCTGGTGGTGCGCGAAGAGGTTTTTGGCCGCATCCAGGGGATTTCGACTTTTATTTTCTCACTGGTGCTGATCATCGCCGCCATCGCCATGGTGCTGACCGCCGTGGCGCTGCTGCTGCTGATGATCTCCCTGTTTCTGGCGGTGCCTTTCGGCACCCTGGTTTATATCGCTATTTACGGCTTTTTCAACCGCGGCGGCGCGGCAGCCGTGTTGGGCTTGATCCTGGCGCTCAAGCTGGGCTTCGCCGTCTGCCTGGTGATCGCCCAGCAGGGCTTCCTGAAAAACACGATGCTGGTCCTGCTGATCCTGTCTTCCTTTGTGGCCAGCCTGGTGGTCAGCTTCCTGCAAGGAATTGTGCCGGGCTTTCTGACCAGCATCACGGATGCTCTGGGAGCGATTCTGGTCGGCATCTGCGGCGGGATCTGGGCCATCGTATTCCTGATCACTTCCATCGGCGGCGTTCTGCGCGCGCTCAGGTTCAGCAAATAACGACATTGACTGGGCCTGAATACTATTCAACGCACAACGAACTTGTAGGTAAAGGTTTGGGCGGTACGCTGGTCCTTTCCCCAGGGTTGCCGGTATTCCATCCGGAGAATGGTGAATCCGGCAGGGTTGGATAATCTCTTCAGCCCTGAAAACGATCAGCAGCCTGTTGGTTACGGCTTGATCGTAAACTACTTAGATGTGCTGGCGTCATAGTTGTCATCGCCAGAATAACTGGCAACGGGCTTGTTTGCGGAGCTAACGAAAGGAAATTGGAGCCTGCAGCTACCATCGCCTGTTTTGTTAATCGATCCGGTGCATTTCAAACTGAGATTCCCTATGGTATTAATAGTGACCTGGCCGGTGATTGCATCAGGTATCGTGATTCCATTCACCGGTATTTTGGTAACCCGATAGGATACCAGCGTACTGGTAATGATATTCGAGCTAATTTTTGTAATTTTGACAGCCGTCGGATATTTGCTGACGCTGTGCTTGGCATTCAGAGACTGCGGCGAGGTGATTGGGTTGTAAGAACTGTCGCCTGAATAGGTATAGTACAGATCCCAGCTACCGGCGGTTTTGAATGTAATCGAGCAGGCTCCCTGGCCGTTCACCAACTTCGCCACATTTTGACACACGGCCGTCGATCCAGCACTGTTTTTGGCAGAGATCATTACCGTACCGGTGGGTACAGTTTCCGACCCGCTGAAGGCCAGGGTGAAACTGGCCGGACCTTTTATATAGGAAGTCGCCGGATTTTGCGATTGTAATACCAGCGCCGCATTGGCCTTGAGCACCAAAAGCGCGTAATCGGCCGAAGTGCTGGTCGCGAAAGACGAACTCTGTGGGTTATAGGTCGCCTGGAGATTGGATGCTCCCGCCGAAAGGTTAGATAGTGAACAGGAACCCTGTCCGCTGGCGTCCAGGCTGCCGGTGCAGGTCTGCGTTCCTCCCACCACGGATACTGAAACAGTTCCAACCGGGGATGGTACTGGCGGAATGGCTGAATCATTTAGCGCCACATTGAAAAACACGGTTGTGCTTCCAAAGGCATGCGGGAGGTTGGGCGCGTTGGAAAGGATCGTGGTCGTTGTGCGGTGCAGGACAGCTCCGTTGGAAATCACAAGGGTAATTACAGTGCCTGGTTTTACTTGTTCACCCAGCCCCGGTTCATAGCTGATCACCAGGCCAGCCGGAACCGTATCGGAGCTTTCCTGGTTAACCTTCTCATTCAGCTTCAACCCGGCTCGTTCAAGAGCCGCTTTGGCCTGGTCGGCAGTCATCTTTGACAGATCCGGTACAGCCACCGTGCGGTTGGATAGAATCACGATCACCACAACGGCAATGATCACCAGCAGCCCCCCGCCTGCCAGGGCATATACCCACCAGGGGGTGGCTTTCGGGTCAGGCTTGGGGACTTCAAAGGTGACCGACTGCCCGGCGACCGTGCGCTGCTCCGGCTCTTCAGAGCCCTCCCACAACATGTCGAGGGCAAATGTATAGCTGCCTGGTGCTGCCGTGGGCGGCACCGAAATTTGCAGCTTGTACTGCTCCGAATGAGAGATTGGGAAATCACGTTCCGCGGGTGCCAGGTTAAACCAACCCTCTCCCCCCGCAGGCGTGGTGCGGATGATCGCCTGAGCGCGCAGTGGACGCCCGCTGGCATTAAACACATTGTAGGTAAATTCAGCCTGGCGCTGCTCGTTCAACTGCAAGCTGTTGGTTGGAGCCTGGATCACAAATTCATTCGGCATCGTTCTTCTCCCTAAGCACTGACCACCAATTCACTGGTCACTTAAGCTGGTTTCTCCATCTGGCTGTTGGGTTCCAATAAACCCGGCAAAGGATGCCTTCGTCATCCGCCCGCGCCAGCAGCCGCCAAACTGTAAATAAATACGCGGGCAGCACCTGACTTATTTGGCTGTGACGCTGCATTCCGTTCCCACCCCGCCTTCACACCAAAGGATCACCGTCCCACCTTCTTTTAAAAACTGCAGTTGGAAAGACTCATTCTGGTGGAGGTTTTTTTTGACCTGCATCTGGCTGCCATCCGCCGCTGCCACCAGGCGCGTCTCTACCCGCAAACCGGAGCCCTGCGCCAGGGCCAATTCCAACGCGCGCGAGGCTGCGTCCGAAGACTTGACCGAAAAGACGCAGGACTGCCCGGCTTGCATGACCAGGCTGCCTTTTTGGACCAGGTCGAGACACCCGGCCGGGATCGCAGAGCCAATATCCGCTGCCTTCAATTTAACATCAGGCACCAGTCCGGCGGCGATCTGGTCCAACCCGCCAAAATTGAAATCCAGCGGGCTGGACGATCCGCCCGAAACGCCAAAGATGATCGCCGCAACCGCCAGCACCACGATCAGGATAACCAAAGCAAACAGCAGTTTCGGATTCATGGCTATTTACGATAGATGCCGCTTAACGCCGGGCGCTGGTTGGCGGCGCCTTCGCTGCTGCCAAACGTGACCAGGTCCTCATCCGTAGACATGACGCACAAACCATAATTGGCAATTTCTTTAGAATAGTTGGCTGTCAGCTCCTTCAAATCGAAGTTGTAGTACTTTCCGGCGGTTGAAACTTTGACGCTGTGCGTGCGATCCTTCGAACAATCCGGCGCCTGGTTAGATTTGTCACTCCAGTCCGACATCGCCGCCGACACGTAGACATCCATATTGGTGGTGCCTTTGCCCAACGATTTTAAGTACAGGGAAAGGGTCGCCTGCTCCAGTTCGCCAACGGACTTAATCTCGGACAGGTCGAACCGGATGGCAATCATCCCCGGATAGAAGACATCTTTTTGAATCTGGTTGGTCAGAATCAGGTCTGGGCCTTTGACAAAATCCGGGCATAAATTCAGAATCTTAATCCAATCTTTGATCACCGGGCTCGTAGCCTTGACCTGCGGCACCGGCGTGGCAATGATTTTTAAAGGAATTGGATCGAGCTTCCAAATCGGCAATTTGAGGCCGCAGGTGAAAGTGGCCGGGTAGGTAAAAATATCCATGGTGGCGATCCGGCCTTTAAATGAGTAGGTAAACCCATTAGAAACCACCAGGGTGACGTCAGCCCCGCGCGCCACCTTTTCGCCTTCACCGGGTTCGGTGCGAATAACCTGGTCGATGCCCACCTGCTGCGAGTTTTCGCGTTTGACGATCACATTAAAACACGGCTGTGGGCTGCAGACTGCATCCAGCTTTGCCCGCGCTTCTTCCTCCGTTTCTTTTGCCAACCCGCCAGGAATGGCGAATTCCGCGGCTCCTAATGATATGGTTACGCTGATCTCGGTGCCTGGTTTTACCTTTTCATCCATTCCCGGTTCATAACTGATCACCACACCAGCCGGCACCGTATCGGAGTATTCTTCCGCGACCGGCTCCTTCATTTTCAATCCGGCATTTTCTAAGGGCAGTCCTGGCCTGATCGGCGGTCACCGTCCCCAGTTCTGGCACAGTCACGGTGCGGTTGGACAAAATGACCACCACCACGACGGCAATGATCACCAGCAGCCCCCCGCCTGCCAGGGCATATACCCACCAGGGCGTGCCTTTCGGTTGAGGTTTGGGAACTTCGAAGGTGACCGACTGCCCGGCGACCGTGCGCTGTTCCGGCTCTCCGGCCCCTTCCCATAACATATCCATGGCAAATGTATAGCTGCCTGCCGGAGTTGTGGGCGGTACCGAAATTTGCAGCTTGTACTGCTCCGAATGAGAGATCGGGAAATCACGTTCCGCAGGTTCGAAGGAAAACCAGGCTTCTCCCCCCGGAGGGGTGGTGCGAATAATCGCCTGAGCGCGCAGTGGACGTCCGCTGGCATTAAACACGTTGTAGGTAAATTCCGCCTGGCGCTGCTCATTCAACTGCAAGCTGTTGGTTGGAGCCTGGATCACAAATTCATTCGGCATCGTTCTTCTCCTTAAGCACTGAACACCAATTCACTGGTCACATAAGCCGGTTTCTGCATCTGGATGATGCGTTCCATTAATCCCTGAAAGGCACGTCCTGCGGCAGGGGCCTGGACCACCAGGTGATAGGCGCGCGGTCTGCCATCCGGTCCGGCAGCCGCTTCATCGACGGTGAACCCGCTCAAGCCGGTAGCCAGCTCCAGGAACTGCACCAGCCCGCGCCGCGTACCCCGCCAGCGCGATAAATCCGCTGAAGCCTGGATCAATTCTCGCAGCCGGCCCAGGCCGCCCGGAAAGGGCCCGCCGTCTTCCGGCAGCAGCCAGCCCAGATCCACCCACTGCGCCAGGTAAGGTAAAAATTCATCCGGCGTGCGGTAGGGATCGATGTAGCTTTCGACCTGAGCCAGGGCCTCTTCGGCCGGATCGTGCTCCTGTTCCATCACTTCCAACAGCACAGCCAGAGGGCTGCCCGGAAAAACGGCCCGCTGAAACACTAACGGCAAGAGGCTTTCAATCTCGTCTTGCTTCATCTTCACTCACCACTTCAATCTCGTGTTCGCCCGAACAAAACAGGCGCGTGGGGGAAAGCGTGACGCGTTCCAGAACTTCGCGATTGGTGATTTTCTCAAAGCGGACGCCATCCTGGGTGCGGAAAACACCCTGCGGTCCACTGACCATCACCAGGTCACCTGCCGGATTGGCAGCGGCGGCGCGCACCGTGTCAAAACCGCTGGAGATCAGCGGTAGGCCGCAATCCAGGCTGGGCGCACGCCAGGCCGGGGCGTTATCCCACGGCTGCAGGAGCAGCGCGCCGCCCCTGAAGGAACCCGCCAGCAGCTGCCGGTTCAAAAATGCAAGCGCATTGCAGGTGCCGGCGTTCCACTGGTTGGCAAAAGCGACCCAGCCCTCGGGCGGGTTCTGCAGTCCGCGCAGCTCCCAGCGGCTGCAGCCTTCCCCAGATCCACTGGTTACGCCGATCCCCGCCCACAAGGATAAGGTCGTCCCTTCCTGCTGGATGGCCATTTCCTGGATTATTTTGTTCTGCAGGCCGATCGCGCGGTAGCTGTTCGAGCGTCCGGCCTGGTTCGAAAGGTAGACACCCTCCCCGCCCAGCGCCGCAACTGCCACGGTTAAAAATCCGGCATCATCCATGGCCGCCACCACAGCCGAGAAACCCATATCCAGATTGGATGAATTCACCACTACCTGGACCGGATTGTATTTCGGGCGCAAATCAATCTCGTATAGACCCTGCCGTCCGGCGAGGAGCAGGTAAGGCAAACCCTCGCGCATCACCCAGGTGGCATCATACATTTCAAAACCAAAGCTGAACACCGGCCCTTCCCAGCTTTCACCGCAATCATACGAAAGATAAACCTGGGTCTCCGCCTTTTCTTTGGGCTGGGTAATGACGCCCAACAACCCGGGGAGCGAAGGATGGGCAGTGATCTTGACCACATCCTCTTCTTTAAATCCAGCCAGCATTTCCCAACCATCGCCGTCATCCTGGGAGCGGTAAACCTGTGAGCCGGATCCGGCGTACCAGGTGCGGGCCTGGAATGGGTCAGCTGCCAGGGTGTTGACCGATTGGTCCGGCACTTCATCCACCAGGAAGCGCACCACCCCGTCGACCCACAGCACGCCTGGGTCGGCCTGGCAGAGATTGTAAATCTGCGAAGCATGTAACGCCTGCCCATAGGGCCACCCCTGGGGGTTGGCCGGCGTAGGCAGGGGATTAACGGCCTGGTTCAGGCGCTCGATCACCCGGCTGCGGATGGCAGATGGGTCGGAATGGCGGCGGGATACTATGCGCGCCTTGACCCGCACCGTTTTGTACTGGGTCCAATGCACCAGGCAGGTAATCCCCAGCGGGCGGCGGTCGTCCAGGTCCTGCTCGATGCGCGTACGCACCAGTTCGCTCTCCTGGGCGCGCAGTGCTTCCAGAGAAACGCGCCCTGCCGGGCGTTCTTCATGCGGCACCTGGGGCGCCAGCAGCACCTCTACTGTCCCGGGTTTGGCGAAAGCCCAGGTTTCGGCCTGGGTAAATGCGTAAGCGCGGGCAACCGCCTGCGATCCATAGCGGGCGCGCAGTTCAAAATCGCGGGCCGTGACGGCGCGCTCCAACGAATGCAGCTCCTGCGGGCCGCGCACCAAAGCATTCTCACGCGTTTCGGCCTCCTGCCCCCCGGAACACGCCTGGGGATTGGTCACCGACAGGTTGGGAATCGAATCTTTCAATACGGTCAGGGTTCCGGCAGCCACGTTGCCGCTTTCTCCCCCACCGCGGCGGTACCAGGCGCGGATTTCCGATCCAGCGGGTGGGACCTCACCCAGGGCGCCATCGCCAAAGGCGACTGTGGTCGATTCCCCGGATTGGGCCAGGCGGTAAGCCGGGCTGAAATAGATACGGCCCTCTGTGCGGTCGACGACGTACACCCGGCGGTCAGAGCCCGTCTGGCTGAAGTTATCCACCTCGTGCCATTTGCGGTAGCGTTTGCCCTGGTGTTCGATCACCTCGGTGGATTCAACCGTTTCATCGGGTGAGATCTCGACCGCGACCAGCAAATCGAACTCATCCCCGATGGATGCGATCAACGGCGGCCGTCCCAGCAGCAGGTTGAGACCTGGCAGCCCGGTGCCAATCCCGGCCAGCTCGGCGTTCACCAGATCGCAGTGGTGGGCGCTGACTTCAACCGCGTTCTCCCCGGCAGGAATCACCGCCAGGCGGTCGGTGACATACATCGGGGCCGTGCCTTCGCCGCCGGCCTGTGAAACGGTCACTCGCGTGCCGCGCGGAATTTCCAGCGGTTGGGCGGCAGGCTGGCTCAAAGAAAAACGCAGCACCCCGCCAGCCGCCGTAGGCGGGTGCAGGCGGGTGCCAATCAGGTTTAGAAATTCAATGTAGGCTTTATCGGGCAGCCGGTTTAAGCGGTAAGCCAGGCCTTCGGTGAGATGGGCAAACAATTCAAGCAAAACCGTACCCGGGTTGCTCGGTGAAAAATCCCAATCGGGCAGACGCTGTTCAATCAGCCGGCGCGCTTCTTCCATCAACTGGTTGAAATCGCGATCATCCAGGTTGGGTGGGATTATAGGCATCAGACCTCCCCTTCCATTAAGTTCAAGGAAAACGTGATCTGCCCGGATTGCTGGGTGGCGCGCACCTGGTAAGCCAGGGAAATTTCCAGCAGTTCGGGCCGTTCCTCACTGCGGCTTGCGTCCAGCGCCAGAATCTCGACCCGAGGTTCGAAGCGCTCGATCGATTGACGCACGTAATGCATGGCCAGACCGGCTGTGCTTTCATCGTTCGGAGCAAATACCAGGCGGTGCAGGTTGCAGCCGTAATCGGGATGCATTACCCGTTCCCCCGGGGCAGTCGCCAGGAGAAGCAAAATAGACTGGCGGATCAATTCTTCGCCGGTAATGGTGGCGATCTTCCCGCCCGCCGAGAGCTGCAGCCCGGGCGCATTCTGCCCCGCATCGAAATCCGGCAGCCAGAAACGCCAGGTGTGCGCTTCGCGACCGCTCATGAGGCAGCCTCCTCGACCAGGTCCTGACCCGGTTCCTGTACGGAGTAGCGGTTGTCCCCCGGCGTGCCGCCATCCGTCAGCCCGGTCAGGGTATCCAGGCAGATTTGATGACCTTCGATTTGCAGCAGGTCCGAGTAGCCCTTCTCCTCATTGATCGTCAGGGTGCAGGGCTTCATCGGCGGGGCCAGGGGACAAAGGGCAATCGGCCTTCGTTCCGGGTCACGCGAGACCAGCAGCGGGCTGCCCAGAGCATACACCAGGCTCTGTCCGGCATGAATGTCAACCTTGCTCATCCCATGATTGCAGCGCAGCCAGGCTTGTTCGGTCAATAATTTCATCAGGCCCTCTCGAAATCGATGCGCGCCGCGCGGATCGTGACCCGGCGGCCCGGGGCGGCAATATCCAGGTCCACTGCGGCATGGATCTGCATCTGCTCCGGCGATAAATCCACCAGGTTGCCCTGGCGGTCCTCCAGGCGGATGGCATGCCGCGTGTCGTCTAATTGAATGGTCTGCCCGTCGCGCGTGAGCAGGGTATAGCAGCCCACCTGGTTCCCGGTGGTCTTGCTTTCGGGCGCGCTCTGCATGGCATATACCCCACCCAACACCACGCCCTGGGCGGGATCATCCTGCGGCAGGAGCAGCAGCACCCGGTCGCCCGGATCGGGCAGGGCAATCATGCCTTTGCCCTCGCCGGCACCGGCCGTGACGACCTGCAGCCAGCCGGTTTCCAGGTTGCCGTACGCCGGTAAAAGCACCCGCACCCGCCCACGTTCGGGAAGCTCATCCACGCGGGTAACCTCGCCCATGGCCAGCGTGGCGCCGGCTTCCACGTGAGGTCCGGGCGGCGGCGGGGGGGCCGTGGTAAATTCGGTCAGAAATCCACGCCTGGCATCCAGGGTATGGGTGACGCCCACCAGGGCATACTGCCCCGTCCAGCGCCGGTCGACACCCTGTATACTGACTTGCACGCCCGGCTGCAGAGCCGGGTCGCCTTCGGCCACGCCCCACATACTGAAGGCATGCGTGGCGCGCCGGTCCAACTCGGCCTGGGCCAGGGCAGAAGCATGCCGGTCATCTTCTACCACACCGCCCGTCAGGTAGCGCCGGTCGCTGCCGCCCACCTGGCCGGGATCCATGCCGCTCAATCCCTGCCAGCCTGGGTGCGGGCTGCCCGCCTGGACGGAATGCAGCTCGCCCTGCTGGGCGTTCCAGCCCTGTACTTCCACCTGCCGGGTGACGGCCTCGCCGCTTTGCGAAAAACGCGCCTCCAGCAGCGATTCTCCCCATGCCAGGGCTACCGGTGTCCCGCCGCCCGCCAGATCCTGCAGATAGAGCCTGCCCTGGCGCAGCGCCAGGTATAGACCGCATTCACCGGCCATTCTGGAGAGCAGATCGAAGTCTGACTGGTTGTGCTGGATGACCTGCGGCCAGGTGGGGCCGGAACCGGTCATCGCCACAGTTACCCCCAGGTCCGCCGTCAGTTCGCGCGCCAGGCTTTCCAGGCTGACCTGGACAAATGAACGCACCGGCTGGTGTTTGCGCAGCCGGTGCAGCGCATCATAGGCGCGCACGTGCAGCGCGCGCTCGCCGGACGGGCCGTAAAATTCTTCCTGTACGGTGACTTCGCCTTCAAACAAATCCGCGGCATGCCCGGCTACGCTCAGCCGCAGGCGCGTGCCCGGGGTGAGCAAGGCAGCACCCTCCAGCGGCCCGGGGGGATCGCTGAAAGTCAGTTCGCACTGGGCCGGCAGCGAAAGACGCGCCTGGACCAACACTTTTTCCAGGCTGTGCAGCGCTTCCGGCGGCAGCGGGATGCCGTTAGCGTTGATTGCCAGGTGGGCCAGGGGCGCACTGGGACTCATTTATGCTCCAGAATCGTCACCGGCGGGATGGAAAGCGCGCGTCCGGCCGGGACGTGAAAGATATCCTGAATATCATTGTACAGCGCCAGCAGCCGCCACAGAGCCGGGTCGCCGTAATACTCCAGGGCCACCTGGTCCAATCTCTCGCCCACCTTGCGCCCGGGCGCGGATGACTTTAGCGCTCCCGGCATCCCTTGCGGGACATCAGCGGATAAGGAAGCGATAACCTGTTCCTGCAGGGTCTTTTCCTCATCGGCCTGAACCGCTTCAAAGGCCTGGTTGAGGCGCTCCAGTTCGGGCTGGATTTTGGCGGTCACGGCATCTTCCTGGCCCGGGGCGAGGTCTTTCAGGGCTGCCTGGATATTTTCTACCGCATCCAGCGGCAAATGTACCTGGTCATCTCCCTGCAGCAGGAGGACAATCCCCTGCAGGCGGGCAAATCCTTCGAGAGCGGGCAAATTCTGGGCGGCATCTTTATTTTTTTTCATGGCATCGATCGCCGCCAGGAGCTGGTCGCGCCCGGCCAGGGCCAGGTGGATCGCGCCCTGTTTGAGGACCGCGCCTGCCGCTTCAGCCGCCGCGTAAGCCGCCTTCAGACCCAGGGCAATGCCCTCCACCGCTTTTTGGATCACCTTCACGGCGGCATGCGAACCGGCGGCCCACAGCTGCTCGATTCCAGATACCATCTGGCCCAAAGCCGCCGGGATCTGCCTGAACAGGACCATCTGCCCGGTCTGGCGGACCTGGTCCAGCACACCTGAAATCAAATCGAGACCGCGGTGGAACAATCCGGCGATATTTTCGGGCAGATCTTTCACCGCCTGGCGGATGGCTTCGGCCATGACCCCAATTTTACGGTAGGCGGTCGCCAGGGTTTGCACGGCCTGGGCTTTCACCGCGCGGGCCACAATCGCCGCCGAGACCCCCAGGGCGGCCATCACCTGCTGAATATCGCGAAATATCGGCCCTAACAAGCGGGCCAGCTCTTTTTCAGCGCGCCCGGCGGCAGCCTCCAGGCGGCTCAGCACCGCGCCGGCGGCAGCCTGTACTTCACCAGCCAGGTCCGAGATGCGTTGGATCATGGCCGAAGGCGGGGGATCGCTGAGAGCCTGGATGCGGCGGGCGATACCCTCGACCGCGGACTGGACAAATCCTGCCAGGGCACTGCCAGCGCTGCCGGCCCAACCACTCAAAATAGAGGCGGCCTGGCCAATAAGCGACCCGGCGCGGGCCTGAAAGCGCATGATCGACTGCATGGTCGAGGTATTAGCCAGCGCATCGCCAAAAATATCCGCTGCCTGCACCACCGCCTGGCTCACACTGGGCGTACCGGGTGAAATTTCATCCACCGCCGGTCCGCCGGTCAGGGTGGTGGTCTTGACCGGTACCGTAGAAGATCGCCCCGCGTCCAGACTGATCCCCGCCAGGGAAGGGAAAGAGGTGCCCTGTGCGCTTTCTTTGGGGGCCTCATCCGCGCGCAAGAAGCGCAGGCGCAGCCAGGAGCGCTGGGGCACGCCTTCCGGGGTAAATGCTTCCAGGCGCTCGACCAGCGCCGTCACATAACCGGGGATATTCCAGGTTTTGCCCCACACAAAACGCACCAGGGGTAAGCGGCGCGGGTTCTGGTCCTGGGCGCTGTTTTCAGCCAGCTGCTGCAAAGGACGCGTCAGCTCGCGCACATCCTTAACCCGGATCGACGAGCCGCTTAAATCCACGTCAAACAGCAGGTCCAGGTCGAACTGGGTGCGCCCGCCCCCGGTAAACAGCAGGGGGTCCTCGCCCAGCCCGGGACCGGCCACCTGCCCGGAGGCAGAGCGGCGCGCACGCACCCCGGCCTGGCGTTGAATCACCAGGTTTTCAGGGTTTAACAGGCAGTCAATGCGCTGGTTGCTGGCTTCGATTAAAAAGGCCACTCGGTCCATAATTGTCCTTGTTGTTCGCGGCGCAGGCGTACAAGCCGCTGCCAATCGCGCTGGTAGCTCTCCCACTCATCGGCTGCCAGATCATCGTCCTCAGGCCGGTCCAATGCGGGCCAACGATCGGCCGGCGTGGGGCCGGTTGGCAGTTCGCGCCGGTCTCGCCGCCTGACCCGGATGGGCTCCGGCAGGTCAGGCCAGGGATCGGGCGCGCTAAGCGGCGGATTAACCGCGGGCCACGCCTGCTGTGGAGGCAGCGGGCGGGCTCGTTCCGTGCGCAGCGGCGCGGGAGGCTCCGGTCGCAGCGATTCCTGCCGCGCAGCGGCGGGCGGCTCAGGTGCTGGGAATGGGGTTGTGAAAACGGGCTCCTGCCACATGGGCCAGTGATCCGCCCGCGGCGCTCGCTGCGCGCCTGGCGCTGTTGGCGCAGGCTCAGGTTCTGTCTGCGCCGGTCTGACCTCCGGCGCTTTCACGGGGGCGGGCGGGACCGGTGTTTGGGTCCTGGCCTGGGGAACGGGCATCAACGGCACGGCATGGGGTTTTGGGGGTTCAGGCGGTCTGTCAGGTGGGCGCGCATCTGCTGTGGAAGCGGGCCGCGGTGCGGCCTGTGGGGCCGGTTGTGGGGTGGATTCCAGGCGCCGCGGGGCTTGCGCAGGAGGTTGGCTTGCCGCTTGCGGCACGGGCCGGGGTTGGACCGCCTGCTCCTTTTGATCTGCAGCTGGCGCGGGGTACAGGCGCAGTGCGGTGGGCGGGCGGCGGTCCGCCAGCGGCGCAGGGCGGGATTCCTCACCTTGCGGCAGGACCGGCTCATTTTCCTGGGAAAGGGGTTCGCCCGGCTCTTCGCTTGCCGTGAGGGTCTCAGCAGACTCGGCCAACGGCGCCTCAGCCTGGTTTTCACCGGCAGGGGTGGACGGCAGGGTCCGGGGCGCAGCCGCCGGCTGCGGTTGAGGGGGTTGGAGGGCGCGTACCCTGATCCAGGGTATCCTGGAGAAATCATCGCCCAGGCGGCTGCGGATCAAATCCAGCCAATGTTGGGGTGGACCCTTCGAGCGGGTTAAAGCCAACCAGTGCTCCGGCGGGCCGCCGCCTTCGCCCATTTCACTTTGAAAGGTCTCGCCGGCTTCCGGCTGGACGGCGCCTTCTTGTGCTGGTGTCATCCGGACAGCATCGCGCCCGCCCGCATCCTGCCGGTCTTCGTCCGGGGGTCGCTCCGCGCCGGACCCAAACGGGTTGCGCCGGATCAAGGCGCGCAGCCAGCCGGAGAGGACCGTTCGCAGGGAGCGACTGCTGCTGTTGCGGTTCATCGGCTGCTTATTAACTCCGGTTGATCGTCTCGTAAACCAGGGTCAGCGATTCGATGGCGACTTCGTGATTAAGCGCGTTCAGGGCTGCCCCCTGCCACTCCGAGGGCCAGGCATTGATCAAATCCCAGCGCACAACTTCCGCCACGCCCTGGCTGTCCAGCAGGAGAACGGAGACATTTTTGCGTTCCACCTGCCCGTTGACCGCGGTCATCATCCAATCCCACAGATCATGCGAGTTGGTCACGCCATAGTGAAAGGTTACTGCACTGAATTCTGCCTGGCCCGGGATATGGCGAATCACCTGGTTGTTACCCGCCTCACGGTATTGGATCGAATCCACTTTTACACCCAGACCGCTGCACTCGGTAAAATGCCCTTCGGCTACGCCCTGAATGACCAGTTTGAAATTATATGCGCGAAAAGGATCGTTATTATCAGGCATCAGGTTCCTCCTACTCTATTTCGGGTCCGCGCTGGTGCTGACGGATGCGGAAGACGATAAATTCGGCCGGCTTGACCGGCGCGATGCCGATGAGGGTGACCACATAACCGCGGTCGATGCTTTCGGGTGGGTTGGTCTCCTCATCGCATTTGACAAAGAATGCCTCCTGCGGGGTGCGGCCCATCAAGGCCCCGTCTCGCCACAGCAAGGTCAAGAATGCGCTGATGTCGCGGCGGATCGATTTCCACAGGGTGTAGTCGTTGGGTTCAAAGACGATCCAGCGCGTGCTGTCCACAATCAATTCTTCGATCATGTTGAACAGTCGGCGCACATTCAGGTAGCGCCATTCACTGCTCGATGCTGCCAGGGTGCGCGCACCCCATACCCGGATCCCTTCGCGGCTGAAGAAGCGCAAGGAATTGACTCCGCCATCGTTCAACAGGCCAATCTCATCCCGGCTGAGAGCATGCGTCAGGCTGAGCGCGCCGCGCACCAACTCATTCGCCGGGGCTTTATGCACGCCGCGGGCGGCATCACTGCGCGCCCAGATGCCGGCGATGTGGCCGGATGGGGGAGCGTTGACCCGTTGGGTGGGGCTAAGTGGATCGCGCACCGTGATCCACGGATAATAAAATGAGCCAAACCCGTCATCTGAATTACGCGGACGTTTGCCGCTTTTCTCGTCTGCACCGCCGGGCTTTTCCACAGCGACATTCAGCAGATCGTTAATGTCCTCTACCACTTCCGGGCTGTCGAGAATCGCCACCCGATCGTGAAGCCGCTCGCAGTGGCCCAAAATGGCCGTGTACGAGGCGGCATCGATGAAGCCGGGCGCCGCCAGGATGGCGATTTCATCCACCGTTTCCAACGCTTTCAGCCCATCGTCCACCGGACCGTCGGCGACATCTACCACGTAGCAGCGGCTGCCGCCGTTCTCAAAGAAGCCATAGACTGCCAGCGCCAGCGGCGTGCTTTGAGAGCCCTCCGGAGCGAATTTGTTGAGAAATTCGGTCCAATTGTTGATCGCCACCGGCTTTTTTAGCAAAGCGCGGTCGCTTTTTGGGGCTTTTCCAATAAAACCGGCCGTGCTGGTGCCTACCGCCTCAATCGGCCTGGCGCCCGCCGGTTCCTCAGATATATAAACATCAGGTGCGTGGAAGTTATACGGCATCTTGCAGCTCCTTTCAAGACAACGGATCGAAATGAATGACGAGTGGATTTTCTTCTGAATAGTCTTTTTCTAAGGGGATCTCCTGGGTACGCCCGCGAGCCTTCACCACCAGGCGTTTGAGCCAGCCGCTTTCCGGCACAGATTTAAAGTAAAACTGCCCGTTGGAGCCGGTTCGGACGCTGAACTGCAGCGAAGGTATTTCGACCACTGCCCCCATGACTGGCACGTTTTCCGGTCCGAGGACCACCCCCGCCAGGGGCTTCACCGGCAGCGCGTCGACCTGCAGCGGCTTCATCACCAATCGCGGCGGCTTTTCGGGGCGTTCCAGGCGCACCCGCACTCGCAGAAAAAAGCAGGGGCTGGGGGGTACGCCCAGCGCTGTCCACAGGGCGGGTTCAGGCGGGTGCATTTCCAACTCCAACTCCGGCTCCTCCAGTGCGGCAAATACCAGGGTATTCAGACCCTGGTGCGCCTTGAGGGGATCTTTGGCCCAGCTGGTGACCAGGTAGCGCAGCATAAACTGGTGCGGCGGGTGGGGCACGTTGCGCAAAGCGGGAATTTCTAACAAATCCATCAGATAACAGGAGATCGTCGGGTCCTTGACAACCGCAGAAGGCGCATTCAACGAACAGGTGGTCCCACCGGTCACATTTTCCACCCAATCCTTAAGGCGCTGGTCGGCCTGATCGATTGAATTGACCTGCCAATCTGCCATGTACCCTCTTTCTGCTTCCGCTTCCCAGGAACGCAAACATCCTGGTTCAGTTAGGCCCAGTATTAATAGTGGTAATAAATTTATAAGTTATTTGATAAGGTTAGTCAATAGGAAAATGTTAAACAAACGTTAAATTATTGATCAATAATGAAAACAAATATCCAGAACATGCAGCCTGGGAGTGAAATACGCAGATGATCAGTACGTACCGAGTTCTTTCGCCAGCGCCACGATCTGCCTGAAATCCTCCAGGCTGACGGTCGAGGGCACCGAATGGTCCGACGAAAAGATATACCCGCCGCCCTGTTTGAGCACCGGTATCACGCGCTGCATTTCGGCGCGGATCTCCGCCGGGCGGTCATACAGCACGGCATTCACCCCGCCGTGCAGCACCAGGTCTTTGCCGTACTCGCGCTTCAGCCACAGCGGGTCCATCCCGGCTTTGACTTCCAGCGGGTTGAGCGCATCCAGGCCGATCTCGATCAGGTCGGGAATGATCGGGCGAATGTCGCCGCAGGAATGCAGGTGGGCCTTGATCCCTTTGGCATGTGCCCATTCGATCGCCCGGCGGTGGAAAGGTTTGAGCATTTTGCGGTAAGTGCGCAGTGAGAAAAACTGGTTATATTTGTAGCCCATATCATCCCACCAGAAGATCGAGTCAAAGTGGTAGCCGGCCTGCCAGACCTGGTCGAGCAGGGCCAGTTCGGTCTCGAGCTCGGTCTCGAACATGTCCATCATCCATTCCGGCTCTTCCAGCAGCGCCACCAGCACGCGTTCGGTGCCCACCATCCAGGAATGGGTGACGTCAAAACCAAACCACAGCCCGGCCTGCAGCCAGCAGCCCTTTTCCTGCCAGATCGGGTAGTTTGCCGCGAAATACGCCCACGGGATGCGGTCGGAGGTGACCTGGATGCGCGCCTTGGCTTCCTGCCAGGCCTGCGGGCTGACGATGGTATGCGCCAGGAACTCAGGGGTAGAAGCGGCATGCTTCCACTGCTTCATCGTCACACCCCATTCGCTGGTATAAACCGTGTGCTCGGGGGTATCTTCCAGGATGCGCTTCTCGTAACGCGGCGAATTATCCACCCGCAGCATGGCGACCTGGTCCAGCCCAAAGAAATCGACATAGCGCTTCCCGACCGGCATGCCTTCCCGCTGCCAGCGCTCAATCGTGGCGTCCCAGGGATCGTCGATCACCGGGATGCGGTCGGGTTCCTGGTGGGCAAATACTTTTTGAAAGCGCTGGCGTGAGGTCAGTTCCTCGCTCATAATGTGACCCCTATCTCTTCTGCCACCCCGCGCACATAGGCCGCCGCCAGGTCGTATTCGCTGGCCAGGGGCAGGTGCTCGAGCATCAGCGGCAAATCCGGTTCCAGCCGGTCCAATCCGCCCAGCAAGGTGCGGTAATCCAACTCGCCCAATCCCGGACGGACTTCATCCAGGTGGACGGTGAGCTTATCCTGCATGTGGATATCTTTGGCGTGCACCGAGCGGATGTCAGGGCCCAGGTGGGCAATGAAATCGAGGATGAAGTCGCCGTTGGAAAAATAGCGCTGCGGGCAGTTGATCAGGTTGACCGGGTCGAAATGCACGCCAAACTGAGGCCGGTTGATGGCTCGCATCAACTCTTCGTAGCTCTCGATCGAGTCCGGGTACATCCAGGGCATGGGCTCCAGGGTGTAATAAGCGCGTTTTGGCCGCACGGCATCGATGATGGCGCGCACGGTGTCCACGATCAGGCTGAACGTCTCCGGGGTCAGGTCCGCCGGGTGGGGGCCGTCCCATTTCTCACCGAGCGACCCGGCGATATTGACGCAGCAGCGCGCACCGATCTCATCCGCCAGGGCCAGCATGATCTGGCATTTCTCGATCGCGGCGCGGCGCGTGGCTTCGTCCGGGCTGAGCGGATTGCTCCAGGCCCCGGTTTCGGCGATGATAATTCCGGCCTGTTTGGCCGCTTGCGCGTATGCCCGGATCGTTGCATAATCTTCGCTGCCGTTCAGGGGGCAGTAGGCGGCACGGTAGCCTTTGGCTTGCAGGGCCGCGACCCATTGATCGGGGTCGGATACGGGTTCGGGTAGGGGAGCTCCAAGACGCATTTTTTCCTCCTATTTTGATAAATCGGCATTCTGTACGGGCGCACGGCGTGCGCCCTGAACGATTATCATATTGCTTGTCCCACAATGTGCGAGTAGCCTATCCAAATTTTAGCATCAAAAACCCGGCGATCACCCGAATCACAATCGCCAGCACCATACCACCGAACAACCCGATCCAGCCCACAATTTGAGCAGAAAGCAGGCCGCAGATCAGCACGGCGGCATTGGCTGCCAGGTTGAACCAGGCCAGGTGCGGCGGGCGGTCATTGGCAGGTATTTTTTCCAGCAGGTAGTTCACCGCCCCATTGTTAAAAATGGCCCAGCCGAAACCACCCACGAATTGGGTGGCGAAATACAGCCACGGGCTGTAGCTGAAGGTGAACATGAGCGTAGACAGGCTGGCGATCACCATTCCGATCCCGGTCATCTTCTTGAAACCCCAGCGCCGCGAAATTTTCCCAGCCTGGGAAGAACTGACAAACTGGACGACAGAAAACAGGCTGAAGGCCAGGCCGATCACCCGGTCCGTGAGGTGCAGTTCGTTGACCTGGTACAGGGGAAAAATCGCCTGGGGTAAAAAAATACCGATATTCAGCAAGAACATCATCAGCAGCACCCGGCGGAAGGGCCCCCGAAGGATCTCCAGGCTGATTTTGCCGGTCGGAACGCGCACGGCGCCCTCCGCCGGAACCCGGGGAATCTCTTCTTCAACCGGCTTAATTTTAAAGAGCTGGTACGCGCTGGCCATCGAACCGACAAAACCCAGGGCAAATACCACCAGGTAGCCGCCGGACAGCGACATTGATGCCAGAATCTGGCCTACTACCAGCGAAGTGAGCATGGAGGTTACCGCCACCAAAGCACTGCGCGTGCCCACCACCTGCCCGCGCCAGGCCGGCGGGATGCTCTCCGCCAGAAAGGCGGTCCCCATCAAGGCCGCGACCGCGCCGGAGATATTCTGGACCAGGACGATTCCCAAAATGACCCACAACTGCGTTTCAGACGGCAGTAAAATCGGCAGCGGCACCAGGGCCAGATAGAAAATCCGGGTGATCAAAGATGCGACCGGCACAATGCGCGACATAGGTTTACCGCGCAGCAAATTCGTCGCCGGTACGGTTACAATCAGGTTCATCAGAGCCGGGATGGCGGTGAGCAGCCCCATCTGGAAGGGGGTAGCCCCAATGCGCGAACAGTATACCCCCAGGAAGGTAATAACGGATCCGTTTAAGATCCCCCATAAAGCAACATCCCAATAAAGATGCAGGAAATTTTTGCGGTGTTCCGGGGGAACCGGCGTGGTAAATCCAAAGAAGCGGCGCAGGTACAAACTCATGTACCGCTATTATAATTGTGAAAGAAAAACCTGCCGGGACAAACCAACCCCAATCGAAAAAGCCGCGAGGAATCCGGCCCAAGGAGCAAATCCATGATCAACCAGAAAGGCCAGACCTGGAACGAATCGGAGACTTATCTCGACCCGGTCACTTTGAAACGCGTGCGTAAAGTTACCCGCCTGGGTCTTTACAACCAGACGCCCACCTACCACACCGGCACCGGCTGGACGGCGGACGGCGAGTTTATGGTGTTTGCTTCGGCGCGCAACGGGGGCAGCGCCCTCTTCCGCTGCCACGTGCCCAGCGGAGATATCACCCAGATCACCGAAACTTACGCTGGCGTTGGCTGCCTGGATGAGATGCAAAAGAATACCGGCACCTGCACCGGCAACGGTTATGGCGTAACCATGCTCAACTGTGTCGCCCCGCACAGCCGCTGGGTTGTGTTTGTACAGGGGCGCTCGCTGCGCGCCGTGCACCTGGAAACCCTGGAAGAAAGGATGTTGATCCAAAACTACGGGGATAACTTCATTGCCGGCATGCCGAGTATCGACCCGACCGAGCAGCTGGTTCTGCAGCCGGTCATGTCGGCCCATCCGGAGATCAATGCCGGCGTGCCACCGACCAAAACATACTTCGAGACTTTTTCAGTTAACGGGCCGGATCTGCACCTGCTGCAGGTACCTCTGGCGGGCGGTGCGGTCAGCGAAGTCTATGCCGAAAGTGGCGTCGGCTGCGCGCACAGCCCGCACAATCCGGTCGACGGCAACCTGGTCTTGATCGACCGGGATAAACCGCCCCGGCTGTGGGGCGGCAGCGACGGGCATACCAACCGCATCTGGACCCTGAACTTACGCACCAGGCAGCTCACCGAACTGCCCAACCAGGATACGGAAAAGTTTCAGGTGCACAGCGTGTGGACCTGGGACGGGAGCGCGGTAGCCTATCACGGGCGCAGCGGTCTGGGCGGGTATTATATCGGCGTGGTCAGCAAAGAGGGCGAAACCCTGCGCGAATATAAATTCACCCAGGCCGAGCATTACGGTCACGTATCCGCCATGGCCAACCGTCCGGCGATCATCCTGGACGGAAACCTGACCGGCGATATGCTGTTGCTGCTGTATTACGACCGCGAGACGCCGCGTATTGAAATGGTAGCCAGACATGCCACGCTGTGGGGCGGCCTGCCGTGGCAGTATTCCCACCCCCATCCGCAGAGCGACCCTACCGGGCGCTATATCTCGTTCAACGCCGTGCACGGCGGGCGCAGCGACGTGTATATCGTCGAAATGTAAAGCTGATCATGGTGCCCCTTGGGCAACAGGACCGCTCAGGGGGCACCATTTAGAACCTGCCCGAAAATTAATTCCAGGGTGTTTTTTTGCCCCACTACGTGGGGCAAAAAAACACCCTGGAGATATTTTCCGGATAGATATTAAATTTTTATTATTTAATCACAACGGGGGTAGGCGTGGGGGCAAGCGTGCTCAAGCGGGGCAAGGAGGTAATTCCCGGTAGCAAAGTCACTTTTGGAATAAATCTCAAACCGCAGCGGGCCAGCGTGGCCCCCGCGAACACCTCGCTGCGGCCCTGAACAATCCCCTGGCTGTCGATGGCAGCAAACTGCAGCAGCAGCCAGGCGCTTTCAAAGCTGTTTGCGCCGGGAATAATGCTGGATGGCAGAATTGAACTGAATTGGCCAGGTGCGAGCTTGCCCATCATTACCGGCTCAGCCCAATCGGTTGCCCCGCCGCCAACCTGGTTTTCCAGATGAAAAAAAAGATACAGTGCGCTGATTGCTTCCACCGGGCTGACATTGACGGTGATCGTCACCCGGTCAGGCGTGCAATCTTTGGTATAAAACAGGTCCGGAACGACGCGCGGCGAAAAAACCAACTGCATCGGGGTTTCTGTCCTTGTGACCGTACGGGTTGGCGCAGGCAACTGGGTTGTAGTGGCAGTGGGTGTCAGGGTAGGGGTACGCGTGGGGATCAGCGTGATAGTGGGGGTAGGGGTTGCCGCCACAGTAACATTGACCTGAACATAGTCACTCCAGCGCCCGTCCTGACCCTGGGTGCGCGCCTGTAAGGCATACTGCCCCGGTCCAGGTGGGCTCCAGGTGGTATGAAAAACCGCCAGGAGCAGGCCGATCTCAGGATTGGGCAGCACCTCAACCTGGGTGCCGTTAATGCTCAATTCGCCGCGCTCCACCCCGGCATTGGATGCCCCGTGAAAAACCACCTCATACGGCGCAGGCGGCAGCACCATGCCATCCAACGGGGCATCGAACCAGGCACTGGCAGCGGTATCCAGCGTGGGCTCAACCAGAGGCAAGCTGTCCCTGCCGGGCAGATTACAGGCCGCCAACCCGAGGATCAGGTTCAGGCAAACCCACATGCGCAGAACAGGTACGATTGATTTTTTCATGGGCCGCTCGGGCTGGCAACCGGTGGCTCGACATTGATCGCGCTGGCAGATGGATTCACCAGCTTAAGCTCGGCCTTTGAACCGCAGGCTACCCCCTCGCCCTGTGCATTCTGGCAAATTTCTTCGGCGCTGAGCTGCGTAGTCCCGTCATAGTACAGGTAGGGCCAGTCATCCCCGCAGGCCTGCAGCCCCTGCTGCTGGCTGAGGTTCGCCATTCCCCAATCATAGACATGGTTGAGGCGCAGGAACAATGCCCGGTCGAGCACAACCGGGACGGTAATCGACTGTCCGGGTGCCAACCAGGGAATTTGCAGGGTCATCGTTTTAAACAAATCGCCCTGCAAAGGCTCGTTAATCTGGCGCTTCGCTTTGTATCCGCCGCCCGCATCCGTATAGCCCGTCTCCGACCCACCCGGGTTTTCATTAAACCCACAGATGGGGAACCAATCTCCCACCCGGGTATCGTTTGTACCGTAGCCGCGGATCTCAACCGAATATTTGTCCGCATCCGCCGGGCTGACCCCACTCGCGCCGGAGCCTGGTTTGCGCGTGATGGTCAGTTCCAGGCTGCCGGGCTGGTAAATCGCATTTACTGCGGGCCGCCAGGTTGCGCCTGCCGGCAGGCACAGCGGTTCTTTGCCGCGGGCATGCGCCTGACCTTCATCCACGCAGCCAGGGGAAGGCGCCTTACTTTTTGCCGCCTGCACCGCTGCCTCGAGCCCTTTGCGAATGGCGCTGCGGCAAATTTCGTCCGGGCAGTATGCTGCACCCATCTCCTGGGCGGTAATTTCCACCGCATATTCAATCCCCTGCGAGGCCAGCGCATCAAAATTTGGCAGGGAAGGCGGCAGTCCGGTCAGGGCGGTGATACCGGCGTTCAATCCGGCTTCTAAGAGCTGGCGGCAAACCCCTTCACAACCCAACGCATCCGCCACCTGGTTCACCACCCAGCCTTTGGCCGCGTCAAGCTGGTTCGCCAGCCAGTTATAACCCAATTCGATCATCCCTTCGATGCCGTCCACCAGAACCTCCCAATCGGAAGGAGGGTTGTAGCCCGCCGGACAGATGCGCTGTCCAATGCCGTAGAGGATATCTTTGGCCTTGCCGTTGCAGGTTGCGCTCAACGGGTCGCTGCAGCCCTGGGGATCCTTTGGAAAATCGCTCATCATATTGATGCCCGACCCCGACATGCGGTAGGTCGTGTTGGTGATGATGACACACCCCCAATCCGCATCATGCGGGAGCAGCGGGGCCTGGTAATGATCGAGCTTGAGATCGTACAGGCTGGGCAGGTTCGGGGCCAGGGTCGGCGGCGGCGGCGCGGGTTTCTGGTTGCGGTAGCGCAGCGTCACCAGGTTGGACTTTGGCAGTTCGCTGTTGTTGCTGGTTTCCGGCAGCACCTGCACGGTAAGGATAAACGGAGAGCCAGGAGCAGCATCTTTCATAAAGAAATTGCTCGAATAAGAGCTGCCCGCGTAGCCCCATTTTCCCATTTCGAAGGGCTTCTCGGGATTATACAAATAAGCCGCCGGGCGCAGTGAAAATGCCCAATCCGCGCTATCCTTCCAGTTCTTCCAATCCAACGAAATCCGGCCGGGCTGGCTGTTCAACGAGCCAAACTGACCGGTCACCCCGCGCACATCGATCTTATAATTTTTGAGCTTTTGGGTATTCCCGGTTTGCCAGGCGAATTCCAGATGATACTGTTCTGGAAAAGGGATGTCTTCGGGCAGCTGCAGATCGGTCACCCAACCGGAGCCCGGCCCGCTGCCGGTACACTGGCCTGCGCCCCTTGAGCACACCAGCAGGACGCTGCGGTGGATGGTTTTCTTGACCGCGCCAATTTTCTGAACAGCGCCGTTGACCCAGCCCCACACTTCGGTATATACCTCAAAATCGACCCCGGCATACTGCTCGATGCGCGATTCGAGATAGCTGTCCAGGTCAAAAACGCCCGTCCCGGATAAAAACTTGCCCTGCTCGGGGATGCGCTCCCAGGGCAGTTCCGCGATCTTGACATACAGGTAGGCCAGGTCCGTGGGGAGCTGGATAGAGACAAACCCCTGGCTGTAGGAGATCTGCCCGGTAACGAAGAGTTCACTGGTGATGGGGGATACAGCATCCGCACAGCGGGCGTCAAATTCCAGGGTAACCGGCTGGCTGCGATTTTCACCAGCGGTGTTAAAAGCAGCCACCAGATAGGTCATATCGCCAAACCCACCGCTATCGTAATACACCACGCTGCTTCCGCTGACAGCATTCGGCGACAGGCTGGCAACCCGCTCAAACTGACCGCTGCTGGCGGGCGCACGGTAGATCAGAAAACCATCTTCGTTGTCCGATTGGTCCAGAAAATTCAGGTAGGCCCGGCAGGTCCTGGTCTGCGCGTCATACGAGGTCGAATACATCCAAAAATTTGGCGCTTTTGGAAGCTGGGGATTGCCCAACGGCAGGATCCCCCTGACCTGGAACCAAAAATTTTGCAGTGGACCGGTCACCAGCGGGGCGGGCTGAGAGGATTCCGGCACCTGTCCCCCACCAGAACCACCCTCACCCGTTGGCTGGCTCGTTGAAACCGGAGACGGATAGCCGGAAGGGGACATTTCGATGGGCTGGCCTTGCAGTCCGGGCAGCTGCAGCGGTAGATCCGGCAGGGAAAATTCTCCCGTCACCGACGGCTGCGGGCGTGGGAGGTTTGAGGACGGAGACAAGGGCAGGCTGGTATCGAATTGCGGCGCTTGCGGCACGCGCACAGCCGTCCCCGGCGGCAGGGGGTTGAGCGGGTCGAGGCCCGGATTGGCGGCTGCCAGGCTCTCCACCGCTATATTCTCACGGTGCGAAATGATGGGCAGCGTTTCGCCTTCCTGGGACGATTGGATTTCCATCCACCCTACCGGTTGGCTCACCAGCAGCGGCAGCACATCGCTGGTCGCCGTAGCGCCACCCACCCCAACCGCGACCGCGGTCAGATAATAGCGGCCTGCCTGCCCCGGGTGGAAGTTAAAATGCAGCGGGTAGCCCTCTGGTTCGGCAAAAACTGGCGGCACCTGCACATCCACCAGGCGGCTGTTGGCCCACAATTCTATCCGCGCCAGCGCCGGCGCACCCTGGATGAACACCGCCAGCGGTACAGTGGCGTCCGCCGGCCAGGTTAAATCATGCTCGGGAGAGACGAACTGCACGGTCAGGCCGGGACAATTCCAGGGGACCAGGTCGCTGACCGGTGGCAAACGGCTGGCAGCCCAAAACAGGCCGCCCCCCAGGACAACCAGAAATACCAGAAGCACCATGGTCCAGACCCAGCCCCGGTGAGGTTTTTCCTCCATCCCCGCCACCTTATTTCGACATAAAAGTGATTAAAATGATTATAGCATGGGGGCAAATGTTCTCAGTTGGATACCCGGTTGTGAAACTGCGAAATGAATTAAGCCGCTTCCATTATAATTAGAAAGGTCGTTGGACCAAATTTTGGCGGCTTTTCCGTCAAATTTTCCCCCAAAACAAACTTTAGAGAGGTACCATGACAACCGCTGCCCCTGAAAAGCAAGCCCAGATCGAAACCCTGTTGACCGGCGAGCCCGTCCTGGCGCGCCTGGCTACGGTTAACCCCAGGTCCCTGCAGCCGCACGTCACCCCGGTCTGGTTCTTATGGGACGGCACACACCTGTGGATCAGCGTATTCATCAGTACGCGCAAAGCCAAAGATATCGCCAAAAACCGCAAGATTGCCGTGCTGATCGAGCCCAAGCAGCCCAAAGACCTGCAGGCCGTACTGCTGGAAGGGCCGTGCGAATTCATCGAGCAGCCGCGCGACCTGGTGGCCGACATGTCGCTCAAAATCTACCAGCGCTACGTAGGCGCAGATAAGATCACCGATACAGAACGCTCGTGGACGGTTGACCCTGAAAACCGCTTGATTAAGCTCACCCCGCAGCGCACTTACTCCTGGTAACCCATGCACACAAGACTCTTCGGCAGGCTGCGCAGCAGCGAAGTGGCTTTTACCGTGGTGGTCATTGCTGCATACGCAGTGCTGTTCACCACATACGACTTCAAAATCTACGATCCTCGATCCCTGGTGTGGATTGTGCTGGGAGCGATTTACCTGGGGATCGGGTTGTACGGCTCGCGCTTGCTCAACGATCGCGAACACCGCGCCCCCTGGCTGCTGCCCTTGATTGGAACAGCGGTCGAGAATTTATCCCGAGTATGGGTCGTGATCATCTGCATTGTGATCTGGCTGGGGGATGGCTTATCTATCGGCGGTCATATTTGTCACGGCATTTGCCCAGGTGGCGCGGCGCTGATGGAAGGTCCCTACGCACACATGGCCGATCCATCCCGCGGGGGGGCTTCCTGGCGGTCTTCGCCGGGGGCTGGGTGCTGATCAGCCTGCTCTCACTCTACACCGAGGATACCCGCAAATGGTGGTCGTGTCCGCTGTATCCGGCTGGCGTGATCGGTTTGATCGCAGTGTTTTAAAGAAACGTTTAGATTTCTTCGCGCCGTCCTCGGGATTGGGCAGGTCAAATTGTAGTATACTGGAAATAACAATTCCCGGAGGAAAACATGACCGACAAACTTAAATTTGCTGTGATTGGCGTGGGCATCATGGGCAGTTCCCACGTTCGCGACATCAGTAAATCTGAAAATATCGCCCTGGCCGCCATCTGCGACATCGACGCGCAGCGCGCTCAAAATGCCGCCGCGGCTCATGATGTTCCCTGGTATACCGACTATAAAGAAATGATCGACAAGGAAAAACTGGACGGGGTGATGATTGCCACACCGCACTACTTCCACACCCCCATCGCCATTTACGCTATGCAGCACGGCGTAAACGCCCTGTCTGAAAAGCCCGAGGCGGTGCACGTCAAAGACGCGCACAAAATGAATGATGTCTACGCTGAGGCCAGGCAGAAATACCCCAACCTCATTTTCGCGATCATGTTCCAGCAGCGCACCAACGGCATGTTCAAAAAGCTCAAGGCCATGATCGATGGCGGCGAGTTGGGCAAACTGGTGCGCACCACCTGGATCGTCACCGATTGGTTCCGCACCCAGGCCTATTACGATAACGGCGGCTGGCGCGCCACCTGGCGCGGCGAGGGCGGCGGCGTGCTGCTCAACCAGTGCCCTCACAACCTGGATCTCTACCAATGGCTGGTCGGCCTGCCCAACAAGGTGACCGGTTTCGCCGCCATCGGTAAGTACCACAACATCGAAGTCGAAGACGAAGTTACTGGTTTCTTCCAGCACGAAAACGGCATGGTCGGCCATTTTGTCACCACCACCGCTGAATCGCCCGGCACCAACCGCCTGGAGATCATCGGAGAAAACGGCAAAGTTGTGGTGGAAGGCGGCAAGATCCTCTTCACCCGCAACCAGAAGTCGATGATCGACTTCCTTGAAAACACGCCCGAGCTGTTCGCCAAGGTGCCCAACCAGGTCGAAGAGGTGCCGTACGAGACGACCGGCGGTTCAAGCCATGCCGTCGTCACCGAGGCCTTCGCAGCTGCCATCCGCAATCCATCCTCGCCGCTTATCGCCCACGGCACCGAGGGCATCCGCGGCCTTTCCCTGGGCAACGCCATCATGCTTTCTTCCTGGCTGGGCCAGACGGTGGACCTGCCCCTGGACGAAGACCTGTACGAAACCAAACTGAACGAGCTAATCGCCACCTCGCGCTTCGAGAAGACCGTCACCGGCGGCGGCGAAATCGCCGACGTCAGTGCCTCGCTCCATTAATCATTTCGACTTTGTGATGAACTGCCGCCGCCAGGCGGCGGCAGTTCATCACAAATAAACGCCCCAAATCAATAGCCTGCTCACACCATGTTGGCCTGCACACCTCAATTCTTGTTCATGTTCTTCATGGTGAAACAACAAAAAACGGTTGCACTCCGCGGACCACAAAAATTTTTTCTCGGTGTCCTCCGTGGCTCCGTGGTTAAATAAACAAAAGGACTGGAGGAATTCATGAAACTCAGCTTCATGACTCTGGGAGCCCCTACCTGGGACCTGGATACCATATGCGCCCGCGGGCGCGAGTACGGTTTTGACGGGGTTGATTTTCGCGGATACCTGGATACGCTCGATATCACCACCCATCCCCTGTTTACCACGCAGGTCGCTCAAACCCGCCGCCAGATCAACGACGCCGGGCTGGAAGTGAGCGCCATCAGTTCGAGCATCCAGGCCTGCGCGGTCGAATCCCATGATCGCAACCTGGACGAAGCCAAACGCACCATCGTCACCGCGCGCGGATTGGGCGCGGGAATCGTGCGCATCTTTGGCGGCGGCGACCTGGAAAAGCACACCCGCGCCGAGCTGGCCAAAACCGGCTGCGACATGATCGAGGAGATCCTGGCCCTGGACGGCGCGCGCGATATCCGCTGGGTCTTCGAGACCCACGACCTGTGGATCAAAGCGCGCGACTGCAAGCTGCTCCTGGACAGCATCCCTAACCAGAACTTTGGCGCCTTATGGGATATGGGTCACACCTACCGCGCCGGCGGCGAGACCCCACAAGAAACCTACGCCGCGATCGGCCCGCGCGTCGGCTACTGCCATGTCAAGGATGCCGTCTTCGACCCCAACCATCCGCAAGCCATGCATGAAAAATTCGCGGATGGAGAGAAAGTCGGCTGGCGCTATGTGCTGCCCGGAACCGGCGATCTGCCGCTGGCGGAGTCGATCGGCTTGCTCAAGGCCAACGGCTACGACGGCTGGCTGTTGTGCGAGCACGAGAAACGCTGGCACCCGGAATTGATGGACGCGGAAGTGATCTTCCCGGCCTTTATTAAGTGGGCCAAAGCCCTGATTTGAGAATAATCTGGATATTTATGGGTGTCAGGACCGGCGCTGCTGGTCCTGACACCCATTTTTTGTTTAATCTAAAACCCCAACCGGCAGGTCAGCCTTGAGCTGCTCCGGCCGCTGGCAGGTGGATTTCAGCTCGATGAAGCGCCCTTCGTCGGAAGCATCGTGGAAGGCATGCATGATATCGAGCACATGGTAGGCTAACTCGCCGTTGGCGCGGTGCGGTCGCCCGCTGCGCAGGGCATGAGCCATATCGGCCACGCCCAGGCTGCGCCAGTTGTTGCCGTAATTGGGCAGCAGAGCGATTTCTTCCCATTCTTTGGCATCGGAGCGCCACAAACGCACCGGCCCGCCAAAGGTATTGGGATCCGGCACGCTTAAGGTCCCTTCGCTGCCGTAAATTTCGATGCGCGGCAGTTCGGCTTTCCACACGTCGAAACTGGTGATGATTGTGCCCACCGCCCCCGCGGCAAAATCGATGATCCCCGCCACATGGGTTGGCACTTCGACCTCAATCACTTTGCCGTTCTTGGGCTGGCTGGTAATCGTGCGCTGGGGGAAGCTGATCCGCGCCGAGCCCGCCACGCGCCGGGCCGGTCCGAGCAGATTGACCAGGGCGGTCAGGTAGTAGGGCCCCATATCGAACATCGGACCGCCGCCCACCTGGTAGTAAAACTCCGGATCGGGGTGCCAGCTTTCATGGCCGTGACAGGTCATAAAGGCGGTTGCCGCCACCGGCACGCCGATCACTCCGTCATCGATCAGCTTGCGGCAGGTCTGCTGCCCGGCGCCCAGGAAGGTGTCGGGCGCGCCGCCGACGCGCAGGCCTTTCTCGGCAGCCAGGAGCAGCATGGCCTGGCCATCTTTGCGCTGGATAGCGAGCGGCTTCTCATTGTAGACTGACTTTCCCGCCGCCAGGGCTGCCAGGGCTACCTGGGCGTGGGCATTGGGCGTGGTCAGGTTCAGGATGATCTCGATCGAAGGATCCGCCAGCATCTCTTCTACCGTGCAAACCCGCGGGATGCCGTATTCGGCGGCCCTGGCCTGGGCGCGTTCAACTTGCAGGTCGGCCAGCGCCACAACTTCCAGGATCGGAAATGTCTTAGTCATTTTTAAATAAATGCTGCTTATATTTCCGCAGCCGATAATGCCAGTTTTCACACTTTCCATCTTTTCCTCCAGGAACGCCAACCATCCCGGCGGCGAACCGCCGGGTGGTTAAACAAGGCTGATTATCTGGTCGCCCAGAGCATCCCCCGGCGTACAATTTCGCGCGCCTGGGGCACCTCAAAATCTTTGGCCACGTGACCCAGCGAGCAGTAGAAAACCCTGGCCTGCCCATAGGCCCGCTTCCATACCACCGGCATCACAGTTCCGTCGATCCACGGGGCGTGTTCGCCATTAAACGTCGTGGTCGCCAGCACCTCGTTGGCAGGATCAACATGCATGTAGTACTGCTCTGAGTGCATGTCAAAGTCTTCGAGCCCGGCGGTGATGGGATCGGTGTGATTGGTGATGTTTACCCGGTAATCGATCACGCCGCCCGGATGGGCCACCCACTGCCCGCCAACCATAAACTGGTATTCGGTTTCCTGGCGGAACGAGTCTCCCGAGCCACCATGCCATCCGGCAAAGCCAACCCCGCTCTTGACCGCCTCGAGCAAATTTTTCAGATGTTCCTTGCCGATCTCACCCATCGTCCACACCTGGCTGATCAGGTCATACTGCTTGAGCTTTTCTACATCCAGGTATACATCCAGGTTGTCAAAAATATCCACCTGGTATCCTTCGGCGCGCATGATCGGGGCAAAAACATCCACACACTGCTGCGGCTCGTGGCCGCTCCAGCCTCCCCAAACGAATAACATGGACTTCATGATCCCTCCAACAAAAATAGATTATCGAGCCGAAAGCCGGCCCATTTCACAAATAGCCGCTCGCATCATTGCAAGCCACATCATATTCCATTGTAAACGATAGCTGATTCATCGCCAGTCGAAATGCTACTCAACCTGTTCCAGCACCATCGGCACCCCGCCTTGTGGGCGCAGGGTAATCATGGGCTGCAGCCCGACCGGTGCGCTGCCTTTCAGGCGCGGGCGCCAGTGCTGGGCTAAGGTCGCCAACACCAGGATGCCTTCAGTCCAGGCAAATTGTTCGCCAATACACACCCGCGGCCCGCCGCCAAAGGGGAAATAAGAATATTTTGGCCGGTCAGCTTCCGCCTCCGGTGTCCAGCGCTGTGGATCAAAGCGCTCTGGATCCGGGAAGTAGCTCGGATTACGGTGCATGATGTACTGGCTCATGAAAACCGTCGATCCGGCCGGCAGGATATAGCCGCCGACCTGCACATCCCGGACCGGTTCACGGCCAATCACATACGCTGGCGGGTAAAGACGCAGGGCTTCTGCCAGCACCCGGCGCGTATACACCAGTTGGGGCAGGTCCTCAAAATCAGGCAGCCGCCCATCCAGCACGCGCCGCAGTTCGGCACGCAGTTCTTGCTGCACCTCGGGATGTTGGGCCAGCAGGTACCAGGTCCAGGTGGTGGCGATGGCCGTGGTTTCATGCCCGGCCAGGAAGATGGTCATCGATTCGTCGCGCAGCTGCAGGTCGCTCATGCTGCCTGTGCCGCCCTCTTCATCCTGTGCCTCCAGCATTAAACCCAACAGGTCGTCGCGTTGTGCTTCCCGGCGGTGCTCGGCGATCATGCGGTAGACCGTCTGGTCCAGACGTTTCTGTGCCTGGGCATAGCGCCGGTTGGATGGCAGCGGTAGGCGAGAAAGAATGGGATACAACGGGGACGAAGTGCGCAAAAACAGGTGCATGGCATCCGTCAGGGCCGCACCGATTTCATCGGCCTCACCGGCCACATCAGCGTCAAACAGAGTCTTTCCAGCGATCGCCAGGGTCAGGCGCATCATCTCTTTCGCCATGTCTACCTGCTGCCCGGGCTGCCAGCGCTCTCCCGTCCGGGCGGCATATGCGACCATGGTCCGCGCATAAGCGGCAATCTTCTTGTGGTGAAAAGCTGGTGCGGCCAGACGACGCTGGCGCAGGTGAAAATCATCCTCACTGGTCAGCAGGCCGTTGCCCAGAATGCGCCGCGCCAGGCGCAGTCCACGGCTCTTGTGGAAATTTTTTGCCTCCGTTACCAGCACTTCCCGGATCATTTCGGGATCGTTGAGCATATAGACGTCGGCGCCGAACAATTTCGTGTGGGATATTGGCCCGTAGCGGGACATCTGGAAGAAAAAACGGATCGGGTCCCGGCGGAACACGCCAAATATTCCAAGATTGAGGGTCATTTTTGGGCCGGGGGGAAAAATTAGATCAGACATCAAAACCTCGCTGGCAATAATTATATCTCCAATTCGACCATCCCAAAATTGATACCGGTTGGATCCGGGAGGCGTCAATTCCCAGGAGATGGTCTGACTGATCTGTGCCGATCTGCGGTTAAATTCAATACTTCATAATTGACGCGTCTAGTCTGTCACCGTCCACGCGATTCCCCTGTGCAGCACCTCACCAAAGTGCGGGTTGCTCCAGGCCTCATCATCATGCCCCAATGCCAATGAAAACACCTTTGAGCGGCCGAAACGGCGCGTCCAGGCCAGCGCTTTCACACTCTGCGGGTGATCCGTCGCCAGCAAGATCTCATTGCCCGCGTCCGGTTCATCCATCACATAGGTCTCATCTACCAGCTCGAAATCTGCCAGACCGGCCGTGATCGGATGTTCGGTGTTTAGCACGTGCACTTTCACCACCTGGCCGTGATGGTAGCTGCGCAAGGTAGGGTTGATCCCGCTCAATTCGCGCCACACCGGCCATTCCTCGTAGGCCAGCAGGGCATGATGCAGCACCACCAGCCCCTGACCCGTCTCCTTGAGCCTTTCCAGCGCCAAAAGCGGTTTCCCGGAATACCAGGGCTGGCCCGTTTCCACCGGGGTTCCTTTCAACATATGATAAAAAACGATGCCGTCATATGCATCGCGGGTTTCCTGAGAGGAGGATGCGAAATCATCCATCGACTGCACGTAGGCATCCAACCCTGCTAAACGACGGAATAAACGGTGAAAATTGGGCACATCAAAAGCATGCCCGCCGGTCACAACTGCCAATCGAATCTGAACTTGATCGTCATTCATAATTGATTCTCCTGGGAACGATTCTACTATAACGGGTTGAGTTATAATTTAAATATCGAGAACCATTTATCTTTATTTGAGCGTGTGCTCCGCCTTGGGCGTCCGTTCCCGTCAGGAGTTTCCCGGCATGCCTGCCCTTCTCTGCCGAAAATGCGGTTTCAATAATCCCCCTGGAATGCGGTTCTGCGGCAACTGTGGCAGCCGTTTAAGCGCTACGGGTATGCTGGAATCCGGGCCGCTTTCCGGCATGCCCAACCTGGCGGTCCTGCCCGAACAGGTGGGGGTGATGATGGGCGCGGACCTGCTGGAGCGCTTTCGCCAGGCCGGGTTGGAAGCCGCCGGACAGCGGCGCAATGTTACCTTGCTGTTTGCCGACCTGTCAGGCTTTACCGGCCTTTCTCAACGCCTGGATACCGAAGAGTTATTTGTTCTGGTGCAGCAGTTCGCCAACCGCATGGCGCGCAGCGTATACAAATTCGAGGGGATGGTCGATAAATTTATTGGCGACGGCTTGATGGCCATCTTTGGCGCGCCAATTGCCCAGGAAAATAATGCCGAAATGGCCATCCGCGCGGCGCTGGATATGCAGCAAGAAATTGCCAGCTTCAGCCAGGAGGTGCAGGAGCGCTATCAGAGCGAAGAACTGCGCCTGCACATCGGCCTGCACAGCGGGATCGTGATCGTTGGCTCCATGGGTTCCAGTTTGATGATGAACTACACGGCGATTGGCGATACAGTGAACCTGGCAGCTCGCATTGAGCAAAATGCAGATCCGGGCGCCATCTGGGTTTCGCAAACCGTTTACCAATTTACCCGGCCATTGTTTGACTTCGAAACGCTCCCTCCGCTGCAGGTCAAGGGCTATGACTACCCCATTAACGCTTATCGCCTGGTTGGTCCGCGCATCGCTCCTGGTTCGGTGCGCGGCGTGGAAGGGTTGAGCGCTCCCCTGATAGGGCGCGAAACCGAGATCCGCCAGCTGCACGATGCCGCCGACCAGCTCATCGCCAGGCATCAGGGCAAGTTTATTTTTATCGAAGGTGAGGCCGGGATCGGCAAAAGCCGCCTGACGGTTGAACTGCGCGCCTACCTCCGACCGCTGCCGGTGCGCGTGCTGATCGGGCACAGCTACACTTACCGCCGGATGGTACCTTACTGGATTTTCCAGGATCTAATGCGCGGTCTTTTTGGATTACATCAGAACACACCGGAACCCCTGGCCGTATCGACGATCAAGGACCGGGTTAACCGCTTATCCGGCATCAACCCTTCAGAAACGCTGCCTTTCCTATGTGTACTGCTTGGCGTTGGCCTCGACCGGTCTGAAGTTGCGGAGCGCATCCGCTACCTCGAAGCCGCTCAATTGCGCCAGCGCATTTTTCTGGCTGTACGCCAGGTGTTAGCGGCTGAAGCGCGCTTAAATCCCCTGGTGCTCATTTTTGAGGATTTGCATTGGACAGATGAGACCTCACTCGACCTGCTGGATTTCATGTTGGACAGCGCTCTCGAAACGCCCCTGTTATGTCTGTGCATCTCGCGCCATTACCAGGATGAAGCGCTGGACAGGTTGGTGCAAAAAGCTGAACGCTACCTTGGCAAGCAGTGTTTGCGGCTCAGCCTGGTGCAGTTAACCCCCACAGAAAGTGAAAAACTGCTCGCTGAACTGCTGGCGGTGCCGAAACTTCCCCCCATGCTGCACGAACAAATTCTCAGCAGATCGGCCGGAAACCCGCTCTATCTGGAAGAAATCCTGCGCATGTTAATCGATGAGCAGAAAATCCATTACATTAATGGGCACTGGCAACCGGCAACCGGCACCCTGACCGGGACCCTGGGGGTCCCCGATACCCTCCAGGGGTTGATCCTGGCCCGTTTTGACCGCATGGAACCCACCCAGCGCCGCGTTCTGCAAATCGCTTCGGTGATCGGGCGCAATTTCAGTTCGCAAGTACTTCAAGATGTGCTGCGCCAGGAGGAGTTTGATGACGTTGCCCTGCAGGCCTGTTTCGATGACCTCGAGCAGCGCGGATTCATCCTGCCTGTGGCCGGTCTGACCGACTTCGACTACTATTTTAAGCATGTGCTTGTTTCAGATGCCATCTACAGTGCGCTGCTCAAAAGCGAACGCAATGAATTACACGGGAAGGTCGGTGAAGCGATTGAGCGCATTTATCCGGAGCGATTGGATGAACTGACCGAACTGCTGGCCCGGCATTATTCGTGGAGTCCGCGCTCAGATCGAGCGCTGCATTACCTGCTGCTGGCTGGCCGAAAAGAAGCGCACAACTACGCCAACCAGCAGGCCAGGCAAAGCTTTGAACAGGCCTTGGACCTGCTCCAACGCATCGATCATGAACCCGAGCAAGAGATAGAGGCGCTCATCGGCCTGGCGGATGTGCTGGTATTTATCGGCAATTACCCGGATGCCGTCCAGCATTACCAGACTGCGCTGGATCTCCTGGCCACGCGCGACCGCGTGCAGACGGCCCGCCAGCGAAGCAGCTTATTGGGAAAATTGAGCTCCGCTTACGAACGTCAGGGCAACTACGAACAGGCCCTGGCCATGCTGGCTGAGGCCCAGGCGGCGCGCCAGGAAGAATCTGAGCCTTCTCCGATCGAACAGGCCAAGATTCTAAATGCCACCGGATGGATTTTCTTGAGGCGCGGCAGCCTGGACCTGGCTGAAGACACATTAAAGCGCGGGCTGGATCTGGTCGAAAACACCGACGAATACGAAACCATCGCCTCCATTGTAAACCGGCTGGGGGGCGTGGCTTACCAGAAGGGCCATCTCGAACAGGCCAGCAAATACGTACAGCGCAGTCTGGAGATCCGCAAACAAATTGGCGATGTCAACGCCGTGGCGCGGACCTACAACAACCTGGGGCTGCTCAACTGGCGAAGAGGTGCCTGGAACAGCGCACTGGAGAATTTTAAGCGCAGTATAGAACTGCATGGTTCCCTGGGGGATGTCGAAGGAACGATTGAAATTAACAGCAACCTCGGTCTGGTGTACCTGGAACAGGGCGATTTTGAAAACGCCTACAAAAGCTTCTCTCAGGCGCTGCTTTCCGCGCAGCGTATCGGCCATTCTTACCATGTCGGGCTGGCTTACCTGCATCTGGCTCGTTATGCACTGTTCCATGAAGATTGGGAGCAGGTATTGAGCTACTGTCAAAAAAGCAAGAAAATATTTGATGAGATCGGCGTCACCGAACACCGCATTTATGGTGAGGTTTACTCCGGTCTGGCCTGGCTGCGCCAGGGAGATTTGCCTGAAGCGATCTCGGCAGCAAAAAACGCCCTGCAATTCTTTAAGCCATCTGATTCTTCCACCCTGTCAGAAGAACGCGCGCATGTACTGCGGCTGTGGTCCCAGGTTGAACTTGCCCAGGGCGGAAAAATGGAAGCGGCCATTGAAGGACTGCGGCAGAGCATCCATTTGTTCGGCTCCATGGGCAACCAGGTGGAGCAGGCCCGTTCGCAAGTTATCTTATCGTCTGTGATATTGGCCAACGGAGACAGCACAACCGCTCAAAGCCTGTTAGACGACGCCCGAGATGTTTTCCTGCGGCTGGGCGCGCGGGTTGATCTGGATCGCATGCCGGTAGTTTAAAAAAGGCGTTTTGCATTTTTCAATGCAAAACGCCTGTTGAAATCAACGCTTACTGTTTACGGTTCATCTACCCACTGGCTGATTGAAACCGTGGCTGCTGAACTTACCCCGGTTCCAGTTATGAAAGCGTGCACGAAACCCGATTCGGAATAACCTTTGTCGGCCCAGGGTTCGCTGCCCGTCCAGGCCTCCACCCCACCTGCCCAGACGGTGTACCCGCCGGACCAGGCACCGATCGCACCCGACCACGCTCCGATGGCACCGCTCCAGGCCCCGATGGCACCGCTCCACGCTCCGATGGCACCGCTCCAGGCCCCGATCGCACCCGACCACGCTCCAATGGCACCGCTCCAGGCCCCGATCGCACCCGACCACGCTCCGATCGCACCGCTCCAGGCCCCGATCGCACCCGACCACGCGCCGATGGCACCGCTCCAGGCACCGAGTGCGCCAACGCCAGCGGTATAATCACCGTCCCATGTGGCATAGCCGCCGCCCAGGCTTGCATAATCACCGCGCAGCTTGAACAAGCCGGTTTCCTGATCATAGAATGAAAAGCCTTCGTAGTGGGTCTCATCCGCCAGATCGGCGCGGATATCCATACCCAGGTTGGCTTCTCCGTTCAGCTCGCCAAAGACCGCGTCCGGTGCATTCAATCGTCCATGCCCCTGCTGCCAGATGCTGTAAACAGCCTGCAGCGGCTCAACCGACATCCAGGGCATAGCAGAAGCCATAATGCGGTACTTAACCTGGTTAGGGCTCAGTTCCGGATGGGCAGAAATCACCAGCGCAGCTACCCCGGATACCGTTGCTGAAGCCTGCGACGTACCAGCCATTGAGAAATAATCACTGCTCACGCGGTTGGCCTGGTGGTTTTTGGCAACATAGCTGCTGTTGGGCATGGTCGAGACTATATGCGCGCCCGGGGCGAGTACATCCGGCTTGGTAAACCCATCCAGGGTTGGACCTGCCGCCGAGAAAGGCGTCAGGTAATCATCGTCAAACACCATGGGAGTGTAAGCATCGGTAAACGCGCCAGCCGTAATCACGTAGGGATTATTGCCCGGCACAGAGATCGTCATCGGCCCCGGGCCGCCGTTCCCTGCTGCGGCAACCACGGTAATACCACTGGCCCAGGCCGCGGTGACGGCGCGGTTCAGCGGGTCGGCCCAGTAAGGCGATTGGGCGGGCGACACCAGCGACAGGTTCATCACGCGGATATTGTATTTCGCCTGGTTTTTCACCACCCATTGAATACCCTTGATCACGTTCTCATACGTTCCGCCGCCATTCTCGCCCAGCACCCGCACCACCACCAGGTCCACGCCGGGTGCCATGCCGTTGGCCTCGCCATCGGCTCCCATCTGGCTGTTGGCAATCATTCCGGCGACATGCGTACCGTGCCCGTTGGGGTCTACCGGCTTCTTTTTTCCATCCACAAAATCGACCCAGGCGGCAACCCGGTTGTCATCCAGACCCTTAAGCGTTTCGATCCCGGTATCCACCACTGCGACGGTGACCTGGTTACCGGTCACATTCCCCCTGGTCCAAACCAGGTCGGCTCCGGTCACATCCGCATAATCGGTTTGGGGGGCCTTACCAAAGGTTTCCTTCTTATTTTCTTTTTCCTTCTCTTTCTCTTTGTTCTTCTCGTCATCGCCCGGATTACCCCCGGCGACCATCACCGCTGTATTGGCTGTGATCGACAGCACGCCGCTCTGGCCCAAAACGCAGTTTTGGCGATCCGCAGAAAGTACGGCCCCCGCGCTTTCGATGATTTCGAGTGAAGAGGTTACCTGCCCACCACAGTTGGTGACGGCGGCAGCGGCCAGGTCAGCCGAAGAGGCGCGAATGATGTAACCAGCCTGTGAAGCGTCCGGCTGTACTCCCTGAACGATCCCCGTCCCAAGCGGGGATACCACCAGGGAGGTCAGGATAATCAAACTCGCCAACCAGATGCCTGTTTGTCTTAAGATTTTGGTGTTTACATTCATTATCCGTACCTCCCTGAATTAAAAACGCTGGCGGGAAATACCAGGCCGCCAGCGGGTGAACGCTGTGAGAGTGTAATGCTAGATCTCCTTCGGCGGCCTGGCAGTCATAGCCCTTGCGGACTTTAGACCCATAGCTTTGCGCCCCTGGTTTTCACCAAGTTTGCCTTTTCGAATAACTAACTTCTTTATTACTATTACCTGACTATAGTATAACAAAATTGTAAGGTAAAGTCGCGATTAATACCTTACAGAATCCTAACAGGAAGCACGCAGACGGCATTTTCAACGGATAAAACGGCAAATCTCCACCGGAATCGTCCAACCCTAGAGGGCAAACAGTTCCGAGATAAAGATCTTAACTGGCAGCACCCGCCTGAATGGCGAGCCCTCTGGCAGGCCAGGCAGCAGCAAGGATAGCGGCAGCAGACCAAAGCACACCTCAGAAAGGCGCTGGTGTCCAAGGTGGTAGGCCCCCTGACCGGCACCGTCCGCGACATGCATCCCACCATTCTGGCAGACCAGGGTTGCGCGTTGGCCGTTGCCGGTATTGACCAGGCCCACTTCCACCCCGGCAGAGATGCTGCTTTCGCCGGCGAGTTCTGCCGCCTTGCGTAGAAATGACACCAGATTCCCAACCCGGAAACTGGCCGAAGGCAAGACCCTGAGTTGGCTGTAATACGCCAGGCAAGCTTCTAACAGCGCGGACGGCTGGGGCGCGCAGTCGACATGGATCTGCTGGTGTCCGGCTGCCAGATGTGCCAGCAGGGCACCCAGTTCAGCCGGATCGCCATCACCCGCCAGTACCACCTCCCCGCCGTCACGACCGAGGACGAAGGACCGGCCCAAAAATGCACCCTGCAGCCGCTGTGCAGATTGGCCGTGCAGGCTCAATCGCAACTCGTCATCCGGCATAATCACGCTCTGCGGAAGGCGAGCCAGGGCAGCCTGCAGGCGGTCTAGATGGCGGTCGGGATCGAAAGCTTCTACCTCGCCATCGGGCTGGGGTGGCAAATAACGCTGCCCGGTTTCAAAACGGTAGGTGCAGCCCCCTGCGGTCCAGCCATACCGCCCATAGCGCAGCCGGTCGCCGTACAACCAGGTAAAATCGTAGCGATCCGCCTCCAGACAAACTGCCCGCAGCAGGCTGGACATCGCCCCTTTACCCCGCGCTTCGGGCAGGGTGCAAACCTGTCCCACTCCGGCCGTTTGAAAGATCACCTCACCCACGCGCAGCGGGTAGGGATACAATCCAATGGTCGCCACCATGCGCCCGTCCATTTCGGCGATGAAATAATCCCCGGCGCGGGGTGGAGTAAAAAGGTGCGGCAGGATTTGTGAAATGTGACTGCGTTCCTGGCCCTCCTCGGCAAAGGAGCGATCAACCAGGTCGGCCAATTGGGGCAGGTCCGCGGGCAGACCGCGGCGAACGGAAATCGAAGTGGATGAAATCAAGTTGGTCATGATAAGATTATAAATAAGGAATCGCCATGCTGCCATTTCAATTAACTTTAACCCCAGAATCGTTTCGCAATCATCCCGGCGCCAGGTCTGTCCTGCGGCGGCTTTCTGAGATCGCCAATATCTTCTCGCAAACGGCCGAGGTCCAGAGCCTGGCTGCCCACAACCCGCTCATCTATGAATTTGTCGACCTGCGCGATGGGCTGTCCGGAAGTATGCTGAGCTTTGGCCTGACCATTCTTCAGCCCGGTGCGGTTGGAGGTGAGTATTTCATGACGAAAGGTCATTTTCACGCCGCGCAGCAGGATGGAGACGAAGTGTACCTTGGGGTAAGCGGGCAAGGGCGGCTGCTGCTCCAGTCGCGCCAGGGGGAGCACCGCGAGATGGACCTCGTCCCAGGCGCCATCCTCTACACACCGCTGGCCTGGGCGCACCGCACGGTCAATGTAGGACGCGTACCGCTGGTTTTTTTCTCCATCTGGCCCAGTGCCACTGCTTACGATTATGAAGAAATCACCCGCCGCGGGGGGTTCCCACAGCGAGTGATGGATCAAAACGGGCAGCCGGTACTGGTGCCCAACCCGGCCTTCCATATATAATTCTGGCTATGAAGACCCATCCGAAAATTGTCGTCGTAGGGAGCGCCAACACAGATCTGGTGCTGCAGCTGCCGCGCCTGCCAAAAGTAGGCGAGTCGGTAATCGGCCCACGCTTCTTGCAGGCTCTGGGAGGCAAAGGCGCCAACCAGGCCGTAGCGGCTGCCCGGTTGGGCGCCGAGGTAACCTTCGTATGCAAGCTGGGCCGGGATGAATATGGGCGGGGCTGTCACCAGGCTTACCAGGCAGAGGGCATGCATCTCGAGCACATATTCTGGGATGAAGATACCCCCTCAGGGGTGGCTTTTATCTTTGTCAGCGAGAACGGCGAGAACCTGATCGGTGTGGCCCCGGGAGCGAATATGCGCCTGACGACGGACGAAGTGCAGCAGGCTGAAGCAGCGATTGCCGCAGCCGACTGCCTCTTAATCCAATTAGAAGTGCCCATAGCGGCCGATCTGAAAGCCGTGCAAATCGCCAGGCGGCATGGGGTGCCGGTCATCCTCAACCCTGCACCGCCCGACCATATCCCGGTTGAACTGCTCGAACAGATCGACTACCTGACCCCCAACGAAACCGAATTGGATTTTCTCAGCCGCAGCATTGCCAACCAGGCGGGTTCTCTTAAATCAGCCTTTATCTGGCTGAGCCAGCAGGTACCGCACCTGGTAGTGACCCTGGGGGCGCAGGGCTGCCGGGTGGTAGCGAAGGAAGAGGATGTGCTTATTCCGGCGTTTGCCGTCAAAGCCGTGGACACCACCGCCGCCGGAGATGCCTTCAACGGTGCATTGGCAGTGGCCCTGGCCCGCGGGTTGGCGTTGAAGGCCGCCGTGCGCTTTGCCAGCGCCGTCGGGGCCCTTTCCGTAACCCGCCTGGGGGCGATGAATTCGCTGCCCACTGCCGCCGATGTGGAAAGCTTTTTGGAGAAAAGATCACAAAAAACATCCTAACCGCACATATTGCCCCATCAATCCAGCGGAGGTCAATATGAAGAGCAGGCTCTCGTTTCCACTAGTCCTCTTAATGATCCTCTCACTTGAGAAATTCGTTCAGCACATGTTTGTCACTTATGCCTTCATGGTGGATCTTGGTGGCATCAGGCAATTCGTCTCTCTCGATTACCGGATTTTTATGGTCTCAGGTTTCCTGGTGGGGATCTTGTTCTTGGTAAGCTTTATCCTCATGACTCGTCGCGACCGGCTCAGCCTCAATCTCCTGCTGGGGCTTGCGCTATTCGATTTTGTGGGTGAGTTTGTTGCCCAAGGAACACTGTTCATTGCCATTCCAGTCTCGTTTGTTGTGGCATCCCTGATCATCATTGTGTTGCTTGTAACCAGGAAGAGCCTCGTCGAGGAAGATGAGACGTTTCACGCTGGTGCGAATTGACTTTTACCGATCATTATTCTGACAGATTTAATCCTGCATTTCGGGGATAGTCCTGCACAAGATTTTCATCTTCTTCGTTCACAATCGAATCTCAGACAACAATCAGCGTCCAATCTTAAGTATAATAGGATCAAACTTATTCACATTAGGCCTTCTATGACCATCGGTAATCGCCACCTGTATCCATTCATCGCGACCATCTTCTGTGCCCAGTACGGCTGTGCAGATGCATTAAGAGAAAGGTACCAACGGTTGATCATCTGGCGCCCTGCGACAGGATCCGAATGAATAAAAATCCCCGGCTCTTGCTTTTACCCCGCCTTTGCGCACTGGGGCTGATTCTATTCTTTCTTTCCGGATGCACGACCCCAATCGTTGAAGGCGTTCACACCGGCGGGGAATTCGTCCAGGTCGAGGAAATCATCATCGGTCTGCTGCTGATTTCTGCTGTGGTCAGCCTGGTGGCGCAAAGGCTGCGCATTCCCTATACGGTCGGGTTGGTGGTGGTTGGGTTCGGGCTGACGCTCATCGGGCGCACCGCTGTTCCCAACTTCACCTCGGAATTAATCCTCGTGATTCTCGTACCGCCGTTGGTTTTTGAAGCGGCATTCTTATTAGATGTTGACGATCTTATCAAGGAACTGCCCCTGATCCTGATGTTGACCATCCCTGGGGTAGTCCTGACCACTCTGCTGGTAGGCGGGTTGGTTTCATTTACAGCCGGGATCCCGATTGCCGTGGCACTGGTCTTTGGCTCATTAATTGCCGCTACCGACCCGGTGGCTGTGGTGGCCCTGTTCCGCACGGTGGGCGTTCCCAAACGCCTGCAGGTTCTGCTGGAAGGTGAGAGTTTGCTCAATGACGGCACCGCCATTGTCATTTTCAACCTGATGCTGGTGGTGGCGCTGACCGGACATTTTGATTTATCCACCAGTATTGGCCAATTCTTTATCGTCGCCGGCGGTGGCATTCTGGTAGGGGTTATCTCAGGCCTCATCATCTCGCAGCTGATCGGCCAGATCGATAACTACCTGATCGAAACCACCCTGACGACGATCCTGGCTTACGGATCCTACCTGGTTGCGGAATACATGCTGGGGGTAAGCGGTGTTCTGGCGGTGGTAGCCGCCGGTCTGGCTTCGGGCAAATTTGGCCCGCGCGGGATGTCTTCCACCACGCGCATCGTGGTTTTTAATTTCTGGGAATATGTGGCCTTCCTGGCCAACTCATTTGTCTTCCTGATCATTGGCCTGCAAATCGATCTATCTTTACTGATCAACAATGCCCTCTCCATTCTCTTCGGCATCCTGGCGGTCATTATCGCCCGCGCAGTAACCGTCTACGGCCTGACCTGGTTCCGCAAAGGGCTGCCCTTTACGTATAAGCACATTCTGTTTTGGGGAGGGCTGCGCGGGGCAATCTCTCTGGCACTGGCGTTAAGCCTGCCGATCAACCTGCCTTTCCGCGACCAGCTGCAGGCCATGGCCTTTGGTGTGGTGCTCTTCACCCTGCTGGTTGAGGGGCTGACCATGAAACCGCTGATTAAATCCACCGGAATCATCCAGACCAGTTCCAGTCACTTTTATTTTGAACTGCGCCACGGCCGGGCAGTAGCCATGCGGGCTGCCCAAACTCGCCTGGAAGAACTGAGCAGGCTGGGCCTGATCTCTGAATATACCTGGCAAATCCTCGAGCCCTTGCTCAAAAAGCGTACGAAAAAGGCCACCGAGGAACAGCAAAAGACATTAGAAAATGACCCATTTCTCCATCATGAAGAGATGGCGGAGGCCTGGCGAGAAATGCTCCAGGTACAACGCGCTTCGATCATTTCCCTGTTTCGCGACCACATCCTTTCAGATGAAGCCTATTCTGAATTGATTTCTGAAGTGGATTTTATGCTGACAAACTCGGACCGGCCCTGGCCTGAGCTGGCGGATATGGCGAAGGAAAATGGTGAAAAGCAATAAAAACTCGTTCTTTTCTCGGATATACGAACGCGTAATCCACCCCTTGCCTTACACCCGCCGCAAGGAAGTCATCGCGGAAATTACCCCGTTGGCTTCCCCCGGTTTTGATTACTTGTTGCTGGTGGTGCTCTCTACCAGTATCGCAACCCTGGGGTTGATTACCAATTCCCCGGCAGTGATCATCGGCGCCATGCTGGTCGCGCCATTAATGTCGCCAATTATTGGGATTGGCCTGGCTTCGATCACCGGCGACACCCTCATGCTGCGTCGGGCGATCAGCGCGCTGCTGCGCGGGGCGCTGCTGGCGATTGTGCTGTCCGCTTTGATCACTTTTCTCAACGGCAAGCTGCCCATTCTCAGTTTGCAGACCCTGCCGCAAGAAGTATTATCGCGAACCCGCCCGACGCCCATCGATCTGGTGATTGCCCTGGCCGGCGGCGTGGCCGCGGCATATGCCCTGACCCAAAAAAATCTCTCGGCAGCCCTGCCAGGGGTCGCCATCGCCACGGCCCTCATGCCCCCGCTGTGCACCATAGGAATTGGCGTGGCATTGGGACGGGGCGATGTTGCCGGGGGAGCACTGCTGCTGTTCACCACCAACACCGTGACGATCGCGTTTTCTTCGGTGCTGGTCTTTTTTCTGCGCGGGTTTGGCCGCAGCAATCCTGAAGGTGAACACCGCCTGCCAGGCAGCCTGCTGCTTTCGGCTTTCCTGACACTGGTCATCCTGGTGCCGCTAAGTTATTTAAGTCTGAGGTTTTTTCAGGTAGCCGCCCAAAACCAGACCATTAATGCCGTGGTTACAGCCGAAGTTAACCGGCTGGGTAATGTGGAACTGACTGAAATTCAGCCCTATCGTGTCGGAAACACGCTGGACCTGAACCTGACGATCACCACGACCACCCAGCTGACTTACGAAGAGGTTGTCACCCTGCAGCAGGCGATCGTCGACCGATTAAAAGAGCCCGTGTCCTTGCACATCAACCAGGTGCTGGCCGAACGATTGGATCCATTGATTCCGCCCACCGATACGGCTACGCCAACCGCAACCCTGACCTTTACCCCCGGCCCCAGCCCAACGACCACGCCCACCATGACCCCCACGGCGACGCTTACCGCAACCCTCACCATCACACCCTCGCCCACACCAACCAATACGCCGACTCTGACCTACACCCCTACCCCCACTCTGGAACTGGGTGAAATCGTCACCGCGCACCTGCCAGGGCTGCTGATTTACCAATCACCAGGCGGGCCAATCATCGGTCTGCTTGTGCCCGGACAAAAGATCACAATTTTATACCGCAGCCTTATTTTCAACGGTCTGCTGTGGTTGGAAATTCAGGATAATTCAGGACGGATCGGGTGGGTGCCCAGCCTGTATGTACATACCCTGGTGCCGACCGCCACCCCAACCGGCTTGCCCACGCAGACGCCTACCCTGACCGCCACCTCAAGCCCGCGCCCACCGCTGCAAACACCGACCCCCACGGCTCAATAGGCCAAAGGGCAAACCCTGATCGTTCTTTACAATTTCTCGGGTGTTTCTGGCGGGTTGCCTTCGCGTAAAACCTTTTCTACCGCAGCGTAACGATCGATTTTTGTTAGAATAAATACCTTGTCCCCGGCCGTCAGCCGCGTCCGTCCGCGCGGCACGATCATCTGCGAGCCGCGTTGGATAGAGACGATCACACTTTCATCGGGTAATGAAAAGTCTTTCAACTGCTGGTTACATCCAACATCGGCAGGCGAAATGATAAACTCTTTTAACTCGGTCCCCACCTGGTTCTGCATTCGCAGGCGCGTCATGTGGGCATCTGTTTTCTGTTTGTCTACCAGGGCGTTCGAATAAGCATGGACAATATCCGTCCGGCGCAGCACCCCAATCACATGTAGTGGATCGTGACGGCTGACTACCGGGATGCGGCCCACATCCAGGGCACCAAAATGGCGCAAGGCTTCGTTTAAAGTCTCATCCGGGTAAACGGTCAACACGTTGGTCGTACAAATATCCGCCACTTTGGCTTCGGTGTCATCAACTTTCAGAGCTCTTTCCAGGTCGGAGATCGTCACAATGCCGTAAAGTTCCCCCTGTGCATTAAACACGATCAATCCATGATGCGAGGTTTCTTGAAAGATCTGCGCCAGTTGGGGCAAAGGAATTTGCGGAGAAACAGTGATCATCTCGCCAATCGGGGTCATGGCATCTTCCACCAGAATGGAACTCATCAGGTTCATACTGCGCCTGGCTTTAACATCCAACCCACGCCTGGCCAGCTTCAAGGTGTAAATGCTTTCTGGCTCCAGCCATTGAGCGATAAGCGTGCTGATCACCGTGGCAAACATCAGCGGCAAGACAATCCGGTAATCCTGGGTCATTTCAAAAAGAATTAAAATCGCAGTGACCGGCGCACGCGCCGCCCCGGCAAATACGGCTGCCATCCCCACCATGGCATAGGCCCCGCTGGAAGCCACGATCCCCGGGAAGAGCATATTGGCAACCGTCCCAAAGGCTCCCCCCAGCATTGCCCCGGTAAACAGCGCCGGGGCAAATACCCCGCCCGAAGCGCCTGCCCCCAGGGTTAGCGAAGTTGCCACTATTTTTCCAAAAATTAAAAGCAGGAGCAGGCCCAATCCCAGTTTTCCCGCCAACAAATCGGAGATGGCGTTGAAGCCCGTCCCGAACACCTGCGGCACAAAGAAACCAAGGATACCCAGGCCGAGACCACCCACAGCCGGTTTGAGATAATTAGGAAACTTCCAATCATCGAACACATCTTCCATGAAATATAGCAGTTTGACAAACAACCAGGCAGCAAAACCTGCCAGAACCCCCAGCCCCAGGTAAAGGACCAGCTCCCATGGCGAATTAAGCGAATAGGCCGGTACCACAAAGGCTGGAAAATCTCCCAGGATGGCCCGGCTGACCACGCTGGCAGTGACCGCGGAAATCACCACAGTTCCCAGGCTTTGAAAGCCAAAATCGCCCAGGATCACCTCGACCGAAAAAAGAACCCCTGCAATTGGGGCATTAAACGTGGCCGCAATACCGGCAGCGGCACCTGAAGCGACCAGGTTGACCACCCGCCGCTCGCTCAACTTAAAAAATTGACCAATAACCGAACCCAATGCCGCCCCGATTTGAACGATGGGCCCTTCACGGCCCACAGACCCGCCGGAACCAATTGTAATCGCCGAACCCAGGGCTTTAGCCACCACCACTACCGGACGGATGCGCCCGCTGCGGGTAGCAATTGCCGTGAGCACTTCGGGCACACCATGACCCTTGGCTTCCTTGGCAATGTACTCGACAATGAATCCAACCGGCAGCCCACCAATCATCGGCAGCAGAATTACCCATGGGCTGGTGACCAGGCTAAAATTCTCCAGCGTTCCAAAAAAGAGCTGGTTGAAAAATGCAATCATCTTGATAAAGAAAACGGTGCCAAGACCCGTCCCCAGGCCAACAATAACAGCAAAGGATACTAAAACAGCCGTTTCGGAGGACCAAAAAACCCTTCCTATACGGCTTGTGAAAGGTTTGAATAATTTCGTCCTGTTTTCACTCATAAATTTTCACCTGGTTTCGATTCGGTTAATGTCTGCCGTTAACCCGCATGATTTTTTCTATTATAACCAATTCTAACCAATTTTATCTTTAGCGACATAGTTCTCCAAATCGATTTGGATGTCAATTATTTATACGCCGCTGAAAACTGCCCAGCGCTATCTTATGTTTTTATTTTTATCGGATTTCCTCTATAATCATTAATACAAACGGTTTGGTGATCTTCATGTTTTTCCCACACGCTCAACTCAATTTGTCCTGAAAGGAATAAAAGATGAAAACGGTGGTCGCAGCAGCACTGGGGGAATGCGTTCATGTTGCCGGTGTGATGAAATTTATCCATCTGGCAGAAAGCGCGGGATGGCGCGCCATATTTTTAGGCCCGGCGGTGTCGGTAGAATCTGTGATCGCGGCAGCCCGCCGCGAAAAAGCCGACCTGGTGGGCGTTTCGTACCGGCTGACCCCGGAAACGGGCGAACAACTGCTGGCACAGTTTGCCGAATCTGCAGATGATCTGCATGCCGCCGGGGTGCGTTTTGCATTTGCAGGCACACCCCCGGTCGCCCAGCGTGCCCGCGCCATGGGCTTTTTTGAAAGGGTCTTTGAAGGCGGGGAACCACCTGAAAGCGTGCTCGCTTACCTCAAGGGTCAAAAAGATGAAGGCCGTTCCGAAACCGACTTCCCACAAACGACCATCGAACGCATTCGCTGGAAATCACCCTATCCGATCTTGCGCCATCACTTCGGTTTACCGACGCTGAAGGCTACCCGGGCAGGCATTGCCGAAATCGCAGAAGCCCAGGCCCTGGATGTGATCTCCCTGGGTATCGACCAGGACGCACAGGAAAATTTTTTTCGCCCCGAACGCCAGGATGCGCGCCGGCGCGGAGCGGGCGGCGTGCCGGTGCGCAGTGCTGCGGATTACAGCGAGCTGTTTGCTGCCTCCCGGCGGGGGAATTATCCGCTGATGCGCACCTATTCCGGCACAGATGATTTCATCCGCCTGGCTGAGACGGTCGTCGCCACGATCCACAATGCCTGGTGCGCCATCCCGCTCTTCTGGTTCAACCGCATGGACGGGCGCGGCCCCTGGGATCTGGAAGGATCCATCCGGCAGCACCAGGAAGTAATCGCCTGGTATGGGCGCGCAAAAATTCCGGTGGAGTTGAACGAGCCCCATCACTGGGGCATGCGCGATGCCCCGGACGTGGTGTTTGTCGTCTCGGCTTACCTGTCTGCTTACAACGCGCGTGCTTTCGGCGCACAGGATTATATCGCCCAACTGATGTTCAACAGCCCGCCGGGGTTATCGGATGCGATGGACCTGGCGCGCATGCTGGCAGCTCTGGACCTGGTAGAAACACTTGCCCGGCCCGGTTTCCGGATCTGGCGCCAGACGCGCACCGGGCTGCTGAGCTACCCGCTGGATCCGACCGCTGCCCGTGCCCACCTGGCTACCAGCATCTACCTGCAGATGGGGCTGCACCCGCATATCGTGCACGTGGTCGGACACACCGAAGCCCATCATGCGGCGACTGCCCAGGATGTGATCGAAGCCTGCGGCCTGGCCCGGCGAGCCATTGAAAATGCGCTTGGCGCTCCAAACCCAGGCGCCGATCCAAGGGTGCAGGCGCGGCGCGAGCATCTGGTGCGAGAAGCGCAGGTCACCCTGGATGCCATTCGGTCAGCGGCTGCGAAGGGGGTTCAGGATCCGCTTACCGATCCTGCCACCCTGGCCAGGGCGGTCACCACGGGCATTCTGGATGCCCCCCATTTGCGCAACAACCCTTACGCGCGCGGTATGGTGCGCACCCGCATCATTCAAGGTGCCTGCGAGGCTGTAGCTGAAAACGGCCGGCCATTAAGCGAAGCAGAACGGTTGAACCTGTAAGTTTTTATTTTCTATTCAAGGGAGGGATATTGTGACAACCACTACATTTACGGTTATCGGAGCGGGCCACGGCGGTAAGGCCATGGCTGCCCACCTGGCATTACAAGAATTTCCGGTTCATTTATATAACCGCACGCCGGATCATATCGCCGCGATTAAAGAATTGGGCGGGTTAGACCTGGAAAGCTACGACCGCGGCCCGCGTGGTTTTGCCCGGTTAAAGGTCGTCACCTCCGATATGGAGGAAGCCCTGCACGGGGCCAATATGATCATGGTCGTGGTGCCTTCTTCGGCGCATGCCGACATCGCCCGCGGTGCGGCGCCATACCTGCAGGATGGGCAGGTGGTGCTGCTGCATCCCGGGCGCACCTGTGGGGCACTTGAATTTGCCAGGGTTCTGCGTGACCAGGGGTGCACTGCCGATGTCACCGTAGCTGAAGCCGAGACCTTCATTTATGCCGCGCGCTCGGATGGCCCGGCCCAGGCGCGCATCTTCCGCATCAAGGAAGCCGTGCCGCTGGCAGCCCTGCCGGCCACCCGCACCCAATCCGTATTGGAGATGATCCACCCCGCCTACCCGCAGTATATCGACGGCGGGAATGTGCTCCAGACCGGGTTGAACAACATGGGGGCCATCTTTCACCCGGCGCTGACCCTGCTCAACGCGGGGTGGATTGAGATCCACACACGGCGACTACCAGTTTTATATCGACGGCGTCTCGCCTTCGGTCGCCCGGGTGCTGGAAGCCCTCGACCGTGAACGGGTGACGGTAGCCGCCTCCCTGGGAATCCGCGCCCGTACGGCGATGGAGTGGCTCAAACTGGCTTACAACTACATCCGGCGAAGACCTGAACGAAGCCATTCATAACCAGCCAGGATATTATGGGATCAAGGCCCCTCCGACCCTCAATCACCGCTACCTGTTTGAGGATGTGCCGATGAGTCTGGTGCCGATTGCCTCCTTAGGACAGCATTTTGGAGTTTCGGTGCGCGGAATGGATGCCATCATCCGTCTGGCATGTATCGTCCATCACACCGACTACTGGCGCCGCGGGCGAACCATGGAAAAACTCGGTTTGACTTGACCTGAGCGCGTTTGAACTGACGCGCTACGTCAATGAAGGTGTGCTGGACAATTAACTGCTGCCTGTTTTATCCGCCGCGACCGCCTCTTCCCCATCGTAGCGGCTGAGCTGGGGCCACAATTTTTGGATCAGGCCCACTGCCAGAATGCAGCCGATGCCGCCGGTGATAATCGCAGCCGGCACGCTGAAGAACTGGGCCACCAGGCCCGCCTCAATTTCGCCTAACTGCGGCCCACCCTGGAAAAAAATCTGGTTGATCCCCACCATGCGCCCGCGCATCGCGTCGGGCGTCTGCAGCTGACGCACGGTGTTGCGAATAATCATGCTGACCGAATCGCTGGCCCCAACAAAGATCAACGCCAGGAAAGTCAGCCAGACCACCTGCGACAGGCCGAATACGCTGGTTGCTATCCCAAAAGCCACCACCGCTCCCAGCAAGATCACCCCCTGGCGGTGAATATTGGCCCGCTGCGACAGGATTAATCCTGTGGTCACCGCCCCAATCGACTGGGCTGCCGCCAGCCAACCATATTCAATTTCAGAAACGTGCAGGATGTCGACCGCCACAAAAGGCAGCAGGGTATTGGCAGAAGAGAAAAATGTAGCCAGGAAATCAAGCACCATGCTCGAGAGGATAATCGGCTTATGCAGGATAAAATGCAGTCCATCCCCGATCGCCCGGAAACCGGGCTGGGCGCGGTTGGACGGCGAAAGATCCTGCGCCACCGGCCCTATGGCGATGATCGCGACCAAAACCGCGATGAAAGTGACCCCATTGAAAAAATAGGTGTAGCCCTGTCCTAAGGTGGCGATCACCAGTCCGCTGAGCGCCGGTCCAATGATCGCGCCCAGGCTGCCGGCAATCGAGTTCAGACTGAAGGCATTGGGCAAAACGCTGCGCGGCAGCAGGTTGGGGATCAAAGCCTGGCGAGCGGGCAGGTCAAAGGAAACTGCGACGGCCTGGATGGCGGTAAGCAGATAGATGTGCCAGAGTTGGATCTGCCCGGACCAGGTCAAAAAAGCCAGGGCCAGAGCGGTGCCCAGCATCGCCGTCTGAGTGATTAAAATTATCTTGCGCCGGTCGTAGCGGTCGGCGATCAACCCGCCAAACAAGGCGAAAAGTAAAATGGGCACGAAGCGCACCAGGCCGATCACGCTCAGCGCAGCCGGTTGGTCGCTGAGCGTGCGAATATGCCAGTAAAGGGCCCAGATCTGCATCTGGCTGCCCGCGACTGAAACCAGCATGCCGCTCCACAGCAAAGCGAATTGACGGTAATGAAGAGAAGGGGGTATTTTTAATGAAAACAAAGATACCTGTGGTCCGGATAAGGATTTTTAAAGGGTAAACAGGCTCTATTGTAGCCTCAAGTCCCCCAATCACGCAAATACAGGAAGTCGTAACCAATCGTGCGGTTGCTGAGCTTGGCAATCGGAGGCAAAATGCGTTTAAACTGGTTGCGCCGCACGCGTTCCACCACCGCATCGACAAAGGATTCGGCAAAACCGGCGGCCACACATTCGGAGGGCAGGTAGCGCTGGTCTACCAGCAGGTAGAGCAGCTTATCGACCTCAGCGTAGGTATAACCCAGCTCGCCTTCATCGGTCTGCCCGATCCACAGGTCGGCCGTTGGCGCCTTGGCGATAACCGGTTCGGGCACGCCCATGGCACGCGAAAGCTGGCGCACCTGGGTTTTGTACAGGTCGCCAATCGGGTTGAGCGCACAGGCTGAATCGCCGTACAGGGTGGAATATCCCAGCAGGAGTTCAGTCTTATTACCGGTGCCAACTGCCAGGGCGTTGAAAGCCACGGATTGGTCATAGAGCACGATCATGCGCGCACGGGCCATGATGTTGCCCTTGCGCACGTTGCTCATCTCGGGAAAGTGTTCGATCAAGGGGTCGACCATCCCGGTGATCTCGTAAGTGATCGATTGCACACCCAGAGCATCGATCACCAGTTGGGCGTGGTTGAGCGAATCCTGCGAACTGGTGCGGTAGGGCAGGCGAATCGCAAGCACGTTTTGCGGCCCGAGGGCTTCCGCCGCCAGAAAGCACGACAGCGCCGAATCGATCCCGCCGGAAAGGTTGATCACCGCGCGCGAGAAACCCATGCGCGTGATTTCGGAATGGATGAAACCGGTGAGAATCTGGCGCGCAAGGTCGGTATTGATCGAAAAATTTATTTCCATATGGCACCTACCCGGCCCCTAAGATACGCTGCATCTCGCGCAGCACCAGGGCGGTGCGCTCGTCGCGCAGCAGGGGCAGGCGCGAACGGGTGCGGTGCAGCTGGTTCAGATCGAGTGCAACCTGGGTCAGGGCCTCAGTATGGAAGGGGCCGTGCGCCAGCACATCGCCGTTGGGGTCGTAAACCGCCGCCCCGCCCCAAAAGTTCAGGCCGTCTTCGAAACCAACCCGGTTGGTATGGGCCACAAATGAAGTGTATACGCTGGCATAGGCCCGGTTGATGTGATCGACCCAACGCGCCGATTCGAGCTGCGGCCCTTCGTTCAGGCCGCGGCCCGGCGAAGCCGAACTGAACAGGAACAGGTCGGCGCCGTCCAGCCACAGCAGGTAGGGTGGCGAGGCATGCCAAAAATCTTCACAGATCAGCATCCCCGCCCGGCCAAAACGGGTATCGAAGGCGCGCACCTCATCCCCCAGGGCAAAGAAACGGCCCTCATCGAACAGGCCGTAGGTCGGCAGGTAAACTTTGTGATGGACGTGAACCACTTCGCCGCGCGACAGGTAAGCCGAGGCGATGAAAAAACGGTTGCGGCGGTCTTCCTCGACAAAACCTACCACCAGGTCGATCTTGCGGCTGGCTTCGAGCAGCGCGTGAAAGACCGGGTCATCCGCTTGCGGGCGGTGAGCCACCACCGGCACCAGGTCCTGGAGCACATACCCGGTCAGTGACAATTCGGGGAAGACCAGCAAATCGACGCCATTGGACTGGGCCTCTTTGATATAAACCAGGTGCTTTTCCAGGTTATCATCCACCCGGCCCAACCGGGTATTAATTTGTGCCAGCGCAAGATTTAAGATCATAAATGCCAATCCGATGGATGATTAATTTCACCACGGAGCCACGAGGAGCAGCCAAATCATACGATTCGTTTGCATGCCTTCAAAATCAAGACAAAAAATTTCTGCGTGTTCTCAGCTTCTCCGTGGTGAACTATCTTTAATTTTCTTTCTCGGCCAAAAAGCATAAACCGCCAGCCCCAGGCTAAAAACACCCAGGCCAAGGGCCGCCCAGGCTTCATAAGATAAACCCCGCCAGAGCGCGACCGGTTCGGCAGAAAGCAGCGCAGCGCTGAACTGCACCCCGGCCAATCCCAGACCGACCAGCGCGGCGCGCTGTCCAGGGAACGAACGGCCAGTGAGGACCGCGGCCACCACCCAATTGTACACCAGGAAAATCAGGGCCGCGCTGAATTGGAGCGGGAAGCGCGCCATCACCTGGCCCCATTCATCCGGCACGGGCACCGCCAACCAGGAGTCGATCCCCATCTCGGGGCCGTAACCGCAGCCGACCGCCGCACAGCCCAGCCAGCCCAGCACCACCAGGGGCGGGAAAAGCGGTGAAACTGCATCCAGCAGCAGCGCAAAGGAAGTCCGCATCAGCAGCGCGGCAATCAACGCAGCCACCAGGCCACCCGCCACCGCCCCGGCAGCGCTGTACCCGCCCAGCCACAGCCGGTACCATTCTCCCGGGTGGGCAGCATAAAAGGCCGGGTGCAGAGCCACATACACGGCCCGCGCGCCGAACAGCATGCCGACCAGCACGCCCAAACCGGCATCCACCCAGCTGCCGGTCTGCTTTTCAGGGCTGGTGCGCGCCACCTGCCACAGGCCTAACGATGCGCCCAAACCAATTAAAAGCGCGAAGGATGTCATAAACCGATCATATCACGAAACGCAAAAGGCTATAATTAAACTTAAAGGAATCTCCAATGAAAAATAACATCGAATTGATGAGCTTGTTCTGGACGACCGCCGGGGTGTTCCCCGGCGATGGTGAAATGAGCCGCTTTGATTTCAAAGACCGCGTCGAAGCCGCTGCCAGGGCCGGGTTTAAGGGCATTGGCCTGTGGCATACCGATCTGGAGCACGTCAACCTGCATCGCTCGCTGAAAGAGATGAAAATGATCCTGGACGACAACGACATACGCTACGTGGAGCTGGAATTTCTCACCGATTGGTTCCTGGATGGCGCCCGCAAAGGTGAATCGGACAGCCGCAAAAGAAGGCTGCTGCAGGCTTCCGAAGCACTCAATGCAAAGCACGTCAAAATCGGGGATTTTTACAACTGCGTGGTGCCCATGCCGCGCATCGTGGAGGCATTCGCGTCATTATGTCATGAGGCCGAAAATTACGGCGCAACCATCGGGTTTGAGCTGATGGCCTGCGCCATGATCGACAATCTCAAGGACGCCATCGCTATGGTGGAAACCTCGGGAGTCAAAAATGGAGGGATCATCCTGGATATCCTGCAGGTGGTCAATCTGGGCATTTCATACGAGGAGATCCGCCGCATTCCTCTCCAGCAGTTGATCGGTATCGAGCTTAACGACGGCACGCTCCCCGGCAGCCCGCGCTATGACCCGTCCCGGGCGCGCCGCTACTGCGGCGAGGGCGAGTACGACATCCAGGGGCTGATCCACTGCGTGCAGCAAATGGGCTTTTCCGGCCCCTGGGCGGTCGAGGTCATGTCCAAAGAGCTGGCGGTCCTGCCCCTGGAAGAATTATCCACCCGCGCCTTTACGACCACCATGGCAGAATTTCAGCCTTGAAGAAATCACCACGTTTGCCCATCTGGGCCCCCGCGTGTCAAACCTTACCTGATCCGCCAGTTATATGAAAACGACGCTCAGGGTCTTTTTGACAGGGTAACAGGTGGTCAACTGATCTTCAAAGATAATTTCCATTATCTTTTCGCGTATACCTTTTCTCGTATAATAGAAACAGATATCGTAGACTAAATTCATGGAGCAAACCCCCTTATGACCGAACCGACCCCTATCTACCTTGATCCGGATCGCCCGCGCGCAGAACGCGTCCGCGACCTGCTTTCGCGCCTGACCCTCACCGAAAAAATCGGGCTGATGCCCCACAATGCGCGCGGCGTACCGCGCCTGGGCATCCCCGAGTACAACTACTGGAGCGAAGCCCTGCACGGGGTGGCGCGCAACGGGCGGGCGACCGTCTTTCCCCAGGCGATCGGCATGGCGGCCACCTGGGACCCAGATTTGATCCAGCGCATTGCCTCGGCCATCGGCGACGAAGGCCGGGCCAAATACCACGCGGCCTTGCGCCGCAAGGGCAAAACCGATCTTTACCAGGGACTGACCTTCTGGTCGCCTAACGTCAATATCTTCCGCGACCCGCGCTGGGGACGCGGGCAGGAAACCTGGGGCGAGGACCCCCTCCTGACCGGCGAAATGGGCGCGGCCTTCGTGCGCGGGCTGCAGGGCGACGACCCCCATTATATGAAAGCCGCCGCCTGCGCCAAACACTACGCCGTCCACTCCGGGCCCGAGGCACTGCGCCACGAATTTAACGTCAACCCTTCCAAACGCGACCTGTACGACACTTACCTGCCGGCCTTCAAGAAGCTGGTCGTCGAAGCCAAGGTCGAATCGGTGATGGGCGCCTATAACGCCGTGTACGGGGTGCCGTGCAACGCCAGCGATTTTTTGTTGAACCACACCCTGCGCGCGGAATGGGGCTTTAACGGGCACGTTGTCTCGGACTGCGGGGCGGTCACCAATATTCACCGCGACCACAAATACACGCGCGACGCCCCCGAATCGGCCGCGGCAGCCCTCAAAGCCGGCTGCGACCTGTCTTGCGACCTGGTCTATTATGAAAACATGCCCGAAGCGCTGGAGCGCGGATTGGTGAGCGAAGCCGACCTCGACCTGGCCCTGGAGCGCACCCTGGGCACGCGCTTTAAACTCGGCCTGTTCGACCCGCCCGAGCAGGTGCCCTATGCCGGCATGCCGATGAGCGTCGTCGGCTGCGAGGCCCACCGCCAGCTGGCCTATGAAGCCGCGTTGAAATCGGTGGTGCTGCTTAAAAACCAGAACAACGTGCTGCCCATCGCGGCGGACACCAAAGCTATCATGGTTACCGGACCCAATGCCGCCGCGGTCAATGTGCTGATGGGCAATTATTACGGTTTCAACGGGCGCATGATCACCTTATTGGAAGGGATGACCGATGCCGTGCCCGAAGGCATGGGCATGGAATACCACCAGGGCGTGATGCTCACCGAAACCGGGCCGACCCCCAACAACTGGTCGATTCATATGGCTGCCGCATCCGGGCTGACCATCGCCTGCATGGGTCTATCTCCCCTCATGGAAGGCGAGGAAGGTGAGGCCCTGCTGGTCGAACACGGCGGCGATCGTACTTCGATCGAATTACCCACGGCCCAGGTAGAATTTATCCGCAGGTTGAACATCGCCGGAGCGCGGATCGTGCTGGTGCTTTTTGGCGGCAGCCCGGTCGCCCTGGGCGAGGTGGAAAATATGGTCGAGGCGGTGGTGCAGGTCTGGTACCCGGGGCAGGAAGGCGGTCGGGCCGTGGCCGATATCTTGTTCGGGGCGGCCGCCCCCTCAGGCAAGCTGCCCATGACCTTCCCCCAGGCGACCAGCCAACTGCCGCCTTTTGAGGATTACAACATGGTCGAGCGCACCTACCGCTACGCCACCTGGGAACCGCAGTATCCCTTCGGGTTCGGCCTGAGCTACACTGGCTTTGCCTATTCCGATCTCAAACTGGCCCAGTCGGCAGTCAAAGCCGGCGAAAGCCTGTCCTTTGCGGTAACGGTCAGCAACACTGGCAGTACAGCCGGCGATGAGGTGGTGCAGGTCTACTTGAGCGACCTGGAAACGTCCTGCGTGGCCCCCTTCCACCACCTGGCGGCCTTCCGGCGGGTGCATCTGCAGCCGGGCGAGCGCCAGTTGGTGCAGTTTACCCTGCCGCCCGAGGTGATGATGCTGGTCAACGATGAGGGCCAATCCATCCTCGAGCCGGGCGCCTTTCGCCTGCAGGTCGGCGGCTGCGCGCCGGGCGCACGCGGTACCGCCCTGGGCGCACCCCAGCCGGTGGTGGCAGAATTTATCCTTCAATAAGGGTTTCGGCCGCCGATTTGAAAAATTTCATAGCCAATTTTCTTAGATCTTCCAGACTTCGTCCCTGGATGCTGACCTTGCTGATTGCAAGCGCTTATTGTTTGTTCACATTGGTCAGGTTCTCTTGGGACCCCATGGCATTTGTCCGTGTCGGCCAGCAATTTGATCCGGTGCATGGTGTCGCGGGCATGGGGTACGATGGTCAATTTGCGTATCAAATTGCGCGAAACCCCGGTGGTGCGGCACCTCTGCTGGACGTCCCGGCTTACCGCTACCAACGCATTTTCTACCCTCTGCTGGCGAGGTGGTTGGCGTTAGGCTATCCCAATGCAATTCCCTGGACATTAATTTTCGTCAACCTGGGCAGCCTGACTCTGGGTGTGCTGGCTACCGAGAAATTGTTGGCGGCCCATGGTCGCAGCCGTTGGTATGCCCTGGCGTACGGTTTATTCGGCGGATTTCTCATTTCAGTTCGTATGGATTTAACCGAGCCGTTGGCCTATGCCCTTGTGCAATGGGGAGTTTATTATTTCGATCAGAAACGGTCAGGCTTTAGCCTGTTATTGTTCATCCTTGCCAGTTTAACGCGCGAACTGGCTTTAATTTTTGCGGCGGGTTGCGTCTTATCGATGTTCGCAGATAGACAATGGCGGCGTGGGTTTGTTTGGGGCGTGGCTGCTGTTCTTCCATTTGGATTATGGCAAGTATACTTGCGCTTTTGGTTAGGAAGCTGGGGGGTCAGTTCAGGTGGGGCGTTTGCCAGTTCCTTTGAATTGATCCCCTTTCGTGGTTGGTGGGAGATGATATATACGCAAGAACTGCAGATATTCATCGTCCTTTCTTTGATTGTATTGCTTGTGGCGCTCATCCCTGCTTCGATGGCGATTATCGCAAGCCTACGGGCACTTTCTCGACAAAAGTATGGCCTTGGCGTCTGGTTGCTTCTCTTAAATGCGCTTATATTCCCATTCTTGCCATCTTCGAATGTGCTCCATTTGCCCGGATTGCTGCGTGTGACCGCTGGCCTGGTGGCAGCGGTGTTAGATTATGGCGCACTTAAATCATCCTGGCAGGCACTTCAATATAGTCAGCTTTGGCTGTTGTTATTGGTATTTGGCGAAGGTTTGATCTAGCATTCCCTTAACGATCGGTCAGCCCACCCATTTCCACATAAAAAACATTGCGCTCATCCCCAGGGTTAGCAGGAAACCAACGCCAAAAGCAATGAGTTTCCCCAGCCTATTCAAGTTTTGCCGTCCCATCACTATATACATTGGAAACATGATCACAATTAAACGATTAAAGCTGAGCAGAGGGTCATTAGCAGCCCGACTGGACAGAATATACAAAAGAAAAGAAATCTGGTAAATATTGAGAGCCAAAGGCAAATACCGCCACCCCACAACAACCGCCCAGATTGCCAGGATCAATTCCAGGGAATTAATACCCAGAACCCAATTTTCGACCCACCCAAAAGGAAAACTTCGCAAAACAATCCCGAGTGTTTCCCATGGCGGAGAAAAAAACCGGGACCATATTGTATTTTGAAGCATAAAAAACGATGGTAATCCCATCGCCTCACGCCACGCCAGAAACAAAGCCATCCCTAAGAAAGGCAAGACAGCTGCCGACAACATCGCCCCCCACCGCAGGCTGGAACGCCATTTCTGTGATCGAAAAAGGTGCCTGTCCGGCCAAATAGATTGTACTGCCTGAACAAAGAGCATAACCGTGAGAGGCAGCACCGTACCATGAGTTAACCCGGCCAACAAGCCGGCCAGGCCGGCCGCTAACCAATGACCGCGCTCAGCCTGGCGATAGGCTATTAATATCCAAAGTAAAGCCAGGGCCTGGGGGAAAATACCGAATAGAATGAAAGAAGTTGGAAAAAGGATCAGGGCCGTCAGGGTTTGCGCCGCCACCGAATCGGAAAAGAGATCGCGCGCAATTTTATACAGCAAAACAAAATCCAGCAAGGTTACCAAAGTGCTGAACAAAACCAAAACAGTTAAAGTTGGCAATCCCGTCACCTGGACAAAGAATCTTCCTAATAGAGGGTATGCCGGAAAAAAAGCAGATAGATCAGTGGTGTAAAAATGTTCCGCAATGTATTGATAATGGATTCCATCCCAACGCTGCCACATACCCAGCAGGGCACCCTGCCACCCCTCCAATACCGGCGCGACCTTAAAGTAAAAATAACCGCCAGCGGGCATCAACTGCTGGAACCAGATCCAGGCTCCCCACACTCCCAGGCCCAGGCGGACCGCCGCCCAGTTTAATAAGGCAATCCGCCAGGAAGGATTGAACGCAAGGGCTGCGGTTTTGAATCGAGAATAAATTGAGACCAATCAGTTTACCCCTGAGAAAATTTGGGTTTGGACCAACGGTATAAACGTTCGCAAACCGGCCAGTAAGCCGCGGTGCTGCAAGGTATATGCGCCGCCCTGCGCATCATCGCGATAAATATCAAAACCAGCCACCGCACCCTGCACCCACACCAGCGCCAGGGTGCTGGGTTCCCCGGCCGCATTTAATAAGATCACCGCACTTAGAACCAACGTGAGCACTGCCTTCATAGGTATAGTGTAGCAAGAAACCAGCTAAAACGGCTTTACGCATTTGTGATGTCATCATCTCAAATGCGTCCCAGACTCTAATTCTTACAATAAATATATGATTTGTTTGCATTCTTCTGATACGCGGGGAGTATGATTTATTTTAGATTGAAGCAAAAAAATATACGACCCGTAAGGATCTTTTGGAGGATTAAATGACTTTCTATATGACCACCCCGATGCACACCATGACCCGCCGCCGGATGAACCGCTGGTTCAATGCCGCGACGGATGCGACCCCTGAGGTTTCATTCCCGATCGACATCAAGAATGAAGCCGAGGCCTACGTAATCAGCGCGCTGCTGCCTGGCGTGACCGCCGAAGACCTGAATGTTCAGGTTCAGAACGACGTGCTCTCGATCGAGGGCGAAATGAAGCACAACCGCGAAGAGAACGAGAGCTACCTGCTGCAGGAACGCCCGTCTGGCAAGTTCTTCCGCTCCTTCGAACTGCCTGACGCGGTAGACGCCAGTAAGGTGGAAGCCGCTCTGACCAATGGTGTGCTCACCCTGCGCCTGCCCAAGGCTGAAGAAGCCCTCCCGCGCAGCATTAAAATCAGCAGCAACTAATTCCGCTTGAGCGTTATATACATGAATCACCCCAAATTAATTGGGTGATTAGTTTCTTTTTCCCCATCCCCCAGCCCCTTCCCGAATCGGGGAAGGGGAGAAGAATATGAAGAGGTGATTTTCGGCGCTGCGCCGAAAATCACCTCTTACTCGATTCCCCCGCCCAGCGAGGGCGGGGGTTAGGGGGTGGGTGGTGAAGTGTCCCCATGACAATCCTGAAATATTAATTTCGGGGGTTGTCATATATGTAATTCACGACCATTTACAGGCGAAATGCCCGCGCAACCTGAGCCTCATCCCAGCCGCGCGGAGCGTAGCTCCCATGGCGGTGGTCAAGGATATAATCGCCGCGAAAATCTCCCGCCCGGATGCGCTGCAGCCATTCCACCAGGGTGTCGATTTCTTCCAGCGTGTTGTAGCAGCCAAAACTGGCGCGCACCAGGCCGGGCATGTCCTCGCGGTCGCCCGCCAGGACGTGCCCGCGAAAAGTCTGGTAGGTTTCGCCCCCAATCTTTAGCAGCGTAAGAATGTAAGGATGGGCGCAAAAACAACCGTCGCGCACGCCAATCCCCCCTTCATAGGCCAGAATCGCCGCCACCAGGGCGTGGTGATAACCATCCAGGTTGAAGGCGATCACCCCCAGGCGGTCTTCCAGGCGCTCGGGGTCGGCCGATCCGACCACCTGCAGCCCATCCACTTCGCACAAACGGTGCAAGATGTGGCGAGTCAGTTCTTTTTCGTGCTGCGCCACAGCGTCCATGCCCACCGCTGAGAGAATGCGCAGGCTGGCTGCCAGGGCAACCGCTCCGGCCACGTTGGGGCTGCCCGCCTCGTTGCGTTCGGGTGCGGACGCCCAGTAGACTTCATCCCGGGTGACCAATTCGATCGTGCCGCCGCCGCGCATCTGGGGCGGCATCTGGCTGAAATAATCTTTGGGGCCGATCAGTGCGCCCGTCCCGTAAGGGGCATACATCTTGTGGGCAGAGAGCGTTAGAAAATCCAGATAGCGCGGCGTGCCCGCCAGACCCTTGTGGATGGCGCGGTGTGGGGCGAGCTGGGCGCTGTCCACCAGGATGCGCGCGCCGTGGCGGTGGGCCAGTTCCGCCATGGCATAAACCGGCGGCATGAACCCGGTAACATTCGAAGCACCGGTCACCGCAACCAGGCGCACGTGCCCGCCGTGCTGGCGCAGCTTGGCCTCGTAGTCGTTCATGTCCAGTTGGCCTTCCTCGTCCACTTCGATATAAACCACCTGGGCATATTCTCGCCAGGGCAGGTCGTTGGAATGGTGCTCCATCACGCTGCATAGGACGACATCATTTAGCTGCCAGGGAGTGACCTCCGCCAGGGTATTGGTGGCTTCGGTCGTATTCTTGCCAAAGATGACCACGTCCGCCTGCGGGTCGGCGCCTACAAAATCGGCCACGATCTGGCGCGCCTGCTCGTAAACTTGCGTCGAAACCAGCGATTTGAAGCCTGATCCGCGGTGAATGCTGGCGTAGGTTTCCATAAGCTGGTCCACTTTTTCCACCACACCCCGCAAAGCCGGCGTGCTGGCGCCGTTATCGAAGTTGATGTAAGTGCGGCTCGTGCCGTCCAGAAGCGGCACCCGGGTGTCCAGTCCCACAATCTGCGCTCGCAAGGATGCGATGTTTGGATGGGTACTCTCATTAGCAGTCATGTGTTCTCCATAATGAATAATCCCAAAGAAAGCTGCCTGTAGGAACAGGCATTTTTTGATTGAAACGCGTCATACGCGTTAATGTACGTTGACCGGTTCCTGCCCGCGGCGCAGGGCTTCGAGGACGCGCTGCTGTGAGCGGCTGATCTGAGCCCGCACCACCTGCCCGGCGCGGTCCGCGTCCCGGGCCAGCAGCACCGCGGCCAGATCGGTATGCTCAGACTGCATCTCCTCGGCGCTGTCGCGCAGGTCCAACCCGAGATGAAAGATGCGCGACAGTTCATCTAAAAGCGCCCCCAGCATTTCCGCCAGGCGCGGGTTGCCCGCCAGCACGGCGATCGAATCATGAAAAGCCGCGTTCCGTTCCAGAAAGCGCACGTACTGCTCGTGATTCTTGTATACATAGGTGAAGCGCGCGCTTTCGGCGACCTGGCGCAGTTGGGCGTCGCTGGCTCGTTCCACGGCCAGGCGCACGGCGGCAGTCTCTAAAATCATGCGCACCTCGTACAGGTGGCGCACCATTTCTTCGGTAACCGGGCTGACGATATAGCCAAACCGCGGGTAAGGCTGCACCAGGCCCTCATGCGCCAGGCGCAGCAGGGCTTCGCGAATGGGGGTCATCCCCAGGCCGAATTTTTCAACCAGGCGCGCCTGGACAATCTGCTGGCCAGGCGCCAGGCTGCAGGTGAGGATTTCGCCGCGGATCAGGTCATAGGCTTTTTGGGCAATGCTCATCAAAAAAAATGGTTCCTCTGATATATCAGTAATATATCAGAGGATACACCTGAAAATAAGCAAGGTCAAGGAAATCGATCATTTTAAGATAGCTTTTTCGCGAATTCCCCTCTTGACCTTGCTCCTATCGTCTGATATATTGGACTTATGTCCGGAAAAACAGACGAACCTCAAGCCTCTGCCGCCCGCCGCACCCTGCGGCTGGTGGAACTGCTCCTGGCCAACCCCAATGGATTGAGCCCACAGGAGCTGGTGGGCGAGTTGGAAAGCTCGCGCAGCACGCTCTTCGTGCTTTTAAACACCCTTAAAAAGCTCGGTTATGTGGAGCAAAGCGAAAAACGCGGGCGCTACCGGGCTGGTGCGCGTCTGCAGGCCTGGCGCGCTTCCGGCCCCGGCCAGACCGCCGATCTGAGCCAGGCCTTTTACCAGGAAGCCGAACGGCGGGCCTTCTCCGAAACCCTGGCGCTGGTCGCGCCGGCGACCGGAGGGCCGCTGGTGCTGGCCCAGGTCGAGGGCAGCCAGCAGGTACGCGCGGTGCTCGCCACCGGGCAAAACGCTCGCGGCCTGCAGGCCGCGAGCCAGGTGCTGGCCGATCAACCGCCGGAAAGTGTCTGCGCCAACGGCTATGCCCTGGTCCATCTGGCGGAGACGCTCGAGCTGGCTCTGCCGGTGTGCCGCGACGGCAGCCGGGCGGAAGCGGCCCTGCTGTTGAGCGCGCCGGCTTTCCGTTGGGACGACCAGCGCTTGCTGGGCGCTTTCCTGCCTGAAATGCGCGCCATGGCAGCCCGGCTGTCTTACCGCCTGGGAGCCAGCTTTTACGCGCCTTATCAGGGTGCGGATGAACGCTCTTTGAAGCCAACCAGCGCCCTTTCGGCGGACGAGATCGCCGCCTTCCTGTCCGGCCCGTGGACAGCGCGCCTGGCCTGCATCCGCCCTGATGGGCGGCCGCATGTCATCCCCGTCTGGCAGGAGTGGGACGGCAGCGGCTTCACTGTGATCACCTGGCAGGGCTCGCAGTGGGCCGGCTACCTGCGCCAGAATGCCAACGTGTCGCTCACCGTGGATGAACCCTGGCCGCCGCTGCGCCGCGTAACCTGCCGCGGGATGGCTTCGCCCATCTCGGAACCTGCCGACCTGCCGCTTCTGGCCGACCGCCTGGCGCGGCGCTACCTGGGCCAGCCGGCCGCCGGCCTGGCGCACCAGGTCGAAGGCGCCTTTCACATCCTTCCCGATTCCCTGAGCGGCTTCCAGGGTCTCAGTTGAAAACCACGCAAACTTCCTGGACCAACCCAAATGGCCTTTCCCTGTGTTCTCCGTGGTTCCGTGGTGAGATGATATAAAATCCAATGAATATCCAAATCGACCACCTCTCGCACACTTATCCCGGCAAACCTCCGCGCGCCGCCCTGCACGACATCCAGCTCGAGGTGCCGCAGGGCCAGTTCTGTGCCATCCTCGGGCCTAGCGGCTGCGGCAAGTCCACCCTGCTGCGCCTGGCTGCCGGCCTGCTTCAACCCAGCGCCGGTCAGGTCCGCCTCGACGGGCAGCCGCCCGAACGGGCCGCCGCCGAGCGGCGCATCGCCTGGCTGGCCCAATCTCCGGCGCTTTTTCCCTGGCTGAATGCGCGCGCCAATGTGGCCCTGGTAAAGCGCTTCGCCCGCCCCGGCCACAACGGCCACCTTGCGCCGGAGGAAGCCCTGGCGCGGGTCGGTCTGGCGGACGCCGTGGGAGTCTATCCCCACCAGCTCAGCGGCGGCATGCAGCAGCGCCTGGCGCTGGCCCGCGTCCTGTGCCAGGGGGCCGGGGTATGGCTGATGGACGAGCCCTTTGCCGCACTGGATGCCCTGACCCGCGAGCATCTGGCGGCCGAGCTGGTTTCTTTATGGCAGCCGCTGCAGCCAACCGTGCTGTGGGTGACCCACAACGTGCACGAAGCCCTGCGCCTGGCCGACCGGGTGGTGGTGCTCAGCCCGCGCCCGGGTGAGGTGGTGCTCGACCTGGCGCTGAACCTCGACCGTCCGCGCCGCGAAGAGGCCCCTGCCTACCAGGCTTACCTGGGCCAGCTGCGCCAGGCATTGGGCCTGGTGGTTGCATGGGAGGCCGTATGAACGCCAGCCTTTCCCGCTCGCGCTCCGGACTGGTGGCTGCGGCGATTGTTTTAATTTTTTTCATCCTGTGGGAGGGCGGGGTGGCGCTGTCTCAAATGCCGCCTTACCTGCTGCCGGCCCCCAGCCGGGTGCTGCAGACCCTGGCCGCCAACAGCGCCTTTTACGCCAACGCCTTTGTAATCACCATGGGTGAAGCCCTGGCCGGGTTGGCGCTGGGCCTGACCGCCGGGGCATTGATCGCGGCCCTGCTGACCCTGCGCCCCGGCCTGGAAGGCGGGGTGATGACCCTGGCCATTTTAATGAAATCGACCCCCATGGTGGCCGTCGCCCCTCTGCTGACCCTGTGGTTGGGATTCGGCGTGCTGCCCAAGATCATTATCACCGCCTTGCTGACCTTTTTCCCGGCCCTGGTCAACCTGCTGACCGGTTTGCAGCGTCCCGACCCGATCCTGCTGGACCTTTTTCGCTCCTGGCGCGCCACGCGCTGGGAGATATTCATCCACCTGCGCGTGCCATCCGCCCTGCCCTACCTGTTTGCCGCCCTGAAAATCAGCGCTCCATTGTCGCTGATTGGGGCCGTGGTCGCGGAATGGACCGGCGCTTCCGGTGGTCTGGGGCGCACCATGTGGCTGGCCTACAGCAACCTCAACCTGCCTTACCTTTTCGCGGCCATCTTTTTGCTGGCCGCGGCCGGCATGACCCTTTACTGGCTGGTGGCGTATGCCGAACAAAAAGCCATCTTCTGGCAGGCCGGGCGCAGCCAGGAATAATTTTTATCTGGAGAAGAAGATGAAGAAATTATTGTTCTTTATGTTAATTATCCTTCTGACCGGCTGCCAGGCGGCCGTCAGCCCGGCGCCCGCTGCCGCCAATCAACCGTTATCCATGGTTTTCATGCTCGGTTATAAACCCCAGGCGGATGTTCCGTTCGTCGGGGTGTATGTTGCCCAGGAAAAAGGGTTCTTTGCGGAACAGCACCTGACCGTCGATATCCAGACCTCGCCTGGTCAGGGTCAGCATTTGCAGCTGACTGCTGCCGGCAAGGTCCAGGTCACCACCCAGGATGCGGCAGTAATGCTCCAGCGTCGGGCGGACCCCGGCTTGCCCCTGGTCTCGATCGCGCTGCTGGGCCAGCGCGGTCAGCAGGCTTTCGCCGCCCTGGCCTCATCCGGGATGAAAACCCCCAAGGATTGGGAAGGCAAGACGGTCGGCTATAAAGGCACCCCGCCGCCCGATCTGCTGGCTCTAATCAGCGCCAGCGGCGCCGATAAGGACAAAATCCAGTTAATCAACGTCGGCTTCGACCCGCGCCTGCTGGTCGAAGGCAAGGTGGATGTTTACCCGGTGTACAAATCCAACGAACCCTGGCTGCTGCGCTCGTGGGGCGAGGATATCGTGCTGTGGGATGCCGCCGATTTCGGCGTGCCCACCCTGGGCCTGACCTATGTCACCAGCGATGATACCCTGCACAACAACCCCGAAGTGCTGGCCCGCTTCCTGCGCGGCGCGCTCAAGGGCATCGCGTATGCCGCCGCCCACGAGGATGAGGCCATCCAGATCGTGATGAAATATGCCGGCCCGGAAACCAACCCGGACAATATGCGCTTCATGTTCGAATCTGAGCTAAAAGATGCCCAGGGCCAATACACCCAGGGCCACGGCATCGGCTGGCAAACTGCCGCCCAATGGCAGGCCCTGGCCGATATGCTGCGTAAAGAGGGCGCATTAACCGGCACAGTGGATATCAACCAGGCCTTCACCACCCAGATTCTCGATATGGCCAAATAGCGAATCTAACAGCCATCACGCAGCCCTGATCCGCTAAACAGCTTCCTGGCTCGCATCGGGTGGCTGACCGGCTGATGAATGTTATTAAAAAAGAGTACCCATTTGGGTAATTCACAATCAAGCGCCGGGTAGTTGACTCAAGAATTTTAATATGTTATATTATTCACAAGCGAATTGTTGGACACCCAGCGTAGAATGAACTCAGCATTAGTCAGTTGGGCCGCTCACTGGATGGAAGATAAAGGTTTCTCCCTTTATGGGAGCGCACCCCCGGGGGGCGCGGGAATTGCGCACATCCCTTTATCTTAGAGGCAACAGCTTCATTCTTCTTTCTACGATAACCGTACAGGGTACGGGCTGGTTTTCATGTGTCATGCATGAGCCGGCGCAAGTCACGTCGATGTCTTTTGGGCACCCTGGCTTGGCTTGTTGGGGATTTTAAATTTGGCAGGTTGGTATGTGGGAGGTAGATATGGAAAACGATGCTATGGAAATCATTCTGGACTCGGAAACAATTGAAAGTCTGTTAGCGAACATTCTGGATGCCGAAGCCATTGAGATCCTGTTAGACGACCGGATCGCGACTGGCGGTTGAGGAGAAGCAGCATCCTTGCGGCAACCGGCGGGGTTAACCCCGCCGGTTGCCGTTAAAGGACAAATCATCTGATAAATCAGATCATAAAATCTTTATAACGCACCTTTTGATCCGATCAATCGGATCAAAAACATCCTCACAGGAGCGTGCGGTCATTTGCACCGCGCCCCTGTGTTTTTTAAACCAGGCATACGGTGGTTAAGCGGCTGGTTTTTTACCGAGTGAAGCGGCGTAGATCGCAAACTGGTCCTCACCGTCGGCTCCAACCACCTGGTTGAGCAGGTCGTCGTCGAAGGCGGCGATCGCGCACATCCCGCACCCCACGGCTTCTGCCGCCAGATACAGATTCTGGCAGACGTGTCCCGCATCCAGGTGCAGGTAGCGGTAGCTGCGCTCAGAGTAGCGCCACACCATGCGCGCCACCACCGCTACCCAGATAAAACTGACCGCCGCCTGCCCGACCATGTGCTGGTCGGCACAGGCCTGAACCGTTCGCTCGGCGACATCCGCGGTTAGATCCACTGTCACCAGTTTATGATCCAGGGCTGCGAAGCGGTACAAACCTGGCGCCAGGCCATCCACACGGTTGGCCAGTAAGTAGGTTTCGAAGGCATGCCGCGCCCCGGCGGATGGCACGTTGCGCAGTGTCGCCGGGCGCGGGGTCACAATTTTAACCCCCTGGGTAGCCCACAGCAGAAATGAAAGCTCGGCCAGCGTCAGCGGCTGCTGCGCGTACTTGCGCAGCGAGCGGCGCCCCTCAATGACGCTGCGTAAGTCGATAGCCGGCAGATCGATCTTGCCAGGCGCGGGCAGATCCACCAGCCGGGCATCCGGCGGCAGCGGCAGTTCCAGGGGCGGGATGGGTACCCCCTGGCTTTGCGCCGAAGGGGATAAAAATTGGTAGCGCGTCAGGCGCATGAATTCCTTGCCGATCGGGTTGGTCATGGTTTCCTCTTTAGGTGGCAGCGAAGTGAGTTGTTACGGGCAGATGTTCTTAAGCTGGTCCTGGATTCGGTCCGCGCCGAACGGGTCTGTATGGCTGTGGTAAAAGCGGGTCGTGCCGCGTGCGAGCAGCGTTCTCCAGCTGCGGCATACCTCGTCAATCTGTTCTTCACCAGCAGCCATCGGCAGGGTCAGATCACCGATGAAGGCCACGCCACTATCCAGACCCAGGGAAATGCTGTCCGGGCTGTGTCCGGGGGTTTCGATGATCTCGCCATGGATCCCAATCGAAGACAACCTTCCCCGGCTGGGGCTGACCAAATCGTCTTTTTCGACCCGGATGGGGACATACCCACCCTTCTTCTCAAAATAAGTACGCAAATCCTCAAGGTAAGGGATTTGCTTTTTGTGAATGATCAGTTTTGCCCCGCATGCATCCCGCACCGCTTGAATCAGGCCGGCGTGATCGGGATGGTGATGGGTGAAGAGCACATATTTAATCGCCGTGATGGGAAACCGGTAGGCTTTTAATTGGGCGGTGAACTGGGCCATACCCCAGCCAGCATCTACCAGCAGCCAGCCCGGCTGGAGATCGACCAGGTAAAAATGGGTCGAGTTCACAGTCAAAGTAAGCAAATTTTCCATCCATTACCTTTGTGCAAAGCGCCGCACCTGGCGCAGGACCCAGCCCGCTTCGTCCACGCGCAGCGCCAGCAGCAGCAGCCCATATACCGCCCCACCAACCGCCACCCCGCCTAACGCCACCAGCCAGGCCGGCCGGCCGGAGGTGAAACTCAGCCACGCCGCCAGGCTCAGCCCCATCCCGGCCACGGCCAGGCCGCCCTGGCCCAGAGCAGCCAGCACGCGCCGCCCGCCCAGCCCACCCGCTTTGCGGCGCAACAGCACAAGCAGCGTGCCCACCTCCAGGAAAGTGGCCAGCGAGTTGGCCAGCGCCAGCCCGCCAAACGGCAGCCAGCCGATGGCGTTGAACAGCAGCGAAAAGGCCAGGCTGAAGGCCAGGTTTAACCCCATGGCGATGCTGGTCACGATGGTCGGGGTGCGCGTATCTTTGAGCGCAAAAAAGGCGCGCGTCACCACCTCCAGCAGCGAATGCGCCACCAGCCCGCCGGCGTACCACAGCAGGGCCCAGGCCACCAGTTCGGTCGAACGCGTATCGAACTCGCCGTGCTGGTAGATCAACTGCACCAGCGGCACGCGCAGCACGATCAGGCCCAACGAAGCCGGTAGGGCCAGCAGCAGGATTCCCCGCAGGGCCGCGCCCAGCGAATGGCGCATTTCGTCCAACCGCCCGCGCGCCGCCTGAGCCGAAAAGGTCGGCAGCGCGGCGATCCCCACCGATTGGGCGATCGCCGCCTGCGGCATGATCATCAGCGTAAAAGCCAGGGAAATGCCGGTCAGGCTGCCATCCGGCATGAATGCCAGGCTGGCCAGGGCGGTGTTCACCAAAAAATTCAACTGCGTCACCGCCACGCTGATCAGGCGCGGGCCCATCAGCCAGATCACCTCGCGCAGCGGCGGGTAATGTAACCCCAGGGTCGGCAGGTAGCGCCGTCCCGCCAGGCGTAAAAGCACCGGGAATTGCACCCCCAGGTGCAGCGCCGCGCCGATCACCACCCCCCAGGCTAACCCGTACACCCCCATCCCCGGCGCCAGCACCGTCAGGCCGAAGATCCAGCCCACCTGGTACATCGCCGGGGCCAGGGCCGAAAACAAAAAACGCTGGTGCGCGTTCAAAATCCCCATCACCAGCCCGCTCATTCCAAAGATCACCGGCGATATCAGCTGGATGCGCAGCAGTTCCGCCGCCAGCCGCTCTTTCGCGGGGTCCGTCCACCCCGGGGCCAGGATATAACGCACCACCAGCGGCGCGAACAGCGCCGCCAGCACCCCCAGCCCGATCAATACCAGCGAGACCACATTCGCCACCGCCGAAGCCAGCCGCCAGGCGCCTTCCCGGTCTTCCTGCGCCAGCAGCCCGGTAAAAGTAGGCACGAAGGCCGAAGCCAGCGCCCCGCCCGCCACCAGATTAAACAGGATCTCGGAGAAGCGGTTGGCAGCCAGGAAGGCATCGCTCTGGTCCGCGGTGCCAAAGGCGCCTGCCAGCAGGCTTTTGGCCACCAGGCCAAACAACTGGCCGAGCACCATAGCCGCCATCACCGTCCCGGCCGCCCGCGCGATCTGGCGGTTGCCGCTCTGCATTGGAATCGACATACCTCTGATTATATTGGCTTTTCTACCCGATCGGGGGCACAATCTATATCACCATTTATGCAAACGTTGTTTTTCCCCCGTCAACCCGATTGATTTTCCAGCTGGAAGCGGGAAAATCAATCGTTCTTAAACGGTTCTCCCCACCCCGCGCGCGGGGAGGGGCCGGGGGTGGGGCTTCCTATCGAAAGAATCTCCCCGCGCAGCACGGTCACCGCCTGCCCGCCCAGCGCCACCCGCTCCCCTTCCAGGCGCACGCGCAGCACGCCGCCCCGGGCGGAAGCCTGGCAGGCGGTCATCGCCGTCTTGCCCAGTTTGGCGCCCCAGTACGGGCCTAGCGCGCAGTGGGTCGCGCCGTTGACCGGGTCTTCATTGATGCCCATCGCTGGTGCAAAAAAGCGTGAAAGGAAGTCAAATTCGGCCGTTTCCGAACGGCAGGTCACTACCACCAGGCGCAGCGGCAGCGCCTTGAGCGCCGCAAAATCCGGCTGCAGGCCGCGCAGTTCGGCCTCACTGGCGACTTCGACCAGGTAGTTTTCTTTCCAGCGCTGTACCGCCATGGGGACGACCCCCAACGCACTGGCGACTCCACCCGGCAGTTCAGCTGGCTCGGGGCTGCGCGCCGGAAAGTTCAGTTCGATCCAGCCCTGGTTCCTGTGCGCAGTCAGCAGCCCGCTGCGCGTGTGGAAATGGATCGCCCCCTGCGGGCTGGCGCGCCCGGTTTCCCACAGGGCGTGCGCCGAGGCCAGGGTGGCGTGCCCGCACAGGTTGACTTCGACCTTGGGTGTGAACCAGCGCAGGCGCCAGCCGTCCCCTTCAGGCAGCAGGAAGGCTGTTTCGGAAAGATTCATCTCCTGCGCCAGGCCCAGCATCCACGCATCCGGGCGCGGGCCATCCAGCAGGCACACCGCCGCCGGGTTGCCGTGAAAGGGTGTCGAGGTAAAAGCATCGATCTGGTAGAGGAGCATAATTCTATCGCCCAAATTCATTCCGTACAATTGCAATTTTTTAATTTTTCAAAAGAATCCGCAGTTCTGAAATGATGAAGCATTCCCATTTCCAGAAAATCTGGTTCAGCCAACATGATTTTATTACAAGCAGAGGGCCCATCACCTGGTCTTAATTCACCGCTACTTATTTTGGCTTCAAAAAGCTATCATCTCTGATAACAAATACATGCTCAGGAAAATCCATGAAATAGAGTCTGGCGCTTTCAAAAAGAAGGGGCAGTCACAAAGACACGCATCAAATCCCTTCCTCAGCGATACTTCGATCAATTTGCAAAAACTCGATAGGGGCACCATTGTCTTCGATAAAAGCAACCACTACACCAGGGCTTGGACTGTTCGGCTCGATGATGACTTTCTTACCTTGGACCGCCTCAGAAATACTCTCTACCTCAAAGGCAACATGAGGCACTGTTTTTACCAGGTACGGGAAATTCGCGTCGGATTCAAAGCGCATCCACTCAACACCATACGCATTTCTTCCATAGCCACTTACGTACATCTTTAAGTGGGGAAGATAGATTTCGCCTGCTAACTGCTTCGTAGTAGGTATTCCGATGTGATGATATTTCATACGTTTCCTTATAGACATTTTAGCACTTCTACAACCAATCCAAGACAGGTTATCCAAAGCAACGCTGCGCCAAATGAACCTGCACCTCGTCTTTATCCTGGCAGTGACTGGGGGTGATTTATCTTAAGCGCTGTAAATCCATCAATCAAGCAAAAATCCTGATATCGCACCGCAACCCATAAAAAATCAATTACAATGGACCCACCATGACCGATGATTTTCTCAATTTCCTGGAAACACTTAATTCTCAACAGCGCGAGGCCGTGACCGCCCCGCCGGGACAGGTGCTGGTGTTGGCCGGACCTGGCTCGGGCAAGACCCGCGTGCTGACTTTCCGAATAGCTTACCTGGTGCAGGCCGAACAGGTGCGTCCCTACAACATTCTGGCGGTGACCTTTACCAACAAGGCTGCCCGCGAAATGGAATCCCGTCTGACCAAACTGCTGGGCGAAGAAGCGCGCGAGCTGTGGCTGGGCACCTTCCACGCGGTGTGCGCCCGCCTGCTGCGCCGCGAGACCGAGCGCCTGCCTGTGCAGAACAATTTCGTGATCCTCGATTCAGACGATCAAGAAACGGTGACCAAGCAGTGCATCCGCGACCTGAAGCTGGATGAAAAGCTGTACCGGCCAAGAAGCATCCACGCCGCCATCTCGAATGCCAAGAACGAATTGATCCTGCCCAAGGACTATCCGCGGGGCAATTACCGCGACGAGGTAGTGGCGCGGGTCTACGAACGCTACCAGGCCCGCCTGTTGGAAAATAATTCGGTCGATTTCGATGATCTGCTGATGTACGCCGTGCAGCTGCTCGAAGAGCACCCCATGATCCGCGAGAAATACGGCCTGCGCTTTAACCACATCCTGGTGGATGAATTCCAGGATACCAATCTCGCCCAATACCGCTTGCTGCGCCTGCTGGCCGAACTGCGCGGCAACCTGTTTGTGGTGGGCGATGAAGACCAGTCGATTTACCGCTGGCGCGGAGCCGACTACCGCAACGTGCTGCGCTTCGAAGAAGATTATCCCAAATGCCAGAAAATCCTGTTGGAGCAAAACTACCGCTCCACCCAAAACGTGATCGATACCGCCCGTTCGGTGATCGACCACAATTTCAACCGCACACCCAAGAATTTATTCACCGAGCGCGGGGCCGGCGATGAGATCACCCTCTACGAAGCCGTCGACGACCATGCCGAGGCGGCTTACGTAGTCGATACCATTCAGCAGTTGGTCAGTCGCGGGCAGGCCAAAGGCAGCGAATTTGCGGTCATGTACCGCACCAACGCCCAATCCCGCCTGCTTGAAGAAGCCTTTCTGCGCCTGGGACTGCCCTACCGCCTGGTCGGCGCCCAGCGTTTCTATGGGCGCCGCGAGATCAAAGACATGATCGCCTTCCTGCGCCTGGTGCAGAATCCCTCCGATGAGATCAGTCTCAACCGGGTCATCAATGTCCCCCCGCGCGGTGTAGGCGACAAAACCCTGCTGGCGCTGCACAGCGCCGCCCAACAAAACGAGATTACCCCCGGCGAAGTGCTGCTGGCGTTGGGCCGCGGCGGCGACAAATCCCCGTATTGGAAAAACCTGGGACGGGCCGCCGCCTCCCTGGCCGATTTTGGGGGCATGCTGATTGGCTGGCGCGAGGCATTGACCAGCCTCTCCCTGCCCGCCCTGTTCGACCGGATCATCGCAGAAATCAACTACCAGTCGTATATCGACGACGGCAGTGAGGAGGGCAAAGATCATTGGGAAAACGTGCAGGAACTGCGCCGCCTGGCCTACGAATACAGCGAACGCGGCCTGACCCCCTTCCTGGAAAACCTGGCGCTGGTCTCCGATCAAGACACCCTGCCCGATCAGGTTAAAGCCCCTACCTTGCTGACCCTGCACGCCGCCAAAGGGCTGGAATTCAGCCAGGTGATCATCACCGGCCTGGATGAAGGCATCTTGCCGCACAGCCGCTCGCTGGATGATCCGGAAGAAATGGCCGAAGAACGCCGCCTTTTCTACGTGGGCATCACCCGCGCCCGCAACAAGCTTTACCTGGTGCGGGCCAACCAGCGCACCACCTACGGCAGCTTTGAGGCCAGCATACCTTCGCGCTTCCTCGGCGATCTGCCCGAACGCCTGGTACAGCGCCAGGGCTACACCGGCTACCACAGCCAGGCCACCTCCTGGCGGCAGTCAGAGCGCCCGCGGGCCCGGCGCTGGGAAAGTGGGGGCACCCGCCTGGCCCCATCTTCGAGCCGCTATAACAGCCCGCCAGAGCCGCAGCCGCCGGCCGTCCAACAGCAGTTCAAAGCCGGCAACCGCGTGCGCCACCCAAAGTGGGGCGAGGGCCTGGTGGTGGATGCGCGCATCGACCTGGGGGAGGAACGGGTGGATGTGTTCTTCGACAGCGTCGGGTTCAAACGCCTGATCGCCTCCCTGGCCAATCTGGAAATCATCCAGGAGTAAAAAACGCGATCACGCACCGGGTACTGCCGGGTGCTTCTGAAGGTACATCGCGTCGAGGGCACGCCGGGCATCGCCACCCTGCCGTTTGCCGCAGAACGGCCTGGAGAAGCCGTGTTTCTCAAACAGTCCTTTGATGGTTTTCAAAACCCGCGGCGGCTGCCTTACCTGCGCCAGAGAGGCAAAAGGTTTTTGCTTACCGCAGGGCTGATTGTCTCGACCACCGTCTTCCGGACCACTGCGTCCGCCGCCCTAATATGAAGCAGTATTTATTAACGGATTGAATCGGGCAACCCGCCCCGATTTCAATCCATTTCGGTTTTTAAAACACGCCCCGTACGGCGGTAGATCAGCCCGGCGGCGGCGGAAAAACCGGTCATCACGAACAAATACGGCAGGCCAAACGAATCGATGCTGAACCCCTCAAACACAAAGGCCAATAAGGCCAGTTGCCCCCCAAGGGCCACCGTGCGCAGTGTGCTGTCCCGGCTGTGCTGGCTGGCGGACAGCGAAAACCACAGCACCAACAGCCAGACGACAAACAACATGAATCCCACGATCCCGGTTTCCGCCAGCAGCCGGTACCAAAAGCTCTTGATGTTAGGCAAGCCATCATTCCGGTAAAACATCGTGCGGATTTCGTACGTGGCCCACCCGATGGCCGGCATATGGTCCAAATAATAGTACCCGGCATTGCCTAACCCGACCCCGGTGATGGGGTAATCATTAAAAATGTGCCAACCGGTCATCCAATATACAGTACGCTCCAAAAAGGCAAACCTCTGGCTCACCATAAAGAGGGCGTTTTCATCAAATTTGCTTAACCGCTGCATGTCGCTTTGTGACAGCGGGTTTTTCACCAGTAAAGCGACTCGCCAATCGCGTTCGCTCACCACTTTCAACACTCCCCAGCTGAAGACGGCATATACGCTAACAAACAGGATCAGAACCAGTACGCCGATTCCGGCCTGGAGCAGGCGCGAATGACGCACCACGCTCCAAAGACGGCTCAAGCGGCGGATGATCCAGCGGTATACCGCCAGATTCAGCTTCAAAAACAGATAAAGCAGCATCAACATGCAGGCCGCCCCACCAATGCGCGGGGAAGAGAAAAAGAATACAACCATACCCACGACCAGAAAAATATTCTCAAAGGATATTTTCCAAACGCGGGGAAAAACCGTCGTACGCTGGTAGCTGGCCGCTAACCACAGCGGCAGGTAAAGCATGTTAAGCTGGTGGGCCAACCAGGAGGCTTCCCAGGTCAGCCCGGCGATCCGCCCCGTTCCTGCGATATTCGATTGAGTCACCAGCATAGAACGAATCACAATCATGAATGCAGGATAATTATCATTGAATAAATTGATCACCAGTATCTGGCCGACCGCGTAAGCCAGCAGGACGATCCCGCCCGCATAAATCCACTGCAGCGAGCGGCGCAGACGGGACGTATCTTTGTTCCAGGCGGCAGTGACGAAGAAAAAGGCGACACCAATGATGAATGGAAGGAAGCTGCGGATGGTCTGACCCAATAATGATTTGTCGCGGAACATCCCCGTGACATTAAAAAAGGCAAAAGCCGCCACGACGATCACCCATAAGACGAAAAAGACGAATGGAACGCTTTCTTTGGGCAGGCTCCCGCGCCGCAGCAGGTACGGAAAAAACCAGATCAGGGCCAGGATCGCCAGTGGGATGGCCGAAAAAGGAGCAACAGTGGACCCACTGATGCGGGTAATCAAGGGAAAACTGGTGAGCGGCAGCCCGATCATGACCAGCGCCCAAAAAAATGCGGGCACATATGGCCACCAGGCGCTGAACTTGATCCGTGCAGCCAGCCAGGCAGCCATTTCAGTCACCTTGACCTTTCTGGAAAAATGGCAGGTTAATCAAGATGAGACCCGCCACCAGGCCAATCACTGCGCCCGCCAAAACAAAGGAGTTGGTGTGAAAGAATGTGGGGGCCTTCGGCAGATCGGCTTTTTGCACCAGGTCGAAAATCAAATACGTGGGGACCTGGTCATTTTTTTGCCATTCCAGCAGGTTGGCATAACCGGCTTCAGCCCAATAGTTCGTCACCGCCTGTACGAGCGCCGGATCCTCTTCGCGAAAGCGCAGATACCAGAACCCGTGATGGCGCTCGATGATGGCATGCTGCATCAGGCCGCCCTCATCCAACGCCAGCCCTTTTTGATTGGCAAAAGTCACCACCTGAGGGATGACCGCACGCAGCGACGCTTCTACCATAACAAGAGTGATATCTTCATCGTACTGGGTCAGGTGATAAGGCGCAGGGGTGGGCGCAGGGGGATGCATAAAATCGATTTTGTTGAAATCGATGCTCGCCAGGAAGATGGCCTGGGCTTCATATTGCGGCGCTTTAAAGCGATGCACGACCAGGCCAACCACCCCACCGATGACCGCCAGCCCAAACACCAACCACCACCAGCGGATGATGCGGTTAAAATGGACTGCCGGGACAAATTCATTGGTTGCGTTCATAATGCTGTCCTTTTTCGGTGCGCCTGAAAATCAGGCCCCCTTGCCATTCGCCAGGATCCAAAAAGTCTTGATGATCACAAACACATCTAACCACAGCGACCAATTGCTGAGATAGTATTCATCCAACCGCAGGCGTTCTTCGAAGGTCGTGTTGTGTCGTCCCATGACCTGCCACCAGCCGGTCAGGCCAGGTGAGATGCGCAGGATCAAGGAGGCATAAGCGCCCATATCCTGGATCTCACGCGGCAGGTAGGCGCGCGGCCCCACCAGGCTGAGTTCCCCGGTGAAAACGTTCCAAATCTGGGGCAGTTCATCCAGGCTGAATTTTCGCAGCAGCCGGCCCACCCGGGTAATACGCGGGTCGTTGGCAAGTTTGTGATACATCTGGTACTCACGATTCGCATTCGGATCGGCTGCCAATATTTTTATAAGCAGCGCTTCTGCCTCATTCTGCATCGTGCGAAATTTATAGCACTTGAATAATTTGCCGCCTTTTCCCAACCGGTCCTGCGCAAAGATGACCGGTCCTGGCGAATCAAGGTAGATAAACAGTGCAATCAAAGCCAGGAAAGGCAGCAGGATCAACCCGCCAACCAGGCCCAGCAGCAGATCAAAGGCCCGTTTCGTGGCAGTCGCCCGGCCGTCCAACAAATGATACTGAGTCTTAAGGGTTAACCGGCCTTCAAGATCCATCGTTTTTACCCACAGTGAGCCCAGGGGAGATGTTTCCAGAACCACCAGCACGCTGGCAAAATGCTCACCCAGCCAACGCAATATCTGGTCCTGGAAATCTTTGCCCACATACACCGCATACTTTACATGGGTAGTTCCCATAATCGCTTGAACGGCATCCCGCGAATTGACCACCGGCACCTGCAGAACCTGACTCACCCCACTTGGGCCGACCTCATCCAGTACCAGCACCGGTCTGAGGCCCAACCGGCGGCTGTTGAGCAGCTTGCGAATGGCGTCACGCGTCTGCGCAACTGGACCCACCACCAGCACCGGCGTGCCCCACCACTCGAAAAGGGAAAATCGATTGCGCGCGGCGAAACGGAAAAGCATATTGAAAAAACTGCCAAACGCCCAACCTGCCACGAAGGTCCACCGCGACAGTTCAAGGCCGGCCTGTTGGAAGTAAATCGCCAGCGCCAGCACGCCATATGCGAGGGTCATCGAATAAAAAATCTTCTGGATCTCTTCTACCGCAGTCAGGCCAAAACCCGGATAAAGCCCGTTGAAGGCAAAAATGCCCACACACACCACCAGACTCTGGAGCATAATCGGGGAAAACCGGTCTGGCGGGATACTGCCGCCAACATAAGGGATCAAAATCCTGCGAATTTCTACCGCGATCTGAAAACCCAGGGCAATACTGACCAGGTCCACGATCAGCAGCAGAATCACGACCAGGACCTGACGGCCCTGGAAAAGATCACGAGGCACTTCACGATTACGGGTCATAAAGCTTGCAGTGTTTTTAAAAATTTTCCTAAGACAGATTCTTTCGCCCAGTTTTGCGCCACATAAATCCGGCCGAGTCGCCCTAATTCAGCCTGCTTTTGGGGCTGATCCGCAAGGGCCAGAATGGCGTTCGCCAGCAGATCAGGCCGTTCAGGCGGCACGACCCGCCCCAGGTGCTGCATCACTTCCGCCAGCTCGGTGCCAGTTTGCGCAGTCACGATCACCGGGCGGCCGCTGGCCAGCATCCCCGCCAGCTTCGAGGGCATCACCAGGTCCGCGGCGCCGGCAGCCTGCGGCAGAACGTGGATCTCGGCCAGGTTGAGCAGCTCATTCAACCGTTCAACCGGCTGGAGCGGCAAAAAGCGCACATTAGGTAAGCCTTCGGCGAGCTCTTCAAGCTGAGCACGGGCGGCGCCCGAACCGCACAGCAGGAAAAGCAGATCTTGATTTCCGGTCAGGCGGCGGGCAGCTTCCACCAAAACTTCCAGGCCTTGCTTCTGGCCCATGTTGCCGGCGTAAAGCATCACCCGCTTATTTTCCAGGCCAAGTTCGTGGCGCAGGTAATTATAACCGCTTAGCGGATGGATCTGGCCGGGATCTACCCAGTTGGGAAACAAAACAGCGCATCCGGGCGCCACACCTTTGCGTGTCAGGTGGTCCATCATGCGGTTCGATATGGTGGAAACCCGATCAAAACCGCGGTACAGAGCGCTCTCAAACTGGCTGCCCAGGCGATAGGCCAGTTCCGCAACAGGCAGCATCCGCAGGCGCCGGGCCGCATCCAGTTCGAAATCCTGAATGTGCAGCCAGGCCTTCCCCCCTGCCAGGCGGGCGACCAGGAGTGCCGTGGGCGCATTTAATATCGCGGGGGCCATGACGATGACGCGGTCCGGGTGCCAGCGGACCTGGCCCAAAGCCGTGGGAAAACTGGAAAGCGCAAACGAAGCCAGGTGAAAAACGCGCTGCAGCCCGCTGATGCGCACCGCGCGGTCGCGGCGCGGCGGCACCCATAATGGGCAGCGAAGCACCTCGACCCCATGCCATACTTCCCTGGTGTACGCTTTCCCGGAGTAGCCGGGGAGAATAGTCCATTGAGGATAATACGGGGGCGTGGTGATCACGCGCACTTGATGGCCGTTTTCCGCCAAAAAAGCGGCCATTTCACCGGTATATTTTCCGATGCCGGTCAGTTCGGGAGCGAAGTTAATGCCGTAGATCAGGATGCGCATCACGGATTAAAGCTCATCTACCTGTGCCATAGGGCGCGGTTTGACCGGTTTGGCCGGGCTGCCGTAGCACACCATCCCCGCCGGAAGATCGTGAAACACGGCGCTGCGCGCACCCACCAGGCAGCCTTCCGCAAGCGTCACCCCGGGCCCTACGAAGACATCGGCCGCGATCCAGACCTGGTTGCCAATCCAAACGGGTCCCGGGAGCATGTCAAAAGAGATGCGCGCGTAATCGTGCCCTGCGGCGCACAGGTAAGCCCGCTGCGAGACGACCGTATGGCTGCCAATGGAAATATCACTCAAGGAATAGAGCACCGCATCATCCCCGATCCATGAATAATCGCCAATGGTGACCTTCCAGGGAAAAGTGATCGTGGCGCTGGGTCGTATCAATACGCCTTTTCCGATGCGCGCCCCAAACAGGCGCAGTAGAAATCTGCGCCAACCGAACAAAACCTGAGGCGAGGTATGGAACAAGAGCGCCTGCACCAACCACCACAACTGCACAAACCATGCCGGCCGGCCGCGGAAACCGGGCGGCAAATGGAACCTGCTCAGGTCCTGATAAACAGGCCGCTCAGGCATGTTCAACCTTACCTTGCGCCAACTGTTGGTATTGAATCGCCCAGTCCTGACCGACCCGGGCCCAACTATATTCGTTTGCGATTAAAGTCCGCATGGCCCTACCGTGCGCCTGACGCTCGACCGGATTCCAGACCGCCGCCTGCTGCAGCCCATCCAGGATTGATTCCTCATCCGGGTGAACCCGCAGCCCGCCGTATCGCTCCCAATCGGCAGAAACACCGCTCTCGAAGCTGGTCAGCACCGGGGTGCCGGCAGCGCCAGCCTCCAGGTTTACCAGACCGATAACTTCGCTGAACGAAGGGTTGCAGAGGGCCCAGGCATCCCGGTACAGCCGCCATTTTTCCTCCCCATGTACCGGCCCGAGGAAGCTCACTCGCTCGTCTAATCCCAGGTCCGCCACCCGGCGGCGTAGAGCATCGGCGTAAGCCTGCTCCCTGGGCTGAACAGGACCGGCAATCCGTAAATGAAAAGTCTGATCGGGGAGACGGGCGAAGGCCTGAATGAGCAGGTGAATCGCCTTGACCGGGTGCAGGCGGCCAAGGAACAGGAAATAGGGCGCCTCATTCGAGTTCGCGTGCGGTAGGCGGGCTAAACTCTGGTCGACCGATTGGAGATCGATGCCGTGCGGAATGACAATCGGGGTTTTGCCGGGGAAATAGCCGGTTAAAGTGGCTGCCTCCTGCGCTGTCAGGGCGTGCACAGCACTCGCCCGTTGAAAGGCCGGATAGGCAACCCCCTTCCAATACAGAGATTTCTTCAAGCGATTTAAGCCGCTTTGGCGCTGCCAGATCCACGGCTCCAGCATGCCGTGCGCTGTGACGACGAAAGGTTTCCCAAGCCGGCTGGCCAGGCGGGCGGCTGACCACTGCGCCCACATCCACAAGCCGTGCAGATGAACCACATCGACTTCAGCGATCAAACGCGCCAAAACCGCGCCGCCGCCTGGGGCAAAGCGCCAGACCCGGCCCGGACCCCGAGCAGGTAATACCGTCAACTGCACATGCGCCGCTGCCGGCAGGGCTTCATCCCCCACGCAGGCGATGGCTGGCTGAATCGTTTCAGGTGCATAGCGGGTCAGGGCATCCACCGCAGTGGTTATGCCGGTATTGCGAGCCGAATGATCTTCAGTAACATGCAAGACTCGTATCACTTTGCAATTTTCTCCACTTTTTGGGAAGTGCCAAGGGCAGCCATCAGGCCCAGCGCCAACCAGATATGCGGGGTCACGATCGGGTAAGCCCCAGCCAACCCAACCAGGCAGGCAAAGAACAAGGCGCGCAGACGCGGACCCGAAAGCGCCCGGTAAACCTGCCAGAAAAAGCCCAACAGCAGGGCCAGGCCAATTAAACCCAGGTCAACCCCAATACCAAGAATAACCGACCAGGGTTTCATATAAGCCCCCGGTATAAAAAGTGCCCTCTGCACCTCGCCGTAGCGGTCAAAACGAGTGTAATCAATATGGCGCAGGTAGATATCTCGCCAAAAATAACCATATTGGCCAATCCCCAGCCCCAATCCATGGGTCTCGATCATGGCATATACCAGGTTCATTAAATAATTAAAACGAATACTTGCAGAAATGCTCATATTGGATAATCTTTCAAGTGAAAAAGCGACCGTAGAAAGATGATCAATGAAAGCGTGCACCGCAGGCATGAATTTATTGAAAGCAATCAGCAGGGCTGAAATTGAGGCTGAAATTACAGTCAATCGGACCAAATATCTCCGGCGAAGAGAAAATAAAAACCACAATCCGAGGTAAATTATGGTGAGTATGTAAACCGTGCCGCTTAAAGTAAATATCAGGATCAGCCCAATTAATAATCCGCAGCACCATTTCAACCATTTTTCGGTCACAAACGGCAGAAGCATATACATTAACACTAATTGAAAACCGATAAAAGATGGTTCGGTTGCCATCAATGAAAGCCGATAACTATAATGAAAAGAAACGATAAATTCCGTGCGGAACCAGAGGATAAAATTCAAAGCCCAGGCGACATTTAAGTAAGCGGCTGTTTCTACAAGCGCATAAACCAATACCGGTAAATACCCAAGAAATATCCAGCGCGCAACCGAGTGAATCCCGTAGTGCGCCAGGCTGTAAGCTGCGAAAAACAGGGTGATAAAGATCGCCAGATAACCCATCAGGCGCGTCAATGCCTGCACTGGCAGCCCATAAAACGGAGTGATAGCCGCCGAGATCACACCCATCCCCAACAGCCACAACCACCAACGCAGCACAGGCCAACCTTCCCAGGTCTTGGGCCAATGCCACCAGGCCCGAAGATTAAAGCGATTCACCGCCATCTGCCGGATCAGCAGCAAACCAAACGCCAGGGCAAAAAATACCAGGCTGAGCGGGCGAGTGGTTCCCAGGTTGGGCATCCACTTTAAGTGTGTATAAGGCAAGGTAAAAAAGCCAAGCACTACCAGCCACTTGACCAAACGGTTTAATCCGATTTCGAAACGAGGATTCAATTCATTTTCCTGGCTTAAACAATCAAGTGCAATATCCTGGGCAACCAGTATGATTTCGTGCGGACGAGTACAGTTGTTTTATCTTCCAAGGATAAGCATCGTGATTTGCATGCATACCAACGATTTTGATTATATCGTAGATCAGATATCCATTTTAGACAGGCTTGATTCTGCATAGCTTAATGGTGCTGGTATAATACTTTCTGCGCCAGGTGAACTTCATTTATTTTTTCCCAACCGTACACTGGCCTATCCCAAATCGTTCCTGATATCGGCACAAACTCGGGCAGCAAACCAGCTATTTCCAAAATAATTATCTTCGCGTAGAATAAAATCAATGGCTTCTCCCACCCTTAATAACAAACCGGCCGCGCTGCGCTTGCGAAACACAGAGCGGAGATTAATCCTCCTGATTGGCGACGCTGTTGCCTCGGGGATAGCGCTCATCGTGGCCCTATACCTGTGGGCGGCGCTCGACCAGTGGTTGACATTTTCCCCAAAATTCCTCGAAGAACGCCCGCAAACCTGGTTCTGGTTTCTGCCCCTGTGCTGGTTAATCCTGCTGATCGAATTGTATGACGTGCGCCGCGCCAACCGGCGGACAGATACCGTTCGCGGTATTATCATCGCCGGTTTAATAGGGACCGGGCTGTACATGATCGTTTTCTTCGTTTCTCCGCCCAACTCGCTCAACCGGGTCGGTGTGGCCACTTTCATCATCGGGTCCGTCATCCTGACTTTGCTCTGGCGCTTGCTTTTTATCCGCATTTTCACCGCCCCACTGTTCATGCGCAGGATTCTGATCGTCGGCGCAGGCCGCCAGGGCAGCGAATTATGCGCCATTCTCAGAAAGGTCAACCCCCCGCCCTTTTTTCTGGCCGGGCTGATCGATGACGACCCCGTCAAACAGGGCTCGCTGGTCGATGGCTACCCCATCCTCGGCACCGGGAATCAGATCGATCAGATCGTACGGGAACACGCCATCACGGATATTGTTTTCGCGATTTCAAATGAGATTAACCCCGAGCTCTTCCGAGAACTGCTGCGCATCCAGGAAACCGGCGTTGATCTCACCACCATGCCGATCGTTTACGAGGAGCTGCTCGGCCGGGTGCCGATCTTCTTGTTGCAGTCCGATTGGATTTTACGTTCGTTCGTTGAACAGCGCACCGTGGCTGAATTTTATGAAGGGATGAAACGCATCCTCGATTTAATCGGTGGGTTGGTGGGTACGCTGATATTCCTGGTGGCGACACCCCTGGTTTCATTAATGATCTTGCTGGAGACCGGATGGCCGGTCATTTTTTCCCAGAGCCGCCTGGGTAAAAACGGGCGCAAATACACCATTTTCAAATTCCGCACCATGCGCAAGCAAAAACCCGACGCCCCACCCCGTAAAATTGGTTCCGATGACGAGCGCATCACCCGCGTGGGCCGGTTCCTGCGCAGGAGTCATCTGGATGAACTTCCCCAATTCCTCAACGTGCTGCAAGGCGAGATGAGCCTGGTTGGACCGCGCGCCGAACAATCCGAACTGGTCGACTTGTTTCAGGACCAGATCCCGTTTTACCGCGCCCGCCTGCTGGTCAAACCGGGAATTACCGGATGGGCACAGGTGAATTATGGCTATGCCTCTACCGTAGAAGAAACCGCACATAAGCTGGAATACGATCTGTATTACATCAAACACCGCAATATCTTGCTCGATCTGATGATCCTGCTGCGGACCTTCAGCACCGTGGTGGGGCTTAAAGGGCAGTAAACGTCTATTCCCCCCCCCCCCCCCCCTTATAGATCTTTTGACATGATCACCAGGTCCGTGCGCAGCTTCCAACCCACCCGCTCCCAGAAGACCTGGCCTTCCACATTGCCGTTGTAAACGAAGATGTGGCACTTCTGGTAGCCCTGCGCCTTCAAACCGCTCAGGCAGCGCTCCACCAGGGTTTCCCCAATCCCCTGGCGCCGGTATGAGGATGCCACTGCCAGGTGGTGCAGGTAGCCGCGCCGCCCATCCGTCCCGCACAGCACCGCGCCTGCCAGCCTGCCATCCTGGCGAGCCACAAAGGAAAGACCCGGGTTGCGCGCCAGATAGGCAGCAATCCCCTCCGGGCTGTCGACATCGCTCAAACCGACCCCCTCTGATGACCGCCACAGGGCGATCACCTCGTCATAATCGACCATTGTAAAAGGAAAAATACTGACCGTCATGGTTCCTCATCTGCTGAAAAGTAACAACGCAGCGATATTCTACCTTGTTTCAGGGATTGTGTAGCGTCTGATCCAAAATGAGGTGCCCATGTGCTCGAGCGTCGTGCGGTTTACCCCGCCCCGCTGCACCATTTTTAATTCAGGGTGAAGATTGGCCCATTCTTGCAGCCATGCTTCCGGCGGAAGATTGCTGTATTCCCCGCCGATCAATTCGACGTCCACCGACTGGACCACCTGGCCCTCGCCCAGGTAAAACATCACATGATCTTCGGTAAATATCAGGTCCCCGGGCGCGCCGTACTGCAGGATCGTACCAATTGGCACGCGCCCATCCCCAACCGCGGGGATCACCTGCCCGGCCTGCAACTGCGGCGGAGAATCACAGCGGTAATAGCCTTTTTCCGCCAGAGCGGGATCGGCGCACTGCCCGGCTAAAAAATCCGGCTGTCCGGCATGAACCATAACCCAGAAGGTAAAACCCGAACAGTCGAAACCAGCCTTCATCGGTTTTCCACTGCGGCCCTGGTAATACCCGGCGAAGAAACGATCTTCCTCCACCGTGGGGAGGTCGATCGCCCGCAGGTTCAGAAATGGGTCTCCGGCAGCTTTCAGCGCCACCGCCACCGAATAAGAAAAGGGATAATTGCCGCCCCACATATATGGCAGATCCTGGTAGAGCTGGTAGTAATACAGCCCGGCTTCTTTCAGGCAGGCCTGCTGTTCGCTTTCGGTCGTGCCCTTAAAACAATCAAACTCCTTCAGATCCGGTTCGGCGGAATAGAAATCCGCTTCCCCCAGGTAATCACGGGGCGGGGTGGCTGCAGCGATCTTCCCCAATCGGACAGCCAGGGTATCTGCAGGCGGAACAACGCCGGTCGATTTTGGCGGGGTAGCGGATGCGGAAGACGCCTGTGTTCCTGCCGGCGCGGTGGGTGTCTCGGGCTCAAGATCCTGGTTGACCCGGTCAGGCGCGGGGAGATGATCGCCGCCGGGTTCCGGCGTAAAGGCTTGAACAGCGCTGACAACCGGAGAGGAGACCGCTTCTTGTGTGATGGCAGCCGGCACAGGACCAGGTGTGCAGCCGGCTGCCAGGAAAATCACCATACCAACCAGGATTTTATTCCGTAATTGCAAACTGACCTTCATTTTCTATAATTAACTGCCTCTGGGCACGTTTTTAGAATTGACCCGATCGACCAGATTTATCTTACTACAATCCAAACCCATATTTTCATTGAACATTCGACACGAAAAATATGATACGTATGGATAAATCCAATTTTAATGTTTATCCGTATTATAAACATATAACACACAGAGTTTATGGGTTTATTCAGCGTCAAAACACCAATCCACGAGAGCAAACGATTTGTCGCTATTCAAGCAACAAGAGGAGATACCAATGTCAGATCCCAATCTTCAGAATATTCTGCGCAAATTATGCCCCATCCTTGAGGCCGGAGAAAAGGGGTATGCCACGGCCGCGACGAACGTGCACCACCCCGGATTGAAAGTATTATTTAGAAGATTTGCCCAACAGCGGGTCGGATTCAAAAATGAAGTTCTTGCCGCACTGCAAAGCCTGGATGGCGACAAAAAACCGCAAAGCAGTCGTTCCAGGCATGATCCACCGCGGGCGGGTTGCTATTTTTGCCGCAATGACCATCGAAAAAGATCACCAGGAGAAGGTAATTTTAAAGGAGATTGCCCTGGGCGAAGGGGTTGCCGTGCGCGCCTACGCCGCTGCCCTTGAGAAAGATCTGCCTCCCCCAATCCGCGAAATGGTAGAACGCCAGTCCGATGCAATCCGTAAGGCGCACGAACAAATCAACCTGCTGCGTGGAAAGGACGGCAAAAGAATGGTCGTCCGTCTCTACAACAGCGAAAATGACGCCAATCGGGCCATCCAGCTGCTCAAAGAAACGAGCAATTCGACCGAGATCATCCAACAAATCACCCTGACCGATGGTGACCTGTACCAGGGTAAAGGCGCCACAGTGGTTGAAACCGTTCTTTCCGGGTCTGTTGGCGGGGCCCTGTGGGGCGGGCTGACCGGGATTCTGGTAGGCTTCGGCGTGGTGCAGTCGGTAGGCCAGGCTTCGGCAGAATTTCCCATCATGCTGGGCACCTGGCTGCTGGTCGCCCTGGGGTTCATGCTGCTGGGCACTTTTATTTCCTCGGTACTAGCACTTTTCATCGGGTTAGGTATCCATGAAGATGATACCTACCAATATCGTGAAATCGTGGATAACTACCAGATTCTGGTGCATATGCTGGTCGACCAGGGGTTGATCATAGAAAACGGTCACTAAAATGTTCAAATGATCAGGAAACGCCGGCCAGGTTCAGCCTTCCGCGGTTCGGGCAAATGAAATGTGGCGCTAGATGCGATTGGAAGGGTAATGACCGCTATTTACCCTTCCAATCATTGATCTTAGGGCAGGAACGTGACATAATATTCTTCAATCCATTTATCAGGAGAAGGATATGGAAAAACGGATCGTATTAATCGGGGCGGGCAGCGCCCAGTTTGGTTACGGCACCATTGGCGACATCCTGCAGAGCAAAGTGCTGGAAGGCAGCCACATCGTGCTGCACGACATCAATCCCAACACCCTGGCTGTGGTCGAAAAGACCGCCATAGCTTTTATCGAAGAGCACAAGCTCCCATATCATATTTCTGCGACCACAAATCGAGCTGAAGCCTTTCAAGGCGCAGACTTCTTGATCATTTCGATCGAAGTGGGCGACCGTTTCGAACTCTGGGAACAGGATTGGCGCGTCCCCCAGCAGTACGGCGTGCGCCAGGTATACGGCGAGAACGGCGGTCCTGGCGGATTGTTCCACTCGATGCGCATCATCCCACCCATTTTAGAGATCTGCGCCGACATCATGAAGATCTGCCCTGATGCCACGGTATTCAATTTCAGCAACCCGATGAGCCGCATCTGCACCACCGTCACGCGCGCTTTCCCCAGGCTGAAGTTCATCGGCATGTGCCATGAAATTTCCTCCTTGCGCCGCTACCTGCCGCGCATCCTGGATGTGCCCTATGAAGATCTGGAAGTACGGGCGGCGGGCCTGAACCATTTCAGCGCCGTGCTGTCGGCCAAATATAAGCAAAGCGGGCAGGATGCCTACCCGGATATCCTCGCCAGGGCGCCGAAATTCTTTGGCAACATGCCAAGCCATAACACAGCCCAAAAGTATTTCAAAGAAACCGGACAATGGCCTACAAAAGAAGAGGATCTGGCCCACATGCAAGGTGAAGCCTGGCCTGAACGCAAGGTATTCAAAGTGATCCTGGAAAAGTTTGGCCTGATGCCAATTACCAGCGACAGCCACTTCGGCGAATATATCCAATGGGCCTATGACGTCACCGACCATAAGGGCATTTTAGACTTCTACCGCTTCTATAAGCAGTACCTGGCCCACGCCCAGCCCAAGATCGAACTGCGCCAGGGGGAGCGAATTATCTCGATCATCGAGGGCATCTTGACCGATGCCGGTTATGTGGAAGAAGCCGTCAACATTCCCAACAACGGTTTGATCGCCGACCTGCCGGATTGGCTGGTGGTTGAAGTGCCGGCGACGGTCGATAAAGACGGCGTGCACGGCATCCCGCTGGGCAAGCTGCCGCACGGTTTTGCCGGTCTGCTGCAGAACCAGGTGGCGGTCCACGATCTGACGGCAGAGGCAGTGCTGCAGAAGTCCAGGGCTCTGGCGCTGCAAGCCCTGCTGGTGGACCCGATCGTCGATGAGTACGAAGGGATCGAAGAGATGCTGGATACGATGATCGATTACCAGGAGAAATGGCTGGGATATCTGCAGTAAAGGGAAAATGGGGCATCCCTGAAAAAGCATCCGAATGCGGCGGGATATTCCGCCGCATTCGGGTTAACCGGCAAGGTTGAAAACTGGGTCGTAATTCGCATAAATTTCGCGACTCTTTTTGGAAACTTCTGCGTTAAATTAAAAAAGCACCTTAATTATATTAAGATGCCTTAATCGAATAAGAAAAATTTCATATCGATACTATTTGTACGTGGATGCGATGATCCAATGATCTTATCAGGTCGCTAGTCAGCAAGTTTTGACAGGGACATTGGGGAGCAAGCAGCGATACCGGCCACTTATTTTGGGCCGGTTTTTATTTGTTAAAAACCAGTAATCGCATTGTAGAAAAACCTGAAAAGGGGAAAAAACTATGGTCATCGAAAAGTCTGAAGATACAGGGAACACGGGGAAAAAAGGCCAGGCGATGGTCGAATTCGCGATCGTCGTTCCAATAGTAATGGTATTGGTGCTTGCTATCTTCGATTTTGGCAGGTTGATTTTCGCCTACTCATCCGTCTCTGCCGCCAGCCGCGAGGCCGCCCGTTATGGATCGGGAGTGGGCAGTTCCGGTTCTGAGCCTCTTTACAATAATTGCGATGGCATCAAGGCTGCCGCCATTCGCATTGGCCGTTTTGCGGGAGTATCCCCAGCCACTATTTCCATTTACCACGACGAGGGACCCGGCACGACTTCAACTCAGTATTGTACGAATCCATCTGACACAGTTACTTTTGCACAAGGGGATCGGGTCAGTGTCAAAGTAGACGCCAAATTCACCCCGATCGTACCCCTGGTGAACATTCCCGCGTTCTGGCTGCATTCTCAAAATGCGCACACGATTTTAATGGGCGCGAAAGTTGATGCCGCCTTTAATACGATAACCACAGGCGGCCAAACCTGTGACATTACCGCGTATAGTTTCGTTCAAACAAATCCTCTTGGTCCCACAAATGTCATCACTATTCGCAACAACTCCGGAACAGATCGAAAAATCACTGAAATGATAGCCGTGTGGGTTCCCAAAAATAATGAGGCTTCCCTCACTTCCATCACAGACCCCAATGGAGTGACCACGAATTTTAATGTGATGGGCATTTTGGATTGGAAACCCATCACATGGAATTTCCCAACTTACATTGACGATGCCACCACGCCCGATCTCGTTTTCACCCTCACTTTTTCAAAGGCGTTGAGCGTTGATAACGAGCCCATTATCAGTCTGTATTTAGATACCGACAAAACCTGCGCATTTGGTAACTGGTGAAAACAATGACCCAAAAACACTTAACGACAGAAAAAGGCCAAAGCCTGGTCGAATTGTCCCTTGTATTCACTTTGCTGCTGCTGCTGCTGGGCGGGATAATTGATCTGGGGGCCATGTTCTATACCTCGGTGGCCTTGCGGGATACCGTTCAAGAAGGTGTCATTTATGGCGCTACGAACCCAACCAACACCACAGAGATCAAGAATCGGATCAAAGCATCTGCCAGCTACCCCATCCAGGCCTCCCAAATTACTGATGGAAACATCACGATCACTTGTGATGGTCAGCCCTGTGGAACCGTACAATATGATACCTGCCAGGGTCATGCAATCACGATTTGGATCAGGTACAATCATCACCTGATGATGCCGATCATCCCGATGGTGGTTGGCCGCCAGGATGTGCCGCTGACCGCCTCGGTCACCGGCACGATCTTACAATCAGCGACAACCGGCTGTCCTTTACCCGGGCCATCTCCAACAGTGACCCCTGCAGTATACCCATGATCATGGGATTAGAAAAAAGGTTTTAAGATGAGTACACATACACGTCATAACGAAAAAGGCCAGATTCTCATTTTGCTCTCGCTGGGAATCGTGGCCTTGCTTGGTTTTACTGCGCTGGCAATCGACGGCGGGGCAGTCTTTTTTGATCGGCGCAGCGCCCAAAACGCCGCCGACGCCGCCGCCTTAGCCGGCGTCCAGGCCCTGGCGAAAGATCCCTATCCACTGCAGTTAACCGATAAAACAGATGCCAGATATGTGGCTTTATCCAGCGCCGTGCATACTGCAGCCCAAAACCGGGCCCACGATAATGCTTATGGCAACCAGGATGGAAAAACCGTCGTTGTTACTTACCCATTGACTGACTTTACCGGAATCCATCAGGTCGATGGTGACAACGACCTGCAACATTATGTGAAGGTGACCATCACCTCCACGGTTAAAACTTCTATGATCCATTTGGTCTTTCCGGGAACGGTTAAAAATACGGTTGAAGCCGTAGCCCATATCATCCCGCCCGACCCCGGCCCGGCCTTCTCGGGAGCCGGCATGGTGGCACTTGCGCCATATAAGGATGGGGCCATCACGGCCAATGGAAATGCCGTCATATCGGTCGCCGGGGGTGGTGTTTTCGTCAATTCAGAATTGAGCAGTTCGATCACCGCAACCAGTGGTTCATTGAATTTTTACACCCCCACATCCGCCACGGTTGGGTCATATGACAGCACCAAGGTCAATATGGATGTAGTACCGGGTCCCGAATTAAAAAATGCCACCGATAAATATATCCCCTACCCACCGAATTTATCTTTCCCCGACCCGGTTGCCACGTATTGCAATTCAGCAGGTCCCTCTCAGAAGACAACCGAAGACATCGGAGGTATCACCTACAGTGTTTACTCCCCAGGTACCATGTCCAACCTTCCAAATGACAATTATGTAAAATTAAAGACAGGCATTTTTTGCATCTCAGTAGCCAATGGCGTTGGCAGCACCATTGGTGACAAGCAAACATTTATCAACGATCCGGGAGGGGTGCTGCTCGTTTTCACAGGCCCGAATGACCCTTGCAGAGTCAAAATTAACGCCGGCGCTCATGTTGATTTAAATTCACAAATCAGCGAACCTTACAAAGGTCTGATCATGTACGTTGATCCCAAAGGATATTCTCTGGCTTACAATGATCCCAAAACCACTGGAGGCGGTCCGCTGCAGCTGAACGGCGGTGAGAATATCTTGATGAAAGGCACCTTCTATGCCCCTACCTGCTCAATCAAAATGAATGGGGACGGTGGAAACTCATACCGAGGCCAGATCGTCGGCTTCAACTTCGATATCGCCGGTGGTGCACTTGTAAAACTGATTTATATCAGTTCCGAAAATATCGATGACAAGCCGCAATCTAAGGTCGATCTTAACCAATAAGTAAGCACCTGATCGATCACAAATGCTGTCCATTCCCGAGAAATATTTGGTCGGGCTTATAAATATAAAGATCCTCCGTTGGGATTTACCTCCAACGGAGGATCTTTTTCTGCTTTTCTCCAAACCTGAGGATACGCGTTATTCCAATACCAATAGACACAAACGATAAAAGCCTGTATATCTTATCAACGTACTATATTCAAAAGACTGAACTGGGCAATGGACTGGTGAAGATTTATTCCGTAACCACTTGAATTCGGATTTTATTCGAGCCCCGTGGTATCCTCAAGGAAACGTTGCGGGGCGGAAACAACAACACAGCAACTTTAAATGCTAGCGACGTAAAAAACTGCACCAAAATGCCCATAAGCTGGCGAGTATTTCATCACCATCATTTAGTGAAGATCAGCGCAACCCTATCTTCAAGAAAACGACCGGGCACAATGGTTGAATAAGATTGTCCGGTGGGGGATCCCCCACCGGACAATCTTGAAATTCCGGTTGCTGCCAAGTTATAATACAACATATCAGTTAGCGTATCTTTCTTCACCAACACACATACATGACCGGTAAGTAAATCGAAATAAGAGGAGAAATATGATGAAAACCAGAAAATCAACATTTGGGTTTGTACTCGGTTTAAGTCTGATCTTAAGCCTGGTCATATCACCATTTCTATCCCCTGCACCCACCGTGCTAGCTGCACTGCCGGCCGTTGATGACTTTGAGAATGGCCTGCCGTCAGGATTAGATGGGAATAATAATGCCATTGGATTCAATACCTTCCAGGATGGGAACGCTGCCACAAATGTAGCCATCTCAACCACTACTGCGCCTCCGGCTGATACACTCCCAGGCGCGGTTACTCAGAACCACGCCTTGAGGCTGGACCTGAATGTGATTTCTTACGCCGGCTTCACCCACACTTTTGAAGATTTTGCCCTCACCACCTGGGTTTCACAGGACTGGAGCGCATACGAAGGGATTTCATTCTGGTTGTACGGCAATAATAGCGGCACAACCCTGTTTGTGGATGTGCTCGACAACCGCAACCCCGGCTCGATCACAGATGATGCAGAACGCTGGTCGATTGACCTGTCCGACAACTTCACTGGCTGGCAGGAAATCCAAATCCCCTTTGTAAGTTTGCACCGCAAAGAAATTGGCAACGGCGCACCCAACGACGGTCTCGGCCTGACCGAAGTTCATGGCTGGGCATTGGGCGCAGTCACTACCCCTGCACCACAAACGTATTACGTCGATAATGTAGCTCTTTACGGTGTGGCACCGGTTCGCCCCTTGACAGTGGGTTTCACCGCCATTGACTACAAGTTCACCGAGGGTGTGTCAGCCACCATAACGGCTAAACTCAGCAAACCATCCGCTGATCCAGTGACGGTTGACTACGCAACCACGTTTGGCCCGGCGGTACCTGGCCGCGATTATATCCCGGTCATGGGCACCCTGACTTTCCTGCCGAACGTCACTCAGCAGTCTTTTACCGTCCAAACAATCGACGATCAAAAATATCAGGGGGAGCGGGGCGTGCTGGTAGAGCTTTCGAACCCGACGGGCGGTCTTGGTCTGGGTCTCCCAGCCATCGCCCGGCTTGACATCCTGGATAATGAGTCCTATGACCCGACCCTGCTCGACGACTTTGAAACCACCCCCTACCTGTGGTCAGTCGATAGCAAGGCGACTCTGTCGAACCCAGAAATAGCCGCAGGAACCTCCAAAGCGCTGCCCGGTCAGGGCGCCTTCGAGCACGTGCTGCAAACCGACCAGAAAAACGGAGAAGGCTCGTTTGAATTTGGCCGCACCTTCCCGATCGGTCAGGACTGGAGCGATTTATCCGGTTTGAGTTTCTGGTATTACGGTCAGAACAGCAATACCGACGTCCAGGTGAACCTGGCGAACAACCAGGCAGCCGCCGCGGATCCATCAAAATGGAAATTGGTTTGGAGCGACGAATTCAACAGCAATGCCGGTACTGCGCCCGATTCCAGCGTGTGGGACCGGGAAATTGGCGACGGTACGGTTAATGGTATTCCAGGTTGGGGCAACGACGAGTTGGAATACTACACCGGTGGTACAGCAAACGCTGCGACCGACGGACAGGGCAACCTGCAAATCACCGCCAAACAGGCTGATGGCTCGCTCATGTGTTACTATGGGCCCTGCCAATATACTTCGGCGCGCCTGCTCACCAAGAATCGTTTCGAAGTGGCTTACGGCCGGGTTGAGGCGCGCGTCAAAGTTCCCCAGGGCTCAGGCCTGTGGCCTGCATTTTGGATGCTGGGCACCGATATTGACCAGGTCAATTGGCCCCAGGCTGGTGAAATTGATATCATGGAAAACGTGGGCCGCGTGCCCAACCAGGTATTCGGAACCCTGCACGGGCCGGGATACTCTGGCGGGCAGAGCTATGGTGGAATCTACGACCTGGGTAAACCGGTTAGCGACGACTACCATGTCTTTGCGATCGAGTGGCAGCCGGACAATATCGTCTGGAGCATCGATGGCATTCAATTCTTTTCCGCAACCCCCAACGATGCGTTCCTTCAGGGCAAACAGTGGGTTTTCAACCATCCCTTCTACATGCTGCTGAATGTGGCGGTCGGCGGCAACTTTGGTGGACCGGTCGGGCCCGATACCACCTTCCCCCAGACTATGTCGGTCGACTATGTGCGCCTGTACCAGGCCAAATCAACCTCATCGGAGTTCACAGCTTCGTTCACTGACAGTTTCACTGGCTGGAAACGGGTCAGCATTCCTTTCTCGACGTTTAAGGGCCCCTTGAGCAAAACGCTGGATCTCTCAGCCGTTCAATCCATGAGCTTTAAGGTGTTGGGCGGAATGCGCAGCCCCGTGCTGCTCGACCAGATTCACCTGAACTGCTCGAGTAATGTAACCGTCAGCAACACCGCCGATAGCGGGGCAGGATCGCTGCGCAAGACGCTGGGCAGCGTGTGTGTCGACGGCACGGTGCAATTCTCATCCGAGCTCGCCGGTCAGACGATCACCCTGGTCTCTGGTCCGCTGACCCTCGGCAAAAACGTAGCGATCGATGGAACGACGGCCCCGGGTTTGACGATCAGCGGCAGCCACACCGACCGCGTGTTCATCGTAAATGAAGGTGTGACCGCAAATATAAGCGGCCTCACGATTGCTGATGGATACGGCTTTCAACTGGCTGGAGGTGTGCTGAACAACGGCAACCTCACCCTCGATCATACGATGATCACCGGGAACACGATGACCACCAACAGTGGCGACTTCTGGCAAGGCGGCGGCGGCATCTACAACGGCGATGGTGCCACGCTTAACCTGGTCGACAGTTCGGTGACTGGCAACTCGGCTGGCTGGTCGGGCGGCGCAATCTACTCGTTCTACAACACTACCACAACGATTGTACGCAGCACGCTCAGCGGTAACCTATCTAACGACGTTGGCGGTGGTATCCGTTCCCTGGGGACCACGACCATCCTAAACAGCACGCTCAGCGGTAACACAGCTACCGGCTGGCATGGTGGAGCGATCTTCCAGACCGACGGCAATCTGACCATTACCAACGCGACAATCGCCAACAACGTTGGACCGGATTGGGCGCCCTCGGCGATCTTCATCGGCCAGTTCGGCGGCAGCTTCGTGCCAACCCTTACCCTGACCAATACCATCATCAGCGGGAACCACTGGTACGCCTGCGAGCCCTTTGCATCGGGCACCGCGGCCAATGTTGTCTCCGGCGGTCATAACCTCGTTCAAGATGGGTCCTGCGACCCGGCAGCGAGTGACTTGATCTCGGTTGATGCTCTCATCGCACCGTTGGCCGATAACGGCGGTCCGACACAGACTCACGCTTTACTGGCAGGCAGTCCGGCGATCGACGCTGCGGATGACCTGGCTTGCCCGCCTCAGGACCAGCGGGGTGTGAGCCGGCCGCAGGGTCCCCAATGTGATATTGGATCGTTCGAGTTAGTGCTCCCATAAGCGGCTCGGCCGCGTCAAATCGCAAACTATGCATCCCTCCTCGAGAAAGCAGCATCGATCTCGAGGAGGGAACGAAATACGAGCAGGTGGAGGGGATTGCTTTTATAAAAACTCTCAGGCCTGATCATTTCGAAGGAGGCCGAAACATAAGAAGAAGGCCGGATGAAAACCAAAATTTTTTATCCTTTTTATTTGTGTCTGTTTGGCGCTGGGCATGCTGGCAGCCTGTTCGCCTGCCGTCCAAATTGATGTACCCGCAGGTTGAAATCTGGCCTGGTATGATGAGTTTGACGGCAGCACGATAAACAAAGCGAATTGGACGTTCGATCTGGGTGCCGGCGGCTGGGGAAACGGCGAAGCTGAATACTATACTTCTCGTCCCGAAAATGCCCGCTTGGAAAATGGGATGCTGGTGATTGAAGCCCGCATCAAGGTGCCCGGCGGAACCGGGTTGTGGCCCGCTTTCTGGATGCCAGGGTCAAACTGGCTCGACTGCGGTGAAATTGACATTATGGAATACATCGGAAAAGAGCCGGATTTAATCATGGGAACCTTGCATGGACCTGGATATTCCGGTGAAACCGGCAGAACAAAATGGAATCGGCAAAAATACAACATCTTGGTGTAAATACGGTTTTCCCAACCCAAATGCTCGTCGATTATGTCCGCGTGTATGAAAAAATACCATGACCGGTATTTGGCCAAAGTTTGCTCATCAAATTTCACGAATCATCTATAATCTTAAATTTAAGATCGCGAACAAAATTTTATTTCGCAATCTGATTTCTAAACTTGGAAAAGCGTGGTAAACCTGCAGGAGAGGTGTATATGACGAGCCAGAAATCCCCCCCCATTTTCATCGGAGAAACCACGCAAAAGCCGTCAGGGCAACGCGTGACGGGAAATTATGTCAACCTCCACGGCGAAGTATTCTATAAAATACAAAATTATGCCGCGATGAAACCGTTCTTTATGAGCATCGTCAGCAGCTCAAACCATTGGCTCTTTATTTCATCCACCGGGGGAATTTCTGCAGGGAGAGTTAGCGCCGAACAGTCACTTTTTCCGTACTACACAGAAGATAAACTCACCGAAAATTACGACAATACCGGAAACAAGTCCATATTTCTGGTGACAACACATGCCCAAGAAACCTTTCTGTGGGAGCCGTTTTCGGAGAGACAGCAAGGCATTTACCACATCGAGCGAAATATTTACAAAAATGTGACCGGCACCGCAGTTATTTTTGAAGAAATCAACGCGAGTCTGGGGTTGACTTACCAATATGCCTGGCGGACCGGTGATACTTTCGGCTTTATAAAAACCTCCTGGTTGAAAAACTCTGGCGAGACATCCTGCCAGATTGCGCTGGTTGACGGCCTCCAGAACATACTCCCCGCCAGGGTAACGATGGCAACTCAGCTTACATTCAGTGTGCTATTAGATGCCTATAAGCGCAGCGAGATCAACCCTGAAAACGGGCTTGCTATCTTTGCGCTTAACTCGACACTGACCGACCTGCCTGAACCCAGCGAATCTCTGCTGGCGACGACAGCCTTCCAGGTCGGGCTTGACCAGGTGGACTATCTTCTCTCATCGACACAGCTTGACAATTTTCGCACCGGCAGGGGTGTAGTCACGGACCGCGAGGTCCGCGGGCAGCGCTGTGCATATTTTGTGCATACGAAGATCTCGTTGGCTGCAGGTATGGAACGCAAATGGCAGCTCGTCGCAGATGTCAGCCAGGATAGCGCGGCGATCGTCCATCTATCGAAAAAACTGGGGGATCATACATCGGCTGTGGCGACTGCAATTGAGGACGACATCGCAGCCAATGACCTCAACCTGCAGAAGATTGTCGCCAGTTCAGATGGCTTACAGGTCTCGAACAATCACCTTCATTGCTCCCACCATTTCGCGAACGTGATGTTCAATGGGATGCGCGGGGGTGTTTTTGCCGACCAATACCGGATGCACAAAAAAGATTTTCTTGAATTCACCACTGTCCGCAACAGAACCATTCTGGATAAATACGCAGCATTCTTTTCCGAATTGCCATTAGAAACAAATATTTCCACCCTTTTCGCCCGTGCGGAGTCAGCAGGGGCTGCAGATTTAATCCGCTTGAGTTATGCCTACCTGCCGCTTTCTTTCAGCCGGCGGCACGGTGATCCCAGCCGGCCCTGGAATCGCTTTGCGATTAACATCAAGAAAGAAGATGGCTCGCAGCAGCTGGATTATGAAGGAAACTGGCGCGATATTTTTCAAAACTGGGAAGCCCTGGCTTATTCGTATCCCGAATACGTCGAAAGCATGATCTGCACCTTCCTGAATGCCACCACCCCCGATGGATACAACCCGTATCGAATAACCCGCCAGGGCGTTGATTGGGAGCTTCCAGAGCCCAATAACCCCTGGGCTAATATTGGTTATTGGAGTGATCACCAAATTATTTATCTGCAGAAATTGATGGAAATCAGCGATAGGCTGCATCCTGGCAGGCTGCAGGCGTTTCTAAATCGACCGGTGTTCAGTTATGCCAACGTCCCATACCGGATCAAACCTTATGATGATTTGCGGAGCGATCCATATAATACGATAGACTTCGATTGGGATGCGGAACAAGAGGTAGAACGGCGGGTACAGGAGCGCGGGACAGACGGTAAACTGGTGTACACGCAAGACCGCCAGGTGCTCCAGGTGACGCTTGCCGAAAAGCTGTTAACTCTGCTGCTGGCCAAATTGGTGAACTTTGTTCCAGAGGGCGGTATTTGGATGAATACGCAGCGGCCGGAGTGGAATGATGCCAACAATGCCCTGGTGGGTAAAGGGTTGTCGGTGGTGACATTATGCTATTTGCGCCGGACCATTGTGTTTTGCATAGAATTATTGAAAAAAAGCACCCCCGGCGTGGTTCAAATCAACACCGAAGTTCAGCAACTCTTCTCAAACATAACCCAAATCTTGATCCAATTCCAGGGCATAATCCAGGAACAGCAAACCGCCAAAAGATCTTTCAACGCCGAACAAAGGCGCGCCATGATGGACGCCCTGGGTACAGCCGGCAGCGATTATCGCTGGAAATATTATTCCCAGGGTTTTTCAGGCGATTATACCGGCCTGCAGGTTTCGGAAATAGTTGCCTTTCTGGAACTGGCGCTGCAATATGTCGAACATTCCTTACGAGCCAATCGACGCAGCGACAACCTGTATCACGCCTACAACATCCTGCATCTCGGTCACCGGCAGGCAACCGTCAGCCATCTGTATGAGATGCTAGAAGGCCAGGTAGCGATCCTTTCATCGGGAATGCTTTCGGGAGAGGAGTCGCTGGCGCTCTTAGAAAGCCTGAGACACGGCCCACTTTACCGGGCTGATCAACAAAGCTACATCCTGTATCCTGACCGGGTGCTGCCGGGTTTTCTCGAGAAAAACTGCATCACGCCGGCTCAGGTCAAAGACCTGGCGCTGGTCACGGCGTTGGAACGGGCGGGGGACCGGACCCTGATCATCCGGGATGAAGAGGGAAACTATCACTTCAATGGCTATATTCGCAACCTGAAGGATGTGACCCGGCTGCTTGAGGAGTTGAAACAAAGCCCTCAATATGCAGCTCTGGTAGAAACCGAGGCAGCGAAAATTGAAGCCCTGTTTGAAAATACTTTTCATCACAATGAGTTTACCGGCCGTTCCGGAACCTTTTTTGCGTATGAGGGTCTGGGGAGCATTTACTGGCATATGGTTTCAAAACTCTTACTGGCCGTTCAAGAAACAATCATCCGCACAAGAAGTGAACCCGCCGCCGGCGCTTTGCTTGAAAAATACGCTGACATCCGTAAAGGGCAGTGTTTTAATAAAACCCCCGATGATTACGGCGCATTTCCAACCGATCCTTATTCACACACGCCCAAAAATCAAGGAGCCAGACAGCCAGGCATGACCGGATTGGTCAAAGAAGAAATCCTGAACCGCCAGGCGGAACTCGGACTAACCATCGAAAACGGCAGCCTGGCATTTGATTTCTTGTTTCTGGATAAAAATGAAATGCTGGTTGAACCTTCTGAATATACCTGTTGGAATGTAAATGGCCAACAGCAGCGCATTGAACTGCCGGTTGGTTCGCTTGCCTATGCCGTCTGTCAGGTCCCGATCATCCTCCAGGCCTCACCCGAGAAATGCATCAGCATACATTTTACAGACGGCGCGGCCCACAAGATCGAAGGTCATGTGTTGGACGCTGTCAACAGCCTTCATATTTTTCAACGAGACGGCAAAGTTCACCATCTGGAGATCTGTGTGCCGCCCGACTGAGGTATAAAACAGCCGGGACGAGGCAAAAAAACACAAACGCCAGATATACGCCCTTTGTCTCGACCTTACAAGGATGAGTGTTTCCATCCCTGTTAAGCATATACCGGCCTTCTGTAGAGGCGCACGGCGTGCGCCTTCTTGGTTTCTTGGTATGTGTGGACCGCGTTAGTACGACCGGCGATAAAGAAGATGTCTCTGCGAGCGCCACCCCGGGGGGGCCCGCTTGCACGCCTCACCGAAACGAAGTGTGCCCTTCGGACAAAGGTGTGCTTCGCATGGTGATGGGTGAGCGAAGCAGTCTAAACAGCGCCTATAAGATTGCTTCAACCGGAAAATACCCCGGTTTCGCGATGACAGCCTGATCCGAAGCAACATGGATTAGCTAAAAAACGACATCCTCGTTCACAAAGATGTCGTTTTTGAAAATCGCAAGAGAAAGATGAAACTATGGGGTCGTCGTATTCCAAAACCAGCCAAAGCTGTAAAAACCGCCGGTGGTTGATTCGAGCCGGACGGCAATCCGGCTTTGGCCCAGCAGTTCGGCGGGGATGGTGTAGGTAGCCTCAAAACTGCCGCCGGCACCGCTGTCGGTGGTAGCTACTTCGATCCCGCCGATGCCCAAGGTGCCGTATTTGCCCATCATGACGATGAAAGTGCGGTCAGCGGGGAAGTTGTTGGTACGGATCGTCACCGTGTTATCTTTGACCACTGCGGCAATGGTGAAGGTGGGGATGCCTGTATAGCTTGTTCCGCTCGTGCCAGTCGTCGTTGCCTGATCGTTCCAGAACCAGTTGTAGCTGTAATAGCCGCCGCTGGTGGCATCCATGCGGATGGCAATCCGGCTCTGGCCTTTGAGATCATCGGGGATCGTGTAGGTGATGACGAACGTGCCGCCTGATTCGCTGTTGGTCGTTCCGACGACCGTACCGCCGATCCCCAGGGTGCCGTAAACCCCCATGCGGACCACGAAGTCTTTATGGGCCGGGAAATTGTGCGACTTGATCGTGACCGTGGCATCTTTGACCACGTACGTAACGTCGAAAGTCGGGATAGCGGTAGTATACACCGGGCTGCTCGGGCTAACATTGGCGGGGTTATTCCAGAACCAGTTGTAGCTGTAGTAACCACCTGTGGTCGCTTCCAGGCGAATGGCAACCTGTCCTTTGCCCTTGAGCGCATCAGGAATGTCGTAAACCGCGGTGAAGCTGCCGCCCGTACCGGAATAGGTGGTCCCTACCTGGATCCCGCCGATCCCCTGGGTGCCGATATCTCCCATGCGCACAATAAATGTATGATCCGCCGGAAAATAGTCGGTTTTTATCGTCACCGTGCTGTCCTTTACCACGTTCGTGACCGTGAATACAGGAACGGCAACCGATGCGCTGGCAGTCTGAGTAAGCACCAGCCCCATCGTCCCCACCAACATAGCCAACAACAGCAGCACCCGTACGGCAGCTTCCACGCGGGGTACGATCCGAGAAAAATTGGTTCGCATTTTATCCTCCGGCCCTTTCCATGAAAAATATATTTACTATTTTAGTACATTTACAGTCTCTACGCGAGAAGCAATCGTTGGGCATTTCCAACCGCATGCGGCCAGAAATGCCCAACACATTCTGCTAGCGTTTGATATACGGCGCCAACCAGAAAGCGCGGTCGTCGGCAGATGAGTCGTTGTTGTTATCCACGATGAAGATAAACTTCACCGATTTGCCGTCCAGGCTGGAAAGATCGAAATCGATCCTCTGGAATTTGTCACCCCAGGCCATGTTCCAGGATCCCAGGTTGATAATAGTATTGCCATCGATGGTATAGCTCAGCTTGAAGGTGACCGTGCACTTCGGGCTGTTGTTCATGCAGCCGATCAAGGTAATTAAATGATCGCCTGAGGCAACTTTGAAGGCCGGGAACTGCCCGGTAATCGAGCCGTCCGTGCCGTTATTGGGGATGGTCACCAGGGCCGGTTGGTTATCTTGATAACCGCCTTGCAGAACGGGATTATCGATGCGCTGTACTGACCCGGTGGTGAAATTTTCGCTGCTGGCCGGGCAGGTCAGGTTCGTCGTGGCGCTTTTCCAGACCGCCGAGCAGAATGAATCCACGAAGCTGGTGCCGGAGAGGGTTGTCGTACCCACTGTAATCTTGACCCAGAAAGGCTGGCTGTTTGGCCCTGAGCCAAATTTAACCCCGCTGGCAGATTCGAACTGCCAGTACCCGGTGTAATTGCCGGGTTCCGTGGGGGCGATCAGCCCCACAGAAAGATCTACCGTTTCGCCGATTTTCACACCCACCGGAAAATTAATCGCATCCGGACCGCTCATCTTCGTGCCGCTGGCAAAAACCAGCTGGTAGCCGGTCGTCCAGGCGCAGGAACCGGTGTTCTTAAAGCGCCAGGTCTTGGTGAAGCCCTGCCCGGCAGCCACCACCGTACCGTCAGGATAGGTCACATCTTCCACAAAGGTTGCCCGGTTGCATGGAATAGACGGGGTATCCGTAGGTGCAAAGGTTGGTATCGGGGTGAACGATGGCAGCGGAGTCGCGCTGGGAGCCAGGGTCGCGGTCGGCGGCATATTCGTAGGAATGGGGGTCGCCGTGGGAACCTCCTCCGTTCCACCGACCTCGGAAGGTTGAAAGGTGACGCGCGCGATCTGCGTTTCCAGAACAGCGATCGTCTGGCGAATGGTCACCGTTTTTACCACGGCAGTAGCCAGATCATTCGGATCCAGTGTGGCCGCAGGAACCTGGGTTTCACCGCCAATCAGCCCAGGCAAACAACCCGCCAGGGCTATAATCCCTACCAGGGATAAAATGAGCAAGAATAGTTTGTGTTTCATCGTAAAATCTCCTCCGCTTTGATTACAATTATAGACGGTTAAGGAATATTAAAGGTTCCTGAGAGGCAACCATTTTTCGGTTAATTTTTGCTTTTCCAACCGGTTGGCTGGGACGAGGAACGCTATCCCCCTTCTCAGGATCAATCCGACGACCTTTATTTCAAAAAATGAATGCCAATGACCCCGCAATCAACTGCCCTTGGGTCGGGATGAAATGAGGTATAATCAACTTCTGGCGAAACCCAGGATGGACAGGACCAGCCGTGCCGCATTCTCGATTAATCGATGACCTCAGCGCAGAGGAACTGCGACAGCTGCTGTATGAAAAGCAGCGAGCTGAACGACAGGCACGTCTGGAGCACTTCCGCCGCACAGGACGGTTGATCGTCGTGGAGCCCGAACCCGGCCCGGCATCCCTGGAGACCCTGCGCAGTGAGGCCCTGCCTCTCGAAGAAGAGGATGAAACTCAGAGCCCGGCGATCGAAACGCGGCCAGCCGTAAGACGGCGCGCAAGGCGAACCTGGTGGGACCGGATGCTGCTGCTGGTCGAGTTAGGGGCTGTGATTGGCCTGGGGTTCATCATCTACACCGGTTTCAACATTCTCAGCACCTTAAATCAGGAAGTGGCATCCGCTCTGGTCCAGCCCACCCTTACCCCGACCGCTCTGATCCAGGCCGTGGTGCTGCCCTCAGGGCACACCCCGCCTAACGCCCAGGGAGGCGCGCAGTTCAACGAGGCTGAAATCCCCGAACACCTGCGCCCTCTGGTGCAATCCATGGCCAACCTGGCGCTGCCCACCCCGGGGCCGCAGCAGGCAGTGCGCATGCAGATCGCGGCGATCAAGGTCGACCACCCGGTGGTCCAGGGCGACGGCTGGGAGCAGTTGAAAAAGGGTATCGGCCAGCACCTTGGGACACCGAACCCGGGCCAAAAAGGCAACCTGGTGGTGTCGGCCCACAACGATATCTTTGGGCAGATCTTTCGCGACCTGGACCAGTTAAAACCAGGCGATACGGTGGTGGTGTTTACCAACACGCGCACTTACACCTATGTCGTGCGCCAAACGCGGATCGTCGAACCGACCTCGATCGAGGTCATGGCCGCCACCAACGATCCGGTGCTGACCCTGATCTCGTGCTACCCGTACCGGGTGGACAATAAACGAATTGTCGTCACGGCTGCTTTACAAGAAACACCTTGATATGTAAGTCCACGCTGGAACAGCCACTGGCTGGCCCCCGACGTTTGAAATGAATTTAGGAGAAGTAAGATGGCTAAGAAACAAAAGCGAAAAGTTTCCTCAAACCGGTCTGCGGCTAAACCCCGCTCCGAACCTGTGGCGAGCGCCGGCTCTGTCCGGCCGGCTGCCAGCACCGCAAGTGCCCCCAGTTCCGCCGGGTCCCGTTCGAGCTACACCCAGGAATTCAATCCCGATTATCATCTGGTCATTCAAGACTTGAAGAAGATCGGTATCCTGGCGGTCTCGTTTATCAGCTTGCTGGTAATCCTGTCGTTTTTCTTGCGATAATTCCGGACGAATCAAAACCGGCGTACGGCTGCAAAGTGTCTGCGGCCGTACGCCGGTTTAAGCACCCATTACCAATCCGCTACTGAACCGTCGCTGTGTCTGAGATGCGGCGTTTCCCACGAACCATCGTACAACTGATCCTGAAGCGCTTCTTCATCCACTTCTATCCCCAGCCCCGCACCGGTTGGCAGGGGTATGTAGCCCTGCTCGATGTGAAATGGCGCCTTGAGATAGCCTTCACCCAGGGTGACATGCTCCTGGGCGAGGAAGTTCGGGATGGAGGCATCCAACTGCAAACAGGCCGCCAGGGCGATCGGGCCCAACGGGCAGTGCGGCGCCATCACGGCAAAGTAGCACTCTGCCATGGCAGCGATCTTCTTGCATTCCAGAATCCCGCCGGCGTGTGACAGATCCGGCTGGAGCACGTAGGCCGCCTGTTTTTCGAGCACTTCGCGAAAACCCCATTTGGTAAACAGGCGTTCGCCGGTAGCGATGGGGATGGTCGTGCTGCGCGCTACGGTCACCATGGCATCCACGTTTTCGGGCAGGACCGGCTCTTCGATAAACAGGGGCGCATACGGCTCCAGGGCTTGCGCCAGGCGCACCGCCATGGCCGGGCTGACCCGCCCGTGGAAATCGATGCCGATATCGACCGCTTTTCCCACCGCGCTGCGCACAGCCGCGAAGCGCTCGACCTCAAACTCGACCCGCGCCAGCGTATCCACCGGCTCCAGGTCGCCGCTCACCCCCATCTTGATCGCGGTAAAGCCTTCGTCCACGCGCACCTTGGCGTGCTCGATGTATTCGCCAAACGAGTCGCCGTGCACCCAGCCGTACATGCGGATGCGCTCGCGGGTCGCCCCGCCCAGCAGCTGGTAGACCGGCTGGCCCAACCATTTGCCGGTAATATCCCACAGGGCCTGTTCGATCCCCGAGAGCGCGCTGCACAGCACCGGCCCGCCGCGGTAGAACTGCCCGCGGTAGATCGCCTGCCAGTGATGTTCGATGCGCCGCGGATCCTGGCCGATCAGGTAGCGCCCAATCTCCTGCACCGCCGCCGCAACGGTCTGCGAGCGGCCTTCCACCACCGGCTCGCCCCACCCCACCAGTCCCTCATCGGTAGATATTTTCAGAAACAGCCAGCGCGGCTTGACGAAAAAAGTTTCCAACCGGGTAATCTTCATAATGCAAAAGGCTCCTTTACCATTTTTCCCAATGCACCACCCTGGCAAGCGTCTGGCGCCCACCCTTTTTCGGCGGCTGGACTAAGACGGCTGGCTCGGCCGGGTAGCCGAAAGAGATCGCAAAGCGCAGGTAGCGATCCGCCGGAAACCCCAGGACCTGCCGGGCTTTATCGCCCTCGTAGATAGTGGCCATGCACGAACCGATGCCCAGCTCCCAGGCGGCCAGCTGCATGTAAGCCGCCGCCTGCCCCAGGTCAAACAGGATCTGGAAGCGCTCGTTAGGATCCGGAGACACCAGGGCCACCCCCAGGGCAGCGCCGGCCAGGTGCCCGGCCCACTCGCCGCATTGGGAGAGGGCCTGCAGGGTGGTTTTTCCGGTAATGGCGATGAAGTCCCAGGGCTGGGTGTTCTTGGAAGATTGTGCCCGCCGCCCGGCATTGAGGATCGCCAAAACGGCCTCCTCGGGCAGGGGTTGGTCCGTAAATTTGCGCACAGCGCGTTTTAAGTGAATGGCTTCGGATACGTTCATGCTACCTCGCTTTCTGGAATTATCTCAAATCCTTGCTCACGAAAATGAGAATCAAACGTAAATGTCTTATCAAGTCCGAATTGGCGTATGATTTCGAAACTGGTACAGTCGACGAGTGACAGGTTGTGGCGGTTCGCCGCCAGTAATGCGCTCATCCCTTGTTTGTGAATGGTTTCATCTACCCAGGCTATTTCAACAACTGCCAATATATCGCCTTCAAAAAGTCTCAACGCATCCATACCAAAACGGTGTTGCAGCAGGGCGGTCGTTTCCAGGATGACATAATTGCTGGTAAATAAAGAAATGTCTGTTGCCAACAGTTCATCCCAGGCTTTTTTCGCCGCTGGATGAAACCGATCATTCGCATTTAAAACCGCCAGAAATGCAGCCGTATCAATATATATTTTCATTGGCTCAGCGCTTCGACCAGATAATCATCATGATCTGCAGCCAAATTTTTTGGCCCGTGCAGTTTTCCGGCGGCGGCAGCTGCTTTTTGACGAAGCGTGTCTTGATCCTTTATTCCGCTCGATCGCAGCATGGAATCTACGCTGATGCGGATCAACTCTGCCACCGATTTTCCTTCCCTGGCGGCCAGACGCTTCAGTGCCCGGGCCTGTTCATTTGTAATTTGAATCTGGGTGCGGACCATACTCGTCTCCTCGATTGATGTAATTACATCACTTTATATATAATGATATCATATAAAGAAATTTTGTTTATTAATTTTCCACGAATATTGAGTGGATTATTTGCACTATAATCAGGTTATGAACAAAAAAGGGGCGTATGTTCTTCTGCTTCTCGCTATTCTTTAACCAGCTGCCGTTCTACTCCAATCCAACCGCTGCCAACGGTCGCCACGGCGCCGCTGCCGGTATCCACTGCAACAAAAATTCCTCAAACTCGAACTGCCGAGATCCCGCCAGCCACCGCTGCCCTGCCGCCCGCTCCTGCAACCGCTGCACACCCAATCCAGGGTCAAATTCAATGCCAACTGCTACACTTCCAGTATCTCAGCCCTCCTCAGATGAAAACGTCGCATGGCGTCTGGATCCTCGGCTGGAAATAAGGGATACGAGCTTCATCAACCCGGAACAGGGTTGGGCGCTTTTCAATGATACCCTTTTATTCAAACCTACGATGGCGGCACATTTTGGGTCGAACTCCCGCGGTTGAAGCAGGCTTTTCGGGATATCCAATTCATCAGCCTGACCCGCGGATGGGCGATCGCAGATGACGGGCTTTACACCACGCAGGATGGGGGGCGAAGCTGGGAGCGCATTCTGGACGCCAATTTTTCGGGCTGGCGTCCGTCAATGAATTTTGTCGACGAAAAATTTGGATTTCTCACCCTGGCGACTGGCCTCAACCGCACCACCGATGGCGGTAAAACCTGGCAGCCGCTCCATCCCGAAGCATTCGCCGATTTGACCGGGGAAAGCTGGGGGTTATCCAGCATTTCGTTTATCAATGCTTGAAAGGTTGGGCCTTGTTCCGGGCCTGCACCATGCCATTCTGCCTTATGAAGCTATTCATGACCGAAGATGGCGGTAACACTTTCACCCTGGTCTCGGAGGCAGGCAAAAATCAAAAACGGTACTTGAACTGGTCCCGTCCGGGCAGGGAAATTTATTATCTGGACGATGACCACGGCTGGTTTCTTGGCAGCCAATACTATTTCCAATGGACGTCTGATGGCGGAAAAACCTGGAAAAGCCAAAGTCTGCCCCATGGATTTTATCGATCAACGACCTTCAAATGTTCACTCCCAGAGAAGGGATCGCCGCCGGATGGGATGAGGTAAGCTCCACTTATCGCGGGGTAATGAAAACATACGATGGTGGAAAGACCTGGGAACCTTTGCTGCCTTCCCTTCACCCGGACCGGTTGGTGCGTTTCCTGGATGCGGATCATGGTTATGGGTTGGGCGGATTTCTCGATCCCGCCGCGCTCCTGGCAACAGAGGATGGCGGTGAAAGCTGGCACAAGATTGGCGAATTGCCTGGGCCGGGTCGGCTGCTGCAGTTGATCGACCGGCAAACCGCCTATGCCGCTTATGCCGGGATTGGCAATAATTATGAAGTGAGCCAGGACTTTTTTTGGGCTACAAATGATGGCGGGAAAACGTGGGACCAAATCCTCCTCCCACCGGGTTTTCGCTTGTTAAATTTTTACTTTTCCAGCCCGCAGGCCGGCACCGCCTGGGATAATACAGAAAAATACCATCCAAACCAGCGACGGAGGCAAAACCTGGCAGCCGATCAATCCAGATCAGGTCGAACTGCAAAACCCAGGCCCGGACAGCCCTTGGTTGGTGACTGCCGCGCAGCTCTACCATATGTCTCCTGGAAACACAGGGGGAAATTCGGTTCTGACGATGGATATTATCCATCAGTTCATACCCCTTTCAGGCAGCGAGGCGCTTGTGTTTGGACAAGCTGAAAAAGAACCAATGGCCCTGTTCCGTACCATCGACGGTGGAGAAACATGGCAGCCGATCAAGACTTTGCCGGATGGTGTTCTGAGCTTAAGCTTTATTGACCTTAATCAGGGATGGGCTATTTATGGTAGTTTCTTGTTAAAAACAACCGATGGGGGAAAATCCTGGGAGCAAATGCTGCCTTGACCAAGATTGTTGATGGAAATTGCCTCATCTAAAATGCGATCGCGCAGCGCCGGGTGTAACGCGTCTCGAGTGACTAAATCCACAGGACGATCCAACAATTCTTCCAACAACATTTTTAAGCGGATGAACTCGAACAAACCCACAGTATCATTGAAATCGACCAGAATATCAATATCACTGTTTGGAGACGATGTACCGCGCGCTACCGACCCAAAAATGGCAATATTTTTCACACGATGTTTATCTAATTCAGCTTTGTGAGAACGAATGATGATGGAAAGATCCTCAAATTTCATTGTCATTTTCCTCATAATGAGTATAGCCGATTTTCCAACGGTTGAGATTAACATGCGTGTATAATGCGATCATGGACGACCATCTGCGCGAAATCATCCGCCGCTCCAACCTGTTTCAGAATGTCAAACCGGAAGTATTTGCACAGATCATGGAATCAGGTGTCTTGCGTTCGGTGGAAGAAGGCGGCTTTTATTTCCTGCAGGACGACCCGGCGACGCACGCCTATGTGCTGGTGGCAGGCCGGGTCAAGATGGTGCAGCTTACGCCCAACGGCCAGCAAATCACGCTGCGCATCATGACCCCCGGCCAGACCTACGGCGGGATCGCCATGCTTAACCCGAAGGGCGGCTACCCGGCGACGGCACAGGCTGTAGAAGACAGCACCGCCATGGCCTGGGATACGGACCAGCTGCGCAAACTGGCCGAGCAGGACTCGTCCCTCTCGCTCAACACGATGCAGTTGATGCACGGCTATATCACCGAACTGCAGGAACGCCAAAAGGCGCTGGTCACCCAGCGCGTTGAGCAGCGCATTGCGCGCATTCTGCTGAAACTGGCGGCACAATCCGGGAAAAAAGTGGCTGACGGGGTGCTGATCGATCTGCCCCTCACCCGCCAGGATGTGGCTGAAATGAGCGGCACCACCCTTTTCACCGTCAGCCGCACTTTGAATGAATGGGAGCGCAGCGGTTTGCTGAGCATCGGCCGCGAACGGGTCGTCATTCGCGACCCGCACGGCCTGGTGCGCATCTCAGACGATTTAGTCGAATAACCACGAACAACTTCAGGGTGACTTTAACAGGATGTTTTCCAGCCGTTGGTTGGAACAACATCCTTTTCTTTGCGCCAGCGCAAAGACAGATCGACGCTGGCTGGGTACGATGGGGGAGAACAACGACAGAATCCATTTTTTAAGTTTTTAGAGGAGTTCTCCCATGAAGGCATTCAGAACACTTTTGTTCTTGCTTACGATCTCAGCGGTCATGATTTCTTGCGCCCCGGGTAGCGGCGCAGCGCAAGCCGCCCAGGCCAATGCGCAAACCAACACCACGCCAGCAGCCGCAGAAGCCGGGCCGGTCGATCCCAACGCCGTCGATATCACCCGCGACCCAACCGATCTGCCCGCGCCCCTCGGCCAGCGCGGCCCGGAAAATGTGCGCATCGATCTGGAAACGAGCGAACTCAGCGGGCTGCTCGCCGACGGCACATCTTACCGCTACTGGACCTTTAACGACAAGGTGCCCGGTCCAATGATCCGGGTGCGCGTGGGTGACACCATGGAACTGCACCTGAAAAATTCTGCCAAGAGCATCATGCCGCATTCGATTGACCTGCACGCGGTGACCGGTCCTGGCGGCGGCGCAGTCGCCACCCAGACCCAACCCGGTGAAGAAACCATGTTCACCTTTCAAGCGCTCAACCCCGGCCTGTTCGTTTACCACTGCGCCACCCCCATGGTGGCGGACCACATCGCCAACGGGATGTACGGCATGATCCTGGTTGAACCTGAGGGCGGTCTGCCGCCGGTGGACCGCGAGTTTTACGTGATGCAGGGTGAACTGTATACCACGCAGCCCTTCGGCACCAGCGGCGCGCTGACCGATGCCATCAGCAAACTGCTCGCCGAACAACCCGAATATTTCGTCTTCAACGGCGCATCGATGGCGCTGGCCAGCGATGCGCATGCCCTGCGGGCTAAGGTGGGTGAAACCGTGCGCATCTTCTTTGGCGTGGGCGGCCCCAACTTCACCTCTTCTTTCCACGTAATTGGCGAAATCTTCGACCGGGTCTACAACCAGGCTTCATTGACTTCCGCCCCGCTCACCGACGTACAGACCACACTCGTCCCGCCGGGCGGTGCGACCATGGTTGAATTTACCCTCCAGGTGCCCGGTCGCTATATCCTGGTGGACCATGCCCTGTCACGCATGCAGCGCGGTCTGGCGGGTTACCTGTATGCTGAGGGGGATCCGGCGCCAGATATTTTCGACGGGGAATCCACTCCGGGCAGCGGGCACTGATCGCCAGAAAGGGCAGTGCTCATGGAAACCCAACAAATCTCCCCCGGAATGCTGGTTGCTGAGGTGCTGGCAATCTCCCCCCTGGCTGCACCCCTGTTTATCGAAATGCGCCTGGACTGCCCGGGCTGCACCATGCTCAGGTTCTGTACCCTTGAAGACCTGGGCAGCCATTACGGGCTCGAAATACATTCACTGATAACGACTTTATATGAAAGGTTGGTTCAAAATGCAAGCCACTGAAATCTTGATGCAAGAACACCGCGTGATCGAGCAGGTTCTTAACACGCTGCATTCCGCGGCTGAGGCCGTAGAAAAAGGCTATCCCGTACGTCCCTCATTTTTCAGCGATGCCGCCGATTTCATCCGCGGTTTTGCGGACGGATGCCACCACCACAAGGAAGAAGGTGTATTGTTCAAAAAGATGGAGTCGCACGGTCTTTCAGCCCAGGGCGGTCCGGTAGGCATGATGCTCCACGAACATGAATTGGGGCGCCAGTATACCCGCGGGATGCGCGCCGCGGCGGAAAAATGGGCGCAAGGGGATGAATCGGCAAAAGCCGCGGTCGTAGAAAACGTCTCGGCTTATGTGGCCCTGCTGCGCCAGCATATCCTCAAAGAAGACCAGATCCTGTTCCCAATGGCGGACCGGGTCATTCCGCTCAACGAACATGCGGCCGTGCTGACCGGTTTTGAACACGTCGAACATGAGGAAACCGGTGAAGGCGTCCACGAGAAATACCTGGCCCTGGCCCACGCCCTGGGGGAAGAAATCCAGGCGCTCGAAATGAAAGATGCGAGGTGATCTCCGGCACTTTTATTCTTCGGAGGAATATTCCTTGATCAGGCCATTGCGGTAGGCCCGCACCAGGGCTTTAAGCTCGGCGATGCGCTGCTGCGTGTGCTTGCCCTGGTCGGTATCGATCACCCGGATGCGCTTCGAATTGATTTCCAGGATCTCGGTATCCGGGTGGGCGTCGATTTCTTCTTCAATCGCCTGCTGCGTGCTGCTGAAAGGCTTGTGCGAAACCAGCAAGAAGCCATAAGAATTGTAGATGAGGGTATACCCTGCGATCCCGGTTTGAGCCTGGTATGCCCGGGCAAAGCCGCCGTCGATCACCAGCAGTTTCCCACCGGCTTTGAGCGGGTTTTCACCCTTGCGCACTTTCACCGGCACATGGCCGTTGATGATATGCGCAGTATCCGGGTCCAGGCCGTATTCCGACAAGATGCGGCAAACCGTATCTTCCGAATCGCGGTAGTCGTAATACGGGTTCTTGCTCTCGACATGCGTGGCGGGATCGGCGATAAAATAGCGCTCGAAGGTCGCCATCTTGCTCTTGCCAAAAAGCGGCGACTGCTGCCCGCTCCACAGGTACCACATCGTATCCAGGCCGGCGCGTTTTTGGGCCGGGTCGCTGGCCAGGTAGCCCTGGCGCACCAATTGATCGAAACGGCTCATATACTCGCGCACCGAGTAGCGTTTTCCATCTTCTTCGTAGATAAAAAAGCTGCCGTCCGGGTTCATCGGCACACAGCCGTGATACAGCAGGTTGCCGTTGTACACCAGGTACATGCTGCCCCTGGAGAGCAAAAAGCGCACGTGGCGCTGCAATGCCGGGCTGTTGAGGAAAGACTGCTTCAGCTTCTCGACCACCGTTTCTTCGGCTGCGCTGAGCGCACTGGTCGCGCCGGTGTGATCGTGGGGAAGTGCCGGTCCAGCAGCGGGTATTCTTTGCCGTCCAATACCGCACTGCCGCGCTCAAAATCGACCGCTTCCAGCAGCAGGCGCCCCTCCATGTGATAATCGGGATGGCGGTGAATGACCTGG
>CAVYIF010000007.1:0-75952 GCA_963768585.1 uncultured Chloroflexia bacterium
GCTCGATGGTCACCATACGCATTCGAAGTTGGCGCCCTACCATGCCCTCGATTTCAGGGCCAAGGTCAAGCGCTGTTAGGAACTTCACCGTAACACCTTTCGTCTCAGGTGCCGCCTGTTCGTTTCTCATCGCAGTCTCCTTTCTTTACGTCCTGTCCGTCTGCCTATTCATTATGCAGACTGATTTTACACTGCATTTTTGCAGTATATCCATCTTAAAAAAGTATGGAATACAGCAATTACACCTGGCTAGCCCAAGCAACGAGATGTAAACCAATCTTATCGCGATTTTATGTTAAAACCTTTCGAAACCAAATATTCATGACCGGCAATCCTCTCCAAAATCCAGAAAACTTATCGACCATCTTCGCAGTTATCCGTTTCATGCATATTTCATTTTAAGACGAGAGAGTTCATTTCTCGGATCTAAATTATGAAAGCGCCTTCCAGAAAAGGAAGGCGCTTTCATGATCTTCTTTCAAGAAATCAATGGTTCAATACCGGCCTAAATTTATACCCGTATATACGACTCGGTCCGCACAGCAGATGTGAGAGTATCGATTTAACGCCCGGATTAAGCCGCGCCGCGAAGTGGCGTCGGCTTGAATAAGTTGTTAAGCATGATTGGATTTTCCCTAATTTCCGAGTCGCCCGGTAATCCCCTCATCACCGCGGCATCAGCGCGAACACACCCCAGCCCAGGTATTCACGCGTGTAAGCGGCGTAGCGTTTGGGTTCCGAGGTCAGTTTGGCTCGAACATCTTTCGCTAACTCATCGTCGGGATTGTCTTCAAGCCATCGGCGCATGGTGAGCCATTTAGCCGCCTCGTATCTGTCCCAGCCGTCTTGGTCAGCCAGAACCATTTCAACGACGTCGTAGCCAAGATGGTCGAAAGACGCGAGAAGTTCTGGAAGCATGAGAAAGTCGGAGATCGAGTTGGCAAGACACCCCTTGGCAACATCTTCCGTCGGCGGTAACTGCCGCCAGTAGGGCTCGCCGATAAGGATGATCCCTCCGGTACGCAGGCTCCGCGCCAGAAGCTCGATAGTGCCGGTTACTCCCCCGGCGATCCAAGTGGCACCGACACAGGCTGCCACACTAACCTTCTCTTCAGAGACAAAGCCGGCAGCATCGCCATGAATGAACTTAACTTGAACGGCAACGCCGAGTTCTTTAGCACGGAGTTTCGCTTGCTCGGTGAACAACTGGCTCATGTCGATGCCGGTGCCGATGACACCGTAATCGCGTGCCCAGGTGCACAGCATCTCCCCCGAACCGCTGCCGAGGTCGAGCACTCGGGCCCCCGATTCCAGACGCAGAGCCGCGCCGAGAGTGGCAAGCTTTTCGGGTGTGATCGGGTTGTGGATGCGGTGAGCACTCTCAGTGATGTTGAAGATTCGTGGAATATCCAATGCAAAAAATCTCCTTTCGGGTGTGAATAAGTTCAGTCACTGCACTAACGGTTTGCGGTACCTGCGTGGGGGCGGGTATGGATTCTGCTTGGGAGCAGGAAAAACTCGAAGCCAACACTGTAGTGTGCGTTCGCTTTTGAAAGCATCACTTTTTGGGGGTATTTTCCCCTTACCCCACCTCATTAATAATTATATATGTGTTTAACTCCAATGAAACAGAAAAGCGCCCTCCTGTTCAGGAGAGCGCTTTTAGTTTTTTCAAGATCTCAGTGGTTCAATACTGGCCTGAATTTATACCCGTAAATCCGACCACACAAAAAATCAGTATATTTTCGTCACCCTTTGACCATTTATGCTCGCAAGTTCAAGCCCGATGATGCCGACGGATTATGCTTGGATTGTGGTTTATGTCTCCCTACCAACAAATCCGCTGGAATCCCCAACCCATCGTGCAGCCGCCGGATCATTTCAAGCGACAGTCCACGCTTGCGTTTGAGGATTTCTGAAACCCGTTCCTTGCTGCCAAGATAGGGCAGTAAATCAGAGCGCGACAACCCCCGGCTTTCCATGTAGTATTCCAGTACGCCTACCGGGTCGTCCGGCTCGGGGATGGCATAGTGGCTGGCTTCGTACGCCTGGACAAGGGTGGCCAGCACATCCATGCGGTCGCCTTCCGGTGTGCCGGGCTGTGAATTGACCAGGGTTTCGATTTCTTTTAATGCAGCTTCGTAATCTACTTCGCTGTGAATGGGCTTGATATCCATTTGTTTTTTCCTTAGATCGTGGCAGCATCGATCCTGTCATACTCTTCGTGTGTTCCAACGAACCGGATGTACACCACGCCATGCTGATATACGACTAAAACCACCAACCGGTAATGGTTGCCTTTGATGTTAAATACAACCCGGTTATTCGCCAAAAAGCTGGCGTTTCGGTATACGGCTTTGATATCCGCCGGGCTGGCCCAGGTGGCGCGCTCCACATCGTGAAACCAGGTTTGCAGGGGAATGGCCGCATCCGAGTGCTGTTCCCAGAATTCACGCAGAATGCGCCGGCTGATAATCCGCATGAAATAATTATAGCACAAAGTTACCAAAATGGTAACAATAAAACGGTGGGTTCAAAAGCGAACCCACCCTACAACTATTTTCTCATATTTGGCAGTGTTAAATCGCAGGTCTAAATTTACGCGAAGCGCACTTCGTGTACCCGAAAATCAGATCACACGAAAAGTCGGTATATTTTCATCAGCCTATGTGCTTGACGGTGTCCAAAACTGCTTCCGGATGCTTATCTGCCACGCGTAACAGCACCATCGCCGGGCCTTCAGGTACACGCCGACCCTGCTCCCAGTTGCGCAAGGTGCGCACGCTGATCCCTAGCATGGCGGCAAACTGCTCTTGGGTCAAATCATATCCTTCACGTATGCGCTTAATGTCCAAACGGTCCAGGTGGAAGGTGCGTGCGGCTTCTTTTTCGCCACGCAAGATTGCGCCGCCTTCTTTTACACTGGCTACAAGTTCTGCAAATAGTTCGTCTTTCATCGGTATTCCTCCTCAATGATCCTGCGTAGAACCTTTAATTGTTCGGGAGTCAGGTCATCCTGTTCATTCTTGGCATACATAAGGAGCATCAGGATTCTGTCATGCACAACCGCCCAATAATAAATCACTCGAACGCCACCGCGTTTTCCACGACCTCTGATGGACCAACGCACTTTCCTCAACCCGCCGCTGCCCGGAATAACTGCTCCCATTCCTGGGTGAAACACCAACGCCAGTTGTAACTGGCGGTATTCTTCTTCAGAAAGGATCGCCTGCACCTGGCGGGTAAAGAATGAGGTTTCAATGATTTCCATGGCGATCCCTTTCACAGTTCCATTATACGCCAATGGCGTACAAAAGTCAAATTAGGCAAGCGTTATCCCACCCCCGGGCGTGCTGCACAATTCTTGTTCCTCGTTGCTGTTAAAGATTTACATCGCTCAAACTTTGGAGTAGCTTCAGGTTTCGGTTATAAGCTAAACTGCCTTTTGGACGAATGCCATATTTTTCCTGTTCGGCCTCACTGCTATTCGCAGGAAGCTCAATCGCCTTCTCAATCGTCGAAAACATTGACCACCATTCCAGAAAATTTTCATGAACAAACGGTGTTATCTTGATCAACATCTCCCTTTCCGTTTCAATCATGCTCTGGGTTTTGAAAAATGTCCCTGACCATAAATCCTTATCTGGATAATAGATGCGGCCGCGGAAAATGCAATCCCAGGGCAAAGGGTGGGGTGACGCAAGTTTTCTGGGATGACAGGCAAGTTCAATAGCAAAATCGGTAGTGTTGGATGGCATGTAAAAGTGCAGCACATCCACAAACACCTCGCGCCACCGCCACATGGATATGCCTGGATTGGCAAAACCCAATGGAACAAAAGTGGGAGATATCGTTTCACGAATTAGCTTTTTGATTTCATCCCTGGATGGTTTCATTCTTTCATACTACCCTGAACAATAAAAAGCGCCCTCCACGCTTACGCGGGAGAGCGCTCTTTGTTTTTCCAAGATATCAATGGTTCAATACCGGCCTAAATTTATACCCGTAAATCAGCATCCCTTTCTCCCCGCCGTCGGCGCGGATCTTGCGCGTGACCATCTCAACCGGCATGCCGATCTGCACCGGGGCTTCGCCCAGGTCGGTGAGCTGGGCGGTGACCATGGGGCCCTCTTCGAGTTTGACCAGGGCCACAGTGTAGGGGATGTTGGCTTCGAAACCGGCCGGGGCATCGTGCATTACGGTAAAGGAATAGATCTGCCCTTTGCCGCTAAACTGATATTCGGTTTTGGCTTCGCCGCCGCATTCCGGGCAGACATCCCGCGGCGGGAAAATTTTCACCTGGCAGTGCGGGCAAACTTCACCCACCAGGGCGTAGCGTTGTTTCTTTAATCTCCAATGACGAGGAATTTCCATTATTTTTATCTCCAGACTTTTATTTCAGTGCTAAGTGTATAAGCACAAAGCTATCAAATCCTATCAATTTAGCATTTCAGCATCTCAGCCGGCCTGCCAATCAGCAAAAAAGCTGATATGCTGCCTAGCTGATCGCTCGCTCCAAAACATGCGTGACCGCGGTTGAGGCCGGACCACCCAGGGACTGCACCAGGGCGCGGCGCGGGTTGGGCAGCTGGTTGGGGCCGGCCTGTCCGCGCAGCTGCTGGGTGGCTTCGACTAACTGGTATACGCCGGTGGCGCCCAGCGGGTCGCCGCGCGCTTTGAGGCCGCCCATGGTGCTGATCGGCAGGCTGCCGTTCAGGCGCAGCGCGCCCGATTGGGCCAGCTTCCAGGCCTGGCCAGGTTCCGCAAAACCGGCCGCTTCCAGGCTGAGCGCGGCATAGATCGAGAAGGCATCGGTCAGTTCAAAGAAATCGACGTCGGTCGGCAGGATGCCAGCTTCGCCGCAGGCCCGTTCGACCGAGAAAGCCGCCGATTGGAAAAACAGCGGGTTGTGCCGGTCGTGCAGGGCGAGCGAATCGACCACCAGGCTGGAACCGGCCACGCGTACGATGGGGCCTGAAAAACCCGCCGGCAGCACTTCGCGCCGGGCCAGCACCACCGCCGCGGCGCCGTCCAGGTAGGGGGCCATGTCGAATAAATTGAGGGGCTCGGCGTACATGGCCGATTTTTCGTAAATTTCCTGGGTGATCGCTTTGCGAAAAATGGCATTGGGATTGTGCACGCCGTTGGCATGGGCCAGCACGGCGAACTCGCCCATGGCCATGCGCGGCACATCGTATTCGTATAGATATCGAGACATGAGCAGCGCGGCCTGCCCCATGGGGATCAGCCCATTAAAGGCTTCGTAATCGTAATCGGCCGACTGGGCCACGGCTGCTTCCACTTCGGGACCGACCATGTCGTTGTATTTTTCGACCCCCACCACCAGCGCGGTATCCACGAGACCCGAGCGGATCGCCAGCACGGCCTGGTGAAAGGCGGCTGCGCCCGAGGCGCCGGCGGCTTCGACCGTGTAGGCTTCCAGGCCCTCCAGGCCGCAATTGCCCGCCAGCAGCGCGCCCAGGTTGGATTGGTGCGAGACCATCGGCGCCAGGTAGTTGCCGATGTACATGATCTGGGGCTGCACGCTGCCCGCATCCTTGAGCGCGGCGCTGATCGCGCGCGCTGCCAGGTTGCGCAGTGAAAGTTCCCAGTGCTCGCCCACCGGCACCTGTCCAATTCCAGCAATGACCACTTCTGTCATACAAAAATCCTTTTCAATGATTTATCTCGAATTTATTAATCCTAGAAAAATCATGTTTTAGTTATCCCAGGTTAATCTTGCCGCGGTAGCGGGTGTAGGTGGCGTAATCGATCTGCGTGCGGCGGGCGATGTAATCCTGGGTGGAGAGGGCCTTGCCGCGGCGTTCTTCGATCGCATCCGTCACGCGGATCACGAAGGCATCGGAACCGGCACCCGAGCCAAATGAGACCATCAAAATCCGGTCGCCGGGTTTGGCCAGATCCAGGGTAGCGGTCAGGCCGATCAGCGAAGAACCGGCATAGGTGTTGCCGATGACCGGGCAGAGCAGGCCGGGTTTGATCTGCTGATCGTTGAAGCCGAGCATGCCTGCCGCGCGCTGCGGGAACTTGGCATTGGGTTGGTGGAAGACAGCATACTGGAAATCGTCCGCTTCCAACTGCATGGCTTTCATTAAACGACTGCCGGCCTCGGTGATGTGTTTGAAATAGGCCGGGTCGCCGGTAAAGCGCTGGCCGTGCTCGGGGTATTTGGCTTCGGCCCGCCGGAAGAAATCGGGGGTGTCGGTGACGTATGAGAGCGAGGCTTCGATAACCGCCAGCAATTCTTCGGCCGGGCCGACGATAAAGGCGGCCCCGCCCGAGGCGGCGGTGTATTCCAGGGCGTCGCCGGGGCGACCCTGGGCGGTATCCATGCCGATAGCCATGGCATAATTGGCCATGCGCGATCCAACCAGGGCCATGGCGGAGACCATGGCCTCACTGCCAGCCTTGCAGGCAAACTCCCAATCGCCGGCCTGGATGGTGGGGGATGCGCCGATGGCTTCCGCGACCACCGTGCCGCTGGGTTTGACGGCATAGGGATGCGATTCCGAGCCGACCCACACCGCGCGCAGCAGTCCGGGGGAAATGCCGGCCCGCAGGAGGGCGTTGCGCCCGGCCTCGATCGACATGGTGATCACGTCTTCATCCAGCCCGGCAACAGCCTTTTCTTTGATAGGCAGGCCGCCTTTGCCGCCGGCCCACACGCGAGATACTTCCATGGCGGGCAGGCGAAATTCGGGCACATATGCGCCGTAGCCGATAATGCCCACCGGGCGTTCGGGTTTGAGGGGAGAATGGTCGTGAGAAAAAGAAATATCCATTATTGCTCCTGAATTTTCGATCTAGAAAATCTTAACCACAGAGTCACAGAGGCTCAGAGAATTTATAAAATTAAACGTTTGCAATTCCGTTCTTTAGCAGGGCGGTGTTAAAGTTTATGAGCAAACCAACTTTAAATCCAGTAATTTTGAGATAGGTTAATAATTGCGCTTTATGGGTGCCGGTCAATTCATCTACGGTTTTAAGCTCCACAACTACTTTGTTATCAATCAGGAAATCCAACCGATATCCACTGTCCAGCTGTACACCCTTATATTGGATCGGGAAAGATTTTTCCTGTTCAAAGTCGATACCACAAAGGGATAGTTCGCGCGCGAGGCAGGCCTGATATACGGATTTCCAACAATCCTGGTCCCAATTGTTTGTGAACCTCAATCGCAGCCCCGATTATCCTTTCGGTTAAGTCTTTTTCCGGATAATCGCGGGCCTCGAAAACCCTCATTGGATCTTTTTGCCTGTTCATAAAATTTACCTGCTCTGCGTCTCTGTGGCTCTGTGGTAAATTACGTATGCCATTCTTGAATAACTTCTATGGCGCGGTCGATGCGCACGGTTTTTTCACGCACCAGCTGGTCGGCCAGGCGATTGATCTCTTCGCCCACAGCCCCGGCGGCGATCGCCACCTGGCGGGCGTGCAGGCTCATGTGCCCGCGCTGGATGCCCTCCGTCGCCAGCGCGCGCAGGGCGGCCAGGTTTTGAGCCAGCCCGACCGAGACGATAATTTCGGCCAGCTCAGCGGCGGTTTTGACCCCCATCAGCTTGAGGGAAGCGCGCGCGGTCGGGTGCACGCGCGTCGCCCCGCCGACCGTGCCTGCCGCCATGGGCATTTCCAGGGTGCCCACCAGGTTGCCCGCGGCGTCTTTGCCCCAGGTCGACAGGCTGGTGTAGCGCCCGCTGCGAGCCGCATAGGCATGCGCCCCGGCTTCCACCGCGCGCCAATCATTCCCGCTGGCAATCACCACCGCATCCACCCCGTTCATAATGCCTTTGTTGTGGGTCGCGGCCCGGTAGGGATCTACCGCGGCAAAGGCCCAGGCCGCCAGGATGTTATCACGCACCTGCTGCGGCGTAAACTGCTCGAAACCGAGCTGGTCGAGGGGAATGGTGGCGCGCACCCGTGCCAGGCGGCGGTCCGCCAGGTTGGAGAGGATGCGCAAGAGCACCCGCCCGCCGCTGATTTCCGCCACCGAAGGGGTCAGGCGTTCGAGGGCGGTGTTGACCGCGTTGGCGCCCATCGCGTCGCGTACGTCATAGATCAGGTGCAGCACCAGGAACGGACCGACCGGCGAGTCGGGGATGACGCGCACTTCCAGATCGCGCGGTCCGCCGCCCAGCCGTTTGAGCACCGGATCGATCTCGGCCGCTTCGGCCAAAAGGCGGTCTTTATTTTCCAGCAAGCGCAGGCGGGCCTCGGCGGCGTCTGCCACTTCCAAAATCTGCATCTGCCCGATCATTTCCGGCGCGCCGGCGTGGGCGGTGAAACCGCCGCCGGCTCTCGCCAGGCGCGCCATAAAGGAGGCGCCGGCCACCACCGAGGGCTCTTCAATGACCATGGGCACCAGCACCGCGCGCCCGTTGACCACGAAGTTCTGGGCGATTCCCAGCGGCAGGGCATGCACGCCAACCACGTTTTCAACCATATGGTCGGCCTGTTCGGCATTTAATCCGGCAGCCCCGCTCAATGCGGCCAATTCTTCGGGGGTCAGGTCAGCCTCACGACCGATCTGTTCCAATCGTTCTGCCAGGCTCAGGTTGTAAAATCGAACACTCATCATCACTCCACCCGGGGAATTTTGTTTCAAACTTCATATTTATACTTGTAGTTTACTGGCAAAAACTATCAAATCGAGTCTTTGTATAAGGTCTGTAAATAGTTGCGGACGGATTTTTATCCTTGACGGTTAGACCTCATTCGAGATATACTCTAATCCAGCCGGGGTGTAGCGCAGTTGGCAGCGCACCGCGTTTGGGACGCGGGGGTCGGCGGTTCAAGTCCGCCCACCCCGACACGCTAACAACCGCCGAGATACCTCTCGGCGGTTGTGTTGTTATCATGCAACGCGTGAGGGACAGCTATGGCGCAAAAAAAATATGATGGTGTGATCGAAGTAGTCCGGTATGCCCCGGAGGGAAAAATCAGCCAGGTGCGGATCTATGAGCGTCGCGGTCCAACTTATTCGGACCGGGTGCTGATCAACCGCATGGAACTGCTGCAGCGGCTGCGTTCGGGAAAGAAATTTGGCGTTGGCGTTCGTCAAGACCTGATGGCCAGCACCTTTAAGGTCAGCAGCGATGTGCGCCTGGCCGGATCGCGCGGCCAGGAGGTCATCGTGTCTGGCGGGGCCAATTCCACTGAGCGTGACGACTTGCAGGGCGTTCCCCTGTTTTAACGCGATCTGTCATGGTGCCCTTCCTTTCCATCATCCTGCCTGCACACAATGAGGAACAACGCCTGCCCAGAACGTTACAAGAGGTGAACGGCTTTATTAAGTCCCAATCTTATCCGGTGGAAGTGGTGCTGGTAGAAAACGGCAGCCGCGATCGCACCCTGGCGTTGGCTCAGGAGTACGCGGTGCGCATGCCCTTTTTAAAAGTGATCCATGAAGAACAGTCCGGCAAGGGGTTAGCCGTGCGCACCGGGATTCTGGCGGCAAAAGGGGAATACCGCATATTTTGCGACGTCGATTTTTCGATGCCGGTCACCGAAATCAATCGCTTCATCCCACCGGTGCTGCCCGACTGCCAGGTGGCGATCGGCTCGCGCGAGGCGCCCGGCGCCGTCCGCTATAATGAACCCTACTACCGCCATCTGAGTGGAAGAATATTCAATACTTTGGTGCGCTGGCTGGCTTTGCCCGGCCTGCAGGATACCCAGTGCGGGTTCAAGTGCTTCCGGGGCGATATCGCCGAAGAAATTTTCCCGCTGCAGACCAATACCGGTTGGGCTTTTGATGTAGAGGTTTTGTTTGTGGCCCGCCAGCGCGGCTACCGCATCGTTGAAGTGCCCATTCCCTGGTATTTTAATCCCGAAAGTAAAGTGCGTATGTTACGCAACTCCTGGCGCATGCTGCGCGACCTGATCCTGATCCGGCGCAACGGCCTGCAGGGCAAGTACCGCAGGCGTTAGACCGGCGCTGGTCGGTCTTTTTGGATTAATTGACCCTGTTAAAATGAAAATCCAACCCGATATTACCTTAGAGCAGTCCCTGTGGTCAGGCGGTGTGAAGTTCATCGCCGGGGTGGATGAGGCCGGGCGCGGCGCGTGGGCCGGGCCGGTTTCTGCGGGGGCCGTGATTTTGCCGCAACGTCCGGATCTGGCGGACCGCCTGTCGGGGGTGCGCGATTCCAAGCAGATGACGGTTTTACAGCGTACGTGTTGGGCGGAAAAAATTCGCTCCCTGGCCTGTGCCTGGGGGGTGGGGTTTTCTTCGTCCGAGGAGATCGATGCCCTGGGGATCGTGCCGGCGACGCGCCTGGCGATGCGGCGCGCGATTGAGCAGTTGGCGCCTGTGCCGCAGCACCTGCTGGTGGACGCGGTGCGCCTGCCCGAGATCGACCTGCCGCAGCAGGCTTTGATTAAGGGTGATGCGTATGTGTTGAGCATCGCCGCCGCTTCAGTGCTGGCAAAGACCGCGCGCGATGCGTTAATGATCGAATTGGACGGCAGCTACCCCGGCTACAGCCTGGCGCGTCACAAAGGCTACGGCACGGCCATTCACCGTGCGGCGGTGGAGCACCTGGGGCCGTGCCCTATCCACCGCCGGTCATTTGCACCAATCCGGGCTTTTCTAACCGGCGCTGTTTTCCAGTAAATACACAACAACCACTGCGCTGTACCATTCAGCGCTTCAAGAAGGATATGCCGAGCCGGTTGGTGCAAGCCCTGGTGCTTCAGAGGGGAAAAGGCACAAAACTGAAACAGCGCTCGCCGGAAGGACTTCTCTCTGAAGGAGTCGATCCAAAAGGGAAGCTGGTAACCACGGCAATTCAATTTGATAAGGGGCCTGTCTGTAAAGGAGGTGATAATGTCACGTTCGGAACGACTGCTGGCTTTGCTGCAAAACCTGCGCCGACGCAAATATGCTGTGAGCGGGCGCGTCCTGGCGGATGAACTGGCCGTCAGCCTGCGCACTCTCTACCGTGATATTGCTGCCCTGCAGGCCCAGGGAGCGCCGATCGAAGGCGAGGCCGGTGTTGGGTACATCCTGCGCCCTGGTTATATCCTGCCCCCCTTGATGTTTACACCCGAGGAAATCGAAGCCATGTTGCTGGGCACGCGCTGGGTGATCGAGCGCGGTGATGTCCAATTGGTGGAGGCTGCTCGCGATGTCCTGGCGAAAATCGGCGCGGTGCTGCCCCCTGCGCTCAAGCGTGACCTGGAAACGGGCACCCTGCTAATCCCCACCGAGCCCAGGTTGGCCTTTGAAAACGAATTCGTGGTTGGCATCCGTAACGCCATTCGTGAGGAAACGAAAATTTCGATCAGCTACCGTGATTTGCAGGACCGGACCACGGAAAGGGTGATCTGGCCATTCGCGCTGGCCTACTACGATCAGGTCATGGTCGTGATCGCCTGGTGCGAAATGCGGGGCGATTTCCGACATTTTCGCGCCGACCGAGTTGCGATCTGGAACGTTACCGGGGAAAGGTATCCGCGGCGTCGCCTGGTCCTGCTGCGAGAATGGCAGGAGAAAAACGGCATCCCGCTGGATAAATATGAGCTGTAGATACACCGCTGACAGAATCTGACACAACCTTGCGCTATGCTAGATATAGATTTACAAAATTTATATCAAAAGGAAGGCATTGCGATGTTCGATTTTCAATACGTTATCCTATATGTCGAAGACATAACCGTCAGTAAGCATTTTTACACCGACCTGCTGGAACGCAGCCCCGAGGACCTATCCGCGACGTTCTCCAGCTTCACGCTGGATTCTGGCATGAAGCTGGAATTGAAGCAGCGCAAGGAGGCTGTACCCCCGGCGACCGTCACGGGTGGCGGCGCCGAGTTGTGCATGAGCCTACCGGACGCTGCCGCGCTCAACCGCCTGTACGAAGCATGGAAAGGGAAAGGCATTGCATTCGCTCAAACCCCGACCCGTCTGGTCTTTGGTTTCACCTTCGTTGCTCTGGACCCGGATGGGCATCGCTTGCGGGTTGTATCGGAAAAATGAGTGAAAAACGTTCAAATAAAAAAAATCTGGGAGGCTTTAAACCTCCCAGACAAATCAGGTTCTCAGGCTGGTTCCAATGCCACAAGCCAGGCCGGCCCATCAGCAATTAATGGCCGGCCTTAATTCTGTTTTGCCTCGCCCTTACCCTCACGCTTCATCGCTCAACAAAAACGCCATGATCCACTGCGTCGTGGCCACCAGCGCGTCAAGGTGGGTGCGTTCGTAGTTATGCGACGCGTCCACCCCCGGGCCGATCAGCGCAACAGCCACATCCCCACCGGCCCGCCAGAAGGCTTCCCCGTCTGAGCCATAGTAAGGATAAATATCCACCTTGTAAGGAATCTGGTGCCGGTCTGCCAGCCGGCGCATCCGGTTGGACAGCCCGTGATGGTAAGGCCCGCCCGAATCTTTGACGCACAGCGTGGCGTGAAATTCGTCGGAGGTCTGGCCTTCGCCGACTGCGGCCATATCGACCGTGACCAGTTCGGTCACCTCCGGCGGGATGCCAGTGGAGGCACCATGGCCGACCTCCTCATAATTGGAGATCAGCAGAATAGTATCCTGGGCAGGCACGCGCCCGGCAGATTGCATGGCCCGCACGGCGGCAACAATGGCTGCCACGCAGGCTTTGTCATCCAGGTGACGCGAACGCACAAAATTATTGGTGATTTCTACGCGCGGGTCAAAGGCCACAAAATCGCCGACTTCAATTCCCAGGGCGCGCGTCTCACCGGCACTGCTCACATGCTCATCCAGGCGCACTTCCATTACATCATCTTCGCGCTTAAGATCGTTAACCTGCGCCCCGTGAACGTGCCCCGATGCTTTGGTCAGTAACAACGAGCCGCGGATTTGCCGGCCGTCTGCGGTAAAAACGGTAACCCCTTCCCCTTCGACCGTGTTCCAGGCGTACCCCCCAATTTTGGTGAGTTTGAGCCGACCGCTGCTTTTGATTTCTTTGACCATGGCCCCCAGGGTGTCGGCATGGGCGGTCAGGGCGCGCGGGGCATCATGCTGCTGCCCGCGCCATACGGCCACCAGGGCACCCTTGCGCGTGCGGCGCAGTTCTATCCCGGGCAATGCCGTCAGAGCTTTTTCGGTATAGGCGATTGCCTGATCGGCAAAACCGGTCGGGCTGGGGGTATCTAACAGGTCAGATAGAAACGTGAGCAGAAATCCAGTATCGATGGTTGGTAAGGGAGACTGCTCGCCGGCTGAATGATTTGACATGACAACTCCTTAAAAATGCTGCCAGGATATTCGTGAATTATACCGGAAGGAGGGGCGGTAAATATTATGAATGGTACCGCGCTGCCAGGCGCCTATTTGATACCCTCAAACCGGTGAATTTTTTCGCGCCAGTCAGCCGGAACCGGTATGCTCAGGCCGGTGGGATAATCGAAGGCGACCATGATCGTCTCCCCAGTCGCCAGTACTTGCTTCGTGCTGGTGTCTTCCAGTGCGTACTCCATCACCATACTTTTGGTGCCAATGCGTGCCACCCGCACCCCTATTTGAACTTGCTGGAGCATGGTGACCGGTGCTTTGTAAGAGACGTGCAGATCGGCCACAATCAGCCCCAGTTGGTTAAAATCCTGACCGTTCCATAGTTCCAGCTTCACCAGATAGGCAGTGCGGGCCTGTTCGATCAGGATGACTGTGTGGGCATTGTTGAGATGCCACTGCGGGTCGAGGTCGCCGTAGCGAATTTGGATAGGATAATAAAAATTGAATGCGCTCATAAATAAAATTATAACTTAGATAAGATTTGTTAGAGTAATGTCAAGTATTTGGGATGATCTCTGTCACTTGCGGGTTTTTTCTTTCTGGTTAAACTTATTAATATCAGGACTAATCTTACCTGAATTTCTTAATAAAGGATTAGGTGCGACATGCAAATCACACGTCAAGCTGATTACGCTTTACGCGCGATGGTTTATTTATCCCAGTTGGAGCCCAATCAACGCGCGGCTACCAGCCATATTGCTGATATCCAACACATCCCACCATCGTTTCTGGCAAAAATAATTTCCCAGCTATCGATTGCGGGATTGATCCACACCTCGCGTGGCGCCCGCGGGGGTGTTTCTCTTGCCCGTCCACCAGAGGGAATTTCCGTTTTGGAAGTTGTTGAAGCCATCGATGGCCCAATTGCATTGAACGAATGCAGCCAGGGGACAGGGATCTGCCCATTTGGTGAAACCTGCCCGCTGCGCGACCTGTGGTGCGATACCCAGGCCGAATTGATCACGAAATTGAAGAATACCACCTTTGGCCAGGTATTATCTGAGTCAAATCAAGCGATGCAGCCAGCATAAAGCCGATTGGGGAGTTTGGCGACTTTTCACGGAGGGTACCCTGGATGCCTGGTGGAACGCCGGTTCAGCGGCAGTGGATTTTGATCTTGCGCAATGGGGTCGTCGTCGTCGATTGGGGTGACGGTGTTTTTCAAGACGTCGACAGCGGCGAATTTGTGCAGGTGGAACAGGCTGAAATCAGCCATTCGGCTCAGAAAATTGATTTAGAAATGCTGAAACGTTCCAGCCGAGTCTACAGCTACGACGCGAACCAGGCCTGGTTCATCAACTTGCCGGAACGTCCGGCGCGGTTGATGGATTAGTTATTTTTAGAACCAAACTGCGGAAACGGCCAGGCCGTTTCCGCAGTTTGGTTTAATCCGGCGTATAATTGGCCCTTATGGTTCGGCAACTCTTCTCACCTTTGGGATTATTTGCGATCAACCTGCTTTTCATCGGTCTGGTGACAGCCTTTTCGCCGCTGGAACGCACCCTGGGGGCGAACATCCGCCTGGTTTATTTTCATGGGGCCTGGGTGTGGGCCGGTAAGGCCGCCTTTGGGGCCGCGGCGCTGGCCGGTTTGGGCGGGTTGATCCTGCGTCACTGGAAAAAACCATCCTGGGCCGGAAGGCTGCCCGCCTGGGCACTGGCGCTGGGGCGGACCGGCCTGTTCTTCTGGGCGACTTACCTGCCGATGTCGCTGCTGGTGATGCAGATCAACTGGGGCGGATTGTTCCTGGATGAACCCCGCTTTCAGGTGCCGCTGACCTTCGGCGTGGTGGGGCTGCTGCTGCATGCCGGATTTTTCCTGCTCGACCAGCCCGACCTGGTGTGCCTGGGCAGCCTGGTTTATGGGGTGGCGCTGTGGGCAGCCCTGGGCAATGTGAATAACATTCTACATCCCGATTCTCCCATTTTCACCTCCGATTCGCTGCGCATCCAGCTGTTTTTTGGCACGCTGCTGGTTCTTTCGCTGCTGTTCGGCTGGCAAATTGCGCGCTGGCTGGTGCGAAAAATCAAATAATGCCGCCCCTTTAAGTTCGGAAGTACGTCCAACGTTTTTTATGGTCAAAAATCGCCAGGTTGTCCTTTTCATCGCTGCCCGGTTGGCGCTCAATACCTCTTACCGCATGATCTATCCATTTCTCAGCGCGTTTGGGCGGGGGATGGGCGTCGATCTTGAGGCGCTATCGCTGGTCGTGACGCTGCGTTCCTTTGCCGGATTGGTGGGGCTCATGGTAGCTCCCCTGGCGGACCGGCGTGGGAGGCGAGCCAGCATGCTGCTGGGCCTGGGCCTGTTTACCCTGGCCTGGCTGCTGATGGTATTCTTTCCGACTTTCGCCGCGTTTTGCGTGGCCTTGCCCCTGGCAGCCATGGGCAACTACATCTTCCTGCCGGCCATGCAGGCTTACCTGGGAGACGCGGTAGTTTACGAGCGGCGCGGTTTCATCCTGGCGGTGACCGAGTTGAGCTGGTCGCTGGCGTTCATCGCCGGTGTTCCCCTGGTGGGGCTGCTGATTGCCGGTGACGGTTGGACAGCGCCCTTTCCCTTGTTTGCCGGGTGTGGGGCACTGGCACTGGTGCTGGTAGCGCGCGCCATGCCACGCACGCCGCCACCGCGGCAGGCTCACGGACAGATCTGGAGCGGGCTCAAACAGGTGCTCGCCTCCCCTGCAGCGCGCGGGGTGCTGCTGATGAGTTTATTGCTGACGGCTGCCAACGAAGAGGTCAATTTGCTGTTTGGGGTTTACCTGGAAAACTCCTTTGGCTTGCAGCTTGCGGCTTTGGGTGCAGCATCGGCGGTGATTGGCATTGCCGAATTGGGCGGCGAAGTGATATCCGGCGGGATCGTCGACCGTTTGGGCAAGGAACGGTCAATCGTTGTAGGAATTGTCGCCAACGGCCTGGCGGCTCTGGCCCTGCCCTGGCTGGGCGCCAGTCTGGAAGGTGCCCTGCTGGGCCTGTTCCTGTTCTATATCACTTCCGAATACACCTACGTCTGCGCCCTGCCGTTGATCAGCGAAATCCTGCCCGGCGCACGCGCCACACTGATGGCGGCCAATGTAGGTGCTTTCTCGATTGGACGCACAGTAGGCGCTTTTCTGGCGCCTCAGGCCTACACATTTGGTTTTGGGGCAAACGCGGCGCTTGCCATGGGCTTGAATCTACTGGCGCTGGGCGCGTTGGTCTACACCAGCCGCAAGAGAACCACCGGGTAGACCCATCTGCGGGGCCGCCAGATCAGCTATAATTTTCCCATGTTAATCCATACGGCTTCACAATTATTGACCCTCGCTGGCGGGCCGCAGCGTGGAAAGGACCTGGGCCGCCTTGGAATCATTCCGGATGGGGCGGTGCTGGTGCGCGGCGGACAGATTGCCGCGATTGGCACCAGCGCTGAACTGCGCGCGGCATACCCGGATGAGCCGGCCCAGGATGCGGAGGGGCGGGTGGTGATGCCCGGTTTCGTGGACCCGCATACTCACCTGGTCTTCGCCGGCGATCGCGCCGCGGAGTTTGAACTGCGCCTGGAAGGAAGAACTTATCTGGAAATCCTGGCAGCGGGTGGGGGCATTCTTTCCACCGTACGCGCCACGCGCCGGGCCAGCGTGGACGAGCTTTTTGCCCAAACACGCGAGCGGGCAGCCAGCATGCTGCGCCATGGGACGACCACTGCCGAAGCCAAAACCGGCTACGGGTTGGAAACGGCCTGTGAACTGGTCGAAATGGAAGCCTTGCTGCGCCTGGATGACGAGGGCCCGCTCGAAATTGCCCCCACCTTCTTGGGCGCGCATGCTGTCGCCCCCGAATTTAAAGGCGACCCCGAAGGTTACGTCAAACTGGTTTGCGACGAGATGCTGCCTGAGACGAAACGCTGGTGGCAGGCGCACGGCGGGGGACGGCCCCTGCCGTTTGTGGACGTATTCTGCGAGACGGGCGCCTTCAGCCTGGTGCAAACCCGGCGCATCCTGACTGCTGCCCGGGCGCTGGGTTTCCCGCTCAAGATCCACGCCGATGAGTTTGACAACCTGGGCGGAGCCAGCCTGGCAGCCGAACTGGGGGCCGTCTCTGCCGACCATCTGGTGAAAACTTCACCGCAAGATATCGCCGCCCTGGCGCGTTCCGCTACGGTGGCGGTAGCCCTGCCCTGCACACCCTTTGGCCTGGCTGAACCACACTACACCCCGGCCCGGGACATCCTCGCGGCCGGAGGCTTACTGGCGATTGCCAGCGATCTCAATCCCGGCACAGCCTGGTGTGAAAGTATGCAGTTCGTGATTGCACTGGCCTGCCGCTACCTGCGCCTGACCCCGGCCCAGGCCATCACCGCCGCCACAATCAATGCCGCCGCGGCCATCGACCGGGCGGACCGCATCGGTTCGCTCGAAGTCGGCAAGCAGGCCGACCTGCTGATTTTGGCAGTCGACGACTACCGCCAGTTGGGCTACCGCTTCGGCACCAACCTGGTCAAAACGGTGATCAAAAAGGGGAAAATCTACCCGAACGCGTGATCAGCGGTGGTTATCATTATTGTAATGAGGGTTGTGCAGGAAGAAAAGCCTGTACAACCCTATAATTTATGGATGAGAGGATTTCTAAAGCCTAAGACAATGGCGTATACTTGGATTACTGGTGTGCACGTTCAAACCGGCGGTGATTAGAATCCTGTTTATCGAGGTGTCATGGGCTTTCATGGTGGAGGTTGGTTTCGCTATATTCGCGGGGTAGAAGAAAAGCCCCAAATTACCTGGAGATTGATCCGGCGTGTATTCAGCTACGCCCGCCCTTACCGCGGGCGTCTGGTGTTAATTTTAATCTTCATCCTGATGACAACCGGCCTATCTTTACTCACACCGCTGATCCTGCGCAGCCTGATCGACCAGGTCATCCCCAGCGGGGATGTTTCCCAACTGGTGCCCCTGGCCCTGGCGCTGCTGCTCATCCCGGCAGCCAGCGGTGGGATCGGGGTCACCCAGCGCCGCCTGAGCGCACAGGTGGGTGAGGGTGTGATCTACGACCTGCGCGTGGCGCTGTATGCGCGCCTGCAGCGCATGTCGCTGCGCTTCTTCACCAATACCAAGGTAGGCGAACTGATGAGCCGCCTGAATAATGATGTGGTTGGGGCGCAGAATGCGATTACCAACACCATCGTCGGTTTGATCACCAACATCATCCAGGCCGTGGCGGTTCTATCGGTGATGCTGTCCTTTGAGTGGCGGTTGACCATTCTGGCGGTATTCATTTTGCCGCTGTTCATCCTGGCGGCGCGCCGCCTGGGAAACCGCCTGCGCGATATCGCCCGCAGCCAGATGGATGCCAACGCTCAAATGAACGCCACCATGAACGAGACGCTCAATATCAGCGGGGCACTGCTGGTTAAACTCTTTGGGCGGCGCGATACCGAGGTCGACCGTTTCAGCGGGCGAGCTTTGACCGTACGCGATCTGGGAATCGAACGGGCCTATATCGGCTCGGCATTTTTCGTGATTATCGGTCTGATCAGCGCAATCGGTACGGCCCTGGTGTATGGGGTGGGCGGTTACCTTGTGATTGAAAAAGCTTTTACCGTCGGCACCATCGTCGCCTTCGGTTCTTATATGGGGCAAATGTACAGCGCCTTGCAGAACCTGGTGAACGCTCCGGTTGATTTTGCCACCTCAGTGGTCAGCTTTGAACGCGTTTTCGAGGTCATCGATCTGCCGGAAGGTATCCCGGAAAAGCCGGATGCGCTGGTCCTGCATAAGACCCGCGGACAACTGACCTTTGAAGGGGTCAGCTTCCGCTACGAGATCGCCGAAAACCAGCTCAAAGATGTGCGCCGCTATGGTCATATGGATAACGTTACCGCCGTTCTTTCCGGCACGCCGGGCAATGGGCATGGCAAAGAGCGCGCCGTTGCGGAAATCGAAGGCGAGGAAACTCAGGTTCACTCCCAGGCGCGGGAAGCTGCCCTGGAAGACATCACTTTTACCGCGGATCCCGGGCACCTGGTGGCCCTGGTGGGGCCTTCCGGGGCAGGAAAAACGACCACGACCTACCTCATCCCGCGCCTGTATGATCCTACCGGAGGGCGCATCCTGCTCGACGGGCACGACCTGCGCGATGTAACGCTTGATTCGCTCAGCGAACAGATCGGCATGGTCACCCAGGAAACGCATCTGTTCCACGACACGATCCGCACCAACCTGCTCTACGCCCGCCTGGATGCCACCCAGGCCGAAGTGGAAGCGGCGGCAAAGGCGGCAAACATCCACAGCTTCATCATGGATCTGCCGGACCGCTACGATACCGTGGTCGGCGAGCGCGGCTACCGCTTGAGCGGTGGTGAAAAACAGCGCATTGCTCTGGCGCGGGTGATCCTCAAAGACCCGCGCATTCTGGTCCTGGATGAAGCCACCAGCCACCTGGATAGCGAATCCGAGTCCCTGATCCAGGATGCGCTTAAACGGGTTATGGCCGACCGCACCAGCATCGTCATTGCCCACCGCCTGAGCACGATCCTGGCGGCGGACCTGATCCTGGTCTTCGACCGGGGGCGCATTATGGAACGCGGTACGCACAGCGAGCTGCTGGCGCAGGGGGGCGTGTACGCCCACCTGTACGAAACGCAGTTTCATACTGCCAATGCATGAGTGCCCGATATTAATTTGAACGGCATCGAAACGATCTTGTTTGGGGAAGGGACATCAAATGCGCCCGTATGAACTACTCTTAATCGCGACCATTTTACTGGCTTTGGTGGTGCGCTTTTTCCCATCTCAACGCTGGGGTTGGATCGTGAACCTGCTGGCGATGGGCGTGATGGGCTTGCAGTTGTTTAAGGAACTGCCGCGCTGGCAGATGGTACCGCTGTATGCGCTGACATTGATCTTGTTCGTCGCCAGCCTGCCCATCTGGTGGGAAACCTCTCAAAGACCTGGCCTGGGGTGGACGCTGCTGGGGATATTTGTGCTGGTTCTGGTCAGCCTGCCGCCTTTTTTATTTCCGATACCTGAAACGCTGACCCCCACCGGGCCTTACCAGGTGGGTACCCATATCTTTGAATGGGTCGATAAATCGCGGGATGAAACCCTGGCTGGCGCGCCCGTGGGCAAACGGCGCATCATGGTCCAGGTGTGGTACCCGGCGGTGGTTGAACCCGGGAGCACGCCCGCACCTTACTTGAGCAACCTGGCGGTCCAGGGGCCGGCTGCCGCGGCTGTTTTTAAACTGCCGCCTTTTGCGCTCAGCCATGTGAACCTGGCAGCCACGCATGCCTATCTGGACGCGCCGGTGGTCCGGGGAACCGGTCCGCTGCGCACCGACGAACGCTTCCCAGTGCTGGTTTTCTCGCATGGTTGGACGGGTTTCAGGGTGCAGAACACCTATCAAATGGAAGAGCTCGCCAGCCATGGGTACGTGGTGTTTGCCCCCGACCATACCTATGGCGCCGCGGCGACGGCTTTTTTGGATGGGACGGTAGCCTATAACCGCCCCGAACTGCTGCCCAAGGGTGTTTCGGATGCGGCGTACGAAAAGGCGGCGCTCGAATTGGGCCCGGTATGGGCCGGGGATATTGGTTTTGTACTGGACCAGGCCAAAAAACTGGATAGCGGTGAGATCCCCAGCCTGCTGCAGGCCAAAATGGACCTGGGAACGGTGGGCGTGTTGGGCCATTCCACCGGGGGCGGGGCCGCGGTGCAGTTCTGCGCCTTTGACGCGCGCTGCAAGGCCGGGTTGGCGATGGATGCCTGGCTGGTGCCCTATTCGCGCGATCTTCCCCGGGATGGCGCGCGCGTGCCGTTCTTGTTCTTCCAGAGCGAAAGCTGGCCCAACGGCCCCAATGCCGAACTGCTTCCGGCGCTGTACGACCACACCAGCCCGGCCTGGCGGCTGACGATTGCCGGGGCCAAGCATTACAATTTTACGGATATTGCCCTGCTGACCCCACTGGCTGCCCCATTGGGCATCACCGGACCGATCGACGGTGCGCGCGCATTGAAAATGATCAATGCCTACAGCGTGGCCTATTTTGATACCGTCCTGCGGCGCGAGCCGGCCAGCACCCTGCTGATTGCTCCCTCGCCGGACTATCCGGAAATTCGCTACGAACTAAAATAGGGCCCCACACCAGAATCGGGCAGTCTATCCAATTCACTCCAAGTGAGCACATGGTTTGAAGAATATCGCAGTATCCCAAATACCGGTACTTGACCAGAATCTGCGCCAGGGCAATAACGCTTGATCAACCATCTGCCAGGTTTCTCCCAACGGACCGGCTTCAGGGGTCCGTGAATTCGGTGCGTGAGAATCACTGGGCAGGTACTTGTTGACATTGTCAATCACCAGAATTCCACCCGGGCGAATCAGGTTGAGCACATTGATTACACAGAAATCGCGATATATGCCATCGACAAGCACAAAGTCAATACTGTTTGGAGCAAACCGCTCAGTTTGCTTCACATATGCCGATTGGGCCCCATCCGCGTCTTCCTTATCTTTTGGCACAAAGCGATAATCGATATTTTCTTGATGGCTTTCCTGCAGCATTTGATGCACTTTTTGGTACCAGGCTTGATTGTGTTCAACGCTCGAAAGATGATGGATGCGTTTCGCGAACCACATGGTGCTGATGCCACTGCCAAACTCAAGCCCGATATCCGTTTCTTTCAGGAAGGAGATTAGAAACGCGTTTGCAGCGGGAGTCAGCCAGGGGCGATCCGGAAAAGCGCTGCGATAGTAATATGATGCCAGGCGATCTCGGATGTATCTTGGTGTCCAGTGCCGGAAGGTTCTCATCTGTGATTTCCTCTTGCTTGAGATTGTACTATTCTTTCTATGAAAAACGGACGTATACCGCATAAGGCAGTCGTCACTGGTTAGATTGCGTGGATTTCTAAGGTTACGAACTGGACCTCAAGTAAACTAAAAATCGGCTCAAAGGCCGATTTTTAGTAATCCGGGGCAGTAACCGATTATGGCTTGAACTGCTCCTGCACGCTTTTCACAATGGTTTGGGCCAAATTCTGGGCCAGAAAGTCCTGGTAGCCGGGGAGAGACATCAGCCCCCAGGAGGTATCATTCAGCTGATAGGTCCCTTTGAATTGGAGCGAACCACCGGGTGTGGTAATGCTCGTGAAGTGAGTGGGGTCGTCGTCCTTGAAAGATACATCCCCGTTAGCAGAATAGGCAACTACAACCTGCAGCGCAGCGGTGGAATACACCGGCGTCCAGTGCACGTTCTGCTCCTTGACCTGCACATATAAGAGCGGGGCATTGGCCGGGATGTTGGCAGGATCGACAAAATTGAGCTGCCCCAGACCGGCTATGCCGGGCAGAGCGCTGATCAGGTCAGACTTCAGCGAAGTATCCAGGCGGCTGCTGCCAGCCACGACGACATTCGTGGCAACCGCGGTCAGATTGTTTGGTTGTTGACCGACCCTGTTGGCGTTCGACGATGCGACACTACTGTTTTGGGTAGTCTGGCTGCTGGTGGCATGAAAACTCATTAAAAAGAATGAAGCCGCTACCATCCCGATGACCAGCAAAGTTAATCCGATACCATATTTCTTCATTTTTCCTCCACTTCAACGCGCAAATCCACGACGACAACCGCCGGATGAAGAAACGCGTTATGGTTTATTAACGCTGCCCGGATGTAAAAGGTTCCGGTATGCCAGGCACGAAATACTCATTTTCCTGCTGAGAGGTAAAGAATGACAGCCTGGCTGCGCCGGGGCAGCACCATTCCCCCATTTGTAGATGGGGGAATGGTAAATGCTTTTTCGTTTTTGTTTCAGGGCAAAAATTCGTTGCCCAGCAGGGTTAGCCCTAACAGGATCAACAGCACCGGGCCAAACCACATCCAGTTCAGATTGAACAGGAAGATGGCTGCCACCCCGGTCATGATCAATCCGCCCAGCAGGCTCTGGCGGGCATGGCGGTCGAGGGTGCCGGCCTGGTTGAAACGCTCCCAGGCGCGAGAAAACGCGCTGAAAGCCGGGATCAGGATAAACAAAGCCCACCAGTTTTGGATTTCAAAACCGGTCAGGTTGTTCACCAAAAAGACGACGCCCAGCAGGATCAAGATCAACCCGGGCACCCACCGTCTGGAATGGCGGCGGTGCTCGCTTTCAGGAAATTGAGAGACATTCGGGTCAGGGTTAAGATTCTGGTCTGTCATAATTGTATTCTCCACGTTAAATATACGTCGATTTCCCGGATAAAGTTGCGGAAATGGAGGGCTTGAATATTTATCAAAAATCCGATAAAATTTATCACGATTGGAAAACATTATGACACCAAAAACACCCCGACAATGGTTATTTTTCATCCTGGGATGGCTTTTTCTCGCCCTGGGCGCGATCGGTCTATTCCTACCGTTGCTGCCCACCACGCCTTTTCTGCTGCTGGCGGCAGCCAGCTTTACCCGCAGCTCGGACAGGTTTTACAAATGGCTCATTTATCATCCTGTTCTGGGCAGCTACATCCGCAACTACCGCGAACACAATGCCATTACCCTGCAGGCCAAGGTTGTATCGCTGAGCGCGCTGTGGATCGTGATCGGAACCACTGCTATCGTGGCCGTCGACGCCCTTTGGCTGCGACTGCTGCTGCTGGTTATCGCCTGCGGCGTGACAATTTATCTGCTGCGCATGAAAACCATGAAGATCGAGCCGATCCAGGACAACAAAGAGACCCTGCCGGCAGCCGACTGAAGGACGGTTGGCCTTCTTCTCACAACTTTTTAAGCTGGTTTGCGTATATTTAAAAGTAAACCAGCTTATCCCATTTAAGATTTGGGATACAATCATTGTGGAGGAAAAACCATGCCAGAAAATGTTCGTTATGAAGAATTTCGCGTCAATGGCGACGCCCTGGTTGCCAAGATCAAAGAGATTTTGCACGAGGGCAATGTGCGCCGGATCATCATCAAAAATGAAAAGGGCGAGGTGCTGATAGAGGTGCCGATGACGATCGGTGTCGTTGGGGCTATCGTACTCCCGGTGTGGGCTGCATTGGGCGCGATTGCTGCCCTGGCTGCCAACCTGACCATCGTTGTTGAAAAGGTCAACCCTACACCTGGCACCGCACAGGCGGATGAGGCCAAGGAAGTCAAGATCGACGTCACACCCGAGTAAACATTTATCAAGCCGATTACCAGGTATTTTTACATCCTTCAGGTGTAGAAATACCTTTCGGTCGATTAAGGAGAACGCCATCCGCAGCCGCATGAATCTGCACCGAAAACATATCCCGATCCTGGTCCTGATCCTGGCTCTGCTGGGCTGCAGCTTGCCGGCGCTGCCTTTTCTTAAATCTAAGCCGACCCCAGCCGGGCCGATTGAGCCGGTGTTTGTTAATCATCCAGGCCCATCGCTCAGCATGGATCTGACCCCTTTTGCTGAAGCCGGATGCAAATTTGACCCGCAGGGCGCGCTGCGCTGCCCGCCGAATTTGCCGCCGTTTGACAAGTTTGGCTGTTTTGAGATCCTCGAAGCCTCCCAGATGTTAGGCGGGCTGACTCCGACCACCCCACTCATGCGCTGCATCCGCGACCAGATCCCAGATAAAGAGCTGAGCCCGGATGAATATTTTTTCAACCAGGGCTGCCTGGTGGGCAGTTATGTGAACTACCTGGCCTATCGCGATGGACAGTTTATCCTGATCAAAAACCAGGCTGATCTCAAGGCGGTGTTTGGCCCGGTCGATTCGGCCGACGAGGCCTTGAGTTTTGCCCTGGCTGCGACCGGGTTTAAGGCGCTCTACGGCTTGAAAAACGATAATATGCGCTACCTGGTGCCGCAAATAGAAGACACCCAGGTCAAGCTCGAGGAGAATCAATACCGGGTATCGCTGTATTCCTTTGCGACCTGCGGCTGCGGGCCGCATGCCATGAGCCTGCGCGTGGTTCTGGTCAAATTCCCGGGGGATGTGGTGCTCAATGATCCGCAGCCAGTGTGGGAAGACCCGACCCAGGACAGCCTGTGCGTGGATTGACGTAATCCCATTTTTGCATTTGACCGTCAACCGGCAAAAAAGTGATTACAATAGGTTAAAACTTCAGGAGCGATGGCATGGCAGATAAATTTAAGAGCAGCGGACCCATTTTTGATGACCTGGTGGAATTTTTTACCGGCGACGATTGGAGCCCGGTGCAAATTGAAGAGCAGCCGGTTTTGAGTATGAAATTCGAAGGTGAACATGGGAGCTGGACCTGCCTGGCCTTTGCCTATGACGAGCATGAACGGTTGGTATTTGTCTCCGTGCTGCCGGTTGTGGTGCCAGATGAAAAGCGCCTGGAAGCTGCCGAATACCTGATCCGGGCAAACTTCGGCATGGAGATCGGCAGTTTTGATATGGATTTCTCGGACGGCGCGGTGCAGTTCCGCACCTCGATCGACATCGAAGGTGGTGAACTCACTCCCAAGATGATCCAGAACCTGGCATACTTAAATGTGACCGTCACCGACCAGTATCTCCCGGGGCTGGTGATGGTCGTCGAAGGAGATGCCACGCCGGTCGATGCCATCGAGCAAGTCGAGGATGCCGAATAACCAAATCCCCCTGGCCCTGCACCCGGCGCCGGGGGATTTTTATTGGGCGATTCTGGGATCCTTGCCCAGGATTGATGAAAAATTTAGAATATGGCGGGAGAAAAGGAGAAAAAAATGACGATAGAAATTAACTGGTATGGGCATGCCGCCCTCGGTTTGCAAACAGGCGCTTACCGCCTGATCATCGATCCCTTCTTAACCGGGAACCCGGCCGCCAGCACCACGGCGGATACGCTCCAGGCCGATTACATCCTGGTCAGCCACGGGCACAGCGATCACGTGGGAGACACAGTGGCAATTGCCCGGCGCACCGGGGCGATGGTGATCGCTAATTTTGAGGTGTGCAACTGGCTGGAAGGCCAGGGTCTGAAAAAGCTGCATGCCCAGCACATTGGCGGCGGCTTTACCTATCCCTTCGGCTATCTCAAGCTGACCCATGCTGAGCATGGTTCGGCCATGCCCGACGGCAGCTACGGCGGCAACCCGTGCGGGTTCCTGCTGACCACCCTGGACGGGCTCAAACTTTATTTCGCGATGGATACCGGCCTGTTTGGCGACATGAAGCTGCTGGGTGAAGAAGGACTGGACCTGGCGGTGCTGCCAATCGGCGATAATTTCACCATGGGCCCGGCGGATGCCCTGCGGGCGGTCAAGATGCTTTCTCCCAAACACGTCATCCCGATCCACTACAATACCTTCGATTTGATCAGCCAGGATGGTCAGGCCTGGGCGAAGCAGGTCGAAGCCGGCACGGGAGCCAAGGTGCACGTGATGAAGCCCGGAGAGACCTTGAAGCTGTTCTAAATTCGGCCTTTCAATCCAAACTTTAACCGGGCTTTTTTCTCAATCGAGAGAAAAAAGCCCGGTGCTTTTTACCTGACCAGAATGGCGCCCCCCTGGAATTTAGTGGTTTACATCAGGAACAAAAAAACTGAGACTTTCGTCCTATAGACATATAAAGGAGATCATAATGGTAAAAAATATGTCTTTATTATTGGTACTTCTATTGGCCGCCAGCATGCTGGCGGCCTGCGCCCAACCCACGCCAACGCCATTGGCTACCCCAGTGCCCACCATCGATCCGGCAGTGACCTCGGCTCCCACGGATCCGGCTGACAGCGGTGAAATTACGGTCACCCTGGAGGATCAGGGCAAGACGATTCACCTGAAGGTGGGGCAGACTTTCCTGCTTAAACTGGGTGAAGACTATTCCTGGGATATCAGCGTCGGGAACGAGGATGTGATCTACCGGGTCAGAACCATTACGGTCATTCACGGCGCGCAGGGTCTCTTTTCCGCTAACCATGCCGGTACAACCACGCTGACCGCCACGGGCGACCCGGTATGCCGGGAGGCCAAACCAGCCTGCGCGACGCCATCCATTCAGTTCGGCGTTACCCTGGTTGTCAGCGGATAACCGCCCACACACATTACTGGTTACGACACCAGCCGCCCGATCGGGCGGCTGGTGTATTTTCTTTTCAGGAAGGGGAGTTACTTCCCCTGGCTTTTTGGAACGCTGACGGTGACCGAGCTGGTTGTGAAATTGCCGCAGGCGTCGGTTACCTTGTAGGTGATGGTGTAGACCCGCCCTGAGCCAGTGCCGGATCGTTCGGCACGCAGCTTGAAGTGGAAGGCGTCGACAATGACAATGTCATTGGCCGTGTCGCCGTCCCCCAATCCGTCATCTGGTTCATTGGATGTTACCGAAACCAGACTGATAACCGGGTTTGGATCGAAGTTGTCGCTGACTGCTACTGTCGCCAGTCACATCCACATACTTATGGTTGGCTGACCAAAGCGTTTCCGGCGTCACAGAGATGGCATCAAAGACCGGGGCGATTTCATCGCACACATTCAGGCCGACGATGACCGGGTCATGGTCGGAGTAGCGGTACGGGTCCGGGGCGTAGAGTGCATCCTGGGCGTCTTGTTTGTAGGTCATATCATAGTCGATCAGGTCGGGCTCGTCGGCATTGACATGCCAATCGGCCACACCTGTGATTTGAGCCGCCAAGCTGGCGCTGGACAGGGCATAATCAAGATAACCGATCTGCCCATCGAAGACGTAAGAGTAGGCGTCCTCGCCCTGGAACTGGTAGACCAGATCGGTGTAGTCGTCCGCGGTGCCCAAAATGCCATCCGGGCCGGCCTTGATGGCATTGATCGGGTCTTCCTTGTCGTACGAGTTCAGGTCGCCGATGATCAGGTTATCGCTGTCGCCGCTGCCGGTGGGGTCCGTCGCCAGCCAATCGACCAGCGCCTGGGCTGCCGTGGTGCGGGTGACGTTGCAGTTGCCGGCGCCATCTCCCAGATCCGGATCGTCAACGTCGTCGCAAGCCGAGCCCTTAGATTTGAGATGGTTGACCGCTACCGTGAAGATACCGCCGGTATTGTTATCGATGAACGTCTGCGCCAGGGCAGGGCGGTTCTTAGTGTCGATGAAGCGCGAGTCGACGCGCGAGTCGAGGATGGCATAGCCGCCAACCGGCGAAACCGAAGCCGGTTTGTAGATCAAAGCCACCTTGATGGCGTCCGTGCCGATCGGGCCGGTATCGACGGCCTGCGTAGGTGTCCGCGCCGAGGGTAGTATTCAGGCCATCGACCAGGTTCAGTAGAGCTTCATCGTTGACGTTGTTCTCGATCTCCAACAGGCCGATCACGTCCGCATCCATCACCGATAATCGCCGCGATGATCTTGTCGCGCTGACGGGTGAACTCTTCGGCTGTATTCGCACCGCGGCAATCCAGGTTCTGGGATGGGCCGCAGATCGGTGTACCGGTATCGAGGGTCGAGAAGTAATTAAGCGTATTCATCGAGACGACTTTCAGATTGCCGCCGACATCTGCCGGTTGGCCGCCGGGCGCGGGTTGGCCGGGGTGTAATCGGCGCCCTGCGTGGGTTGGATGCGGTAGGGGGCGTCGAATTGATCCAGGAAGCCGGTCACGTTGGCGACAAGATCGCCGCCGCGGAACAGGTTGTTCAGGTCAAAGACCATCCCGTTGGGGTGAATGGCCGGGTCCGGGTTCTGTGCGGAACGGCCATCGTCGAGGGTGATTTTATCGAGCAGGTAATCTTGCACAGCCTGCATTTCCTCGGGCGAACCGGGTGCGAACTCGGCGGTGGGGGTGAGGTGCCGCCGCGAGGTGAGCACGATCTCGCCGTACCGGTCATAATTGAAGTATTCTGAAATGACCAGGTTTTGCGGGAAGGTGACCAGCGTACCTTCGTAAGGTTCAAGGTCATCCACATTGGCCAGGGGCAGCGAAAGAGAAGTCGGTTCCGGCACGACGTTGCCGGTCGAGCACAGCCAGACTTGGCTGAAGCGCTGATCTCGGTCAGATCGTGGTATTCGGAGACACTGCCGCGCACACGCACGGCATCGCCCACGCTGACATCCATCGCGCCGGAGGCGTAGACGAAAATACCGTCTGAAGTGTCCGGGGAATTATCGCCGACCGGATCCTGGACAAAGAAACCGTTCAGGTCGCCGCTATCGGCAGAGGCATTATTCTGGAAATCACCGACCACCACGCCCTCGATGGCAACTTCGTTGCCAACCAGCGGGCTGGCAAGTCCGCTGCCCTGCACATCATAAATCGGGGTGAAGGGGTCGCCGCAGGCCTCAGGCGGAGGAACGTAAATTTCGTTAGGCGCGCCCGGGGTATTGTAGGCTTCGCCCAGGACAATCGAACCGGTGTAGCCGGGGATGCCTGCCAGGTCGAAGTCATTGCGCACCCAATCGCTGGCCGATTCGGTATCAAAACCATCCGGGATGCGCGAGGCGCCGCCGGGGGCATACGACAGGCCATCATAGGAGACGCCCAGAGCGGGCACGCCATAGGTCACGTCGCCTGTACCGCCGTCATTCACGGCTACGGAGTTGGTAATCGCATCCCAGGGGGTGACATCGAATACGCCGTCATTGTCGGTATCGAGGTCAAGCCCATTAGCGCCGGTAAAATTCTTGACCAGTAACAGGCTCAGGGTACCGTTTTCAAGCGCGTTGGCCGGCAGGCTGGCCAGGGAAAAACCGCCGGCATCGGTTGTGCCCAGGCTGATGACTTTATCCACGGTGCCAACATTACTACTGCTGTCGCCTTCGATCTCGAGCGCAGTGTAGGCGCTGTAATCGGTATTGGGCGTGCCGAAGAATTCAACGTATTCCACGTCCGTACCGGTTGTGCTGGCCGAGAATTCGTTGATCTTGGGCTCGGCGGGACCGCCGCCGCAGTTGGCGGTGTGCGCGCCCAGGCCGTCGAAGGTGTCCTGGGCGTAACCATCCCATTCTAGCGACGGATCGAACGCATCGCTGCCGTCCGGATCGCCGGCACAAACAGTTGCCTTGCGGCGCAAGGTGTTATTGGCGGTGCTGTTAGTCCGCTGCCCCACTCGGAGCCGGGGTCAGTGCCGATCTGGCCGATGACATCAATGATGGCGCTGTTTTTACGCAGAACGACCGCATCATCCCCATTGAAAAAACCGGCAAAACTCACCAGGTCAGCTTGAGCAAGAATAGCCGGATCAGCGGGTGACCCGGCATTGTTATTTGCGATGACAAAGACATCGCCATCTGCAATTGTACCGGTCAGGTTCAATGTCAGACCTGCACTGGTACTACCGTTAAAATAGATTTGTACATTGTAACCACCTGCGCCCAGGTCAACTGGCGCGCCGGTGCCGTTATATATTTCAATCGCCTTGTTGTAGCTGGAGCCTTCGATGTATTCGGAAAAGAACAAATCGGATGGCGGTGCGGCCAGGGCATGTTGAGCGGTGGGCAGCATGCTCAACATCAGCGCTAGAACCATGGTTACAGCAAAAAGCTTAAAAATCGTTCGTTTCATTACATTCTCCTGAAATTGTTTTATGCTCGAACCGAATGATGCTGTTTTTGTAAAATATATTCGATTTTTGGTAGAACCATACCCTCCTTATTCCTCTTCAAATCTGAGGCCAGATCACAAAAGACCTGGCCCGTTATGGTTTGCTTATTGTATAACAGATCAACCTCAAAAATCAAAGCGATTTCTAAGCCGGTTTTACCCTTTAAGACATTGAACAGGATGTCGTGTTTTCTTGGAAATCGGATAGTAACACTCCACTTATAGCTCCTTTTTTTCAATAAGCCTATAATCATCCATAGGAGCAAACATGAAAATAAACTTGCGGTACTTTGCATGGATTGTGCTGATCCTTGCAGGATTAATGAGCGGCTGTACATCTGTTTTCCAGATAGAGGAGCCGCACCCGACGCCAACGCCGCCCAAGGGTGACCCGCAAACGGTGCAAAAATATACGGTCACAAAATCTACCGGGCTTTACGAACTGCCGCAGGTCGATTCCCAAACGATCACTGAGTTATCTGCGGGCACGCAACTCATGCCGGCAGAAGGGAATCTATATTTGGATTGCAGAGAATTGACCGATGCGAGTCTGCCGATCAAGTTATGCAAAATGGAAGTGGTCGATACCGGGAAAACGGGTTGGGTGCTGGCAGAGTGGTTTGAGGAATGACAGGGGGTGAATTCGGAAGCTAAAAAAGGAGGATCGACCATGTTAAAGAGAAAGCTAGGAAAGAGTAATATCGAAGTCAGCGCCCTGGGGTTGGGCTGCTGGGCGATTGGCGGGCCGTGGGATTTTGATGATGGCGATGGCGAGCCTTCCCCGGCCGGATGGGGCCAGGTTGACGATGCCGAATCGATCCGCGCCATCCATGCCGGGCTGGATTTAGGGATTAATTTCTTCGATACCGCGGCCAACTACGGCGCCGGTCACAGCGAGCGCATCCTGGCGAAGGCCCTGGCAGGGCGGCGCGGCCAGGCGGTGATTGCCACCAAGTTTGGGTACATCGTGGATGAAGCCAACAAACGCGTGACCAACGATCAAGCGGCGGTCCTGCAAAATATCCGCCAGGATTGCGAAAACAGCCTGCGCCGGTTGAACACAGACGTTATCGACCTCTACCAGCTCCACGTTGGGGATTATCCGCCGGAGAAAGCCAGCGCCGTGCGCGCCGTGCTCGAAGACCTCGTTGGAGAGGGGAAAATTCGCTGGTACGGCTGGAGCACCGATAATGCCCAAGGCGCGCGCGTCTTTGCGGATGGGGCGCACTGTACGGCGATTCAACAGGCCGTTAATTGGGCAACCCGGCGTGATTATGCTGCCACCCTGAAAGTGTGTGAAGAATTTAATCTCGCAAGTATTATCCGCGGGCCGTTGGGAAGGGGGATACTGACCGGGAAATTTAAAGGGGGCGATGTAAAATTCGCGGCCGATGACGGGCGCAGCGCCTGGAACTTAAAGGATGGGGCCGTCGCGAGCATGATCCAGACGGTTGAAGACCTGCGGGACGTGCTCACCAGCGGCGGGCGCACCCTGGCGCAGGGCGCTTTGGGTTGGCTGTGGGCGCGCAGCGCGGTGACCATCCCCATCCCTGGTTTCAAATCGGTCCAACAGGTGGAAGAGAATGCCGGGGCGATGAAATTTGGTCCGCTGGCAGAGGAACAAATGCAGCAAATTGACGCGCTTTTAGGAAGGTGAAACAAGCAGCTTGAGCAAACCCTCGTAATCCTGGTGCAATCCGCGCTGGTCGTTGATGAAGACCGAGGCGGTGATGTGCATGCATGGCGTTGACAGACCGTTACAAATTATCAATTATCGCCAGGCATGATTTCACTTTTTCAAAAAATGGGAATAAACACCTGGTGCTGTTTTATAAAAAGGTCCCAGAGAACCGGCCAGGTGAGATCACCTTTGATGGCCCTTTGATTAACTGTGCCACCTGTTGGTGCGATCAGCGGAAATCAGGAGCGGTTTCGGATGCTTGACCGGCTGCCGGATGTCCCCGCGACCAATCACCGTGTGGAGCAGGCCATCGGATAAGGGAAGATGCGGATGAAGGAGGTACCAGGTTACAAAACCTGGCAGGGTATGCAGAGCAGGTGATTCCTGGCCGGAATCGGCATCGTTTAAAGGTCATATTTCAACCTAGAATAGCGCCTTTGAGAATCTATATATCACCAACCAATTATGGGACAGTAATTATTTTTTACCATTTTTGGTTTGTATAATAGTAGTAATCGGTATGCCAGGAAATATTTCGGACATAAATTTGTCTTATTCTCAATGTGGGATAGGCTTGAATGGTTGTTAAGCGGGTATAAAACCTGACCCTTGAAAAAATCTTAGGAGGAACATTAATAAATTAACCAAATATGTAAAACAAAATTTGGCCATGCATCATTAAGCAATTATGGAAAGGTTATTTATAGATGGAAAACCAAGCATATCGCCAAATAACCACAAAAGGCCAGGCATTATTAGAATATTCTTTAATTTTGGTTCTTGTGACGTTGGTGGTTATTATCGTATTGGCCTTGTTAGGCCCGTCCATTGGTAAAACGTATAGTAATGTGGTTACTGGTCTGGGAATCGAGGACAATCTTACCAGTACCGCAGTTGCTCCCAGCCCTGTTCCGACTGTGGCGCCAACCGCCGTCCCGGCCTGGACGTTCTGCGCCGACGAAAATTATTTTTGCAGCTTTAGCGGCACTAAACAGGTGCGGTATGGCGAAAATGGCCATTACTTTGAAATGACCCTCACCAACGGCACAGAGTGCAATAATGAAGTATTTGGTGATCCGTTGGTTGGAACGTATAAACACTGCCATTACCGATAGCTGCGAGAATATTTTCTCGTTGTAATGTTACGAGGGCGTCATGCAACCGTATCTGACGTCCGCTCTGGCAGTGTGCTCACGATTGGTTCGGACCAGTCACTCCCCAATGATCTTAATCAGCACCCGCTTCCTGCGTCCCCCGTCAAACTCGCCGTAAAAAATCTGCTCCCAGGGGCCAAAATCGAGGCGGCCCTCGGTGATCGCCACCACCACCTCGCGTCCCATCACCTGGCGCTTCATGTGGGCGTCGGCGTTGTCCTCGCCGGTCCGGTTGTGCTGGTAGCCGCTGACCGGTTCGTGCGGGGCCAGTTTTTCCAGCCAGCGCTCGTAATCCTGGTGCAGGCCGCGCTCGTCGTCGTTGATAAAGACCGAGGCCGTTATATGCATGGCGTTTACCAGTCAGTTACAACTACCATTTATCGCCTGAATTGACGTCGCTTTTTCAGATTATGGAAAACCCTATTGATCAAACCGTATTTAGCAAGGTTGAGATTGCCCGATTATGTTGAGAATATGAAAATTTATAAACACAAACGGCTGAAAAATTTCTAGTATTTCCCAACGCAATATCCGGTGAAATGGCTGCAAAATTGGACGCGTCGTCGGAGAAATGGGGTTGAAAACCAGACCACTAGTCTTGAATTCGACCATGCAATCATGTATTATTGTAATTAGCAATAGGCCGCGGTCTTGAGATGGTGGGGATAGAAAGGGGAAAAATATGAAACTGCGAGATCAACATCCAGTCTTCTTTTTGTATATTCTAGGAGTTATTCTGAGCCTGGTCGCCTGCGCTGGAAGCGGCGCCAACTTACCCCAAAGAACTACTCAACAACCGACAGCCATCCTGCAGACTTCAACCACCACTTCACCGCCGGCAGCGGGTGGGATTAAGGGGACGGTTCAAGAAGCACAGACGGGTAAGGCGATTGCCACTGCATATATTGTCTTCCAGAGTGAGGATGGGGCTGTTCGTCTGGACACATTTAGCGATGCAAATGGGGATTACCAGATTGAACTGCCCAAAGGCCGCTACCGTGTGACGGCCATTCAAGAAGGTTATCTGAACAGCAACAGCGTCAGTCTCATCGAAACATCCGGAGTTGATTACACAACCAATCCCATCACCCTGACGCCAAAGGGTGAACCGACGGTAACGGCGGCGCCTACCATTTCGGCGACCTGTGCAGGTATAGAATATAACGGATTCTGCTGGTATTTTGGCGATGCTAACCTTTCTTGTGAAGCGGTGTGCAGTACGCATGGGGGCTACACTGAGGGAACCAAAAGCTTCACCGGGTCAGGCGGTACTCCAGTCAATTGCGTCGATATTTTGGTCCGCGTTGGAATTTCCATTAATTTTTTAAATGATGGGAGTCCCTATATTTTGAATACGACAAAAGGTGGGGCAGGGTGTTTTACCTTGCCTTATGAACCAGGTATTTTGCAAGCTTATTGGGATAAAGATCCAACCATCTCTCAGGCGGTTGTCGACAAACCTGACTTTCAACGGTTGTGCTCCTGCCAGAAATAGACCTTTACTCTCCTATAATCTTAATCAGACCCGCTTCCTGCGTCCCCCGTCAAACTCGCCGTAAAAAATCTGCTCCCAGGGGCCAAAATCCAGGCGGCCCTCGGTGATTGCCACCACCACCTCGCGCCCCATCACCTGGCGCTTCATGTGGGCGTCGGCGTTGTCCTCGCCGGTCTGGTTGTGCTGGTAGCCGCTGACCGGTTCGTGCGGGGCCAGTTTTTCCAGCCAGCGCTCGTAATCCTGGTGCAGGCCGCGCTCGTCGTCGTTGATAAAGACCGAGGCCGTTATATGCATGGCGTTGACCAAAACCAGGCCTTCTTTGACCCCGCTTTCTCGCAGGGCCTGCTGCACATCGGGGGTGATGTTGACAAAACCGCGCCGTCCCGGAATGTTAAACCACAGTTCTTTACGAGTTGATTTCATACGACACCTCCAGCTTTATTGAATCACCGCCGCCAGGTTATCATAGCCCTTGCAGAAAGGCTCTATATCCGGGCTGATGTACAGGCAGGCCAGACTCCATCCGGAAGAAAAACGCGCCACCACCACCCAGGGTTCCCATTGGGCGCGCGGGGCATAGGGGATCTGGTAGCGGATCAGGTTCTGGTTGTCCAACCCCAGGGTAAATTTGGCGGTCGCTTCCTGCAAAAAAGGTCCGACGCGCGCATCCTGCAGGGGTTGGGGCAGGGCACCGGGGGTGCCAGCCTGCAGGCCGGTACGGATCATCTGGTTCATGCGCGCCACAGAGCGCTGCCCTTCGGGCGGGAAAAGAAAGGCCATGCCCAATGCTACCATAATCAGCCCCAGGAAGAGCGGCAGGCGCAGCCGCTTCCAGGAGAGCAGGCGGTATTCGTAATAATCGCGCTGCTGGTTGACGGCGATGCGCAGCAGGGAGAGCAGCGGCACCACGCTGGCGGCAAACGGCAAATAAAAACCAATCAGCCCGGCCACTTTCGGGCCCAGGTTGCGGCTCAGGTTGGTGGTCAGCAGCGCGCTGGTGACCAGCATGAGCCCGGCCACCAGGCTGCCGATGAGCACCCCGTAAACCGACCCGCCCGCCCAACAGGTGATCGCCCCCAGTATTCCGCCAATGGCGGTGAACATGAGCGTGTTCCCCAGCGGGCCGAGCGGCGGTTGGTAGAGGCTGATCCCGCTCAACGGAAGATAATTAACCCCTTGCGAGAGCAGGCCGAACAACAACCCGCTGATCAGGCCCAGGATCAGGCCGTGCCAGCGCCGTTTACGTTCCAGAAGATTAAGTGTTTCTTCCATAGTTTTTTAGAATAAAGTCGGCGGATTGTGCAGCGCTTCGCTGCGTTCGTATTCGCTGTCGGGCGGAAGCCCGCGGCGCTGGGCAGCCTGGACGGAGAGCTGGTCGCAGCGTTCGTTTTCGGGCTGACCGGCGTGCCCTGGCACCCAGATGAATTCGACTTTGTGGCGCTCGCACAGGTCGAGCAGCTGGTTCCACAGGTCAGGGTTCTTTTTGCGCTTATACCCTTTGGCACGCCACTGGCGCGCCCAGCCCTGGTTGATGCCGCTGACCACGTACTGCGAATCGGAATACAATTTTACCCGGCTCGGATTTGCCAGTTCTTTCAATCCCTCGATAGTCGCTTTTAATTCCATGCGGTTGTTGGTCGTCAGGCGAAAACCTCCGCTCAATTCCTTGCGCTTGCCATTGGCGATCACAATCACACCATAGCCCCCCGGCCCAGGGTTTCCCAGGCAGGCTCCATCGGTGTAAACAGTTACGTCTGAAGGCGCCATCCAATCTCCTCTAATTATAACGAAAAGTGCGGCCCTGCGGGTCAGCATCACCCGGAGCCGCACTTGTCCCGCTAGAAATCAATCAACCACGGGCGCTTTAGGGGCCTGCAGCCGCGATTTGACCACCTCGATGATCCCCGGCAGGATCGAAATCAGGATGATTAAAATCACAACCAGCGAGAAATTGTTCTTGACGATCTCGAGGTTGCCCACGAAATAACCGCCAAAGATGAACAGAGCCGTCCAGAAGAGGCCGCCGAACACGTTGTAAGAGATAAAGTAGCTGTAGCGCATCTTGCCCACCCCGGCGACGAACGGGGCAAAGGTGCGCACGATGGGCACAAAACGCGCCAGCAGGATGGTTTTTCCGCCGTGTTTCTCATAGAAAGCTTGCGTGCGGTCGAGGTACTCTTTCTTGAGGAAGCGGATGCTGCCGGAAAAAGCCCGGGGACCGATAAAGTGTCCGATCCAATAATTGGCGGTATCGCCCAGAACCGCGGCAGAAGCCATCACGATGAAAAGGGTGATTACATTTAATCCGCCGTTGGATACCGCCGCGATCGCCCCGGCTGCAAACAGGAGCGAATCTCCTGGCAGGAAAGGGGTGATGACGAACCCGGTTTCCATGAAAATGACAAAAAATAACGCCAGATAGGTCCAGATGCCCAGGGCCTGCACGATCGCCGGGAGAAACTTATCCATGTGGAGGACGAATTCGATCAACATTAATATCGTGTCCATTGCGTTCCTTTTCCTAAAAGTACTTCTGAATTTTCGTCACGAAGAACACGAAGAAGAAAAAATTTCCGCTGAAGTGTGTTTCGCGACTTTATGAGCAGCTTAATCCTCAAGAGGCGGCACAGGCGGCGGCGATTCGACTGGCGGCTGTGAAGGCAGGGTTAATAGAGGGGGAGTTTCTCCCGGCTGCCGGGCGCGCAAGTGGCGGTTCGCCAGCACCAAACCGCCAAAAATGGCGGCTGCTAATCCAACCATGATGAAGGGTGCCGCCTGGCCGAGGATGCTAAACACGGAACCCGCCGGCATGAATCCTTCCAATGATAGAAGCTGGGCCAGAAAATTCCAGGTGCCGTGAATGGCAGCCGCCAGCAGGTAAAGCCCAAGCAGTTTCCAATAACGCTTGTGTTGCCAGGCAGCGGCCAGTCCCCAACCGGTCAAACCGCTGCAGGTGATGTGCAGCAGACCGGTTCCGGCGCGCGTCAGGACCAAAGCCAGCCACAATTCGGAGCGCTGCGACAGAGCCGAAAGCGAACCGAGCGTTTCCAGTAATGCAAAAATTCCGCCGGCCACCAGGCCCAGGGTAAAGCCCTCGGCTTCGGTTAACCGCCGTCCGGGGATGAACCATAAAGCCAGCGGTTTCAAGAATTCTTCGATCAAGGGCGTGATCACCGCCAGAACGAGCAGCCCGACCAGGACGACCCCTGGTTGTTCCAGGTACGGTTGGAGTGTAGAGAGTAAAGCATCGGGGCCCACATTGCCGTTGGCCATTGACTCGCCCAACTGCTGGATCTGGGTGAGCAGATCGGGCGACTGGCCCACCAGCCAGATCAAGATAAGAATGCCCAGCAATAGAAAGCCGAACAGTTCGACGATGATCACCAGCGGAACCGTGCCCATCAGGCTGGCCGAAACTGTGCCCCAGGTGCGCAGGGGCGTGGTGCGCAGGCCGCGCCGGCCCAATTCGATCAGCCACCAGATCGGCACGCCAACTGCCAGCAGGCTGAGCAGCGGCATCAGCACCTGGTTCACCCCGTTCGGCCGCGTGGATAAAAGGCTGGCGGCAGCCAGGTCCAGCACCCAAAAACCAAGGGCAATGGATGACAACCGCCAGCCATCTTGCACCTGCCAGCGCGGTGACGGGCGGCCAAGCGCGCGCGGCGCAGCATAGATCAAGGCAGGCAAATTAAGCAGCGTTACGAGTGCCGCGGCCCAGACCAGCGCCATGCTCCCTTGAACCAGACGGCCCATGGCGGTCAGGCCGAACAGGAGCAAGCCCAACAGCCCGGCAAAAACGCCAAAGCCGCTGATCAAGGTCAGGAACAAGGAGGATAGGTGCGAGCCTGTAGGCCGCGGCGCTTCGATCATTTCTTTTCGATGGTCACGGTCAAGATTTTATCCGGTTCAGGCACGTCTGTCTGGCCAAACTGCGGGTCGCGTTCGGTCAGCTTTTCCACCACGTCCATGCCGCTGGTAACCTGGCCAAAGATGGTGTAACCGCCATCGAGTTCGGGAACGGCGGCATACGTGATGAAAAACTGGCTGCCATTGGTGTTGGGTCCAGAATTGGCCATACCGACCACGCCAGGCTTGTCGTATTTGAGGTCGGGAACGATCTCGTCATTAAAGATGTAACCCGGGTTGCCCAATCCGGTACCGCTGGGATCGCCCGCTTGCGCGACGAAACCGGCGATCACCCGGTGGAAGGGGGTGTTGTTGAACCAGCCCCGATTAGCCAGGTAAATGAAGCTGTTGACTGCCAGGGGAGCCTGGTCGGCGTACAACTGGATGGTGAAGTCGCCCTGCGTGGTGGTGACCGTGGCGGAATATTGTTTGCCGGCATCCAGCGATTGCGGCGGGCATTCGTGGCTGGCAATCGGTTCCAGAGTAGTCTTTACGGTTTTGAAGAGGCGAATGACTTCGCCAATCGTGGCTTCATCCGGGTTGCCACCAAAGGCGCGCCCGTTCAAGATCAGGAAGGGGGTCTGGTTGAGACCGATCTGTTCTGCCGAAGCGAGCGCCGCGGCGACTTTATCGACGACCGGCTGGCTGTTCAAATCCTGGCTGAACTTGGCCGCATCCAGGCCGGTAATCGTTTTGGCCTGCTCGTTGATCCAGGTGCCAAAATCCTGCACCGAAAGGGTATCCCATTCAGCCTGCCTGCTCATCAACAATGTGTGCATTTCCCAGAACTTGTCCTGCAAACCAGCGGCTTCTGCCGCCTGGGCGGAGATAATCGATTTGTCGTGGATATTCAGCGGGAAGTGGCGGTAGACCAGGCGCAAATCTTGCGGGAATTTGGCCAGCAGATCGTCCAGCACGGGCGATACCTGGGCGCAGTAAGGGCATTGAAAATCGCTGTATTCCAGGATTGTCACGGTGGCATCTTTGGGACCCAACTGCCAGTCGCTGTCGACCACTGGAGGAAAAGCCGGATCCGCCTCAGGCAGGATCGAAGTCAGCATGCAACCATCGGGGAGGGGCGTCGGGGTCGGCACAGGAATTTCTGTGGGAGTATCTGCTGTCGGCTGAGGGGGTTGCGTTGGTGGTACGGTCGCAGTAATGACCGGGCTTTGTCCTGCGCCACCGCATGCAGTTAAAATTACGGCAGCCAGGATGATAATTATCGGCAATAGTCTCTTCATTCTTTCCCTTTCAATTTCACTTCTGGATAGGTTGAATTGTTTTACAAAGATTCCGATTGGAAAAAATCCTCTTGCCATACAGCTTCCCCTGGTTATAAACGATAAGTCGGGTGATGTGGAAAGAGGCGGCGAATTATTGGATCAAGAGTTCAGTCGTTTCATGATAGCAGCGCGCAGCGCCAATTGTACCATCTCGCGAGGCTGGGTCGCATCGATCACCTGCCAGCGCACCGGATCGGCGCCAGCCATCTCCAGGAAACCCTGGCGAACACGCTGGTGAAATTCAACTTTATATGCATCAAGCCGGTTCCATTCACCCCCACTCGAACGTTTGCGCTGCAACCCCTGTTCAACCGGCAGGTCTAAAAGCAGGGTTAGGTCGGGCCATAAGCCGCCGGTGGCGAACTTGAGCAGCTCGCGCAGCACAGCAAGGTCATTGCCGTGGCCGTAGCCCTGATAGGCCAGGGTGGAATCGGCGTAGCGATCGCTCAATACGATTTTTCCCTGCTGCAGATGCGGCCGGATAACTTCATCAACCAGCTGGGCGCGGGCTGCGCAGAATAAGAGGGTCTCTGTGCGCGGCTTCATGGCAGTATTGCCCATACTGGTCAGGATTTCGCGCACCTGGTCGCCAATGGCAGTGCCGCCCGGCTCACGGGTGGTGTGTACGGTATAGCCCTGTTCCTTCAGGTAACCGAGCAGGATAGGGATTTGTGAGGTTTTGCCGCTGCCTTCTGGACCCTCGAGGGTAATAAACATAGCAATCACCTGCCAGCAGCCAGCCGGATTTTAGAACACCCTCGCCTGGATAGAATCCACCCAGGCAAGCGTGGGCCGGAACTGGTTTGCTACTCTCTAAAGATACGCACCCGCCGGCTGGGCTCTTTCCCATAAGAATGGGAAACGAGCTGTGCCTGGCGAGCCATGTCATGTTGAATTCGGCGAATTGCGGCGGAGGCCGGGGGAAGATCTACCCAGCGCTGGCCGTTCAGCACCGCATCGATCGCGACCTGGGTCATGCTGGTCACAACATCCCAGCCTGCCGTATCCGGCGTATCGGTGGCCAGGTTGAAGATCTCCGCCAGGACCTGTTCCATCTGATTGGTGGTATTGGACTTAAGGGCATAAATAGGCATTCCGCGCTGTTCAGCTTCCTGAATAACGGCCTCATGGTTGCGGTAATAGGTGCGCAACGTCACCAATGTCGTGGCGTCATCCAGTTCGCGGACGACGATAGCCGGTACCCCCAGGCGCTTGGCGGCAGTGATCAGGCGGTTCTTGGCTACCCCGTACGGGTAGACGCGGATTGGGGCGAGTGCAGCCGGATCAGGGACATTCGAAACATCCGGAATTAAGTTCATCGTATCCTGGCGGCGCATCCCACCATTGCGTTTTGAAAAATTGGACGAACGCGATGATCTGGCGGGTGGTTCTTCTCTGCCTTCAAGGTTGCCGGACAGGCTGCGGCGGAAACCCTGCACCATGGGGCGTTGGGTTGAAACGGGCTGGGGTTTTTCGATATGGATATTCCCGTCAGTATCGCGCCAGCGGATTTCAGCCTGGGGTGGGTAGCCGCGTACCAGGGTGTCGACTGCCGCGCTTACATCCGCATGAACGGATACGCGGTCCCGCTCCTGCATCTCGATCAACACATCGAAGGTTGGCGGAGAGCGGCGTTCGAGGACGGTTTTTTGCGTACCGCGCCGGCGGGCTTCTTCATCTGATAGGGTGACGGATTCGATGCCCCCGATCAGATCAGAAAGAGTTGGGTTGATCAGCAAATTTTCGAGGGTGCGCCCATGCGCTGTGCCGATTAACTGCACGCCGCGTTCGGCAATGGTGCGGGCGGCCTGGGCTTCCAGTTCGCGCCCAATCTCATCGATCACGATCACTTCAGGGTTGTGGTTTTCAACAGCTTCGATCATCACCTCGTGCTGCAATGAGGGTTTGGCCACCTGCATGCGGCGGGCGCTGCCCACTGCAGGGTGGGGCACATCCCCGTCTCCGCCGATTTCATTCGAGGTGTCGACGATAACCACCCGTTTCTGGTCAGCCAGGATGCGGGCGGCCTCACGCAGCAGGGTGGTCTTGCCAATGCCTGGCTTGCCCAGGATCAGCACCGAGCGGCCGGATTCAACCAGATCTTGAATGATATCGATTGTCCCGTACACTGCGCGCCCTACACGGCAGGTCAGGCCCACGATGTGGCCGCGCCGGTTGCGGATTGCCGAAATCCGGTGCAGTGTGCGTTCAAGGCCGGCCCGGTTATCGGTGTCAAACTCGCCAATGCGGGCCACCACGTAATCAATTTGATCCCGAGAGATTTCGTCTTCGGATAGATAAATATCGCCGCTTACAAAACGGGCCATCGGCCGGCGGCCAAGGTCGAGCACAACTTCTAACAGCGCATCGCTGTTATTGGCTTCAACTACCGCGTCGGCGATCTGTTGAGGCAAAACACCTAATAGAGCATGCAGGTCGTCGGTAATTTTTCTTTGTGTCATCTTTCCTACTAAATTCTTGAGTAAGATAAATCCTGGCGCAGCGCGCGGCTCATCTCACTCAGGATAATTGATATTTTGATTAACCATCGTTGTCGTCGGAACATTCGACGAACGCGTATCGGCACCCAATCGGGCATTCAGCGGAACGCGCTGCAGGGTGGCAAGATGCTTCACCAGAAGGGCGTGCCGCGGTGAAGCTTCCGCTGGCAGATCGGATAGTGCGTTTTCCAGCCAGGATTGGTACGATCGAACAGCCAGATAAACCGGGCGGCCCATGCGCGGAAGGTTTTGCACCAGCGAACGCAGCAGATCGCCGTAGTTGGTCAGATCGGGATGGATGATCGGGTGCAGGAATAGACCGCGCGGCCCTTCCACCCAATTGACATAGGCCATAATCTCATCATTTTGCAAGTATACCAGTCCGCGCAGGCGCTGCGAGGGCAGCGGTTCTGCGCTTTGCACCAGGGGCGGTACTAAATTTTGGTACAGGCTGCGCACCGCGAATTCATCGACCGAGGATACCCCGCGCCAGGATGGAGCTTCTTTCCCGTTCACGGGAGGCAGCGGCTGCAGCTTCCAGATGCGCTGCCAGGCATACACCGTAAAACCAGATTTTCGCAAAGGCTCGAAAGCCGGGCTGAGTTCGTCGATCTCGCCTACCAGGTGGAAAGCACCCCAATCCCCGGCCTGCCAGGCCAACCCTTCCAGAAGGCCGGTCAGCAGCGGTGAAGCGGCTGCCGCACCCGGCGCAAAGAAGGACAACCGGGCCGAAGGGTTACCGGCGGTATTGATGAACTGCCCGATCAGGTTCTGCTCACCATCTTTGCCAGTGGCTACTCCGGTATAACTTCCCCGAGCCGGGTGCAGCTGAGCCAGGGCGGCCAAAACCCCAACCGGATTACCCCGGGTTAAATCCAGGGTGGAATCCAGACAGAGGATATCCTTCCGCAAGCGGATCAAGGGGATCAAATCGGACCAGGAAAAAGCTCTAACGCTTATTTTGCCATCTCCATAAAGTAACGGTGAAATCGGTCGTCGCCAGTCAGTTCCGGATGAAAAGAGGTTGCCAGCAGTTTGCCCTGGCGAGCGGCGACAATGCGCCCATCGGGCAGGCGGGCCAGCACTTCGACCGACTCACTCACTTCTTCGATCAGCGGGGCGCGAATAAAAACTGCATGGTAGGGTTTTTCGTTTTGATTTGCCACTTTTAAGGCGGGAATGTCCAGATCGATCTCGAAGCTGTCTACCTGCCGACCGAATGCATTCCGCTCCACTTTAATATCCATCACCTGCAGCAAAGGCTGGATGCGATGGATATCCTTGGATAAAAAGATCGCGCCGGCGCAGGTTCCCCAGATCGCGCGCGTTTTGCTGAACTGGCGCAGGGGCTCGATCAGGCCGTAAGCAACTGCCAGTTTGCCAATGGTCGTCGATTCGCCGCCCGGAATAATCAGGCCAGACAGCCCGGTTAATTGAACTGCCACCCGAACCTGCACTACTTCGGCGCCTAATTTCTCCAGCATCACCTGGTGTTCTGCGAAGTCGCCTTGTAAAGCCAGGACTCCAATTTTCATAAGCGATGTTCATTGGTATTGCGTACTTCGTGCTCCTTGGGGGCATCCTTCCATTATATTGTGGAAGAACACGAAAACACTGTTACCATCCCCTTCCCGCGATTTTTTCACTTTCAGGCATGGCCGATATATTGCGCCCGACCATGGGTTCACCCAGGTTGCGGCTGACATCCGCCAGAATCTTGGGATCGTTGTAGTGGGTGACAGCTTTAACAATCGCGTTGGCCCGCTTGGCCGGATCGCCCGATTTGAAGATGCCTGAGCCGACGAAGACGCCATCCACGCCCAACTGCATCATCAAGGCGGCATCGGCCGGGGTGGCCACACCACCGGCGGCAAAATTAACCACCGGCATGCGTCCCAGGCGGCGGGTCTCGAGCATCAGTTCATACGGTGCGCCAATTTCCTTGGCGAGATGCATGACTTCTTCTTCCGGCATATTCTGCAGCCGGCGAATTTCACCCAAAACGGTGCGGGCATGGCGCACAGCTTCCACCACGTCGCCGGTTCCGGCCTCGCCCTTGGTGCGGATCATGGCAGCGCCTTCACCGATCCGGCGCAATGCTTCGCCCAGGTTGCGGCAGCCGCATACAAACGGAACCTTGAACAGGTGCTTGTTGATGTGATGCTCTTCATCCGCAGGGGTCAGCACTTCGGATTCGTCGATGTAATCGATACCGATCGCTTCCAGAATTTGGGCTTCGACGAAGTGGCCGATGCGGCATTTCGCCATCACCGGGATGGAGACCGAGTCCATGATTTTGAGGATCATATCGGGGTCGCTCATGCGGGCCACGCCGCCGTCGGCGCGGATATCCGCGGGCACGCGTTCCAAGGCCATCACGGCGCAGGCGCCAGCATCCTCGGCAATTTTGGCGTGGTCGGGCGTGACCACATCCATAATCACTCCCCCTTTGAGCATTTGCGCCAGCCCTTTTTTGACTGCGAAAGAACCAGTGATCTCTTCCATTTCACTACCTCCTTTAAAATGGCCCGGGCTGTCATTTCTTTAAATGAAGCACCCGCCATGGTATTTTTCAAATTGATTCTACCACGCCCCCAACCGCCCGACAACACCGGCGTGTTTCTGGCGCTTCCGCGTGGGATTAGAAGATTCTCATCCGGATTACCCGCGGTTTTCTTAAAATCACCCCACACGCCCAGGTAGATAAATACTTCACGTGGCTGCCGACTTCAAATTATATGGTCGCTTATCCCTTTGATTTTGAAGTGTATGACGACGACCGTTTTCACGACGATGGACCCAACGAGGAGATCGATGTATATATTCCGATCAAGAAGTAGGGTGCGTTGAGTGTAAACACTCATAGGGTTATACCCAACACACCCTACTACTACACCCGTGGCAGAGGGCATGAATTTATATAATTCATGTTAAATTAACACTCAATCAAGGATTGGTTTCTTCCAGCGGTTTGGCCTTCTTGACCCACAGGATCACTCCTTCAATCCCCGTCACCTCGGCCCGGTCGCCGATCTGCAAATTGGGCTCGCCTTCGACCAGGCGCGCCGTCCACAGTTCACCGGCCACCTGGATCTGTCCCTTGGGATCGACGGCTGCTTTAATCAGGCCGACTTTTCCCACCAGGGTCTGGTGTCCGGTGAGCACCGGCATGCTTTGGGCGCGCAGCGCCAGGGTTACCGCGCCAAAGAATGTGGCCGCGATAAAGACCCCCGTGCCGATGACCAGAGGGACGGAAATCTCCGGGATGCCGGGGACGCGCACCGTATTAAACAGAATCAAGCTGCCGGCGATAAACGAACCCGTACCGGCAACGGTCAAAGCACCGTGGGTGGGCGCCTTGATATCCAGGATAAATAATATGAAGGCCAGCGCCATGAAGAGCAGGCCAGTCCAGTTGACCGGCAGGATTCCCAGCCCAAACAAGGCCAGCAGCAGCAGCGTTGCGCCCACAAACCCGGCCACCCATCCACCCGGGCTGGACAGCTCGATCAAGATCGCCCAGATTCCGGCGGAGAGGAAGATGAAAACCAGGTTGGGATCGGTGAAGAACTGCAGGCCTTCTTCGATTAACGTACGGGGCAGGGGCACCAGGTTGGCACCCCGGGTATGCAGTGTCAACGGTGCGCCGAGCACTTTAACCTGGAACCCGTCTAATTTGGCTGCCAGATCCTCAACGCTGGTGGCTTGAAAATCGACCAATCCGATGCTGACTGCTTCGGTGGCGCTGACGGCACGCGCGTTATCGATGGTTTGTTCGGCCAGGGTGATGGCTTCGGGTTTTCGGTCGCGGGCCAGTTCGCGGACAGTGGCTTTCATCACTTCCTTGATCTTCAACGCTTCCGTGGAATCAATATTTTGACCAGTCGAATCCACCGGGCTGGCGGCGCCGATGGTGGTATCGGGCGCCATGGCTGCGGCGTGCCCGGCCAGGGTGATCAGCGTACCGGCGCTGGCTGCCATGGCCCCGTTCGGGCTGACATATACCACCACCGGTACCGGGCTGCTGCGGATGCGCTCGATGATCAGGTTCATGGTGTCCAGCGCCCCACCCGGGGTATTCAACTGCATAATCACCAGAGAAAAGTTCGAATCGGCGGCATAGGTCAGGCCGCGGTCGATATACAACTGCATGGCCGGCGCGACCGGTCCGTTGACCTGCATGACCAGTATCTGGGGGGCAAAATCCTGCCCGCGGACAGGCACCCTGGGCAGGAATAATCCCAACCCGACCAGCGCGAGGATGATGAGTAAGAGGAAGCTCCGTTTGTGGTTGCCCATGGTTTTCTCCAGTGTACGTATTATTATACATCCTCGCGCATACCGCGGAACATCTCGGGCAATTCTTGATACAATTTATATATCATCAAAGGAGTGGAAAATGACCCAGGTTATTGATGGCCCCGCATCCCCTAAATTCAGTCCCCTGCCGTTCGTGGGGAATTTTGACCCCGCCGGTGCAGACAGCCTGCCCGGACTCTCCGAAGGTATGCGCCAGGCGGCCAAACAAGCCCCATCCGGCAGCTGCGTGGCGTGGGGTATTCCGTTCGCAATCAACCATATGCTGCTGGTTGCCGATCAACCGGTGGCAGTCGAGGTGCCCCCGACACGGGCCGGCTGGCTGGTTTTCCTGCACACATCCGACGAACGCCCGCTGGAGTTGAACCGCGATGGGTTTTCGGCTGCCCCGGTGCGCGGGGCAGGCCGCTTGAACGAACACGCCGCCGACTACGTGATCCAATATGCCGACGGCAGCCAGGTCAAAGCCGAAATCCGCCGCCGTCACCAGGTGGGCGCCTATACCCGCGGCTGGGGTGAAAATTGTTTCCAGGCGGTGGAAATGCACAAGCCGTTTCCCGTCCGTGCCGCGAACGAACAACCCGGCGGAAATTGGGGTCAGAGCCAGACGCGGGTGACGAAGTTGGATTACGGCCCCTGGGTGAACTGGCTGTGGGCCTGGGAAAACCCGACCCCGGAAAAAGAGATCACCGGCATCCGCTTTGAGCCGCGCGCCGGGGCGCTGATCGTTTCAGCCGTCGCCGCCGGGGATGCCAGCGAACTGCCATTGCGCTGGCAGGCGCGGCACAAGGCTGTATTTTCTTTGCCGGAAGGCGAGACCTTTGCCCCCAACCTGGATGAGGATGGGCTGCTGGCACAGATTCGCCTGGATCTGGGCCAGGTGATCTCCGCTAGCCTGCGCCCGGTTTACCCGAATGTGCGCTGGGCTGACAGCTATAACAACCAGATTCCCCGGCGATCTGGGCGGGAAGTCATTATCGAATACAGCGCCCATCCGGATGCCTGTTTCCATCTGGCGAACGGGCAGCAGGTTCCAGTGGCACAGGTTGTCTCCGGTCAGGGGAGTGAGGTGCTGCAGCCGGTTCCTGCCGCGGTGCAGCGCGTGAGGTTGGTGGTGGTCGAGCGCGGCAGCACCCGGCCTGTGGCGGTCAAGCTGCACGTGCACGGCATCCAGGGTGAATACCTGGCCCCCGTCGACCGGCACCGGATCATCAACCCGGACTGGTTTGAGGATTACAGCGTCGATTTCACCCACCTGAACGACCATCCGTGCACCTATATTCCGGGTGAAACCGTGATTAACCTGCCGCTGGGAGAGGTTTTTGTGGAAGTCTCCAAGGGTTTTGAAATCCGCCCTGTGCGCAAGGTGGTGGAGATCCGGCCCGATACCGAAGAAGTGATCATCGAAGTCGAAAAGATCCTCCCCTGGCGCGAGCAGGGTTGGGTTTCCGCCGATACCCACGTTCACTTCCTCTCGCCGATTTCGGCCCTGCTGGAAGGGGCCGGGGAAGGTGTGAATATCATCAACTTGCTGGCCAGCCAGTGGGGCGAATTGATGACCAATGTAGGTGATTTCGACGGCAAAAACACCTGGGGCTCGCCTGAAGCCGGGGGGGATGGCGAATACCTGGTGCGGGTGGGTACGGAAAACCGCCAGCATGTGCTGGGACATATTTCCCTGCTCGGCTACCGCGGGCAGATCATCGCCCCGATGACCACCGGCGGCCCGGATGAATCGGCCCTGGGGGATCCGGTCGAGATTCTGCTGACCGAATGGGCGCGCCAGTGTAAAAAGCAGGGCGGGCTGGTAGTGCTGCCGCATTTTCCTAATCCCCGGGCAGAACATGCCGCCAGCATCGTCAGCGGCGAGATCGATGCCCTGGAGATGACCTCCTGGCAGGATCTGTACAGCGGCATCAGCCCTTACAGTCTTGCGGACTGGTACCGCTATTTAAACTGCGGCTACCGGGTGGCGGCAGTGGGGGGCACAGATAAAATGAACGCGATGACCGCTGTGGGCACCGTGCGCACCTACGCGCGCGTCGCCACAGACCGGCCTTTCAGCTATGAGACCTGGATGGACGCTGTCCGGCGAGCGGAAACTTTTGTGACCTACGGACCGCTCTTAACCTTCGAGGTGGAGGGGAAGCCGATGGGCAGCCGCATCGCCATGGCCCCCACCGGGGGCAGCGTATCTGTAACCTGGCAGGTCGCCAGTGTGACTGTGCCGCTGTCGCGGGTGGAACTGGTGGTCAATGGTGAAATCCGCGAGAGCGCTGCCGTGGGCGCAGAGCAGGCCAGCGGCAGTTGGACAGTCAAGCTAGAGCGCAGCGCCTGGCTGGCGCTGTTGGTGCGCGGGCATTATCCCGAAAAACCGGAGGTGATCGCCGCCCATTCTTCGCCGGTGATGGTTGATGTAGCAGGTTCATCCATGCTGGCAGCGGCGGATGCGGTCACCATCCTGGAACAGATCGAGGGTGCCCTGGCTTACCTGGACAGCGTGGGTACGCGCGCCGAAGAGCGGGCTTACCGGCGTATGCGCCTGGTGATCGAAATCGGCACACCGCAGCCTGCACAACCGCATGCACCAGGCCGGGTATTTTCACGAGCATACGCCAACCACAGATCACCCGGAACACCGTTGACCGGTTATTAGAACCAATCTGTAAACTCAACGACGGGGTGTTTTTGGGATGTAAAGCGCCGCAAAAACGCCCTGCCATCCAATTTTGTTGATCATGGGATGGATACTATGAACTACTGGCAGGGTCGAAAAATTCGCCTGCGGGCGATTGAAGCGGATGATGCGCAAACTTTTTACAATTGGAATCTGGACAGCGAGCGGGCACGCTTTCTGGATTTTGTCTGGCCGCCCTCCTCATTGGCGAGCGTCCAGGCCTGGGTTGAGACCCAATCCAAGAAGAACCATCTGGAAGAGGATCGCTTTTTCTGGGTAATCGAAGACCTGCTGGGCAACCCGGTGGGCACAATCAGCACGCACAACTGCAACTCGCGCAGCGGCACTTTCAGCTACGGCGTCGATATCGCTGCGCCGCACCGCCGCAAAGGGTATGCGCGCGAGGCGATTCTGCACGTCTTGAAATATTACTTTGAGGAACTGCGCTACCAGAAGGTCACGGTCAACGTCCACAGCGAAAACCTGGATTCGATCCGCCTGCACGAAAGCCTGGGTTTTCATCTCGAAGGCAGGCTGCGGCGCATGTCCTATACCAACGGTCAATATCTGGATGCGCTGTGGTACGGTCTGACGGCAGAGGAATATGCGCAAATTGGTAAACGTGATCGTGAGAAAAGCGATTCGGGCCTGCGGGATGAGGCTGAGGATGGTTCGGGCTGATCGGTAGTGTTCTCTCGAAAGACGTTAAAAGACGTTATTGGGGTTGTTCCAGGCGGAAATCGTATATGCCGTCGATTACCGGGTAGCTGCGACCGCAGCCCGGGCAGTGAATTTCAGGCGGGGTGTTTTCCAGGGGTTGGTGCCCGCAGGCCGGGCAGCGAAAAATCTGGTCTGCGGCGGCAATGGGCGTCTGGCCCACGGCCCGCGAGCGCACGAAGACGCTTGGGCTGAGCTGCCAGGCATCACCGGTCAGTTGGGCCAGCGAATCCATCCAGACCAGCAGGCGCTGCGGCAGCAGGCGTTTAAACAGGTTCATGCGAAAGTGGGAGACGGTTAGCTGGCGCTCGATGGAGAACTGGCAGCCGCGCAGCCAGGAACGCACCGTTGCCGGGTGAAAATCGAAATTGAGCGGGGCAAATTCTACCGGCTCCGGGCTGAAAGGGCTCCAGCTCTGACGGCGCAGGGTATATCGCAGAATAGATTTCAGATTGTGCTTGTTGGCGTATTCCAGGATGAAGGCGGCATTGGGCTGCAGTACACGCCGCACCTGGGCCAGCGCTGCCCGGGCATCGGCCATGTGGTGCAGGGTGCGGATCATGGTCGCTCCATCGAAAAGCCCGTCCACAAACGGCAAACGGTAGATATCCGCGGCGACGAATGCCAGACGATCGCTTTCGCCCAATCTTTGGCGAGCCTGTTCGAGCTGGGTGCGCGAGTAATCCAACAGGATGATGCGCTGGTATCCCTGGTAGCGGGGGGTATTACGACCCGCTCCGGCGCCCAATTCCAGCAGAAAACTGCCGCTTTGGGGCAGCAGGCGGCGTAATGCCACCTCTTCGACGGCATCTTCGTAGCGGCGGTCGGCGTTATCCCAGAAGGACGTCTGGTAATCTGAACCTTCGTATGAACAAATGGGAGGGGGAGTGCTCATGTACGGGCATGCTCAGTTAAAAAAATGGTCCGGGTAGGTTTGCCGGCGGCACCCAGAAGGGCCTCCTTACCATTGCTTCCTCTCGGACCTGGCGGGTTTCGGGGGTTTCTGCCGCGCCGGTCCCACCCGGACACGGCAATAAGGATACCCCAGGAATGGTTTGCTGTCAATTGTCTGAGGAATGGTCAACTCGCAGGCCGCTAAACTCAGGTATACTAGAAAGGATGGCCCGCTTTTCCAAAATTATCGGATTCCTTGCCGGTTTGTTAATAGCCGTGGCGCAGCCGGTCTGGGCTCAAAATGAGGGGCGGATTGTTCTCCAGACGCCGGATCTGACCGGCTTTCCCAGCGTCGGTCTGACGTTTGAGGCTTACGACGCGCAAGGCAATTTTTTACAGGACCTGGCTCAAAACGAGTTGGAGATCGTTGAAAACGATCAGCAAATCCCGGTCAACACCCTGACCCGCACGCAGCCAGGTATGCATATTATTTTCGCATTTAATGTCTCGCCTGATATGGCAGTGGCGATCGCCAACGGCCCCACCAACTTTGATAGGGTTAAACAGAATGTCATCAACTGGACCGAAGGCCAGCCTGGAAATTTTCCGGATCAATTGAGCCTGGTGACGAATGCTGGCCCGCAGGCCACGCGCCTGACAGATCCGAACCAGTTTGTCCAGGCGCTGCGGGCTTATACCCCGGACCTGGCGAAAACGCAGCCATCGCTGACCAGCCTGACCACCGCGCTGGATTTGGCCAGCGATCCCAGCCGCAAGGTGAACAGTAAGCGGGCAGTTTTATATATCACCTCGTCCTTGCCGGAGACCGCCCTGGCAGCGCTGCCCAACCTCGCCGACCGGGCCAGCCAGCTCGGCGTGCGTGTTTTTACCTGGCTGGTGGTTCCACAAGCGGGTGAAAACGAAACCAGCCTGGCCCTGGCCGACCTGGCACAGCGCACCGGCGGCCAATCTTTGATCTTCAGCGGGACTGAGGGGCTGCCCGACCCTGAGGTCTATTTTCAATCACTGCGGTTCATCTACCGGGCCAATTACACATCGAAGATCCACCAGAGCGGAATCCAGCGTGTTTCACTTGCCATCCGGCGCAGTGAATTTCCGGTTGCTGCCGAACAGCGTTTCACCCTGAACCTGCAGCCCCCCAACCCATTTTTCCTGTCTCCGCCGACCGAGGTCAAACGCACCTGGACAAAGCCTGAGGCACCCCAAAAACCGGTGTTAACCCCTGACCGGTTAGTACTGCAGGCTATTGTGGAGTTTCCGGACGGCCTGCGCCGCCCAATTAAGGCCAGCCGTTTGTATGTGGACGGTCAACTGGTAACGGAAGTGACCGCTGCCCCATTTGACACTTTGGTTTGGCCCCTGGACGCTTATTCCAGCAGCGGGCAGCATGTTCTCCGCGTAGAAATGGAAGATATTCTGGGTCTTTCCCGATCCAGTATTGAAATCCCGGTCAATGTTGAGGTAGAAGCTCCGCCGGTTTTAAACCTGGCGATGTTGGCGTCTGAGGCGCTGCCTTACCTGCCGTATGCCGGTGTGGTTGGGGGCGGCGCGGTGGTGGTCATCGCCGCCCTGGTTGGGCTGCGCGCCTGGCGCAAACGTCCGGCGAGACCTCCTAAACCGCTTAATGCTGGGAATGGCAATAGACCTTCCCGTCGGCGGGTGGATATCCCCATCAAGGCCCAGCGGCTGCCCTTTAAGAGTTTGACTGCCCCGGCGCGTCTGGTGCACGTAGTGGATGGAAATCTCCTCCAGTCGGGTACATTTATCAGCCTGACTCTGGATGAAATGCGCCTGGGAAGTGAAGTGCGCCGGGTGGATTGTGTCATTGAATCACCTACAGTGGATGGGCTGCATGCCCGGATTCGACGAACACCGCAAGGACAGTATATAATTAGCGATGCTGGTTCCGTGGCAGGTACATGGGTAAATTACGAACTGGTGCCGTCCGAAGGCCAGCTTCTTGTGCATGGTGACTTGATCCATCTGGGCCTGGAAGTCTATCGTTTCGAACTTAAAAACGCACCTGCTCTCAGTCAGCCCAGGATAACCTCATCTCAAGAGGTAGGATGATTCGCATTAACCATTCCAGTTACCCGGTCGCGGCTCTTACGCACCCCGGAATGACCGGAAAAAATAATGAAGATCGTTATGCGGTTTCGGCTTACCGGTTGAACCGGCGCAGCCGGAAACCCGTGCTGCTGGCGGTATTAACAGATGGCATCGGCGGTCACCGCGCCGGGGAAGTGGCTTCAGAGATTGCAGTGGAGCGCATCAGCCAGGCTGTTGCCGCCAGTGATGGCAGCGATCCGGTGGATACCCTGCGCCAGGCAATCATCCAGGCCAGCGAAGAAATTTACGTTCTGGCCAGCAGTGATGTGCAGCGTCAGGGCATGGGGACCACCTGTGTATGTGTCTGGATCATTGACAAACAGCTTTTTACGGCGGCAATCGGCAACTCGCGTTTATATATTCTCCGGCGTGGTTCGATTTACCAGCTCACCACCGATCATACCTGGGTACAAGAAGCGATTGACCAGGGCACGCTTAAACCGGATCAGATAAAAGGGCATCCCAACCAACATGTGATCCGGCGCTATATCGGTTCTCCCAATAGCCCCGAAGTCGATTTCCGGCTGCGCACGATCAATGGCGGGCAGAAAGGGACCAGTGAAGCCAACCAGGGTATGCAGTTAAAAGACGGCGACCGCCTGCTGCTGTGCAGCGATGGATTGACCGATCTGGTTGAAGACAAAGAAATTTTGGCTGCTTACCAACAGAATTCGTTGGATGGGGCCAGCCAGGCGCTGGTAGAGCTTGCCAATAAACGCGGTGGGCATGATAATATAACTCTGGTTGCCATCCAGATTCCGAAGCGTAATCTGGTCGAAAAGGTGGCAACATCGAATCGTTTATTCGGGGCAGCGTTGATTGGGGCGGTGTTGTTAACGGTGTTTATCTTTGTCAGTGTGGTGGTCGGTTTTGATTGGTTGAACAATCGTCAGGGAGATGGTACGGTGACGCCTTTGGGTAATCAGCCGACCCAGGGATTGCCGGTGGTGGTGCCTTCTGTGACCTTAAGGGAAGGTGGTTTCCCGGTCCAACCAGCAACCCTCACCCCCGATCCAAAGTTTATTTACACTCCTACGTCTGGCACCCAGGCTGGGCCCGCAGGGACAGGAACGAGCATTCCAGGCTTAACTGCAACAATCAGCGCTCCTCCAGTTCACACCCCAACAGCATGGCCCACCAACACGCTTAAAGCGGCACCTTAAATGAAAAAGACCCTGGTTCAATTCTTCATCCGAACGACCATAACTTTGGCGTTGATCTCATTGGGTACCGCGGCGGTCTACTTTTTGAGCGGCGGCCAAACCAGGCGGGGTTTGAGCGATTGGATGGTAATTGCCAGCTTTATCACCCTTACCGCCGGCACGTTTTCTGGAATTTTCCGTGTAGGGTATAAGGGCAATATTGAAGAAGAAGCGGCGGTCGCTCACATGGGTGCTTTTGAACATGCAGTAAAAGAATATTTTCGGGCCGGCCCGTTCGCCGTGGCATTGACGATGGCTGGCCTGTTGTGTTTCCTGGTGGGAGTGTTGGTGGACGTGCTGTAAGAAAAAATCGGGTCGGGGTGATTGAGGGATCGTAATGGAGTTTGCGCGAAAAATTATCGATGCACTTTTTCGGGGGGTATCACCACAAGAGCTTGCCAAGGAATTCCCTTGGGAAGAAATCATTGGGGACTCCTCCTGTGAACTGCTGAAATTTGCGCAGAATTCACCGGATAACCAGCATTCTTTCCAGGTTCTGGCTTATCTTTTTCGGGTAGCCAATGGTAATGATCTCTGGTTTGCAACGCAGGTGCTCAGCCAGACTGTCCGGCATCCCACCTTATCTTCTGAAGAACGCAAAATGATTTTAGCCAACTTGCGTAGTTTGTTGGACAAGATTAAGAACCAGATCGCCGCGGAATTACCTTCCCAGGAAAAATTGCGCAAATACTGGTTGATGGAAGGCGGTTATTTCACGGTCAGCGGGACGACATTTGCTGAGACCGGACAGCTAGAAGAAGCAAATCAAAATTATTTGATCGCCCAGGAAATTTTCAAGCAGTGGGGATTGATTCCGTCCGGGATGAATTTCGGCGGCAGCGACACTATCCTGCCGGCAACAGGCGAAGAGCGGGTTTCAACGGAGGAGAAACCTGTTCCGGCCGCAAAACCTGAAAGCGGGCAGCCGGAAGCAGCTCAGGTGGCCAATCCATCCGGGCCGCCCCGCGTGGAGAGCCGGCCCCCAGCGGAACGACCGGTATCCGCACGCCAGGAAGCCTACCATCCTCTGCCGGATGTCTGGTTGGAAGATGGGCGGCTGCATCTGCCACCGGTGGAAATGGGTGAAGGAGAAGATGAGATTCGCCAGCAAGCCCTGCAAATAGAGCAGCAAAGTGAAATATTATCCGGAATTCAGCTGCAAATCCAGATGTATCTCAGCCGGCGCAGTGTGTTGGCCAGGGAAGTGCAGACCCTGGAAAAGAAAACGGCAGCCTTAAAAGCTGCGGTTGCCCGCCTCGAAAAAAAAGTGGACAACCTGGGAAATTCGCCAGTTTGATTTTTTTGGCGAGTGCGCCGGAGTAAATACACGTGGCAGTGAGTTTGAAGTCCGATTGATTCATCAGCAGGAAGCAGTTGCCGCTACAAAAGAGGAGGGATTTGGAAAATATGGCTGACGAAAATTACCAGGGCAGGGAACACCGCAGTTCCATTCGAATTACTTTCCCATCAAATCGATTGCCGCGCATCAAAATAAACGGTAAGGCCTATGCGGTAATTGATATGTCCGAAAAGGGAATTCGATTCTACAATCCGTTTCACCAACCCATACCGGATGGGCCATTTACGGCGCAGGTTGCGTTTCAGGATGGCGAACAGGTCAAGGTGGTTGCCCGTGCTATCCGATATGAGCCTTTAATGGTTGCGCTGACCCTGGTTGAGGGCATCCCCCTGCAGCGCATACTGGCTGAACAGGCCCTGATCAACGAGCAGCGGCAATCATAAAATCCCCCGGATCAATATCTATTCTTTCTCAAAGCGAAAAAAGCAATAATCGAACCGTCTGGGAATCCTGGCCCGCAGGGTTCCATTTTTCAACGTGCATATCCCACGCCCACCCAGCGGTTCTATTCTGTAGGTTTCTCGGCCTAACTCGGGTACGCTGAACGGATGCTGCCTGGTGCGGCTGTCCTCGCGGAAGATCAGCCCCCACCCGGTTTCGCGCCCGGCTGCGACGGATAAGAAGCCAGTCCAGGCCAGGCCGTCTGGCGCAGCGCCAATCGGCAGAAAGGTGCCGCGGCTCATCGCCTCACGCTCCTGCCGCCACACAGCCACCAGCGCTGCCGTGCGTTCTATGAAATTGGGGGGCAGGTTAGACACTTCGAACCAACCCAGAGGGTTAGCCATCATTACCGTTGCGAACAAGGTGTCGGGCTGGTATTTCGCAGGCGCCAGGGGGTCACCGGCGTATTGGCCGGTGTTGCGGACGTTGTTTAAGAATTCCATGCGCAGCCGCATGGGGTCGATCCAATTGGCAAGCATCCACAGGTTGCGCAGGGTCTGGTGCGGCCAATAGTTGTGCCAGTCGCTGTAGCGGTTTTCAACGAATAAAGTTCCTACCGGCATGGCGCCAAAATAGCCGGGCCGGATTTCAGCGGTGATATCCAGGTCCAGTACGATTTGTCCGCCAGATTTATCGAGAACCATGCTGAAAAAATGGTTTAAATTCTCGATTCCCAGGGCAGTGCGCGCCTTGACGCCATCCACCTTGAAGTGGTGGACACCCAGACGCCGGTGCAGATCCAACAGCAAGGCGGCATCTTTCTCCCAATTGGCAAAGTCGGCCCACGAATCGGGTGCAAACCACAGGCCAATCTCCAGGCCGGATGTGTGCGCTTTCTCCGCCAGGGGTTTCAGACCATTTGGAAAGCGCTCTGAGTGCGGCTGCCAGAAGTCGGGATCGGTATTCCAGAAATCCTTCCCATACGCCCCCGTTCTGCTCGGATTGGGCGGAATTGATCGTCACCCCCCGCTCCCAACCGTCATCGATCTGGACCACGTCGGCGCCCAGGCGTGCGGCGGCTTCAATTTCACGCTCGATAAAAGCCTGGTTGATGCGGCTGTCTTGGGATCGATCGCCCCAGGTATTGGTCAGGAAGCGGGGAGTGCGGTGGAAGGTGGTCTCCGGTCGCAGGCTGCGCTGCCAATCTTGCAGCACGCGCGCCCGTTCCAGGCGGTCCCCATAGTATTCCAGCACCGTCCAGGCTTGGCTGGAATCATTTTCTGGCGAAAGCAGCTCGAATTCAAACCCGCCGCTGCGCAGCGGCACGACGTGCAGGTCGGGCGCAGCCGGTTCAGGGCGGGCGTGCGGCAGGGGAGCCTGTTTGATCAGCACCCATCCGGAAGGGCTGAACATATCCTCGATCAGGAAAAGGTTGCCGGACAGGGTCAGGTTGCGTTCGGAAGGGTGCAGCAGCCAGGTTCGTTCGGCAACCAGCTCATTGTGCCTATCGGTCTGGTCCTGCAATAGTACCTGGGTCAGGCGCAGGTGCTGTTGGTCGAAGTGAAGGGTTTGGCCTGTCATTCTGTTAATCGCGGCGGGCGATCAGTTCGATTTCAATGCGGGCACCGAGCGGCAGCGAGGCTACGCCTACCGTGGTGCGCGCCGGATAGGGTTTTTCAAACTGGGCGGCATAAACGGCGTTCATGGCGGCGAAGTCGTTCATATCCGTCAGATACACGTTAACTTTGATCACATTTTGGGGGCCAAGGCCGGCAGCGGCCAGCACGTTGAACAAATTTTTGAAGCTCTGTTCGGTTTGGGCAGCGATATCCCCGGCGATCAGTTTGCCAGCGGCATGGTCTACTGCGGCCTGTCCGGAGAGATAAAACAGATCTCCGGCCCATACGCCGTGCGAATACGGTCCGGCGCTGGTGGCATTGGGTGCGGTTACGATTTGACGGGTCATGGGATCTCCTTATTTTTGCTTTGCGTTTCTGTTTTTGGAACCATCTGTCATCCACCTGTGGGATTTTCGCCACTCTTCACCAGGACTACCCAGCTGCCTTGCTGCACGATCTTGTTATCCTGGTTCAAGATTTCGACCTGCAAGGTGACCATGCCGCCACCCAGGCGGCGCACCGGGCGGGTTTCGCCGACGACGACCTGGACGTGGATCGTATCGCCAATGAAGATCGGCAGGCTGAATTTCCAGTTATCGATCTCACGGAAGGCGATGAGGGTTTCTTCTATGAAGCCCAGGCGCGTTACCAGACTGACCGCAGCGGACAATCCCCACAGCCCATGGACGACCCGCTGGCCAAATGGACCCTGGGCAGCGGCGACGGCATCGGTGTGGAGGGGGTTCCAATCTCCGCTCAAGGCGGCGAAAGAGACCAGGTCGGTTTCGGTGGCGGTGCGGCCTGAGGAAATGACCGTCTGGCCGACCTGGTATTCTTCAAAGTAGGCCCCGCGGTGGATTTCCAAGGGTTTGGGGTTGGGCATGGGCAGGCTCCTCGATCAGATGATTTAATAATTATTATAAGTGGTTTTGCCCGGCATGCGCCGGTCGATCATCTGGCAGATTAGGACCAATTACATTGCTGAGGACCTGCATGGCTACTTAACTGCCAGAAATTACAAAGCGCAAATCGAATTCGGGCGCATGTTTGCCTGGTCGGTGAAATACCAGGGGAAGAAATCGATCAAGGCCACGCCTTTGTTTCAGATTGATTTCGACGAACGCCTGCTCCACCGGATGCGCGCCGGGATCAAGTGCGCCAGCGCCCAGCGCATTGTGCCCCTGCTGCCTGGCCAATCGCAAGCACTCCAGGATGATTTTACCCGGCGCTCTTTTAGCTGTGGTAACTGCCACTGGTGCGACAACCAGAAGAGCCTTGGGCCGGTGGAATATGAGTACCGCGGCGAGAATCGCACCGTTTGCTGGTACGTGAATTCGGATCTTAACGAATTTACGGAAGATACGGCAAATCTGGTCAAAGAATATGCGGAAATGCACGAGGGTCTGGGGTAAATCGCAGTTAAATCACAATCGATCGATGTGAAACCGAGATCCGGCGGAGCTCTCATTTATCCGGGACCACCCGGCAGCAGGGCTGATCTTGTGTGGTAAATCGCGCCAACCCGCAGGGAAATAAGACAAAAACTGTTACAATTGGGAGTGCCAATGAGTACGCAATTTCTCCCTACCACCCCCGAAGAGCTGCGCCAGCGCGGCTGGGACCGCCTGGACGTGATCCTGGTGTCTGGCGACAGCTACATCGACAGCCCATTTATCGGTGCGGCGGTGATCGGGCGCGTGCTGGAGCAGGCCGGTTTCCGGGTGGGGATCATTGCCCAGCCAGATATGACTTCCCCGGCGGATATCACCCGCCTGGGCGAGCCGCGCTTGTTTTGGGGCGTGACCGGCGGCAGTGTGGACTCGATGGTTGCCAACTATACGGCCAGCAAAAAGCGGCGCAAGAGCGATGACTACACCCCCGGCGGGGTCAACAACCGCCGCCCAGACCGGGCGGTGATCGCTTACACCAACCTGATCCGGCGCAACTATAAGAATACCTGCCCGATCGTGTTGGGCGGGATCGAAGCTTCTCTACGCCGAGTGGCGCACTACGATTATTGGTCGAATGGCCTGCGGCGCTCGATCTTGTTCGATGCCAAGGCCGATTATTTGCTGTACGGCATGGCGGAGCAGTCCGTGTTAGCCCTGGCGCAAACCCTGCAAAATGGGGGGGATGTGACCGCGCTGCGCGGGTTGTGCTATATTGCCAAAGAACCCCCGCCAGGTATGCTGGAACTGCCGTCTTTTGAAAGCGCGGCCGCCGACCGGCTGGTTTTTATCGATATGTTTCATGTTTTTTACCGCAATAACGACCCGCTCACCGCCCGCGGGCTGGTGCAGCGCCATGCCGACCGCTGGCTGGTGCAGAATCCGCCGGCGGTGTACGCCACCCAGGCGGAGATGGACCGCACCGCCGGCATGCCCTTCCAGCGGGTGCAGCATCCCTATTATGAGAAACAAGGGGCGGTGCGCGCCCTGGATACGATCCAGTTTTCGATCAGCACCCACCGCGGCTGCTACGGCGAGTGCAACTTCTGCGCGATCGCGGTGCATGAAGGGCGCACCGTGCGCTGGCGCAGCCCTGATTCGATCGTGAAGGAAGCGGAAGCCCTGGCGGTGATGCCCGGTTTTAAGGGGTACATCCAGGATGTGGGCGGGCCAACCGCCAACATGTATGGGTTTGAATGCCGAAAGAAGCTGACCCGGGGAGATTGCCAGGACCGGCGCTGTCTGTATCCCAATATTTGTCCGGCGCTCAAACCCAACCACCAATCGATGATCGATTTATTACGTCGATTGCGCCAGGTGCCCGGGATAAAGAAAGTGTTTGTAGCCTCCGGCATCCGCTACGATATGGTGCTGGCGGATAAGGAGCATGGCCGGGCCTACCTGCGCGAGATTGTGCGGCATCACGTATCTGGACAGTTGAAAATCGCGCCGGAGCACACCGAAGAGCATATCCTGGCCAAGATGGGTAAACCGGGACGGGGCGATTTAATCCGGTTTAAGCAGATGTTTGACGAACTTTCGGTTGAAGCCCATAAGAATCAATTCCTCACCTATTACCTGATTGCGGCTTACCCCGGCTGCAGCAATGCGGATATGCTGCGCTTGAAGCAGTTCGCCAGCCAGGAGCTGCACATTTCGCCGGAACAGGTGCAGATCTATACCCCGACGCCCTCGACGTATTCCAGCCTGATGTATTACACCGGGCTTGACCCCTTCTCGCGCCAGCCGGTGTTTGTGGAAAAGGATACCGCTCGTAAGGAGCATCAGAAACAGATTGTGGTAGAAAAAAGAAGAATATGAAGCCAACCCAAACCCTGCCACCTCATTACCAGCCGGCCGGTACATTTGACCTGCGCAACAATTCACAGGCCCTGCTCCAGTTAAACATTCTGGGGTTCGTTTTGTTTGCCGCCTCTGCCTGGGTTTTTGGCAGCATTTTGTATTCCCTGCGTCCGGATGAGGCACAGGTGGGTCTATCGTTTGGGTTTACCAATCTGGGGGGAATCTTCCAGGCTTTGCTGGCTGTTATTGGGGCAACCGCAGTGATGATTGTGCTGCATGAAGCCGTGCATGGGCTTTTCTTCTGGCTGTTTACCGGTGCTGCACCACAATTTGCCTTTAAAGGGATATACGCCTACGCCGCAGCGCCGCAGTGGTACCTGCCGAAAGCGCACTATCTGGTCGTGGCTTTGGCGCCGCTGGTGCTGCTCAGCCTGGCGGGGATCGCGCTGATGCTGGTGGTGCCGCAGAATTGGTTTATCATCCTGCTGCTGTTCCTCGTGACCAATGCCAGTGGGGCGATTGGCGATTTGTGGGTCGCCGGCTGGCTGTTGCGCCAGCCCGGCACCTGCTATGCCAACGACCATGGGGACTCGTTGACTTTATACCTGGAAGGAAAAAGTCCCCTCCAGACTGGATGAAACGCAAATTTTTTATTAAGCGCGATCGATCCAGCGCCGGACAAGTTTTGGAATGACCGGTTCGCCCAGCAGGCGGGTGAACCAGACCTGGCGGTTGCCTTTGGCAGCGAACAATTCTTCTAAAAGATCCATTCCCAGCGTGTAATTGAAAACATACGAACGGTACAGCGGGTGGGACACGAATGCTACCGATTTGCGCGCTTCTTCCGGGTTCGATAGCGCCCAGCGCTCGATATAATCCGCCGTCTCTTCTTCACCGGCGCCGCGCTCATGGAGCATAAAGGCGGCATTCCCGCTCACCCGCCCCAGGGGTTTCAGCGCCTGGCGGATTTGGGCCACGCGCTGCGGGTCCAGGTTTAGACCGGCCTGGGCAAATAGTTCACGCTCCCATTCGGCCTGTTCTTCCAGGGTGAGTAAGGTATCCAGGGCGCAGTTGGCGATCCCTTCGGAGATGGCACAGGAGGGGGCATTGATCAAAGCGATGCCATGTTCCTGCCAGCCGTGTTCCTGCAGCAGCCGGTATTCTTTGCTGGTGAGTTCGGTGTGGTGACCGGGGTAACCTTCGTGAGCGATCAGCCCCAGAAAATTTGTTGCTCGCAGCGGCAGATCGGTATTGACCTCGACGCGCGAGTGGGCATTTCCAAGAAACCAATTGTATGCGCCCCAGGGTTGGCCGGTGACCATTTCTATCTCAAAATTCTCATCCGAAGGCAGTGAAAAGCGCTGGCGAGTCAGGGTTTGCATCCGGCCGCGGAGCATATCGAGCAGTGGCGCGGCAGCCTCGGGGGATACTTCTGCGGATTTTTTATAGGCCGTCATGCGCGCGCGCAGGTCATTGCCTGCCGGGAGCAGTTCTGCCAGCTGACGGTGGGCTTCGCTAAATACGCTTTCATCGACCCAGGCGGGTTCCAGGCCGTACAGCATCTCCACCTCGCGCGCTAACGGCATGCGCTCGCCCTGCAGGATGCTGACCGTGACAGCCATGGCAGACAGTTGCGCGGTTATGAAATCGGCGCGCTGGTTGACAAAACCGGCCTCCGGCACGGCCTGAGTGAGTTGCTGCGCCTCGATGGCAAGAGTCCTCAGAGGATGCAGCGGGCTGGCATCGGCTTCAGCTTTCACTTCGGGCGGGCCAAAATAGGCGTCAACGTAACCGGGGATGTGCCGGTCGATGGCGAATGCCAGCAAGACATAATCTCGGGCAAGAGTATTCATACAATCCTTTCAAAATCACCAGTAAAACCAGAAATATTCACAGCACAATAACCTGGCGTGATAAGCACTCAATATACCTGTAAACCGGTCCGGCGTCAAACTTCAATCTGGCGCGGGGCAAAGGAAGACTCATTCTACAATTGACCGTTTTCTCCATTCCATGCTAAAATCAAAAACGCGATAAAACGCGCACCTGGAGGGATGGCCGAGTGGACTATGGCGCCTGTCTTGAAAACAGGTGTGGAGCAATCCACCGTGGGTTCGAATCCCTCTCCCTCCGCTAGATTTTTCAGTATAAGCCACCGTGGGTTCTCCACAGGGGAGACGATGTCGAATGCCTCTCCCTCCGCTGGCCGAAAACGGCCCCCTTTGCAGCAATGCAAGGGGGGCCGTTTTCGGCCAGTGCTTGTCTCCCAGGTTGAAATCAGTATAATACATTTGTGATCTAAATTATCATAAATACACAATCAGATCGCATGTGGTGATGGTTTAGCAAAGTATTATGAAAAACCCGTCAACCGCTGAAAGGATGTACCTGCATGCCGATTAGCTTTGAAATCAGCGACATTATTCCGGCGTCACCCCCCGCCATCTACCATGCCTGGCTAAATTCCCAGGGCCACGCCGGGATGACCGGCAGCCCGGCCCAGGCCAGCCCAGAAGTCGGTGGGGCATTCAGTGCCTGGGACGGCTATATTCACGGCAAGAACCTGGAACTCGACCCGCCGCGGCGCATTTTGCAGGCCTGGCGCACGGCCGAATTCGCAGAGAGTGATTCCGATTCGCAACTTGAAGTGCTGCTTGTCCCGGTAGAAGGCGGGACACGGGTCACTCTACGCCATTCGAACCTGCCGGCGCACGGTGAGCAGTACGGCGAGGGGTGGGTGGAGAATTATTTCACGCCCATGAAGGCGTATTTTAGCGAGTGAAGTGAGATTTTCGCCCAATCGTTGCGCCATCTACACGGGTATGGTAAAATGCAAAGCGCTTGACCTTCGGGGAGGTGCCAGAGTGGCCGATTGGGCTCGCCTGCTAAGTGAGTGCTGGGGTTGACTCAGCCGCGGGTTCGAATCCCGCCCTCCCCGCTGGCTGTAAAATCTTTGACGTGCCGACCGGCTCTCAATCTACCCGGTTAGAACGGTTGGTAATGTTCAAAGGGTTTACGCCTGAAGTCGCTCAGTGGCCGCTGGGCGATTTCGCTTGTAAAGACCTTAACTGGCATTGTACACTCCTCTCATGGCCGGGTCAAGCTGTTGTCGCCTGAAGCGAAGAAAGTTTTTCCTTCAGGTTCTCGAATGTCCCCAATTTCTTCAATGCTCCGAAGCTTGAAAGAACCATTTTCCTGCGGGACCAATTCGTTCGCCAGCCGGAAAAGGATTTCGAAACCCGAGCGGGGTCTTATCCATACCACTGTTTGTTCTCGAATGCTGCATCCAACCTCCTGTAACATCATCTGAACTAATTCACGTTGCTCTTCTTTGGTGGCTTTGTCCCAGCTTTCACTCAGATTGAGCAGAGTCTCCGCTGCGCGGTGGATCGCGTTCTTTTCCGGCGTTTCCAATTTCTCTAAATGCTGCTGAAGGGATTCGATCTCACTCCAGAAGAAATGCTCGTCTTCTTTATAGATCCCGCGTACATAGCCGGTCCGCATTCTGCGGATCTTTTCCCGAATTTCTTTTCGTTCTTGTTCCAGATCTGGTCCTTTTTCTTCCGCTTGCAGGATTTTACGGACGGCATCTTCCCAGTTGGCAGGCAGCTTGAGGGATTGAACCAGATTGGCGATTTGATCATCAATGATCCTGGACCGAACGCCTGTGCGTTGATTGGGGCAGTCGTCGAACCCATTGAAATGGGATGCTTCGCGATAATAACCGCCGCTGCCTTTGGGCGTGTGAGCTCGTAAACGCCTGCCGCATTCCGAACAGACGATAATCCCGTTCAATAAATAAACATGACTGGTTACCGAACGAGATTTCACTTTCCGATGTCGATGCTCCCGCACTTTCTGGCATTTTTCCCACAGTTCTTCGCTGATCAAGGGTTCATGCTGGCCTTTTGAAAGCCTGCCAGTGGTGCCGCGATAGCTCGATCCATGCTCTCTGGCAGAAATCCCCTTGTAGCGCACTTTGCCCGTGTAATACGGGTTTTGAATGATGTCGCGGATGGTATCTTTGCTAAAGATCCGGCCTCGCCAGGTTTTAAGGCCCTGGGCATTCAACCAATCCGCGATTTGCGCATCAGAATAGATCCCGGTGGAAAACATCTCGAACATCTTCTGTACGACCGGGGCTATCTCTGGATCGGGTGTTCCGACTCTGCGTTTTCCCTTTAATATGCTAGAATATCCCCAGGGGACATGACCATTATGATAGCCTTGAAGGGAACTCTCTAATTTCCCTTTATTGGTCTCTTTTGACAAGTTATCGGAATAAAATTCTCCAAGCGAGCTGACCAGGTGGAAAAGCAGCTTGCCTTCGGGCGTGCCCAGGTCAAAAGGCTGCTGGACGGCTTTGAAGGTGATGTTCAGCGACTGCAGCTCATGGACAATTTCCAGCGACCATTCCAAGCGGCGCGCCAGGCGATCCACTTTGTGGACATAGAGTACCTTGAACTCGCCGCGGCGGGCGCTTCGCGCATGGCATTGATCCCCGGGCGAAATTTCTTGCGGTAAGCCGATTGGGCCGGGTCTGAATAGACCTTGACGATGGTGACGTGGTCGCGCTCAGCCTGTTCCTTGATCTGGCGCAGCTGCGCATCCAGGCTGAACGAGTCGCTTTGCATCTCGGATGAAAAGCGGATGTAGGCTGCTCCGGGGATGGGGGTGCCATCTTCTCTTTGTTTGTATGGGTTCATTTTGTTCAATCCTTTGTGTTAAAAATTATGTGGGGTGGAAATGGGAAAAATTAATCAGGATATTTCATCGCTACCTCCAATCGGGAGCAGCCTTGGGAGTATTTAGCTGGTATCGTTGGTCTTTTCCTGGTTGAGCGCCAGGCAGCGCCGGTTGATGCGCGCCAACCAATCGACCAGGCTTTGTGGTAGCCTGTTTGGAAGGGATTGCTGCTCCTGGAGATGGGTTATATCATCTCTGGAAAGCCGTTTTTCTTGTGGGTCAGGGTTTTCGGAAAAGTTTTGACTTGAATGCTTATCTGTCATGATCGCACCTCTTGTTCTAAATGGTTTGAATGTCTCATATGCGTTTTAAAAGCTAAAAGAAAACTCCGGCTCTGACAGACTTGAAGTCAGAACTGGAGCTTTTATGGTGGGTTATGTTTAATTATTCGATAATTACTCGTTCCCTTTACCTCAGTTGGCTATCCGTCTAGATGAGCTAATCCATTGGGGTCTTTAAATTTACAGATGAAAATATTTTTCTCTAATTTTAAAGTGGGGCTTTAAATATATTTTCTCAAAAAGTATTTCCTCCTATAATGTAAACAGCGCAATCGAATGACATTCGTTAAGGAGATGGATAACTCATGGATAAGGTGAATGACAATCTTTGGACAGAATCGAAAGGATTCATTGAAAGCATTTTAAAGAAAACGGGCGTGCCTGGGTGCAGCGTGGGAATTCTGCATCAAGGCGAAATCAAAGCCGATGGGTTTGGCATTTCTAACATTGAAAAAAAGAGCCCGGTTAGCGGAAATACTCTTTTCCAGATTGGCTCGATCACAAAAACCTTCACCGCTACGTTGGCAATGAAATTGGTGGAGGAAAACAAGCTGGACCTGCACCAGCCTGTCCGCTCCTACCTTCCGGATTTTAAAGTTGCCGACGAAACGGTCTCGGCTGAGGTGACCCCCTATCATTTATTGACCCACTCTGCCGGATGGGACGGCGATTTATTCCTGGAGACCGGCGATGGGGATGATGCTATTCAAAAGTACATCCAGCGAATGGCTGAGCGAGAACAATTGATGCCATTAGGCGAGTATTTTTCGTATAACAACGCCGGATTTGCCGTGCTGGGTGGAATTCTGGAAGCGATCACCCAAAAACGCCTGGAAGAGTTATACCGGTCTTTTATCATTGAACCCCTTGGATTGAAGAATTTATTCTTGAATGCAGCGGATGTGATCACTTATGATTTTGCGGTCGGACACCATTCCTCTCCTGAGGGGAATAGTGTGGCACGCCCCTGGCGGTTACCGCGTGCCGTTCTGCCAATGGGCGGCATTATCACAAATGTGGGTGATTTACTGCTTTATGCGCAGTGCTATCTGGCAAAAGGCAAATCACCCGATGGAAAGCAGTTGCTGCAACCCGAATCGATCACAGAGATGTTTACACCAAAGATATCTATCAACAAGGAGGATGGCACATCCGTGGGTTATAGTTGGATGCGGCGTGATCTGGAAAAGGGCTCAATGATTAACCACGGGGGTGGGACGAATGGGCAGATCACCCAATTGACGCTGCTGCCCGAGCACGATTTTTCCCTGGCTATCTTCACCAACAGCGATCTTGGCGGCAAATTGATCCAGGAAGTTCAGAAATACTTGTTGAAAACAATCCTGGATATCACGTACGATACTCCAAAGGAAATCGAATCCACGCCAGAACAATTAGCCGTTTATGCTGGTGCCGCCAGCAGGCCTGGTTTCAATCTATATGCTGAAATGATGGGGAAATACCTGGTTGGCATGGAAGAGGTAACGATTGGTTTCCCGACTGAGAATGACCCACCCCCACCACCTGATCCGCCTTTCCGGATTGGGCGTTGCGCTGATGACCGTTTGATCATCCTGGATGGTGACGGGAAAGGCACACCTATTGATGTGTTTCGCGATATGGATGGTAATATCAATTACATCAGAGCAGGAAGGATGTATCGGTTCAATCCCAAGGGCAACAATCGTGCGTAAATATTATGGATCATATTGAATTTCTCGTGTATTGGAGTGTTCTTAGGAACGATTATGCTAGATAAGTAATAAGCGCAAAGATTACTTCGATTATGAAAACCGGATTTGTACCGATAAGCCTCGAAGCGTACGTAGATCTTCACTTAAAAAACAACCCTGACACAAGTAGGGAGGAAATTACAGTCGCGCTTAAAGATGCATTGGAAGTTTACAAGAAAGGTGCGAAATGCATTAATTGTGGGAATCCAATTTGGGTCATTGGGTCTGCGCTTACTGGCAACATGTGCTTCTCTTGCATAACTGGTGAAGCGATTCCAGAAGATGATTATGAGATCGATGAAGCTTGTTACTGATTGAATTGATTCTAAACAAATAAGTGTGCAATAAGAGGAGTGGGCACCAATCCACTCCTCTTATTGCATATCTCATTCCTGGCAGACAATGCCTGATCTGGTAGTAGTGGTACCCTTCCAAATAGAGTCACCACCCTAAAAATTTTCCTTGAACCCGATCGTGATCACCGGCTCCCCCTGATCGCCTGGACCGACCACCATCCATAGTTTCAGCGTGCTGAAGTGGGTGGGGTGGGATTCGCTTTTACCTTACAACCGCCTGAAAGAACGGTCAACGGATATTGGTTGTTCTTCACCTGACTTTGGCTGGAAAACCTTATTGCCCTTATTTCGTTTTTTCCTACTTCAGCAGTTACTCCTTTTCCCTATCTTAATCCCTATCCCTGGGATAGGTGAAAGATTAGGGCCAGGGCAGTATAGTAATAACAGCAAAGAAAAAACCAACCGCATTCCAAATGAGATCTCAGAAAAAAGAAAATTGCGTGATCAGAATTAATTTCAAGGTTTCAATCGGAGAAAATTATGTCTAAATCAGTTTATTTACTCGTCTTGGGACAAGGCTGGACGGAAGCCTGGTATCGGCTTTCTAAAGAGGAACAGGATAATCTGTGGTCGAAAGTGGAGGAAGTTGGCAAGCGGGCCGGGGAAAAGTGGCTAATCGCGTGCAATGCGCGCTGGGCAGATGAGTCAATCGATGACTGGGTTGTGCTCGAATATCCTGACATGGATGCCTATCAAAAAAAGGTTAAAGAACTCGAAAAACTTGATTGGTGGCGATACTTTTCAGCTAAAACGATCCTGGGAACAAAGATGGAGGAATAAATAGGTCTAAACCAGGATTTGAGGGTTCTGAGAAGTTACCCTTATTGTTATAGATCTTTGGAGGATGGTGCCTATGATAAATTATCTGAATTGAGTAAGGTAAATGGAGGCGAATTTATTTTGAGGTAGTATCGGGTGGAATATTCTTCCAAAATACTTCGCCAGTTGAAAAAATGAAGAGCATTAAGTAAAGCTGATTTGTTATCTTTTTCAAAGGAGAATTGGAAATGGCCAGAGTATTGGAAGTGACGATGTTAGAGCTGCGCCCAGGCGCGGACGAACAGGCATTTATCAAGTTTTACAATGAGAAGTATGCCCCTTTGGGTGCTCAATTGGGTATGCGCGGCACGCTCTACAAATGCGACCGTGGGGACCGGGTCGGCAAGTTTATGGTGATCTGGGAATTCCAGAGTGTGGAGCTGCGTGATCGCTTTATTAAGCCCGTTCACGAAATCTCCGAGGAAGCGCTGCAGCTGTTAGGCCCGAAGTTTGATGAGCTGACTCAGACCTTGTTTTCGTGGGTCGCCGAGGGTGAAAATAGTTGGCCGATGCCTCATTACGTTGAGCAGATGCGTTGATGAAAAGGAGCGCTTGATTTTGATGCAGGTTCCTTTTCCGATTTACCGCATTGCCTTTCCCAATTACTGGTGAGCAGATACCTAAAGTGCTTATTATCACAAAATTGACTTGTGTGGTGATTATCGATACTATAAAAAATAAAAAAAGAGGGCGAAATGTCAGAAAAAATTCGGGTCGGGGTGGTCGGCACGAGCTGGTATTCGGACAATTTCCATTTAGCGAAATTAAAAGAACATCCCGGCGCGGATCTGGTCGCTGTTTGTGGCCGCAACCGGCCCCGCGCCGAAGAGATGGCTGCCAAGCATGCTATTCCCCAGGTGTTCACCGATTACCAGGAAATGATCGCGCGCGCCAATCTGCAGGCGCTGGTCGTTTCGTCGCCGGATGACCTCCATTATCCTATCACCATGGCAGCTTTGGACGCCGGCTTGCATGTCTTGTGCGAGAAACCCCTGGCGCTCAATTCGCCCCATGCTAAATCCATGTTGGATAAAGCCCAGGCGGTGGGCGTTAAACATATGGTTTCTTTTACTTATCGCTGGATGCCTGCTTACAGATATCTCCACCAGCTCTTGGATCAGGGTTATCTCGGGCGGTGTTATCAGGTCAATTTCCGTTTTGTGGGCGACTATGGTCGTGATAAGTATAATTGGAACTTTGACAAAAAACGATCAGACGGAACTTTGGGCGATTTTGGATCCCATATGATCGACCTGGCGCGCTGGTACGTGGGCGATATCGCTCAGGTGAGTGGACAGTTGAGCTCGTTTATCGACCGGCCCGGTCTGGATGGACAACCCATAGACCCTGCCAATGATGCTGCGACAGTGGCTTTGCAGTTTGCGAATGGCGCACAGGGTGTGATTCAGCTTAGCAGAGTAGCCCGGGTCGGGGAGCTCGGAAACCACCAGAATGTGATCTTGTATGGTGAGGAAGGTACCCTGGAAATAATGTCCACCACGAGGGGAGGAGCGGAGATACGCGGCATACAAAGAGACGAAAAGGAATTTCAAGCCCTCGAGATCCCACAAGAACTATTGGGTTCGAATGATCGGAATGTACCTTTCGATGTTCGTAGGCGTCCATCTGGTGACCAACCTTTCATCGACGCCATCCTTTCCGACCGCCCAGTGGAACCCACTTTCGAAAATGGTTATAAGGTTCAGCAGGTCATCGATGCCGCGATCCAATCCGACCAGCAGAGAAAGTGGGTGAGCATCGAGTAAAGTTTAAGGGAGGAGAAAGTCATGGAGATATCCATATCATTTGAAGGGCAGAGTGGCTTGAGTTGGATGAGTTGGAAACGCTGGATCGCTGAAATTGAGCAAATGGGCTTTGCCGGTCTGTTCCGCGCAGATCATTTTAATATTGACGATCCGCATAGCCCGGAATCGTTCGAACTGGTTGTCTTGCTCGCTAACCTTGCCAGCCTCAGCCAGCGCGTTCATTTCGGGTCGCTGGTTGCCCCTCTCTCGGTGCGTGATCCTGTGATGCTCGCTCGCCAGGCGATGGCTCTCAATGATCTCAGCGGCGGGCGTATGATCCTGGGGGTCGGGGCGGGTTGGAATGAAGAAGAGCATGCCATGTTCGGTTACTCATTGGGCGATAAAACTACGCGGATGGACCGTCTTGAGGAAGGCCTCGAGGTCATTACCCGCCTGCTCCGCAGCAGCGAGCCGGTCAGTTATGAGGGCCGCTTTTTTCATTTACACGAGGCTCTCCTGCTGCCGCGCCCTCAGCACCTCACCCCCGTACTGGTAGGCGGAACCGGTCTCAAACGTATGTTGCCGCTGGTCGCACGCTATGCCGATATTTGGAACAGCATTCGCGAGACGCCGGATGTTTTTTCAGAGCACTCAATCTTACTGGATGATTTATTGCGCAAAAATGGCCGCCAGCCAGGCGACGTTAAGCGGACCCTTACGACGATCGTCGTCTGCTACCGCGATCCACATGAGCTGGACAACCGTATGACCCATATCCGCAGTGGAATCCCAGGATTGTTTGCTGGTAAGACGAATGAAGAGAATCTCGAGCTTCTCCGAAACCCCTTTCTAGCGATCACGGGCTCACCTGAGGAAGTCATAAAACAATTACGTTCGTATGCTGCTGCCGGCGTTGAAGAGCTGATAATACAGTGGTTCACCCTGGAAGACTATGCCGGGCTCAATGTGTTCGCCGAAGAGGTTATGCCTTTTGTAGCAGTGTAATATCTGCTTGTAAATGGATAGGCAATGAGAATTTCAAATGTGTGCCTTTTGCACAATCAGTGCAAGGATTGAAAAAATGCCCGCTTCTCATGTGTGCTTGAATGTCCGTTATGCGCAATATTGGGCAAAAGAAAACTCCAGTTCTGATATTGAAAATATCAGAACTGGAGCATGACGGTTGTTTGTATATTTATGGTTTTTGTTATCCTATCGCCTTCCTAAAAATCTTCCGGAAAACCGATCGTAATCACCGGCTCGCCCTGATCGCCCGGACCGACCACCATCCATAATTTCAGGGTGCTGCGGTGGGTGTGGTGGGGCGGATCCGCTTCAGCCTCGAACAAACCGACCTCGAAGCTGGCCTGATCCGCTGATCTCTGGCGGAGAACGGTGATGAAGGCCATGAAGAGGATGTCCCACAGCCGGCCTTCGTAGCTCTGGCCCAGCGCTTTCTCGCGCTCGTTGGGGGTGATGCGGGCATGCAGGTCGGCGCTGATGGCAGTCGGATAGCGAAAATTGGCTTCCGCAGCCATCCGCGAGACGTCCACCAGCACGCCGTCGGCCAGGGCCTGGGCGCGGGAGTAGGAATAGATGACCTCGTCATCCTCCTGGATGGAACAGTGGTTTGAATGAGGAGCGATATTCTGGCCTCTTTTCGGTGATGCGGCCGTCAAAGCCAGGGTTGTGCTCTTTGAGCGAGTAAAATTTTCCGCGCCCGATGCCGGGGAGCTCATACCTCCTGGACTCCGTGCGAGGGCCTTGTGGGTCGTTCATGTGTTTCTCCTTTTGGTTTTGATCCCTTGATTTGGTCATCGAGCCACCGGGTAAGCTCCATCACTGCTTGATGTTCTTCTTCCATACTCGGCGGCAGTTCGTCGTCTTCGGGTGTTTCTTGAAGAGCCTCTTTAAACAACTTGACCAAAGCTGCCAAATCCTCATCAGTCAAAGTCATTTTTTCGTTTTCATCGGCCTCTATCCACCAAATCTCTTCCAGGATCTTTTCTGCATCTCGGCATAAAGCGATGTAGGCTTTCCTTTCAACGAGGTCAATTAATAGATGGTACCTGGCAGGATCATCCGAGGAGCCCAGGTTATAGGACGCCAGGTGAGGATAGACCGCTTTGTGATGTATATACGCCAGGTATCCCACCCAATTGGCGGTGGTAGTGGTGGTCATAGAGCCATCCGATAGCATGGCTTCATCACCGGCAGGTTCACCGCGACGCCCGCGCAGCCCACCAGAGGGATAGATAGCGGGCACCTACATCATCTGGATATCCCACAGCCCGTTCCAGGATTGGCTCAGGGGGTACGGGAATATTTATTGGGATCATTTTGGGTTTCATAGGTCTCCTTATCAAAAAATAGTCTTCAAGTGGATTGGTATCCAGGTCTGAGTTCAGGTTGTGTTTCTCGGCTTCGAGTTCCACCCAACCTGTCATGCTCGGCGGAGGGGAAATCGATTAATTCTGGATTCTTTCCAGATCTCTTCACCATCAGGGTAAGTCAGGTTCCAGTAAACTGCTTTATTTCGTGGAAAAGCATCTTAAATCCTCTTTGAGGTGAGTGGTGAGACGCAAGATATGAAACCATCCTGCGTCTCACCGTATCCACTAAAAATCGTCAAAGAGATCGGCGGAGGCACCGCCATCGACCCAGTAACCCTCCTCATCGCCCAACCGGGTGGCGTTCTCATACTGTTCGCTGAAAACGCCTTCGTCCGGTTCCTGGTTTTCCGGAAAGATATTGACCAGATGGGTGATGCGCAGGCGGATGAATTCTCGCCAGTGCAAGTCGAGAATTTCTTTCACCCCCTCGGCCAGTTCGCACAAGGTTTCGTCGCTCACCTGGTCTGGCTCAATGCCGAGGTCGACCAGGGCGCGGCTCAGCACCCGGGCAATCTGGCCCCAGGTGAGAGTGGAGGCCGGCCTTTCCAGGTTATACCCGGCATGGGCCAGCCGCTTGGCGACCTCAAAGCCTACATTGAGATATTTTTCTTTTTGAAGGATCATCAATGGATCCATGGGTTCATTTCCTTTATTGATCATGAGAATCCAAGTCCTTTTTCCTTAAGACTTACCCATTTATTTAAACCGACCACAATATGGTCAATGACTTCCACATCCAGGAGCTTGCCCGCCTGGACGATGGCGCGGGTCACGGCCACGTCTTCCGGGCTGGGGCTGGGGTCGGTCGAGGGGTGGTTGTGACTGACTACCATGGCGGCGGCATTGCGCTCCAGGGCCGGCTTGAACAGCTCGCCGACCCGCACCGTGGATGCGTTCAAACTCCCGTGATAAACCTCGGATATGTCCAGCATGCGGTTGCGCGTGTCCAGCAGCATCACCAGCAAAAACTCCTGGTCGCGATGAGCGAGGATCGGCATCAGGATGCGGGCCGCATCGCCGGCGAGTGGATCGTCGGGCGCTCATCCTCCGGCTGGAGCAGCTTGCGCCCCAGCGCCAGGGCCGCCTTGAGCCGCAGGGCGGTCTGGATGCCCACGCCCTGCACCCGGGCCAGATCGCCGACATAAGCCTGGGCGATCTTGTGGATCGAGCCAAACTGGGCCAGCAGCCGGCCGGCGATCTCGATTTGCGCCTCGCCGCCGACGATCACCGCCAGCAGTTCGGCCAGGCTGCAGGCATCCGAGTCTTTGGCCACCCGCGCCGCGGGCTGCTCGCACAGCGGCAGGTGCTTGAGGCGCGGATAAGGATAGGGGAGTGAAATGTCTTCGTGTAAGAAAGAAAGCTGCAGGTTATTCATGTGGGTCTGCCTCCTTTAAACAAAAAAAGGGGGCAGACTCGCCCCTTGGAGGGGGGAGCTGCCCCCTCCATAAGGGGTGTACTTCAGATGGTCGGGTCGTAACCCGTGGTCAGGAACACCTTGCGGTTGTATGCACTGCAGGCCTGCCAGGTCAGCAGCTGGTTGCGGCGCACGCCCGGATAACCCGGCGCGGGCCGCAGCAGCCAGGGATTTCTCGCCAGCTGCATGCGGATGCGGCGCGCTTTGGCTTCCAGAAAGTGGTCAAGACCGCCTTTGCGGCAGCGCCAGCCCAGGGTGCGGGTGTAGATGCCGTCCCAGGTGCGGTCGCGGAAAGTACTGTCTGCCGCAGATCGGGCAGGGCGGCATGCCCTGCGCAGGGGGGGCGCGATTGCACTTGCAGGGCGGGCTCTTTGGTTGCGGGCATCGACGTCATCGCTGCCCTCCCACTGCCTGCAGGTTGACCAGCTCCAGTGCGTACTCTTCTTCTTCCTGATCGGGTTCCACCTGCACGTGGATATCGTGGATGGCAGCCAGCTGGAAGACCTCGGTACTGGACTGGAACGGCCCGCCGTGGCTGAACTTGGTGAAGGGTTCCAACCCATCCAGAGCCTGGACCCAGGCCGTCGCCGGCCGGGGACCTTTGCCCAGCACCTCGACCGGCAGGGTGGCCCGGCCGTAACAGGTGTTGATGGTGATCGTTCCGAGAATCATGTGAACCTCCGTGTAATAGGTTCGGTATCCGTGTGAAAAACGCGCGAAGGACACGCCTGCAAACCCGTGTCCTTCGCCATGTGGGTGGTTCAAACTGTCGATGATTTAGAAGGGCATCTCACCTCCGCTCTGTTCAGCCGGATTCTGCTTCCTCCGTCCGGCCGGATAAGAAGCGCACCGTGCTGGCGTTGACCTCGAAGGACGCGCTGGGCGTGCCGTCCTGGCGGCTGTAGAGCCGCGGGCCGCCCGTTTCCGGGTCGCAGGTCAGCCGGCCTTCGACCAGCACCAGGCTGCCGGTGTGCAGAAATGCTGTGCAGTTCTCGGCACTCTTGCCCCAGACCGAAATCCGGAACCAGGTCGTTTCTTTGACCACCTGGCTGTTGGCATCGGTGTACTGGCGGTTGGCCGCCAGGTTGAAGTTGGCCACGGCCTGGCCGGATGGGGTGAAGCGGAGCTCCGGTTCGCGCCCCAAATGACCCACGATCACGATCGTGTGGAATGACAT
>CAVYIF010000008.1:0-145380 GCA_963768585.1 uncultured Chloroflexia bacterium
AGGGATGTCTTGCGATCATATCTGGTGAAGAATTTCGGAACCATGTTACAGCATTTGTCAGACATAGGGATCGGAGGACTATTTTGGCTAGTTACTCTTGATAATTCCTAAGCAAGAAGAAATTGCTTCGAAGTCTTTAATCCCTTAGAACCTTTATTAAGCAATTAGAACTCGTAGAATGTGACGATGACGAAAAAATCCGTGCGATTATAGATTTTATGAAAGCAGAATATGACCGGACTATTTGGAGCGTCAAAGGAATAATAGATGAGACTAGTTTCGACGAATTCGAAGAGGGTTTAATGAGAACTGGGAATAACGTTAAAGAAGAATACGCATTGATCTTTCTAATCGCGATGAAATCATTCAAGGTAAGCGGATTTATATAGATTGCTCTTTACATAAAGCTAAATTAGAAGGAATTGAAGTCCCAGACCATTTTACACCAGGGAGTTTTCACGCTCTTTCTGAAACGGAAAAAATTGGATGGCATCCTGATTACAAGAATCGGCTGAAAAAATTGGTCTAAGGAATAATATGAGTATTCTAAAAGCAAAGAATCTCGCATCGTTCAGAATCCAGCTTTAGGTGCTTTCCTCATCTGGCGGTTCACAGTTGGTTATGAACAAGGAAGCGAGAACGAAGATGGTACACCTTTACCATTGATATTTATTGTATTACCAATACTTCTTCATCCAGAAATATGCGAGTTTGTCATAAATACCCAACGGGCTTCTGGATTGAGAGCATTTGCTGGTAAGTTTGTAAGTTCTAAAGTCTCAAAAAGCGATTTGCTTCTGGCAATCAATAAAAGAGCAATCAACTTTAGATCACTAACAATGCATTCATTAAATCTTGCCGTAAATGCAAGGTTAACGATCATAGCTCCGGATAATGGGATCGTAATTCCACTTTCAAATACTCCGCCGAAATCTGGAATTCCGGAGTTGATCACATCTTTATTCAAAGCGGCAGAAAAACTTGGCGTTTGGTGTTCCCAGGTCTCTCTCCATGAAATATCTCGACCACTTTAAAAGTGGGGCTTTAATATGTTATTCCAGATAAAAGAAATCATCCTTTGGCCAAAAAAAAAGCTGTTAAACCGCGACGCATTAAAATTTACTCTAGATGCTGTGAATATAATTAGCGGTGCTTCTAAAACCGGAAAGTCTGCGATTATTCCAATTGTCGATTATTGTCTTGGATCCGATAAATGTACAATTCCTGTAAATACAATTAGAGATTTATGTGAATGGTTTGGAGTATTAGTGCAAACTATCAACGGACAAAAATTGTATGCCCGAAGGGAACCTGGTGAACAAAAAACAACGGGCGATATGTATGTATTAGAAGGCGTCGAAATTGCGATTCCAGAAGAAATTCGTCACCCAAGAACACAAATGTTGATAATGTAAAGCGTTCACTTGATGAGCTAGTCGGTCTTACAGCATTGGATTTTGAAGTAAATGATGCAAGATCAAATTTTAAAGCTCGTCCAAGTTTTCGTGATATGTCTGCATTTGTTTTTCAACCCCAAAATATTGTGGCCAATCCTGATGTGTTATTTTACAAGGCTGATACTTACGAGCATAGAGAAAAATTACGCACTATATTCCCGTATATTTTGAATGCCATTACACCACAACTGTTGGCAAAAAGGCATGAATTTAGCCTCTATAAAAAAGAGTGACGGCGAAAAGAAGGCGAATTAGATACAGTGAAACAAGTTTCGGAAAGATGGATGGCTGAAATTAGATCAAGAGTTGCGGAAGCCAGAGAATTAGGTTTGATCAAACCGCTTATTTCAACTAACGCTAATAGAATTGACCTTTTAAAATTACTAGAGGATGTTGTCAATTCATCTACTGACGAAATTCTAATTACATCTGAAACGATTAGTTATGCTATCGAAGAATTGTTGGGATTGCAAAAGGAAGAATTTGACATTTCAAATCAATTAACATCCCTTAGAAAAAGATTTATAGAAATGTCTGAGCTGAAAGAAAGTACCGTTCAATACCAAGGGGCTTTGCAAATTCAACGGGATAGGTTACAAAGTCTCCTGAATGGCTTCAAGAAAAGCATGATAATGACCAAAATTGCCCACTATGCGGAAATCAGGTCGAACCTACGTCTGATGAATTAAGCAAGCTTTATCACTCTTTAAAAGAAATTGAACAGGCAGCGGGCGAGTTCAATACAATTCCTGCTGCTTTTGATCGAGAATTTGAAAGGGTTAGATCAGATATTCGAGTTGCATCTGAAAAATTACAAGGTATTCGAATTCGTAGACAGGCTTTGGAGAAGTCATCAGAGGAAGCGAAAACAAGGCAATATGAAACGTTAAGGATAGCTAGATTTATCGGAAATCTGGAACAATCTCTTCAAACATATGCTCGGTCGGAACTGATAGCGTCCTAGATAATGAAATTCAAGAATTACGGGAACAAATCAGAATTCTTGAAAAGGAGATTTCTGAAGGTGGTATGAAGAACCGAGTGGACCGTGCTCTGGCTAAAGTACAATCTTATGCACAAAGACTTCTACCGGAATTAGATGCCGAACGTCCTGAAGACCCCATCGTTTTATCTATCGATGACCTAACGATTAAAAGTACAGGGGGTTCACCGTGAGGATTATTTGTGGGAGATTGGAAGTGGATCTAACTGGCTCGCCTATCACATTGCCATCACTTTAGGAGTCGAACAGTTTTTCGGTAGCCTCGAGCAAAGTTCTATTCCAAACTTTATTATTTATGATCAACCAAGTCAAGTTTATTTCCCAAAGAAACTAGCGGCTCAAAATGGTGAGTTGATCCCACACCGAGAATTAGAAGATGAGGATCTCATCGCAGTACAAAAAGTTTTCAAGGTCCTTTCTAGTATGGTTGTCAAAAATAAATTGCAGGTGATTGTTCTGGGATTATGCCTCAGATAAAGTTTGGAAAGATTTGGCTAATATTCATTTAGTTGAAGAATGGAGAGGCGGCAAGAAATTAGTCCCGGAAGAATGGCTAAAGGACGGCAGCACACTGCCGTCCTTATAAGCAGCAATCGCGATCGCCCCTCCCTTCTGCCTGGCGATGATGTGCTTAACTTTCTCACGCAGGTATTTGTCTTGACATCTTCCTGCACTCCGTGTGGGAGCCTTGTGGAACATTCATAAGTTCCTTCCACTTGATCTACATCACTTGATTTGGTCATTGAGCCACCGGGTAAGGGTTTCTACCGCGATCCGGTCGGCTTCCATGCGTCGTTCCAATTCTTCCAGCGTCGGGGGAGCCAGAACCTGGTGTACAAATTCGTTAAAAAGAGCCTCCAGATCCTCGGAAGAAAGCGAAACGCTTTCCAAATGCTCCGTTTCGGTTTCCCATTGGCTGATCAGAAAGATTGACTGCTTCCTGGCTGGCTCGGGCGGACGAAAGCCTGCCGTTCCTGGAGATCGATGACCAACCGATATTCGGCTAAATCATCGGAAGAACCCAGATTGTAGGTTACCAGGTTGGGATAAACGCTTGGGTGGTGGACATATGCCAGGTATCCGGGCCAATGCCCGGTGAAAGTAATATACCCCTTAGGATGGCCGGGTCAGAGCAGCGGGTAACCGCTGCTCTTACCCGGCCATCCTGGGTTTCTTCCCAGTGTCCCCCTTCCTTGGGAAAATGCCGCAACAAAAACACTGTCAATATTCCCACGTAAATGTACCAGGCATCTTGAGACTGCGAAATTGACATTAATCCAAATCGTCCTAACCCAGTGTATTTACTAAAATAAAAACCAGCCACTTGGCGTAAAAATTAACTTTGAAAATCCGACCACCGGCGTCCAATATCCGGTATCCTCAGAGCAAATATTAGAGGTACCGGAGGATAGGAGATGAGACAGGTGGAAGACTATGAAGCCATCCGGCAGGCCTTCTTTATCACAACAAGAGTATTCGGGCCATTCATCGTGAACTGGGATATGACCGAGAAACAATCCGCAAAGCCATCACGGAATCTGCGCCCCAGCCGTATCAACTGAAGCAACCCCGGCCCGCGCCGGTGTTAGGACCTTACAAAACGAATATTGATCAGTTGTTGAAAGAAAGCGACCGCCAGCGTCGCAAACAGCGCTATACGGCGCATCGTATCTACGAGCTGCTCCAGGAGCAGGGCTACCAGGGCAGTGAAGGCGCGGTGCAAAACTACGTTAGCCAGCAGCGCAAGCAGCAGAAAGGGAAAAAAGACGCCTATCTGCCGTTGGAGTTCGACCCTGGCATGGATGCCCAGGTGGATTGGACCGAGGCGGAAGTGATCCTGAATGGGGAACGGACGATCGTGCAGGTTTTCCTGATGCGGTTGAACTACTCACGGGTGCGTTTCGTGATGGCCTTCCCGTTTCAAAAGCAGGAAGCCTTTTTCGAAGGCCACAACCTGGCATTCACTTTTCTTGGTGGAGTACCGCGGCGGATTACGTATGACAATCTCAAGATCGCGGTGTACCGCATTCTTGAAGGGCACAACCGCCAGGAGCAGGAAGCTTTCAAACGCTTTCGCAGCCATTACCTGTTCAAAAGCAATTACTGCAACCCGGCCCAGGGGCATGAGAAAGGCGGCGTGGAGAATGATGCAGGATACGCCCAGCGCAACTTTCTCACACCCCTGCTCGAGGTGAGTTCCTACGAAGAACTAAACCGGATCTGCTGAGCGCTGCCAAAAGAACGTCGAGCGGCGGATCCGCGGGAAAACGGAGAGCGTGGCTCAACTTTGGGAGAGCGAAAAGCCCCTTTTTCTACCCTTACCTGCCAAAGCGTACCCGGCTTGCCGCACCCATCTGGTTCATCCCAACGCCTACAGCCAGGTGGAATTCGATACCAACCGCTATTCGGTGCCGGTCGAACGACGAAATGACCAGCTGGTTCTGGAAGCCTATCCTTTTCGGATCCGCATTCTGTCTGGCGAGGGCGTGGTGGTCGAGCATACGCGCTGTTTTGGGCACGAGCAAGATGTGCTTGATCCGCTTCATTACCTGCCGCTGCTCGAACAGCGTCCGGGCGCCTTTGAACATGCCATTCCCATTCGCCGCTGGCGGACTGCCTGGCCCCCGGCATACGAACAGCTCCTGACGGAACTGCGCCAACGCTGGCCTGACGGGCGCGGGGTGCGCGAGTTCATTGCGATTCTGAAACTGCACGGCGATTATCCCGGTGAATACGTCGAACAGGCGGTAGGGGATGCAGTCGAACTGGGTGCCAGCCATTTGGATGGGGTGCGGTTGTGCTTGCGTCAGCAGCTGGAAGAACACCAGGTGCTGCCCAGTCTCAATCTCACCGACCGACCGGCTCTGGCCACCGTGGGCCAACAGCCGGTCAATCTGGGTCAATATGACCAATTACGGGGCGGGAGGTAAGGGATGGAAACCAATGCTTTGCTCGAAACCTACCTGCGCCAGCTTCGCCTGCCCACCTTTCTCAAGAATTACCCGCATTTTGCCACGGATGCCGCCAGCAACAACCAGGATTTCGTCCGGTTCTTACTGGCCCTTTCCGAACAGGAGGTCAACCAGCGCGAAACCAATATGTTACAGAAGCGGTCTCGCCATTATTCACGGTGGATAACTCAAAAGGGGGAAAATGACCACAAAATGTTTAGTTTGAAGACCCGCGGCGCGGCAATTTGATCCGAGAATCGGACCGGTGTGATTTTATAATCATATTCCCCCCTATAATCCAATTTAATTACGGCAAAGGGTAACTCAACACCTCCTTCACCGTCCAACGTCGATATGCCAATCCTGCGGCCATAGCTGGAGTCCGTTTATCGATATCGAGTGGGTTGTTGTTTTCCTTTTCTTCGCTTTGGCCGTGGCAGAGGTAACTGCCAGACTTTCATGAAATCGAACAAAGTGATAATAAGCTCGCCACCACTCAAGGTGTTCCAAAAGCTCTGGCGTAAAATGGGCTGGTCCCCAGGTACGGCGAGTCAACTTGGAAACACACTGACGAATGGTGAGATTTATTCTTTCTACGAAATGAGGTGTTAATTCGCCCGCTCAAGCCCGCGGATTTCAATCGTTCGGTATAGGTCCTGTTTTCCCCACACAATATTCGTCGTTCCACTTAATGTTCTACGTCGGCGTTGGTGTTTAATGACTTGGGCATAGATGAAGTCGGCTAATAAGAACCCAGACCGGTTTCCTGCCATCCAAAGATTCCCATTTCCCAAAGTGTGCGGTTAACGAGTAAAAATAATGTCGAGACCATCCGTGCTGAAGACTGGTACGCAGCCAGGGCGGAGTCTTCCTTTTAATTCATGTACCACCTGGTAAGCCATTTCCTGAGTACGACCACCGACCTGGATGACAGGGACGATCTTCGTAGTCGCATCACTTACCACCCACACCCACATATCCTGGTTGGATCGTTTCATGTTGGCCCACAACTCATCCAACTGTACATGAATCAGATCCAGTTCGAGCATGAATCGTTCATGCAGCTTCTTGCCCTGCATGCCGCTGCGGCATAACCAGGTGCGAATCGTGATTTCACTTACATTGAACACTTCTTCTAAAGTCGAAGCATCCACACCCAGGGCCATTAACCACATTATTGCCTCAACCAACCAGGATCGTGTTTTCAACCGGTATAAAACAGTATTTTTCCGGCTGGTGAATTTCTTACGGCATGCCTGGCATTTGAAATCTCGAATCAGTTCTTGCTTTCCATGATGGCCATAGCCGACCAGGGCATGGATATTTTCATCGGTTATCCCGTAATAATCGCAATCTCTATTTGGACAAAAGAAACCCATGGTAGATATTTTACGTTTGGGACCCCCGCGACCTTTCCGCAAACTCCAGGCAATGGGTATTTCTTGTTTTGACGATCCCAGTTTACCCTTTTCCTTCATACAAAACGGGCAATCTCGTTCACTTTTGGGTCTCATCACCCGCGGTTTGCGGAGTTGTCTGGCTTCTCTCTTTTTCTTGAGGACCTGTTGGATACAATAGCCGCGTAAAAGACGGTAGAGTTCAAGGCATAAAACCACAATCGCAAGGATTACCAGTAAATCCTTCATTTGGTAGGCTGCTTTTCTCCTTCAGTTTGTGTTGAAGCCCACCATTTTATCATTCCCTTCTATAATGTAGTTGTACACCATGGAGTGTGGTTCTACCCCCATGCAGTTTCTTCATTATATTAATCCCCCCTCCTTCGATCCTCCTCAATAGACCGGATAGCTGATCAACTCCTTTACCGTCCATCGCCTATTCGTCAATCCAGCAGCCATCGCTGGCGTCCTATTCTTATACTTATCTGCGGTTGTTTACCTTTTCGATGGATCGGTGTCGCAAGTTCCATTCTTAAGCTCTCGTGATAGCGCGAGAAGTGGTAGTATGCCCGCCACCATTCGATATGCTCAACCAGTTCCATGGGATACTGCGCCAGACCCCATGTCCGGCGAGCTAATTTAGATATTCCACGCCGGATGGTGAGGTTCAGCCGCTCGATAAAAGAGGAATTAATTTTCCCGCTCAGCCCGACGGCTTTCAAACGGCCGCGGTATGTATCTCTATCCCCGCACAGGATCCGGTGCTCCACTTTGACCAACTTTCGCCGCCGCTGGTGTTTGACCACCTGCCCGTAGACAAATTCTGATAATAGCGTCCACACTGGCCGGCGTTTTCCAGCAACGATCTCCCATTTTCCAAAATGAGCCGTCAACCCATAGAAATACGCTTTCAAGCCATCACTGGAAAAGACCGGGATACAGCCTGCCCGCAGGTTGTGTTTCAATTCGTGTATTACCTGATAGGCGGCCTTTTGAGAGCGATCGCTCACTTGAATGACCGGGATGAGTTTGGTCTTCACATCAGTTGCCGCCCATACCCAGGTTTCATGCCTGGCATGTTTCACCTCGGCCCACAGCTCATCCAGCTGAACATGGACCAGGTCCAATCCGATCAAGAAGCGTTGGTGTAATTTTTGTCCATGATCCCCGCTGCGCGATAACCATGTCCGCAGCGTGCTCTCGCATATTCCGTAGACTTCTTCGAGGGTGGATATATCTACGCCCAACGCCAGTAACATCAAAACCAACGACACTACCTGGGAGGAGGTCTTCAGGCAGTACAACACCGTATTCCGCCGAGCAGAGAACTTCCGTTTGCAGCACTGGCAGAAAAAATCCTGAATATTTTCATCCTTACCGTGACCGCCATACCCTATCAAGGCATGGATCTGTTCGTCAATAATTCGATAATAATCACAACTTGGGTTTGTGCAGGCGTAGCCCTGTGTCGAGATCCACTTCTTGCGCCCACCCCGACCTTTGCGCTGGCGCCATGGAACTGGGAGATGGGTGCAGGATTCACCCCGTTGATTTCCGGCAATCTTCTCTGCCACGCAAAACGGACAATCCTTTTCACTTTTGGGCTTCATCACCCGGGGCTTGGGTGGAGAAGTAGGTGGTTTTAATCGAACTATAAAATTGCGAAAACTTCGGGATTTGAGAAACCGGTTGAATTCCCAGGTCAGGAGGACGGCAAGGAGGATGATGAGCAAGTCGTGAGACATGGTGATAACGTTGTTCCGAGCGGCAGAGTGAAATCGCCCGCAATCTTACCATGTCTGACTATAATTGAGTTACCAACTGCGAATTATGGCTGGACCTGATTTCGTTCGTCCATCTCGGCCGTTTTTCTGAAAACTAGAAAGGCCTGGTTATTGGGATCGTCACAATCTACAATGGATATTTTGGACGTGCCCTGTATGGTGTAAAAAACCTAACCATGGGTATAAACCTGAGAAGAAGGCTGTCTTTGGTAATCGTGGATGATGCCTCCCAGGATATTTCGCCTCCGTATTGGACCATTTCGGTTCCGTTCTCGTCCTGGAACGGAAACAGGAAATCTCTGACCGATCCCTTGATGTGGGCGAGCATGGTTGTAGTATTGATCATACTCTTTCAGAACACGCTGAAGGTGATTTTCATTTAGAATCAGAATTTGGTCCAGACACTCTTCGCGAGCAGATCGCACCCATCGTTCAGCAAAGGAATTCGCCCTGGGGGCTTGAAAGGGAGTATGTAAGATTTCTACCTTTTCTGATGAAAACACAAGATCGAACGATGAGGTAAATTTCTTATCGTTATCATGGATAAGAAAAGCAATCTCTTTAGCATCATCGTTCAGCTTCCAGACCAGCTGCCGTGCCTGTTGTGTAACCCAGGTTGAGTCAGGAGCGGTTGTGCAGCCAGCCAAATGGATACGTCGTGTACCCAATTCAATAAAAAACAGAACGTAGATCGTCTTAAGCCAGATGGTCTCCACGGTGAAGAAATCGCAGGCCAGGATCTGATCCTTGTAGTGTCCCAGGAAGGCTCGCCAGGAACCAGAAGATCGTTCATTTGTAGGTGGTACCCGATGTCTCTTTAGAATATTGCGTACTGAAGAGGCACATAGTTTGTAACCAAGTTTGAGCAGTTCACCCTGGATCTTGTCGTAGCCCCAGCGCGGGTTTTCTTTCGCCAAACGAATAATCAACGCTTCAAGCTCAGGCGAGATGACTGGTCTGCCCGGTTTTCCTTTTCGTTTGAAGGTCCATTTGCGGCGAACCAGTTCTCGATGCCAGCGCAGAACTGTATCCGGTTTGAAGATCAACATGACCTGATGAAGATCTGGCGTGCACCGTCCTTGAATCTACAATACTTGTCCAAGAGGGTTGCCAATACCATTCGTTCAGGATCAGATATTCGCGGAGGCGTTTTCGTTTTGCGTTGTAAGATGCGCACCTGTTGGCGAAGGATAAGAATCTCCAAATCTTTATCACTTTTAGAGGTTCTCAAGATTGCCACCAGATCGAAAAATATGGAGAACAATGACATCAGTAGTGTTGAGATCATGAGCCTTCCTTGAGAAATGGGTTCTACAAGTCAAACAGCTTACCACAAATCGGTAAGCTGATTCAAAATAATGAAGAGGTTACTTTATTTAGGGTAAATCGATTAGCCAGAAGGTGTGGATGTATTATATACACCTTACAGGAGAAAATTCCCGAATTAAATGTGACCGCGCGGGCCTCGCCTGCGCGGTCACATTTAATTCGGGAACTTCCAACCTACGGTTTCGTAGAAAGAGGGGTCATTTTTTGGTTAAGGGCAGGTAGACCTGGTTCGTCACCCCAAAAAGCCCGTAGGTGGACAGGTGGCAGATGGGCAGCGTGATGGTATGCGCCGCGATGTCGCGCAAGTAGGTCGACGCGGGGCTGCAGGTTTTTGCGGCGTCCTGCCATTGGCTGCCATTCCACCAGCGAATGCTCAATTGGCTGAGGTCAGACACAAGCCGCACATCCGCGTCACTGTAATGAATCGTCAGAAGAACGGGTTCCTGGAATGTGTAACCCGGCTGGAAGGTGCCGTTGGGGAAGGCTGAAATTTCAAAGGCGTGCCCGCCAAAAGCAAATCCAGGACCACTGAAAGCCATGGTGGGGGTCATGACAAAGGTTGTTGGTTGGGTCACAGCGCTGGGGGAAATCAGCAGCCCGGTCGGCAGACCCTGTGTATCGCTGTAAGTCAGATTAACAGAGGAGCCGGGGCCAGGGTTGACGGTGGTGCTCACGGCATTGGCAAGGATGGTAAAGTTCATCGATCCAGCCGCCGGAGGAAGGGTCACCACTCGGGTGGCCGGCCAGAATGAATACCCGGCCAGCGCAGGCGTCAGGGTATAGGTGTCGGGTAAAAGATTGTTATACGCGAACATTCCATCCGTATTCGTGGAGGCGGGGCTAGCCCCATTCAGGGTCACGACCACATTTTGAAACGGCATGTTGTTCGCATCGGTCACCCGGCCCGAAATAGAAGAAAGCACCCCTGACGCTTTCCAGGTCACCTTCCAACTGTCCAGCGCGGGCGTGACGGTCCCGCTGCCGCCCAGGCGGGCTCGAAGCTGGATCGACGGATAAAGAGCAGCGTTAATACTCGCCAGGCTGGCGCCGTTGGATACATCCGAAAGAAGAACCGTACCTTTGGTGTCCAGCACATCCACCTTGACATACGTTCCCGAAGGTGCGGCGGCATCAAAATACAGCTTATCCCAGCCCGTAATGTTAATTTTTGGATTGTAAATAAACAGGTCGGGCGCATACGTCCCCAATGCATAGACACGCCCATCGGACGCAGCGGTCATCGTCCCAATATGGTCGTCTCCGGCCTTGATCCGCCCGGTCTCGGAGTAGTTGCCGCTGGCAGGATCGTACGCGAATAAATTAAGCGCCCATGGACTTCTATAAGCGCCGTAGATACGGTTGTCATTTCCGGCCGTGATGGCATACACGCCGCGGTTAAAGTTGTTGGGAGGGATCACAGCAAACGCGTTATTTTGATAGGTAAAGAACACACCCATTCCGCCGTTATATTGATTGCTCGACCCGCCAAAGATCGTGGAATTTGGACCCACAGCGAGTGAATTCATAGGACCTTGACCCTGGATTGCGCCTTTATCGGAGAAGGTATTTCCAACAGGATTGTATTCGTTCAGATGCCCAATCGTTGACACAAGTGTGCCGAAATACACCTTGCCATTCGGAGCGACGGCCAGAGATTTGCTGAACTTCTCAAACATATTCTGGGACGGGGAAATGGCCCCAAGATCGGTAAAATGACCGGACCCGTTGGAAAAATAGAATAAATGAGACGTCAGATTTGCCGAGGTGGACCAGATATTGGCAATTCCATAGATTAAATCTGAAGGCCCGGGAACCAAAGCGGTCGTTAAGGCCGTATCGATCAGCGGAACGCCGTAGTCTTCGAGGTCCCCGGTAGCGGGATCATAGGACCAGATTTTGCCCGTGCCGTAGAGGCAGTTTTCCGGGCAATTCATACTATCCACCAGTGTGCTGACACCCATGAAAATCTTTCCGTCCGGGGCGGTAGTCATGGATGTGATGTGCTGTCCGGCGAATGATATGCTTGTTTGGGCAAATTCACCCGTCTCTAACCGGTAAGAATATAAATCTCCCTGACTTGAAAGATATAAATATCCATTTTTCCCATCGGTGACAGTTCTGAAGAGCTGGGGAGTTGGGATTGTCTTGACGGATGGATTGACGATCTCCGAGACGGCTTCACCCGAACTCTTGTACAAACTGGGATTGGAGATGGCATGCGCCAATGTGAGCGCACCGCTGCCGGCAGCCACCTCCGTATCCGAAAGGGAATGCAGGCCGAGGTTATCGCCGAATTGGTCCTGCCAGGACATGGATGATTGGATCGGCGCAGCTTGCGATTGGCGTGCCAGTCCCAGGGATGCGATGATGACTGTCAGCACGAAGATAACGGAATGGACGCGTTTCATTGGGTCCCCCTTGATGATGGATTGAATTCTGCCGTTGGAAAAATTGACTATCCCCATTATAGGATTGATTTGTGAGAACGCCATGGATAATCATTCAGTACCGGAAATCCACGTCGAATAAATTTTATCAACTTTTTCACCCCTGTGGTGTGATGGTTGTAGCTGAACTCACTTAAATTTAGCATAGTTTCCTCCATTCTGCAAAATATTTGGCAGTCCATTTTCATTAAATTGATTACTTGGCATCATTGATCCAGCCCTAATCCGTGGGGGGTAATTCAGGCGGAGATGGTAGACGATACCTGCAGGCAGAGATAAACTTGTCAGGTATCTTTCACCCCACCTTTCGGATTATTCGGTTGAACTCACACCAATTCCTTTTCATCATCATCCTATGTCTGCTCGTTATTTTCTGGATCCGGCAATTGGTAGTGATTCGTATGTCTACCGAATCCGGACCCAAGCCGAAAACACCACGGCCACTCAAACCCAAGACGGCCGACGATTGCCCTTTCTGCCAGGCCGACAAAGATAAACAGGATAATCCTCTTCCCGAGCAGGCGCTCAAGCCCTGGTCGGAGGTGAAAAGCCGCGCGGACGAAAGAAAACTCACTCCACCCAGGGATATGCCTGCCCAAACCAGGATTGCAACTATTTTGGTATTGTGGACGAATGCATCCACGCCCTGGTTGGGTACGGTCGACACGGCAAGACCGACACCATCCAGGATTTGCGTTGCCAGGCATGCGGCAGAAAGTTCAGTGTGCGTTGGGGAACGGCTCTTTATCGCCTGAAGACATCTTCGGCTAAAGTAGCGTTGATCCTGGCCTTGATGGCAGAAGGTGTGGATGTGTCTGCCCTGGAACGGGTGTTTGAGATCAAAGAAGGGACACTGCGCACCTGGCTGACCCGGGCAGGGCAGCAGGCCGACAAGGTGCATCGCCACTTCTTCCACCATTTAATCCTGCACCATATCCAGTTGGATGAACTGCCCACGGCACTGAATGTTTTGGCAGTGTGGGCCAATGTGCGCCAGGGAAACCAGGAAATGTGGGTATGGGCAGCGATCGATGCCAGCAGCAAACTGGTACCAGTGTTGAAAATGGGACCGCGTACCTTGGAACTGGCTTACTCGGTGGTTCATGAACTGGCCAGATGCTGCAGCCTGGCTGTATTCCGATCTTCAGCAGCGATGGGCTGAAGTTATATTTCTACTCCTTAACCGCTCATTTTGGATATTGGCGCCAAGGTGAGGATGGCCAGAAACCAGTATGGGAAATCGCGTCTACTTTCCTGTATGCCCAGTTGAAGAAGGTCCAACGTCGTCGGCGATTGGTGCGGGTGGAGCGCCGCATGTTGTGTGGAGAGTTGGAACAACTGAAAGATGGACTGAAAGCATTAGGGTTATCCGGGAAAATCAACACCGCTTTCATCGAGCGTCTCAACCTCACTTTGAGACAAGGGGTGTCGTTCTTGACCCGCCGGACATGGGGCATGGCACAATATACGCCAGAGTTAGAAATCTCCCTGGATTGGTGGCGGGGATATTACCACTTCGTCAGATATCATGAAAGTCTCAGGGTGAAATTGGCTCAGCCGTTGGCGCGCAAGGGTAAACAGACTCCCAGAAAATATCGCAGACGGACACCGGCTGCGGCGGCTGGGTTCACCACTCACCGATGGACGGTATTTGAATTGCTTTCTTTTCCACTTCCTTGAAGGAAAGCGAAAAAAGGGGCTAAAGGGAAGTAAAACTGGAAAGCGAAAGCCCAACCTGGGGGATATATCGGCAGGGGAAGAAAAAACTCATTTTTGACACATCTGGGCTTCAAGAGGTGGCTGCGAATTATCCACCATTAATAAGGCCAGTACCCTTCTTGGCAACCAGCACAGGACATTTGTCGACTGGAAAAGTTGACAGATATATTTTATAATTCAAAGTATATTGTATACAAAATTTTCTTATATTTAGGTACAGGAAAGAAAAATGGACTCTTCAGTTTTTACCCGGATTGAACAGCGCTCAGTTCAACAAGAAGTGGTGGACTTAATCCGCCAGGCAATCGTCAGTGGAAAGCTGGAATTGGGCCAGCATCTGACCGAGGCAGCACTTTCGGAACAGATGGCGGTCAGCCGTATTCCCATTCGGGAAGCGCTGCGCCAGCTGGAGCAAGAAGGTCTGGTCGTCCGGTTTAACAATCGGGGTTGTTTCGTCACCGATTTCAGCGAGGAGGATGTGCGCGAGGTTTTCTCGCTGCGCGCTGTGTTTGAAATCATGGCGATTGAATGGGCAGCGCCTCGGATGACGGCCAGTGATTTTACTGAACTGCGCAAAATGATTCACAGAACAGGCACAGGTCGTCAAAAAACGTGATTTTGCCGAACTGGCCCGCCTGGATATGCGGTTTCACGAATTTATTTGCGAAAAAGCACAGCACAGCCGCCTTTTAAAGGAATGGCATGCACTCCAGGCCCAGTGCCAGATGCTGCTCAACCAGCGCTTTATAGCACTTTCGGATTACACCCCGGAAACGGTGGCCACGGACCATATAAGAATTCTGGATGCAATCGAAAGCCAGGATATCGCGGCAGCCACGCGCCTGACGAAAGAAATCAGCCACCGGGTTGAATTGGAAAGTATCCAGACTCTGCGCCTTATTAAACAGCAGGGTACGAACGCCTGATGTGATCGGGCAGCAACCAGGCGGCCTGGGGCAAGGGCTAGCGCGGACCACACACGCCACCCGAAGGATGCGCAAACTGGCATCCATCGTCCAGGCAACACTTGCACCTGGCGTACGCCGTGCGCCCTTATGGAAAGCCGATTTGTCAAAAAGAGGTATTAAATGACCGAGTCGATCGATCCATATTCTCCCCGAATGAGCGTTGCGGAACTGGAACGACAGGCCATACAAGTCCGGCTGGATATCCTGGAGATGATCTATGTGGCCCAGGCCGGGCATCCCGGCGGGTCACTATCGGCGGCAGATATCCTGACCGCGCTGTATTTCCGCATGATGCGCGTCAACCCACAGTTTCCCCAATGGCCCGACCGCGACCGGTTTATTTTATCCAAGGGCCATGCCTGCCCGGTATGGTATGCCGTACTGGCGAACCGGGGATATTTTGACCGATCTCACCTGAAGACGCTGCGCAAACTGAACAGCATCCTGCAAGGACACGCCGATATGAACAAGACCCCGGGCGTGGATATGACAGTCGGTTCCCTGGGGCAGGGCATTTGCGCGGGGATCGGCATGGCGTTGAGCGCCCGCCTGCAGAAGCGAGATTACCACGTGTGGGTGGTGGTCGGGGATGGGGAAATGCAAGAGGGATCGGTCTGGGAAGCGGCCATGGCCGGGAACAAGTGGAAGCTGGATAACATGACCGTGATCATCGACAACAACGGCATACAGAATGACACCTTTACCAACGATGTCATGCCGATGGAACCCGTGGCCGCGAAATGGCGCGCCTTTGGCTGGCACGTGCTGGAGATAAACGGCAACCACATGGTGGAAGTGGTCGAGGCGCTGGAATGCGCGCTGACGATCCAGGGCAAACCGGTGGCGATTGTGGCCAGGACGGTGAAAGGCAAGGGGGTGTCGTTCATGGAAAACCAGCCCGCCTGGCACGGCAAAGCGCCCAATGCGGTGCAGTTCGCACAGGCGGTGCAGGAAGTTGCCGGCGGTCTGGGCGGTGCGGTATGACAGCTTCCCCGTACCACTATATCCGTCCTGAGATCATCCCGTATATCGAGAACGGCGAACTCTTCACCCACCCGGCGGTTAAAGCCCAGGCCACACGCTTCGCTTTTGCAGAAGCCCTGCTTGAACTGGGCGAAAGCAATCCGCGGGTGGTGGTGTTGAATGCCGATGTTTCGAAGTCGATGAACACGCATAAATTTGCCGAGAAATATCCCGAGCGGGCGTTCAACTTTGGAATTTCCGAGCAAAATATGATGGCGGCCGCGGCAGGGATGGCCACCACCGGGCTGATCCCGTTTGCCTGCACCTACGCGGTTTTCGCCAGCATGCGCGCCCTGGACCAGGTGCGCAACAGCATCCATTATCCGCATCTGAATGTCAAAATTGGGGCCAGCCACAGCGGGATCACCCCCGGCCCGGACGGCGTGACCCACCAGGCCCAGGAGGATCTATCCATCCTGCGTTCGCTGGCGGGGTCGTGTGTCATCGCCCCGGCCAATTCTCCTTCAACGGTGCTGGCCACCCTGGCGGCAGCCGAATATGAGGGGCCGGTCTACCTGAGCCTGACGCGCGATCCGGTGCCGGTGTTGTTCGACCACGAATATCCCTTCGAAATCGGCCGGATGGTCACCCTGCGGGATGGCCGGGATGCGACGATCATTGCCAACCGCGACCTTGTGGCCCAGGCCCTGGTGGCCGCCGCAGCGTTGGCTCGCCAGGGAATTGAGGTGCGGGTGATGGACTGTCACACCCTCAAACCGCTGGACACGACGGCGATTATCCAGGCGGCTGAAGAGACCGGTGCGATGGTTACCGCCGAGAACAATATCATCTTTGGCGGTCTGGGCAGCGCCGTGGCGGAAGTGCTGGTCGAAAACCATCCCATCCCCATGCAGCGCGTGGGCGTGGCAGATACTTTCGCCGAATCGGGCCCATACCTGGAAGTGATCGAAAAATACGGGTTGACCAGCCCTTATATTATGCAGGCAGTGATCAAAGTGATTGCGCGCAAGAAATAATCAGCGTAAAGTAGTAAAATCTAAAATACATTTGAAGCTGCCCCCGGTGAACTACGCAAAATACCGCCGGTGTTTCAGCCTGTTTGTCCCTGATTATTTGATGGAAAAAAGAAAGGAGCGCTGAGATGACACTCCCCAAGGTTTTTGTGACAAGACGGATTCCACAGCCTGGCCTGGATATTCTGCAAAAAGTGGCCGAGGTGGATGTGTGGGAAGGCGAGCTTCCCCCTCCGTATGAAACGATACTTTCGCGCGGGCAAGGCGTGCAAGGTTTGTTGACCCTGCTGTCCGACCGGATTGACGGCGCTTTAATGGATGCGATCGGACCGCAGCTCAAGGTGATTGCCCAATACGCGGTCGGTTTCGATAATATTGATCACGCCGCGGCTACCGCGCGCGGTATTCCGGTGGGCAATACCCCCGGCGTGCTGACCGAAACAACCGCCGATTTTGCCTGGGCACTGCTCATGGCCGCCGGGCGGCGGGTGGCGGAAGGCGACCGCTATACGCGGGCCGGGCACTGGAAGACCTGGGGACCGAGCATTCTGCTGGGCCGGGATGTGTCTGGCGCTACCCTGGGAATTATTGGCTTCGGACGGATCGGACAGGCGGTTGCCCGGCGCGCCAGGGGTTTCGGCATGCGCATTCTCTATTTTGACACCAACCGCAACCAAGAAGCCGAAGCGGAATTGGGCGCCGAATATGCTTCCTTTGAAACGGTATTGGGCGAGGCAGATTACCTCACCCTGCACACCGCGTTAACCGAAGATACGCGCCACCTGATCGGTACGAGCCAGTTCAGCCTGATGAAGCCGACTGCCGTGCTGGTGAACACCTCGCGCGGGCCGGTGGTGGATGAAGCAGCGCTGTATTATGCCCTTTCGCATGGACAGATTGCCAGCGCCGGGCTGGATGTGACCGAGGTAGAACCGCTGCCGATGGACAGCCCGCTGCTCAGTCTGGAAAACGTAATCCTGGCGCCGCATATTGCCAGCGCGAGCGTGCAATCGCGCACCAAAATGGCCATCATGGCGGCGGAGAACATCGCTGCCGGGCTGGCTGGTAAAAAGCTGCCGACCTGCGCTAACCCGGAAGTTTATTAACGATCCGGAAAGTGTTCACTTTCCGGATCGTTATAAGAATAACCATCATTAGTCTTTTAAGAGGGTGTTTTACCGCCTTGAGGTAAAACACCCTCTTAAGATTCTTATTTGTCGCGGCCAAATTAAGAGCGCTGCGAGCGGGTGATCACATCATACGGGTAGAAGATGGCCGGCTGGCTGGCGTTTTCCAGGCGCTCGAATTGGTCCGGGGTCAGGGCCCAACCGCTGGACCCCAGGTTGCTTTCTAACTGCTGCATGGTGCGCGCGCCAATGATCGGGGCGGTGACCCCCGGTTTTTGCAGCAGCCAGTTGATCGCTACCTGGGCGGGCTGCTTGCCCGTTTCTTCCGCCACGGCCAGCAGCACATCGATGATGTTCCAGGTGTGCTCGTTGGCATAGGTGGACCAGTTTTCGCCCCAACCTTTTTCTTCGGCGATCTGCACCCGGCTGCCCTCGGGGGGCTGCTGCATGTCGCGCCGGTATTTGCCACTCAACCAGCCACCGCGCAGCGGGCTCCAGGGGATCATGCCCACGCCTTCGTTGAGGCACACCGGCACAACTTCCCACTCGATGCCGCGTTCGAGCAAATTGTACTGCGGTTGGAGGCATGTAAACGGTTCCCAGCCCATGCGGTTAGACAGGTCGATGGCTTTCTGCATCTGCCAGCCGGAGAAGTTGCTGGCGCCGAGATAGCGCACCTTGCCAGCCTTGACCAGGGTATCCATGGCGGAAAGCGTTTCCGACAAGGGGGTTTTCTCATCCCAGCAGTGGATCTGGTACAGGTCAATATAGTCGGTCCCCAGCCGGCGCAGGCTGGCTTCGACCGCGGAGAGGACGTGCTTGCGAGAAACGCCCACGTCGTTTGGCCCGGGGCCCATGTTGAAACGCACCTTGGTGGCAATCACCAGGTCGTCGCGCTGCTTCTGCTTCAGCCAGCGACCGAGAATTTCTTCGGAGATGCCTTGCGTATACACATCGGCGGTGTCGATGAAGTTGCCACCGGCATCGATAAACCGGTCCAGCATGCGGAAGCTGTCCGGTTCGCTGGTTTCGCGGCCAAAGGTCATCGCCCCCAGGCACAATTCGCTGACTTTCAGCCCGGTTTTGCCCATGAATCGCATGTTCATTTTTTTCTCCTTTCCATTCTGCCTCTTCGTTTGAAACCAGGCAGGATCCATATAAATGATTATAGAAATAGTATATACTAAATGCCTGTGCCTGAAAAACCAAGCGATTACGTGCAAAAAAGGATCTTGCCAATGATTAAAATTGCAGAGGTATTTGCCCCTTATCAAGTTCATTTGTGGCGAATGGTCAAGCAGTGCGGGATCGATCATGTCGTAGGCGGCATGGATTTTCGCAACGGCCTGGATGTCAGCCGGGAAGAACTTCCCTGGAGCTATATGTCGCTGGTGCGCTTGAAATCTGCCTATGAAGATGCCGGTTTTACCATGGATGTGTTGGAGAGCCGCCCGCCGATGAATAAAATCAAGCTGGGGCTGCCCGGGCGGGATGGTGAAATTGAGTCCGTCATCGACCTGATCCGCAACCTGGGACGGCTGGGGGTGGGGGTATGGTGCTACGAATGGATGCCAGTGTTCAACTGGATGCGCACTTCTACGACTGTTCCCGCGCGGGGGGGCGCGCTGGCAACCGGCTATGACCACGAACTGATGCGTCAGGCACCACTGACCGAGTACGGCGAGGTCAGCGAGGAGCGCCTGTGGCAAAACCTTAAGTATTTCCTCGAAATTATCGTTCCGGTGGCCGAAGAGTCCGGCGTTAAACTGGCGATGCACCCCGACGATCCGCCAATCTCCCCGATCCGCGGCCTGGGCAAAATCATGCGCAGTGTCGAGAATTTTCAGCGCCTGGTGGACCTGGTGCCCAGCCCGGTCAATGGGATTGGCCTGTGCCAGGGAAATTTCACCCTGATGACGGACGACCTGCCGGGCGTGATCCGCCATTTTGGCAAGCAGGATAAAATTTTCTTTGTGCACTTCAGGGATGTGCGCGGCACACCTGAGAAGTTTGTCGAGACTTTCCATGATGAAGGCAAGACGGATATGGTGGCCTGCATGCGTGCCTACAAAGAGATTGGCTACGAAGGTGTTTGCCGCCCGGATCACGTGCCGACCATGGAAGGGGATGATAACGATCACCCATCTTACTCTGCGATCGGGCGCCTGTTCGCGATTGGCTACCTGAAAGGGCTGCGCGAAGCCGTGTACCATTCCTGACCCTATCGGGGAATGACTCGGGCAGGATTTTATTGGGATTACTGTAAAGGATATGCCATGATGCGTGTTCTGGTGACCGGTGGAAATGGCGCGGTCGGAAAAGCGGCCGTGGCCCGTTTGGCGAAAAATGGTTTTTCGGTCAAGGTTATCGGCCGCAGCCCGGGAATCTGAGATTCCCGGGGCCGCCTATGAGGTATGTGATATCAACGACTACCTTCGCCTGCGCGAAGCCGTGCGCGGGTTTGAAGCGATTGTTCACCTGGCGGCTATTCCGGCGCCGTCCGGGGGAACCAGCGACCAGGTATTTCTGGCCAATGCCCAGGGGACGTTTAATGTGTACCGGGCGGCTGAAGAGGAAGGCATCCGGCGGGTGGTGCAGGCCAGTTCGATCAACGCCCTGGGCGTATTTTACGGACGCAAGCCGTCACCGATCCATTATCTGCCGGTGGACGAGGACCACCCGTGCGTTGCCACGGATGTTTATTCATTTTCCAAGCAGGTGATTGAGGATATCGGCGATTACTATTGGCGGCGGTCCGGCATCTCGGGTGTGGCCTACCGCCTGCCGTGGGTCACCCCGGCAAGCTACCATGAGGCCATCCCTCAGCGCCGGGAATGGGCGCAGGCCCTGGTCGAGCGCTTGGTTGCGCTCAGCGCGGAAGCGCGCAGCCGCTGGTATGAAAATGCCTGGCAGCAGTACAATGCGCTGCGCGCACAGGGCATCCTGGAGGACCGCCAGGTAGCACGGCGCATTAAAGCCGAACAGCCCGAATTACTGGGGGACGACTACCATGCGATGAGCAACCGGGTGAACTTCTGGACCTGCCTGGATGAACGCAATTCGGCCCAGGCAATCGAGCTGGCCCTGGTGAAACCTTACGAGGGCAGCCACACCCTGTTTGTCAATGATGACCACAACTGGACCGGGGTACCCTCGCGCACGCTGGCTGACCTGTTTTACCCGGACGTGACGGAATTTAAATCTCCCCTGGAAGGGACCAGCACCCTGGTGAGCATCGACCGGGTGCGCGACCTGCTGGGATTTAAAGTGGAATATTCGTTTGGAGTATGAGGAAAATGAAGACAAATGATGAGTTAGAAAAGGTGCTGGACCATGTTAAGACCTGGTCGCGGCCCTCGGATCTGAAAATTACCGATATGCGCTTTGCCGACATCATCGGTGCGCCCATGCCCTGCACCTTGATGAAGATCTATACCAACCAGGGGCTGGTTGGTTACGGTGAAGTGCGCGATTCAGCCAGCAAAACCTATGCCCTGATGCTCAAGAGCCGCCTGTTGGGAGAAAACCCGTGCAATGTGGATAAGCTCTTCCGCCGGATCAAGCAGTTCGGCGGGCAGTCGCGCCAGGGGGGCGGGGTGAGTGGGATTGAGGTGGCATTGTGGGACCTGGCCGGCAAGGCCTACGGGGTGCCGGTCTACCAGATGCTGGGGGGGAAGTTCCGCGACCGCATCCGTATTTACTGTGATACCGACGTTACCGGCAAGCCGGATGGGGTCAAAATGGGACAGGCGCTCAAGAAGCGCATGGAACGCGGCTTTACTTTTCTCAAAATGGACCTGGGGATCGGCCAGCTTGCCGGCGAGCCGGGCACGCTTTCGGCACCGGTCGGGCTGCTGGATGAGATGGCCGCATTCAACCGGCGGGGAAAGCCGAAGACGATGGAAGAGCGCTGGCTGCGCAACCGGGGGTATGATTTAAACAATGTGCCGCACCCCTTTACCGGAATCCACCTCACGGAGAAAGGACTGGACGAACTGGAACAGTACGTGGCGGATGCACGCGCCGCCATCGGCTATGAAATCCCCCTGGCGGTAGACCATATCGGCCATATTGGCCTGGAAGACTGCATCCGTCTGGGGAAGCGTCTGGAAAAGTTCAACCTGGCCTGGATCGAGGACCTGCTGCCCTGGCAGTACACCGACCAATACGTGCAGCTTCGGCGGGCGATCCAGATCCCGGTGTGCACCGGCGAGGATATCTATCTCAAGGAGAATTTCCGCCCATTGTTGGAAGCCGGCGGGGTATCCGTGGTCCACCCGGACCTGCTCACCTCGGGCGGCATCCTGGAGAACAAGAAAATTGGCGATCTGGCCCAGGAGCATGCCGCGGCGATGGCGATCCACATGGCCGAAAGTCCGATCGGCTGCCTGGCAGCCGTGCACAGCGCCGCCGCGACCGAAAATTTTCTGGCGCTGGAGTTTCACTCCAATGATGTGCCCTGGTGGGATGACCTGGTCCACGGTCTGCCGCGACCGCTTGTCCAACAGGGCTTTATCGATGTGCCGGATGCTCCCGGGCTGGGCATCGAATCCCTGGATGATGAAGTGATCCGGGCACACCTGCACCCCGATTTTCCTGGGCTGTGGGAAGATACCTCTGCCTGGGATGGCGAATGGGCACACGACCGCTTGTGGAGCTGATTGGCTCGTAATCTTTGGCTGGGCTGCAAATACAGCCCGGTCTACAAACTAATGTTTTTAGGAGGAATTCCGCTATGCCAAAACCACGCAGTTTTACAATTCCCGCCGAAGAAATCCGGCATCTGGAGATCAGTGACACGGAAAGGATTGAACGTTTCCGCCGCGCCGGTTACGGCGGGTGCGTTTCGGATGCCCTGGGTAACCTGGGCGTGCGCGATTCGGTCTTCTCGCACCGATTTTTTGCCTTGCGCCAGGGCATGCAGCTGGTGGGGCGGGCTTTACCGGTCAAACTGCACAGCCTGGTGTTGGAAGAACTGACCGATGAAGAACGCAAAATTCTAGACGCCAAGTGGGAAGCAGAAGGCGGGCATCCGCAAAAGCGCATGATGCGCACCGTGGCCGAATCCGAGCCCGGGTCGATCCTGTGTTTTGACTGCGGTGGCGATATGCAGCCGGCCCAATTTGGCGAGATGAGCTGCCAGGTGGCCTACGCGCACGGCTGCCGCGGGATGCTGATCGCGGGCAACTGCCGGGATACACAGTACGTTTTGAAGATGCCCGACTTTCCGATTTTCACGTTTGGCACGACTCCCAATGCTTTTGGGGGCTGGGCAGTGACCGATGTCAACGTGCCGATCATGCTTCCCGGCCATCTGGCGCATTACGTGCGCGTGTACCCCGGCGATTTTATCTTTGGAGATAACGACGGCGTGCAGCTCATCCCGGGCGAGATTGTGGATGAGGTACTGCTGCGGGTTGAACACACGTACGAAATAGAAAATAAAGAACGCGAGATGTTGGCTTCCGGCATTTCGATCGATGAAGTTTACCGGCAGTTTGGGGTCCTGTAGCGTAAATATGATGCTCCTCAAATTCACCTTTTGGGGAGCATCTGTATAAAACAACCCCATCTCCCGACCCCTTTCCCGAAGAATTTTTAAAGGGTATATTCATGGATTCTCACCAAAAAAGTTCACCGTTTACACCATTCGGGTGGTACAAAGTTTTCATTCTGGTGCTCTTTGCGCTTCTGCTGCCGTTTGGGTACTCGCCTGTCTCCGCACACGATGTGCAGCCTACCAAAAGCGACCCTGCCGAAGGCACGGCCCTGCCGCAGCCGCCGGCAAAGGTGACCGTATGGTTTCCGGAAGAAGCTGCAGCTGAAACCAGCACCCTCAAGGTATTTGATGCCCAGGGGCAGGAAGTCGACCAGGGTGGGGGCGGGGTCGATTTAACCGATGCCAGCCACCAGGTGATGGTCGTGGATTTGCCCACGCTGCCGAAAGGTGTCTATACAGTCAAGTGGAGCATCAGCCTGGAAGATGGCGATTCCGCCGAGGGCAGCTTCAATTTTGGGGTGGGGGACGTGACCGTTCCCACGACCGCCCCGCAGCCCACCGAAGCAGCCCAAATCGATCCCGCAGCAGTGCCAGCGGCAGACGGTCAGAGTTCCATCCTGTGGTTTGTGGGCGGGGCCGTGGCGATAGTTGCGGTCATTCTGTTTCTGGTGGTGCGCCGGCGCGGCACATCGTAATCCACACCTGTTATCTTCTGAAACCGGTTTCTCTGCATAGGAGCGGCCGGTTTTTATATTCCTGCCACATGGACTGCGGATTTTTTAAGGTTGACAGCCCATCTTCCGATCGTTAAACTGTATACAATCAAACCTACAGCTTCTTACAGGATGCATCTATATCTTTGTCTGGAAAGGCGATCATGAAATCACGCAAAACTGCAGTTTCTATTCGAGGCGATGCCTTTACGATCAACGAAAAACCGACCTATCCGGGCCGGACCTGGAACGGATATAAAATCGAAGGCTTGCTGATGAATTCGCGCATGGTTCAGGGTATTTTCGATGACCAGAATCCGAACCAGCCGCGGTTTATGGGTTTATCCGGATACGGGCACATGGGATGCGGAACGCAACACGGCAGAATTCATCGCAGCCATGCCGGAATGGCGCCGGCACGGCCTGTTGGGGCTGACCCTCAATTTACAGGGCGGCAGCCCGCAGGGTTATTCCAAAGCGCAGCCCTGGATCAATTCGGCGATCAACGCGGACGGCAGCCTGCGCCCCGAGTACATGGCCCGCCTGGAGCGCATCCTGGATCGAGCCGACGCGTTGGGCATGGTCGCCATCCTGGGGATTTTCTATTTTGGCCAGGAGAAAGTTCTGGATGGCCCGCATGCGATCCGACAGGCGGTGGACAATGCGGTCGATTGGGTGTTAGCCCATGGTTACCGCAACGTCATGATTGAAATTGATAACGAGAGCAACGTCCGCTACCAGCAGACCTTGCTGCGCCCGGAGGGTGTGTCCGAACTGATCGAGCGCGCCCAAGCCCGCACCCAGGACGGACGCCGGCTGCTGGTAGGAACCAGCTTCGGGGGCGGGTATATCCCGCCGGCAAACGTGGTGAAAGTCTCCGACTTTCTGCTGGTCCACGGCAATGGGGTCGGCGATCCCAATCAGATCGTTGAAATGGTGGGTAAAGTTCGCCAGGTGGAAGGCTACCGCACGATGCCGGTGCTGTTCAATGAAGACGACCATTTCGATTTTGACAAACCGTTTAATAACATGATCGCTGCTGTCAGCCAATATGTGGGTTGGGGCTATTTTGACTACCGCATGCAGGGCGAAGGTTTTGACGAAGGCTACCAGAGCGTGCCGGTCAATTGGGGAATCAGCTCGGAGCGCAAAAAAGGATTCTTTGATCTGTTGAAGGAAATTACGGGAGGATAGCGGTTGATATGGCAATCAAACATTCATTAATGATCGGTATGATGGGGCGAATTTCGGACCGCTTTCACAACTACCAGGATACGAGAGATTTGCGTCAGCGCCTGGAAATGTCCAAACAAATCCCCGGAGCGGATGGGATCGAAGTCACTTATCCGAGTGAATTCGACAACATGCAGGAGGCGATCAAAATCGTCAAAGATTCCGGCTTCAGGCTGTCGGCGGTCAATCTCAATGTCAAATCCGAGAAGCACTGGCAGAGCGGCTCCTTCACCAGCCCGGACGCGGCCATTCGCCGCAAGGCTGTGCAGGAGATGAAGACCGCCATGGACCTGGCGGTGGAATTTGGCACGAATATGATCACCTGCTGCCCGCTGATCGACGGGCACAACTACGCCTTTGAAGTTGATTACCTCAAGCAGTGGACCTGGCTGGAGGAAGGTATCGCCGAAGCCAGCAAACACCGCAGCGATGTGCGCATCAGCCTGGAATACAAGCTGAATGAATCGCGCAATTTCAACCTGCTGTCGGATATGGGGCGGGCACTGTACCTGTGCGAGCGCATCCAACAGGCGCATGTCGGCGTGACCATGGACGTAGGTCATTCCTTGATCGCCAAAGAGACCCCTGCCGAAGCGCTCGGCCTGGCGGCATTGGCCGGACGCCTGTTTTACGTGCACTTTAACGACAATGCGCGTGAATGGGATTGGGATATGATGCCCGGATCGGTCAATATCTGGGACCTGGTGGAAGTGATGTTCTACCTGCGCCGCCTGAATTGGGATGGATGGTTTTCTTACGATGTGATCGTGCGCGACGGCGACATGGTCGAAGGCATGCGGACCTCGATCGAGATCGTCAAGACCGCCGAGAAACTGGTCGATAAGATCGGCATGGATGCCATGGAGAACATGCTCAAAGAAGGCATTCCCGCCCGCGCATTCAGCCACCTGTACAAATCGCTGCTATGATGAACGAGAAGCTTTTAATCACCGTTGCACCCAGCATTCCGCCGTATATGCGCGCCAATTTCCCGAACCTGGACCTTTCCCCGGAGGGGGTGGCCGCTGAAGTGGCGCGGGCTCACAGCGCCGGAGCAAATGTGGTTCACCTGCACGTGTGGGACGAAGATGGCCAGCCCACCATGGATCTAACCGCCTTCCGGCGCACGCTGCGCCTGATCCGCGAGCGCTGCGATATTGTCATCGAGGCTTCGACGGGCGGGATCAATACCTTGAACGCGGCAGAACGTTCGGTGTCGCTCCAGACGGAGATCGAACTGGCTTCGTTGAACCCGGGGTCGGTGAATTACGACCAGGGTGTTTACGTGAATTCTCCGGAGGATATCCGCTATTGGACAGAGGAGATGCAGCGCCGCCAGATCAAAGCGGATATCGTCATCTTTGAAGCCGGGATGATCGCCAATGCCATGAGATTGGCAGAATTGGGCTTGCTCGAAGCCCCGTATTTGTTTGGGTTCGTGCTGGGTCAGCAGGGCGCCATGCCAGCCACACCCAAAAACTTGCTGTTTCTGAGCGAATCGCTGCCCCCTGGCGCGCTGTGGGGGGTGATTGGGCATGGCGGAAACGACCTGTGGACTTCAACCATGGCCATGACCATGGGCGGTCACGCCCGGGCCGGTTTTGAGGATAATCCCTATTACCGCCCCGGCGAACCGGCCAGAAGCAATGCCCAATTGGTCGAACGGCTGGTGCGCATCGCACGCGAGCTGGGGCGGGAACCCGCCACTCCGGCTGAGGCACGGAATTTATTGGGCTTAACCAGGGGGTAAACAGATGATCACGCGTGAGGAATTCAACCGTGCCCGGCAGCGCGCCGCGGAGATTCTGGCAAAAACCGGGCTGGCACTGCGCCAGGATGAATTGGATGCCATGGAAGTGGCGGATTTTGGTCTGAGCGAACTGGAAATCAGCGGCGCGCAGATTTTGACCCTGGTGGACACCGGGCAAATTGCCGCCAAACTGCTGGTGCTGTTTCCGCACCAGACCGAGCCGGAACATACCCATCTGCGCATTGGCAGCTACGCCGGCAAGGAAGAGACCATCCGCTGCGCGTGGGGGGAGCTGTACCTGTATACCCCGGGCGAAGCTGCACCGTCGCCCAAATGCCGGCCCCCCGCCCACCGGCAGGAAACCTATACCGTGCGGCATGAGATTATCCTGGGTCCGGGCGAGCAAGTCACCCTCGAACCAAACACGCCGCACTGGTTCCAGGCCGGGCCGCAGGGGGCGGTGATCTGGAGCTTTTCAACCAAAGCGGTGGACGGAAAGGATGGCTTCACCGATCCCGACATCGTGCGCCAGACAATCATTGTGGATTGATTGTCAAATTAATGACTGCTGCGTTAAAATAGAACGGTGGCCGGTGTTGTGGCTGGTCACCGATTTTTTTTACCTGGGAGTGAACATGGAAGCTAACTTGCCCGTTTTTCCGGAGATTGAGCCTTATCACAGCGGGTTCCTGCCCGTATCCGATCTGCACACGCTGTACTATGAAGAAGTGGGCAACCCACAGGGAAAACCGGTGGTCTATTTACACGGCGGCCCAGGGGGAGGGATCAACGGTCTGGCACGCCGTTTTTATGATCCGCGTTTTTACCGCATTATCCTGTTTGACCAGCGCGGCGCGGGCCAATCCACCCCGCATGCCGAACTGCGCGAGAATACAACCTGGGACCTGGTGGCGGATGTTGAACGGGTGCGCGAGATGCTGGGCATCGAGCGCTGGCTGGTATTTGGCGGAAGTTGGGGCAGTTCGCTCTCCCTGACGTATGCCATCCAGCATCCCGATCGCGTGCTGGGACTGGTGATGAGGGGCATCTTTCTGTGCCGCCAATCGGAGCTGGATTGGCTGTATCAAGAAGGTGCATCGCATGTCTTCCCGGAAGGCTGGGACCAATTTACGGCCCCCATCCCATCCGCGGAGCGCGGCGATCTGCTGCAGGCATACTACAAACGCCTGACCGATCCGGATGCGGCTGTCCAGCAGGCGGCGGCCTGGCCCTGGAGCCGGTGGGAGACGCAGTGTTCGCGTCACATTCCCGATCCGGCGGCCCTGGAGAAGGATGAAGACCCGCGCAAGACTCTGGCGATTTCGCGCATCGAAGCCCATTATTTTGTCAACCAGTGCTTCCTTCCCAACGAGAACTACCTGTTGGAGAAGGCGCCAACGATTAATCATCTACCCACGATCATTGTCCAGGGGCGCTACGATATGGTCTGCCCGATCCGTTCGGCCTGGGATTTGAAGCAGGTCATGCCTGGCGCCGACCTGCGCATTATCCCGGACGGCGGGCATTCGGTGCGCGATTCCGGGATCGCTGCCGGGTTGGTGCAGGCGACGGAAGATTTCAAGCGGCTATTTTAACGTTGAGCTTCAGTTTTCTTGATATGTCCGCCTGGCGCTGCAGAGCCATTCAATAAGAACCTGTCTAAGAAATAATTCCTGGGTGTTTTTTTCCCACGACGTGGGGAAAAAACACCAGAGATATTTTCCGTTTAGTTACCTGGTGAATTGGTTTGTGTCCCCAAATTACTGCAGGCGTGAAATATGGGCATCCACCAGCATTCGGACCAGTTCTGGGAATTTAACTTTTGGCTGCCACCCCAATTCCTGCTTCGCTTTGGCGCTGTTGCCAACAAGCGGACCGGTTTCCGTCGGCCGGACGAATTTGGGGTCAATGGTTACATATTTTTCCCAATCCAGCCCCACATAATTAAAGGCTAAATGGCAAAGCTCTTTGATCGAAAAGGTTTTACCGGTGGCAATCACAAAATCATCCGGCTTTGGCTGCTGGAGCATCAACCACATCGCCTCAACATAGTCTCCGGCAAATCCCCAATCCCTTTTGGCTTCGAGATTGCCGAGGGCTACTTTGTAATTGCTAAATATTGGTTCACCGGTTTCATTGATAAATTTACTGTCCCGAATTCCCAATTTGGCGCAGGCTGCAGAATAAGTAATTTTTTGAGTGACAAACCCCAGACCCCGGCGTGGGGATTCATGGTTGAATAATATTCCATTGCTGATGAAAATGTTATAGCTCTCACGATATATTTTGCACATGGTATGCGCATATTGTTTCGCCGCGGCATAAGGGTTGGCAGGGTTAAACGGGGTGTCCTCGTTTTGGGGAATTTCTTTCACCCAGCCAAACATTTCGCTGGAAGAAGCCTGGTAGACCTTTGCGGTTGGGGCAATTTTTCGGACCGCTTCTAAAACGCGATGCGCGCCAATCCCCGTAATTTCTGCGGTATGAATTGGCTGCTTGAAAGATTCGCCGGGGGCCGATTGTGAAGCCAAATTATATACTTCGTCCGGATTTGCTTCCTTAACCGCGAGATCGATCGATACTGGATCGAGGAGATCGGCATAAATTAACTTAAGATTGCTCTGAATATGGCCAATATTGGGATGCAGGAAATGACTGGTTTTTCTTACCGTGCCATACACCTCATACCCTTTGCTAAGAAGAAATTCCGCCAGATATGACCCATCCTGGCCGGTTATTCCGGTGATTAATGCTCTCTTGCTCATTATTTCTCTCCAAAAACTTTATTACTTCAAAAGTGCCAGCACTTCCGGGAGCAAAGTACGGGTGGTGGCCAGCGCTTCTCCGCCGTAAATGGTCTCCTTGCCTTGCCAGTCGCCAAAATAACCACCCGCTTCACGAAAGATCGGGGGGAAGGGGCCGCAGTCCCAGACGTTCATCACCGGATCGAGCATCACTTCTGCACGCCCGGTGGCAACCAGCAGGTAGCCGTAGGCATCGCCCCACCCGCCGCGTACATAGGCAGCCTGCATCAGACGCTCCCAGCCCGGGGCCCGCCCGGTTTCGGCGAAGCTGCCGGGGTCGGTGCAGGAGACCCAGGCGCTGCCCAGGCTGGGCACCTGCGAGACCTGCGCCCGGCGCCCGTTCCACCAGCAGCCTTCGCCATCAGCTGCGGCGATCATTTCATCCAGGGCCGGGTAATAAGCCGCACCGGCCGCCACGCGGCCTTCAATCTCCAGGCCGATCAGCACGGCGTAGAGGGGGATGCCGCGCAGGAATGATTTCGTGCCGTCGATGGGGTCGACAAACCAGCGGTGGCTGGATCCGGCATTTTCTTTCTTGCCAAATTCCTCGCCGACGATTTCATGGCTCGGGAAACGTTGTTCGATGCGTGCGCGGATCAGCTCTTCGGCCTGGCGGTCGGCCTTGGTGACCGGGCTGTGGTCGGCCTTATAATCGGCCTGCACGCCGGTTTGAAAGTGAGCCAGGGTAGAGCGTCCGGCGATATAGGCTGTTTCGGTGAGAAAATCCAGATAGTCGCGCAAATTTTCAGGCATGGGTACTCCAGGGGGAAATTTTTGTATATTATACTTTCGATATGGTATCAAACCCTGCGGCCCGGCGCTGCGGCTACGGAATGAAGTTTTGTCCAGTGAAGGGATTCGTTAGGATAACAAAAGGCCCGAAATCAGCCATTCGATTGGCAGAGATTGCAGAAAATACGTTCCGCGGTCTGCTTATTCCACTGTCGCCAGAATGCGCTCCAGACCCAATGTTTCGGCGGCGCGCAGCCGGTACAGCCCATCGATCAGGATATATCCATCCTGAATGCGCCGGACCTGGATAGGCGGATTGATGCCCATGGTTCGGACACGCTGGACGGCTTTTTCCAATTTGGCAGGGTCCAGACTGAGCGATTGGTGATAATTGTTCAGGCGGATGCGCTTGAGAGGGATTTCGACGACGTTCACGGAACTGGTTTTTGAGCCTATTGGATTCGCCGCAGCCGTTGATGGGGTAACCGAGGATATTTTTGAAAGGTTAATGACCAGCCGGTAACCGGTTTGGGCCAGGAAGGTTTCGATGAGAGGCGTCGTATCGCCAGGGTCAGCTGTCAGGGTAAGGGTTACTTCGGCTCTTTCCGGGTAAATACTCGGGCCTTTTGTGATGACCAGACCGGCCTTATTCAAGATGGCGCGCGCAATCTCGAGGATGCCACCCTGGTTGGCCTGTGGATTAATCCTAAGCGGCCAACCGGTTTGTTTCTGGAGAGCGGCAATCTTTTCAGCATAGTGTTCGCCTATTTGCGGAGAGATGAAAGAAAGGATTATTTCATCACCCTTCAGGCTGGTGCGGTACAGGGTCGAGCCTTCCAAAGTTGATTTGATCAGATTATAGGCCGCATTGATTTCCAGGCGAATGCCAGTTTTGGCAGCATCGTCCACCGCGCTCATCATAGGTCGATTAGTGCCCCTGGCTGTATGGATAATCTCGAGATCCCAGCCAGAGATTGCCCTAAATTTTTCGGAAACTTCGGATATCAATGAGTTATCGCCAGGTTGAATGACCGTGACGGACACCTTTTTTTGTTCCCTGTAGATTGCAGGCCCCTTGACGATTTGCCCGCCAGACGGCAGCAGCTCGCGGATTAATCCGTTGAGAGAAGCAGTATTGGTTTCGGGGTTGATTTCTACCGTCCAGCCGGTGGCGGATTGGAGACTATCAACCCGTCCGGCATAAGCCTGGCTGACCGTATCTGGGAAGTCGAACGTCAGGGTCAGTACATGCCGGTCAAGATGGTAGCCGCATTTGCGCAGGCGCGCCTCGATTGGGAAATGTTGGTTGGCAAAGGCCAGGGCCTGGTTCGGTTCCATCGCGACCTTGCCTGGCGCAGGAGCTTCAGGCTGGTATGGTCGCAGCTCACCCGGGGTAGGTTGCGAATCGCCAAAAACTGCCAGGACAGTTTCGGGATAAACGGACTGTTCCAGTCCAGGGGCAATTTCTACCCACAAGTGGTCGGACTCGACTGACAGACAGCGTACTGGATGGGCAGGATCAGACTTCAGCAGGAGCCATTTTCCAGCCGTCAAGGCAAAGGCTGGCATTCGTAATTGGCGTTGCTGAGCAATTTCGCCCCATTTGCTCCGGGGGTCAGCGGTTGGGTTGGGGCGGATGAACCTGGCGCGCTTTTCGAAGTGCAGCTCGATGGTTTGACCGGCTTCGGGTAGATGCACGATCCGTCCACGTTGGCGGAGTGCCATCTCCAAACTTTCGCGTGCCGGCAAGTCGCCGTGGACGAGCAGGACGTGCTCGGGATTGAGCGATTCGGTCAGGCTGATCAACTGGGCCTCGTCGGCATGCGCCGAAAGGGAATAGGTAGCCAGGCGGCAGCGCACATCAATTTTATCTGCCCCCAGGCGGATGGTTCCTGTCCCCTTCTCGCCCAGTTCTTGAAGCCGGCGGCCGGGTGATTCTTCATCCTGGTAGCCGGTGAGCAGGATGGCATGCTCGGGATGCGATGCCAGGGAACGGGCGTAGCTGAGCGATGGGCCGCCAGCCAGCATGCCTGAGCTGGACACGATCACGGCCGCGCCGGGATCCCAGACCAGCCGATTGCGCTGTTCGGCGTTTTGTACCGCGTGGATGCGGCTGTTGAAAAATTGCGCGTTTTGCTCCTGGAGGGGCAGCGGCAGGGCTTCTCCAAACAAGGGGTAGGCCCGGCAAATCGCGCGCACCATACCATCTGCCCAAACCGGCACGGGAGTGAGCTGGCCGTTCTGCATATACTCATTAAGGATCAGCAGGATTTCCTGGGCGCGTCCCAGTGCAAAAGCCGGAATCAGGACTTTGCCACCCGCTGCCGTCACTTCAGCCACAGCTTCCACCAGCTTACGTTCCTGCACAGCCCGGTTGGCGTGCAGCCGGCCCCCATAAGTACTTTCGAGGATCAGCACATCGGGGTAGAAATCAGGCTTGCGCGCGCCGTCCACACTGCGCTGCGCGGAAATGGACAAATCGCCGGTGACCAGCAGGCGGCCTTCTTCACTTTCGAGCCCAATCATGGCGGCCCCGGCGATATGCCCGGCCGGGAAAAAAGTGACTGCCAGTCCTTCACCAATGGGTATTCGGGAATGAAATGCCACCGGGACCAGGGCTGCGATCAGGCGCTGGACAGCAAGGTCGTCAAATAACGGCAGTTCGCCTTCTTCGTCCATTCGCGACTGCATGATGCGGCGCGAATCCTGGTGCAGCACGCGAATCAGCTCGATGGTGGGGGCGGTCGCGTACACTGGCAGATCCGGAAAGCGCCCCACCACCAGTTCTAAAGCACCAGTATGGTCGGTGTGGGCATGGGTGACCAGAACTGCATCCAGCTTGCCGCCAGCCTGTTCAATCTGGCTCAAGTTTGGAAGCTGGTCGGGAGCCAGACCGCTGTGGGATTTTGGCGAGGGACGGATGCCGCAATCGATCAGTACCCGCTGCCCACCAGTTTCAACCAACAGGCTGCTGGCGCCTACTTCGTTGGCACCTCCTAGAAAAGTTATCTTCATTTTTTCCTTATTTTATCGAAGTTTTCACGAGCTTTTTGGGTCACTTCGGCATCCTTCCATTTTAGGGTATCGTACAGACCACACAGGCATCATTTCCAGGACCGCAGGAATTCCTCCAGTTCAACAACGCTAACAACAAATGGGTGAAAAAATCGAGGTAGTCATGCAGAATTGCTGGCATGTGGACTCTTTTATTCGTAATTCACCACAGAGGAAACGGAGGATATCCATTTTGGCGTGACTTACGGAGTTTGAATATCAAAGAATAAATTGTTAAAAAGTGCGATTGCTAATCGTGATCGGTAGAAATATCTTTTCAGTCATTATAGTTATAAACCCAAATGCCGTAATCATCGGGATTGCTTTCGTCTGGAACAAAATAGAGATGCTGAGAACCCGGAAAAATTCCAACAGGATGATGATTTGGTGAAGGTTCGAAGAAGTGTATGAAAACTGCTTATGTTAAGAATGTAGTGTCAAATATTGTGCCGGTGTTGGCTTCAGTTTGTTTGATGAGGTCTGTTTACCATACCCAATGTTCTGCTTCTCAAGAATTGTACGTAAAATTCATGGAAATGTGGTGCCGAAATTGCTACAATAAAGAGAATATTTCCAAAATCCTTCGCCAATTTGATGTTGGCGTGGAATTCAGGTTTCAATTGTAAACAACCTAATAAACACCCTATTTATCAATCAACAGACATACCAGGGCAATCGGAAACAGGAGAATTAAGCAATGCTTACACAGGAACAGGTTAATTTTTATAACGAACACGGTTATTTGCGCATCCCCGCCGTCTTCAACGCCGCGGAAATCGAGGAGCTTTCCAATGAATTGGATCGGCTGGTTCAGGACTGGGCCTTGACGAACGAGGGCTGGACTGGTCCATGGCGTCAGGCTTACATGGACCCAAAGACGGAGAAGAAATCCAAACTGACTTCAATGCACGATCTTCATTTCTATTCAGGTGCCTGGTGCCGGGCACTCATCCACCCGCGCCTGGTCGAGGCCATGAGCGATCTGCTTGGTCCAAATGTCGAACTGCACCATTCAACCATGCATATTAAACCACCTGAAACAGGCCATCCCTTCCCGATGCACCAGGATCAGCCGTTTTACACCCACGAGAACGGTAAATACGTGGATGTGCTGGTTCACCTTGACGATACCAGTGCCGAAAACGGCGAGATCCGGTTCCTGGATGGCTCAAACAAACTTGGCCCCCTGACACACATCACCCAGATGCCTGATGGCAAGCCCTGCTCGCCGCACCTGCCGGTGGACCAATACCGGCTGGAGGATACCGTTCCGGTGCCAGCTCGGCGCGGTGATGTGGTGATCTTCAACATCAACACCATCCACGGCTCTTATATCAACACGACCAGAGAACCGCGCCGCCTGGTGCGCGTCGGTTATCGTGATCCGGAAAATCGCCAGATCGCAGGTCAAAGCCTGAACCGCCCCGGTCTGATGGTGCGAGGTTACCGTCGCCGCCAGCCAGGTCAGGAGCTTTTCCCACAAAGTTGATGCAGGACACAACCCGTTCAATGGGCATCGCCCTATTGAACGGGTTCATTCTGTAATCCGTCAGTAAAAAAAGGAAGATCATCCGGTGGTGTTTCGCGTTAAGCGCACCACGATCACCGACCAGGCAGCCACCTGCTGGTGGGACAGGTCTTTTTCGGGTACACCTCTTTTGTAACTCCATTTCAGTGAAGTTATTGATTCGCTTGACAGGCAGTATACCGATCGGTATAATCACCGGCATGGATAATCGTTCAATCATTCTCAGTACGGCCCTGGAGCTGTTTGCCGCCCGCGGTTATGACGGGGTGGGGGTGCAGGAAGTGGCTGAAGCGGCGGGGATCACCAAGCCGACCCTGTACCATTATTTCGGCAGCAAACTCGGACTGCTTAAAGCAGCATATGAAACTTACCACAGCCAGTTCAATCAAGAGGTACAGGCGGCGGTGGATTACCAGGGCGATCTGCCGCTTACCCTGGAGAAAGTCGCCCGCGCTTTTTTTAATTTTGCCCGCCAGCACCCGGTGTTTTACCGCCTGCGGCTGGCATTGTTCGTCGCTCCGCAGGGTGGCGAAGCCAATCAAGCCGCCGACCGGTGGAATGAGAGCCTGTGGCAGATGGTAGAGACGATGTTTGCCGCCGCCGCGGCGAACCACGGCAATATGCGCGGCCGGCAGAAGATCTATACCGCCACGTATATCGGCATGCTGGATACCTGCATCAGTCTATGGCTGAACGGAACCATCGAACTGGATGACCTGCTCCTGCGGCAGGTCGTGCACCAGTTTCAACATGGTATCTATTCCTGATCCATCGGCCTGGCGTGCAACCAGCCGATGGATCATATTTTTGCTTCATACCATACCTACCGGTATGTATAATCCAAGGAAATCCGATGAAATCAACCTGGGCCGATGAGGCCATTTTCTATCACATCTACCCGTTGGGGTTGTGTGGGGCCCCGCGGCGCAACGACTTTAGCGCGCCGCCGGCAGCACGTCTTGAAAAACTTTATCCCTGGCTGGACCACATCCAGTCCCTGGGAGCGACAGCCATTTACCTGGGCCCGCTGTTTGAGTCGACCGCTCACGGGTATGACACCGCCGATTACTTCCAGGTGGACCGGCGCCTCGGGGACCGGGCCGTGCTGGCAAACTTCGCGCGGGAAGTGCACCGGCGCGGGCTGCGCCTGGTGCTGGATGGGGTGTTCAACCATGTGGGGCGTGATTTCTGGGCTTTTCGAGATGTGCAGCACAACCGCCAGGGTTCGGCTTACTGCGGTTGGTTCCAGGGTCTGGATTTCAGCCGATCCAGCCCGGCGGGCGACCCTTTCTGGTACGAAGGCTGGAGCGGCCATTATGACCTGGTTAAATTGAACCTGTCCAATCCCGAGGTGCGCGAGCATCTGTTCGAGGCCGTGCGATCCTGGGTGCAGGATTTTGAAATTGACGGCTTACGCCTGGATGCCGCCGACCAGCTTTCAGACGAATTTCAACAGGCGCTGGCGGCCCACTGCCGGACACTGCGCAGCGACTTCTGGCTGATGGGAGAAATGGTGCATGGCGATTACCGCAAGCTGGCGAACCCTGCCATGCTCAACTCCACGACGAATTATGAGCTGTATAAGAGCCTGTATTCCAGCCATGTGGATGCCAATTACTTCGAGCTGGCATATGCTTTGAACCGCCAGTTTGGACCTGGGGGCATCTACCGCGGACTGAACCTGTACAATTTCGCCGATAACCACGATGTAGACCGGGTTGCCAGCAGCCTGAAGAACCTGGCCCACCTCCACCCGCTCTACTGCCTGCTGTTTACCGTGCCGGGTATCCCTTCGATTTATTACGGCAGCGAATGGGGGCTGCAGGGACGGCGCAGCACGTACAGCGATGCCGCGTTAAGACCGGCGCTCGAGCTTTCGCAGGCAGCATCTGCGCCAAATCCTGGCCTGACCCGGGATATTGCCCGCCTGGCAGAACTTCGCCGGCGGGTGCCGGCACTGCGCCAGGGGGATTATGCCCAGCTGTACGTATCGGCAGAACAGATTGCGTTTACCCGCAGCCACCCGGAGGGGATCGTGGTGGTGGCGGTGAATGCCTCGTCCGCGCCGGCTGTGCTGGATCTGGAACTGCCGTTCAGCGCGAGCCACCTTGAGGATTTGCTTAACCCGGGGGATATTTTTCCGGTAATTGATCACCGGGTGCGCCTGGATCCGCTTAACTCCGGTTGGGCGCGCGTTCTGGCAGTGCGGAATTGAGCAGGCGGGAACTCTTTTTTTCCGGTGAACGTCTACTGAATAGCCATACTCTCAATCGGGATGTTCGCTATTTAAGCTGCATCCCGGTCTTATTGACAGGAGCAGCATTGATATGAACCGTACCCCATGGAAAATAATCCTGACCGGATGTTTGATCTTATTGTCTGCATACACTCTATCGGCCTGCGGCCTGGCGTCATCCAACCCGACCACTGCCGCGAGTCCCACATCGGTCCCCAGCCTTGCGCCGCCTACCCTGGTCCCACCCACGGCGACCCTTCCAGCCGCGACCCCTACCCCCAGCCCGACCCCCCAGATCGTGCCTGACGTTTCGCTGCGCACCTTCCAGATGGTGGATGCGCAGCATGGTTGGGCGGCGAGTAACACAATGGCTTTACGCACCGTGGATGGGGGCAAAACCTGGCAAAACGTGACCCCGCCGGACGTGCCCGCGGGGATCGACCCGGGTTTTCAGGTGACCGCGATCAGCCCGCTGGCAGCCTGGATGATTGTGCCTGACCCCAGTGATTTTAGAAAAGGGACGCTTTACCGCACGGTGGACGGCGGTCAGACCTGGCAGGCCAGCACCGTGCCATTTGGCGTTGGGTTGATCCAGTTTCAGGATGATAAGCAGTACGCGGTGCTGATGGCCGACCGCGGCGCGGCAGCCGGGTCGCAGGCGGTGGACCTATACCAGACCAGCGACGGCGGGGCTACCTGGAACTTGATTACCCATGTCGATCCACAGAACCCCGCCACAGACAGTATTCCTTTCGGCGGGGATAAGTCGGGGGTCACTTTTCCCGATTCGACCCACGGATGGGTTACTGGTTTCTCCCCGGTGGATGGCGGGACCTATATTTACGCCACGCAGGATGGCGGTAAAACCTGGAAACCGGTTCAGCTCAGCCTGCCGGCAGGCTGGGATCAGGCCCAAATAGTAATCCAACCGCCGGTCTTTTTTGGCAGTCAGGATGGAATCATGTCCTTGCGGGCGTCAACCAACGTGGGTCAGATGGTCTTTTTCGTCACTCACAACGGCGGGGATACCTGGCAGGCGACGACCCCCCTCGCCGGGTACGGGCAGGTTTCGATCCCGGACGCAAAAGACGTGATCGTGTGGAATGGCGCAAAGCTGCACTACAGCGCGGATGCCGGGCAAACCTGGCAGGAACGTACGCCCGAATGTCGATCTCAGCCAGGGGCTGGTCGCCATGCAGTTCGTCGACCCAAACACCGGCTGGGCTTTGAGCCAGAATGGGAGCAGCACCCGCCTGTACCGCACCACCGATGGCGGTTCGACCTGGCAGTGAGTGGGTGAATCAAGCAATGCTGTTGAACATCCCACTACCCCCTACCAGGGGGGACAATTTCCGCGCCGCGCTCTGCGTGTGGTTTGATTTTCATTCTCTGGTATAATGGTTATATCATGGAGTGAGGCAGTCAAATATTTACTCCATTGGAGCTGGTAAAGTTGTTAAAGCGCACCTGGTTTGAGAATCTACGTATTTCCCCTGCTGTTTGCCCGGCAAACGCAGTTGTTTTGCGTTGTTTTATAACCCGGCAGAGTGGTGAATCGAGAAATCTTCAACCCACATCTGGCGCAATCTGCTCTACCTGAAGTACTCCATAATCCACTAGTTATTCAGCACAGGCTTCTGGTAGGGCACAACCCCTCCAGAAGTCTTTTACATTCCTGGCGATAACGTGTGCCAGAAAGAGAGAAAAATATGATGCCCCGTGAAGCAATTACTATGACCCATGCCGATGTTGAAAAGCTGCGCGAACTGCTGCGTGAAGCGGTGCGCACCGAATATCGCAATTCAACCTATCTCGAACTGCTTGAGGCCGAATTGGACCGGGCGAAAATCGTCGATGCGGATAAGATTCCGGCGGGTGTGATTACCATGTATTCCACGGCTCATTTGCTGGACGAAACAAGCGGCGAGGAAATGGCCTTAACCCTGGTCTATCCGGATGAGGCCGACTTACTGGAAGATAAGATATCCGTCCTGGCGCCGGTTGGTTCCGCCATGTTGGGCTACCGAGAAGGCGACAGTTTTTCCTGGGAATCACCTACCGGTCCGCGTGCGCTGCGGGTATTAAAGGTGCACCAGCGACCCGCAGCGGAGAAGGAAACAGCCTGAGCGTTGTCGCCAATAAACCACCCCCTGTTCCCCTCCTGCCAGGAGGGGAATTATTTATTAATCGATCAGGCTTCGCAGTCCACCAGGACGTGGATGGCATCGTTGGTCTTATCGTCGCGCAGTTGGAAGGCGCGCGCAACCTGGCTCAAGGGCACGGTATGGGTGACCATCTCGGCGGTGTTGACCAGGCCGTCTAACACCATCTGTATCCCTTCCTGGAAATAGCGGCGCATGTCGATATCCCGGCGCGGTTCGGTGGAATAGATTTCCAGGCGGCGGCGGTGTACTTTGAAGAAATCGACCGGCTTGTGACACATGCCGATGCAGCCGTACATCACCAGGCGAGCGCCCACCGCGCAGCAGTCGATGGCGTCCACCATGCCGTCGCCCTCCAACAGGCAGGGGATGACGACATCGAACCCATCCGGAAAATCGTGGCCCACGATCTCCATGGTGGGGGTGTCGGGGGTGGGGATGCGGTAGGTGTGGGTGGCGCCGTAGCGGGCTGCCAGGTCCAGGTTGGCCTGCTTGAGGTCGGTGACCACCAGGTTCTTGGGGCTGTACAGCTTGATCACCTGGGTTAAGACCAGGCCGCTCACGCCCTGGCCGGTGATGAGCACATTCTTGGTGCCGTTGATCTGGCCCAGTTCTGCACTGTGGATCACGCCGGGCAGGATTTCGATCAGGCTGATTTCCTTCATCGGGAAGTTTTCCGGCAGGACCTTGACATTGAAGGGTGCGCAGACGATATACTCGGCAAAGGCCCCCCACACGTAACGGCAGGTGACCTTATCGCCTACATTCAGTCCGACCACATGGGCTCCAACCTGGTCGATTACCCCGGCGACCTCATGCCCCAGGCGAGCCGGGATGCTCATGAACTCCGGTTGGCGCTGGCCGCGGTAGGTCTCAATATCCGAACCGCATACCCCGACCCACTTGATTTTCACGCGCACCTGCCCTTCCCCGGCCTGGGGAATTTCGGCGTGGGCGATCGAAATGTCGTAGGGCTTGTTCAGGACGGCAACTTTCTGGGCATGCGGGTGGCCGGCGGGCACCAGCTTTAAGTCGGCAACTACCATCTGGGTGGGCATGGGCTTTGTTTTTCTCCTGGGGTAAATAACCAATGGTACTGGTTCGTGCAATGATAAGCTGAACAAGGCGCGGATGATCTGCGCCTGGGCATGGCCGTTATGGAAGCGCGTGTTGTAGAAGGCCTCTACAAAGGACAGGGGCATATTCTGGAATGAAACGCATAAGCAGGCTCCAGATGATTGGTCAAATAATGATCTTTATCCCTATTCTAAACCGGTTTGCGCCTTTCCGCTTGCGCATAGTGGACCTGCAGGCTGCGGTATTTCAGCTCCTTCAGGCGCAGCGAGCGGATGGCAGCCACCGCTGCCGCAGCCGCAGAAAGAGTGGTCAGGATGGGTATGTTTTGATTGAAGGCAGCCGTGCGGATCTGGGCCCCGTCGCTGTGGGCTGCCGGGCCCAATGGGGTGTTGATCACCAACTGCACCTGGCTGGAATGAACCAGGTCGACCACATGCGGCGAACCCTGGTTGACCTTGTTGACGACGCGCACGGGCAGGCCAACCCGGGTGAAATAATCTGCCGTGCCCTGGGTGGCGACGATCTCGAATCCCATTTGGCGCAGATCGCGGGCGATTTTGAGCGCGGCGCCTTTATCGTAATCGTTGACACTGATCAGTACCGCACCGTCCAGGGGCAGGCCGGTGCCGGCGGCGATTTGCGATTTTGCGAAGGCATGTCCAAAATGAGCGGCATGGCCCATCACTTCACCGGTGCTGCGCATTTCGGGACCCAAAACGGTGACATCGCCGGGCAATTTGCGGAAGGGCAGCACGGCTTCTTTGACGAAGAAGCCGTCGATGCGCGGCGCCTGGAGGATGCCCTGCTCGCGCAGTGTTTCACCGGCTGCCACCCGCGTTGCGGCACGCGCCAGGGAAAGGCCGCTGGCCTTGCTGGCGAAAGGCACCGTGCGCGAGGCGCGCGGGTTGGCTTCGAGGATATAGACGATATCGTCCTTGATAGCGTACTGCACGTTGAGCAGCCCGCGCACTCCCAGCGCCAGGCCAAGCTGTTGGGTGTATTCGCGGATCGTTTCCTGGTGGTATGCGCTGACCTTATAAGGGGGTAGGATGCAGGCCGAATCGCCGGAGTGTACTCCGGCTTCTTCGATATGCTGCATAACCGCCACAACGACCACCCGTTCGCCATCGCACAGGGCGTCCACATCAATTTCGTAGGCATCTTCCATGAAGCGGTCGATCAAGATCGGCATCCCCGGGGCAACCTGGGCTGCCAGGCGGGTAAAGTGTTCCAGTTGGGCGGTGTCTCCCACGATCGCCATGGCACGCCCGCCCAAAACAAACGAGGGCCGCACCAATACCGGGAAGCCAATACTTTGCGCCACGGCCAGCGCTTCCTGCGGAGAGTGTGCGATTCCGTATTCGGGATGGGGCAGGGCCAGGCGGCGCAGCACGCTGGCGAACTGCTCGCGGTCCTCGGCCAGGCGGATCGAGGCCGGAGACGTGCCCAGGATGGGTACCCCGGCCGCTTCCAAACCTTCGGCCAGGTTGAGCGGGGTCTGCCCGCCCAACTGCAGGATCACGCCGAATGGTTGTTCATGGTCGATGACGTTGAGCACATGTTCGAGGGTCATGGGTTCAAAATACAGGCGGTCGGAGGTGTCGTAATCGGTGGAGACGGTTTCCGGATTGCAGTTGACCATGATCACCTGGGTATCCAGACTGGCGAGGGCAAAGGCGGCCTGGCAGGCGCAGTAATCGAACTCGATCCCCTGACCGATGCGATTGGGACCGCTGCCCAGGATGACGATTTTGCGCGGGTGGTCATCCGGCTGGGCTTCATCTTCCATTTCATAGCTGGAGTAAAGATAGGGGGTGCGGGCGCGGAATTCGGCCGCACAGGTATCCACGCGCAGGAAGGTGGGCAGCACGCCAGTACGTTTGCGCAGCGCGCGAACTTCCATGGCAGAGGGAACGCCCCACAGGCGCGCCAGGTGGCTGTCGGCAAAGCCGGCGCGTTTGGCGCGGCGCAGCAGTTCATGCTCGATTTCCGGGAAGTCTGGCGCGGCGGCTGCCAATTCACCCTCCAGATGGACGATCTCCAGCAGGTTGTGCAGAAACCAGGGGTCGATTTGGGTCTTCTGGTGGATTTCAGTTATCGACGTCCCGGATTTGAGCTGGCGGTACAGGGTAAACAATCGTTCCGGGTTGGGCAGCAGGCGCTCATCCTCCAGGCTGGACGCAGCGTCCGCAGTGCGCCCATTCAATGAATCGGCGCCAATTTCCAGGGACTGCACGGCTTTGTGCAGCGCTTCGGGAAAGGTGCGCCCGAGGGCCATCACTTCGCCAACCGACTTCATCTGCGGGCCGAGGGTGGAATCGACCCCGGGGAATTTTTCGAAGGCCCAGCGCGGAATTTTGACCACGACATAATCCAGCGCGGGCTCAAAAGCGGCCACAGTTTCGCCGGTGATGTCATTGGTGATTTCATCCAGGCGGTAGCCCACCGCGACCAGGGCGGCGATCTTGGCGATGGGGAACCCGGTCGCCTTGGAGGCCAATGCGGAAGAACGGGATACCCTGGGGTTCATTTCGATCACCAGCGTTTCGCCAGTAGTGGGATTCACGGCAAACTGCACGTTCGAGCCGCCGGTGGCGACCCCGACCGTATCCATCACGCGGCGGGCCAGATCGCGCAAACGCTGGTATTCGCGGTCGGTCAGGGTCTGGGCCGGGGCGATGGTGATGCTGTCGCCGGTATGCACGCCCATCGGATCGAAGTTTTCGATGGTGCAGACCACCACGAAGTTGCCGGCGGCATCGCGCATCACTTCCAGCTCAAACTCTTTCCAGCCAATGACCGATTCTTCCAGCCAGGCCTGGTGAATGGAGGATTCAAGCAGGGCTCGCTGTACGGCCGCGGGCAGTTCCTGCGGGCCGTTGACCCACGAGGCACCGCTGCCCCCCAGGGCGAATGAGGCGCGCACCAGGAGCGGGTAGCGCATTCCGGCGGCCAAACTTTCTGCGTCCGCCAGTGAACCGGCGGGACCGCCTTTGGGCACCGCAATACCGGCTTCCAGCAGCTTCTTGCGGAACAGGTCGCGGTCCTCGGCGATGCGGATCGAGTCGATTTTGGCACCGATCAGTTCGACCCCGTAGCGCTCCAGCACGCCGCTTTCACTGAGCTCCAGGGCCAAATTTAATGCGGTCTGCCCGCCGACCGTGGGCAGCAGGGCGTCGGGCTGCTCCTGGGCAATAATCGCTTCCAGCGCTTCCAGGTTGAGGGGTTCGATATAGGTGGCATCCGCCAGATCGGGGTCGGTCATCACCGTGGCCGGGTTGGAATTGACCAGGATGATGCGGTAGCCCTGCGCGCGCAGGGCTTTGATCGCCTGGGTGCCGGAATAATCAAACTCGGCCGCCTGCCCGATAACGATCGGGCCCGAGCCGATCACCAGGATAGAACGCAGATCAGTACGACGGGGCATGATTCACCTCGCGCAGCAGGTCGAAAAAGCGGCCGAACAGGCCGTGGGCATCGTGCGGACCGGGCGCGGCCTCGGGGTGGAACTGGACGGAAAATACCGGGCGGTCTCTCAGGCGCAGCCCTTCTAACGTGCCGTCATTCAAACTGAGGTGTGTGGTTTCGACCCGGGTTGGATCCAGGCTGTCCAGCGCCACGGCATAATTGTGGTTCTGGGCCGTGATCAGCACCTGGCCGGTACGGTTGTCGCGCACCGGGTGATTGCCGGAATGGTGGCCGAACTTGAGCCGGCCGGTCGAGCCGCCCAGCGCGCGGCCGATCAGCTGGTGGCCCAGGCAGATGCCAAACACCGGCAGCCCGCTCTCGATCAATCCGCGCGTGGTTTCAACCGCGTAGGGCAGTCCGGCCGGGTCGCCCGGCCCGTTAGACAGCAGCACGCCGTCCGGTTGGAGCGCCAGCACCTCGGCCGAGGTGCTCCAGGCAGGCAGAACGGTGACCCGGGCCCCGCCGGCTGAAAGGTGGCGCAGGGTGCTGTGCTTGATGCCGTAATCCAGGGCGGCGACGTGAAACGAGGGTGACTTATCTATACCCACCCAGGCCTGCTGAGCGGCATCGGGCTGCCAGGTGTACGCTTGAGGGCAGGTCACCGCGCGCACCGTGTCGACCCCATCCAGACCGGGCCAGGCGCGCGCCATGTCCACCAGGTCGGCCGGTGGGGTGCCGCGGGTTGAAATGGCGGCCTTGAGCGTGCCGCCCTCCCGCAGTTTGCGGGTCAAATAACGGGTATCGACCCCGCTGATCCCCGGCACGTCGTGGGCTGCCAGCCATGCGCCCAGGGGCTCCCTGGCGCGCCAATTGGAAACGAACGGGCTGGCAGCTCGCACCACCAGGGCCGAGACCTGCGGTCGCTGTGATTCATTATCCTGTGGATTGATTCCGGTATTGCCGATATGCGGGTTGGTAAAGACCACACCCTGGCCGCGGTAGGAAGGATCGCTGAGGATCTCCTGGTACCCGGTCAGGCTGGTATTAAAAACAATTTCGAAGACCGCGTCCGCGCTGCTGCCCAGCGCATCTCCGGTCAAGACGGTTCCATCTTCCAATGCGAGTACTGCGGGTGGCTGCATAATACCTCGTTTCACTTGTCTAGACAATAAATTGACCCATCTTACCATAAATTGGTGACTTTTAAGGGTTAAGGTTTTTTTATATTCGCTGGTTGCGATGTGCGGATCCAGCACGCGTAGCGCGCCTGCGGCGATGATGTCGTGGTGGGATGACGCGCTGCAATCGCATCAGCTCATCACGAAGCATGAAAAAATAGTATGTCCTATTCTGGAGGGTGCTTTTCTGACAATGGTGGAAAATCAGGTTAGAAATGATATACAAAAAGAGTGGTTTTGTTATCATTTGCAATGTGACACCATCAATCTGGCACAATAATTGCTAATCTATCTTCAATTGATCATGAATGCCTACAAACCGTCGATTAATGATTCGAACGAACTTGCTGAAGATCCATTCTGGCGAATCGATCCACAGCTGGTTCTTTATCCGCCACGTGAATACGCCAGTTATCAACTGACGATCAGCGTGTTCTTTAATGCATCTCATTTTGTTACGTTCGGCGCATCCACTGGCAACATGCACCGCCATTCGTTTCATTTAAAAGTGACCGCCATGGCCTCTTCGCTGGCAGAAGACAACAGCCTGGTTCCTTATGAAAACCTGCGCCAGATCATCAACCAGATTGTGTCTGCTTATGAAGGAAAGATTCTCAATGATCTGCCACCCTTTCGTCGTCTGCAGCCAACTATCGAAATGCTGGTCGGGGTGATCGCCCAGCAGGTGAACCGGCTGGCATGCGATTTGCCTGTGCGCATCATCGAAGTGACGGTGATGGAATCACCTACCCAGGGCGTTACGCTCATTTTGAACCAACTTTAATTTCTATGAAACCCAAATCTGCATGGTTGCGATCGATAGGGCTCGTACTCGGGGGAGGAATCCTCATTATCCTCACTGTACTGCTCTTCTACCGCCCCTTATGGGTCGGAATGGTTCAGGCTGATGGGATGCCCTGGGGATCGGATACACTCGGGCACCTCCTGCGCTTTGACTATATCCGCCGTAATATCCAGGCAGACAACTGGTACCCCCAGATCATGCCGGAATGGTATATGGGCATGCAACTGCTGCGCTATTACGGTCCCTTGCCCTATTATTTTCTATATCTTCTTGAGAAAGTATTGGGCAGTCCGCTGGCCGCCTTGCACGGTTTCATATTATTTTGGACACTGTGGGGTGGGCTCTCCTGGCTGGCCTTCAGACGGCGCCTTGGCACCCTCCCGGCTATTCTGGGTGGGGCCCTGTATACCTTGCTGCCCGACCTGGTGCGCGTTACATTTTCGGAAGGGAATTTGCCACGGGTGATGGCAGCGGGATTAACCCCTCTATTGTTCTTATTGACGCTGGCCATACTCAAAACAGGGGGCACACGTGCTGAACGGATGGGGTTTGCGCTCCTCTTCGCCTTGATAACCCTGACCCACGCCATGATGGCAGCCATTTTTGCGGCAGCGCTGGGTTTGTTCGGGTTGGTCCTCTGGATAATGGGGCTGTGCAGCCGTGCCCACTTTCTCCGCTTGATCATTTGGACCGTCCTTGGCATTACCGCCGCCGCAGCCTGGCTCCTGCCCAGCCTCACTGGCGGGATTACCGAACTGTCGTCGGACGCGGTCTCCAGAGGTCTTACCGCCACTGATTGGTCATTCTTCTTGAACCCGCTGGCGCGGCTGGGAAACATCGAAATTCTGTATTGTGGGTTGGTGCTGCTACTGGCCGTTGTGCTGAACATCTTCTTGCCCTGGACACGCAGTCGCCTGGTGCTTGCTGCGGGGGGCTGCGGGATCTTTCTGGCGCTGCTGGTGACACCTCAACTCGGGGCTTTATTTACGGCCCTACCGCTTTCCAACCTGTTATGGCCCGTGCGCTTCCAGGGCATTGCCGGGATGTTTCTTCTTTTTGCGTTCTGCTCCGGGCTGCCCGCCTGGTGGCAAAAATCGCCCGCGTTCACGCTCCTGATCATCGCTTTGTTGTTGTTGGACTGCGGGATCTCTACGCGCCTGATCTTCCTGCGCCCACTAAACCAGGACCTTACCGTGGTGACCGCGAAGATGACGACTATGTCGGGCTGGCGGGAGGCCACCCTGGACGAAAGCCGCCTGGGCTCAGCGGCCTCTTATTTATTCAGCCATAACGCCGGGCGCGAGCAAGTCTTTGGTTGGGGCTATCAAGGCGCGCGCACCGCCCAAAATGTGGCCAGTCTGAATGAAGCACTGGCAAACGGCAGCCTCGGGTACTTGCTTGATCGCCTGACCCTGTTTGGCGTGGATGACTTGGTGCTCGAAAACAGCTTGCTGCATGCCAGCCAGCTCGAAACAAGGCTGCCAGGGGCTGGCTTCGAGCTGGCACAACGCTCCGGGAACCTGGTCTATTTCCACCGCGATGGACAGCCGCGAGCGTTGAGCCCATCTTGGAAGGCCTTAGGAATTGGCCGGGGAGCGCAGGTCTACGCAAATCTCTTCCCCCAATTGGTTTTAGGAAAATCACAATTCCTGGAAGATTATTCCAACGCCGAAATCACCCGCTACCCGATTTTGATTCTGTCGGGCTTTCAATGGCGTAACCGGCTCAAAGCGGAAGAGATGGTTCGCCAGGCTGCAAGCAGCGGCGTGCGCGTTTTCGTCGATCTAACTGGAAGCCCGAAAGATCCGCTCTCGCATATCCCGCGCTTTCTGGATGTGTGGGGCGAACCTTTGATCCTTTCGGTGGAACCGCTTGATGTAATCGGGTGGAAAGAAGCGCTGCGTCTGGGCGCGTTTGGCTCGGAAAACGAACCTTGGCACACCTTCATCCCCCAAAACCTGCAAACGGAAGTCCTCGCCTTTAATTATTTGGGCAAGCAGGCCGTTCTGGCGGGCTATAACACCTATGACGCCGGGCAGGTCTGGTTTATCGGAGCCAACCTGGCCTACCATGCCCTGATGGATGACGACCCCCAAGCGGTCAAATTGCTGGGCGAAATAACTGGGCTGTCCCCCGGACAAGAAACAGCCTACCAGACAACCCCGCTTATGGATTACCGCGCCGATTCGACGGGATATTCATTCTCGCTTGTCTTAGATCAGTCGCGCGAGCTAGTCTTTCCATCCGCGCGCCTCGATGGAACGGTGCTGCGCATCGATGGGGTCGAAGCCACTGTCCAAACCTGTGAGAACCTGGTCTGTTTTAGCGCGCCTTCCGGAAGCCATACCATAGAAATTCTCTACCGGCCTACCCAGATTTACCGAATTGGCTGGATCGTCTCGCTGGTGAGTTGCCTGGCAATCCTGATCCTGATCCTCCCCATCCAGTCTTTGAAGCAACATGAAATTTAAAATGATCAGAAACCACACGCAGCGGATATGCACCGCAATCTTGCTCATTTTGGGGATCGTGCAGATTTTTCTCGCCTGCCCCCAAATTGTACGGGCAGCTGTTCTGATCGTTCTGGATGGAGAATTCAACGATTGGGCGGGACAGGCCTGTTTCTCCGATCCCGCGGGAGACGCGGCCTCCCCCCAGACCGACCTGTTAAGTTACTGCTTCGCGACCAACCCCAACGATCCGATCGCCTACTTCATGGTCGAACGCAAGCCCTCAAATAAGTCTGTCGAGATCTGGCTGAGGGTAGATGTAAATAACGACGGCAGTTATCAATCCAGCCAGGACAGGGCGATCCGCATCCAGTACAAACCGCAGGGCAATCATGACTCCACCACCATCGACTTGTTTAACGGGACAAACCAATTTCTCAAGAATTTACCTGATGTGGGCTGGGGTGAAAGCAATCAAGATGGCGGCGCAAAAATTGAAATTGGGATCTTGTTTACCGACCTGGGCATCTCTGTCGGCCAACCGCTACGCCTGTTCTTTCAGTCCATGCAGGGAGATGAGCCCTCGGACAACACCCTCGAGGTGCAGTGGAGCCCAGCCGATGGTCTTGGCCTACCCATTCTGGCCGGATTACTGGCATCCGCCGCGCTCTGGATGAGTGTTCAGCGGGGACGCTCGCGCGCATGACAGGGTCGTTTTGGTTTTTGCTCTGGTTGCTGCCCTATGGCGGGCTGCTCTGGTTCCTGCGCAGATACCACGTCTGGATTTTCTATTACCTGGTAGGCGCGGGCGGATTGGCCTATATCCTGACCACACTGCTGACACAGGCGCTGGATATCCGCCCATTTCTGGGTGGTTCGGTGGCTGGCAGCGTGCACGCCTTCATGAGCTGGATGAATATTGAAACCCAGGTAGTGCCAAACGCCCCCAGTATCTTAATGGTTTTGGTGGTCACCCAGCGTGTCGGTTGGACCATCTTGCAGATCGGAGTAGAATCCTCGGGGCTGCTGGAGATGATCGTTCTGACCAGCCTGGTCGCGTTTTACCCGGGCTGGGGCTTCTCCCGCCGCCTGCTGGTGGGTGGGGCGGGGCTGCTCCTCACCTGGGGAGCCAATTTGACCCGCATGCTGCTGATCGCGGCGATGCTGCACTACTTTGGAAAAGAAGTTTTGGTTTTAGCGCACACCTTTTTAGGCAAATTGATCTTTTTTTTGCTAACCCTGGCAATCTATTGGGGGATAATCACCCTTCCATCCTTAAACGATCTCGCCGCGCGCCTGGAAAAACATGCGGGAGAGCGCGCGTGAACGAAACCATGCTGGCTATGGTGGTCTTTTGGGGTGTCTGGCTGCTTGCGCCGATCCTGGTGGACGGAATTGGGATGAGTTTCGGGCTGATTGGCGCGTTGGCGAGCCGTTGGGTCAACCGCCCACACAAAGCGAATTTGGAATTCCTCCCCTCAGTTACAATCATCATCCCCGTGCACAACTCAGCCGCCACGCTGCGCGCCTGCCTCGACTCACTCGAAAAGCAGACCTATCCCCTCAATCACATCCAGGTCATGCTGGTCAATAATGGCAGCCAAGATCACTCCTGGGATGAGTTTATCGATTTCCAGAAAAACAGCCTGTTGAATCTCAGCTGGCACACCATCCATGTCAGCGGAAAATCCTGGGCGCTCAACTCGGGCATCCACCTGGCTGAAGGACAGTACATTTTCAATATCGATTCCGATGTGGTTCTGGATCCGCAAACAATTGAGAATTCGGTGTCACATTTTGAAGCGGACCCGAAACTGGGGGCGATCACCGGCTTTATCGAGATTGTACCGGAAGAAAAACGCTACCCCTTCCTTCACCAACAGCTGCTCAACTGCGAACTCCTGGAATACCTCACCGTTTTTGGGGTAGGGCGCTCCTACCAATCGCTCTTCGGGGCCATTTATACCCTTTCGGGTGCTTTTAGCGTCTTTCGCCGTGAAGCTCTGGCGGCAACACTGATGTACAGCTCAGACACCGTCAGTGAAGACACCGACCTGACCTTCCAGCTCTACGAGCGCGCGCCGCAATTCCGCGTGGCAAACTTTCCGGATGTGCATATTTCAGTCCAGCCCATTCCATCGCTGGTGGCCTTGTATTCGCAGCGCGTGCGCTGGCAGCGCGGGCAGCTCGAGGTCAGCGCGCTGCATAAAAATATGATCCGCGGACGGGACCAAAGTCTTTTCGGCTTTTCTCCCGCGCGCACGCTGCTGGTCGACCACACCCTCTCGTTTCCGCGCTTCCTTTGGATAGCTTACTTGCCGGTGCTGACCGGATTTGGCTATTCTCTCTATCTGATGGTCAGCGCATATCTACTGATGTACCTGTTTTACCTCTGCATTGAAATCGCCTGGGTAGGTGAAGCCTATCTATTCACCAACCCAGTCACCCGGCGCTACGTCCGGAGCATCTGGCCTTCTATCTTCTTCATGCCTTTTTACCGCCTGATGGTATTTTTCTTCCGCTTCAGCGGTTTTCTGGTTGCAGAGACCGAATCGGGCGCCTGGCGCATCAACAGCCCGATCTGGCAGCTGCAAGACGGTTGGATGGATCTACGTGCGCGGCTGCTCATTTTCCTGCAAAATCTGCGGACCCCACCCGAAGAAAAGTAGGCTTTGTCCATTGACTGGACCGACTTTGAAAGGTTTTTTGTAACTGCGCAGGCATAGAAGCAACAGCACATTAACATTGCCAAAAACACAAAAGTCAGTGAAACTTAAGGGATGGAACCGTTGCAGACTCCGATTGAAGAAGAAATCCGCGCCATATATCGGCAAGGGGAGGATGCCACGGTTGTTTTTATCGGCAGCCTGATCGAAGCTATGAAGAATTTGGCCGAGCGCATTCAGCAGTTGGAAGATCGAGTGGCAAAAAACAGCAGCAACAGCGGAAAACCACCTTCCAGTGATGGGCTGAAGAGTTTACGCCATAAGAGCGGAAAGAAAAGCGGTGGACAGCCGGGGCATCCAGGAAACACACTCAAAGACGTGGCACATCCAGATCCTATCGAAGTCTACCCGGTGAAACATTGCTGCAAATGTCATGCTTCACTGGAAAATGTGGAAGCCAAAGGATACGAGAAACGCCAACTCTTTGATGTACCGCCGACACGGGTGGAAGTGACCGAGCATCAGGCTGAGATTAAGGATTGTCCGATCTGCCATCAGACCACGGTAGGGGAATTCCCGTCCGAGGTCAGCCAACCGGTGCAATATGGGAAACGGATCAAAGCTCAGATGGTGAATTTCAACCAGCAGCACCATGTCCCTTTGGAACGCACCACCGAGATCCTGGACGACCTGTACGGTCAGATCGTGAGCGAAGGGACGCTTGTAGAAGCATGCAGTCAGGTTGCTAAACAGGTCAAGCCGGTCAATCAGGTCGCAAAGGAAGAATTGCAGACGACCACCGGGACCGCGCATTTTGATGAGACCGGCGCACGCATCGCAAAGAAGCTGTGGTGGCTGCACGTGGTCTGCACGAGCCTGTTAACCTACTATGCTGTCCATCCTAATCGCGGATGCAAAGCCTTGGATGCGATTGGCATCTTCCCGGTGTTCAAAGGGACCGCGATGCATGACAGCTACCGATCCTACTTTCAGTACGAGACTGTCCACAATGGTCTGTGTAATGCCCATCACCTGCGCGATCTGATCTTCATCCTTGAACAGTATCACCAGGCTTGGGCCAAAGAGATGAAAGCCCTGCTGTTGGAGATCAAAGATGCCGTTGCAGCGGCGCAATCGGAACGGGACAGGTTATTCCCTGCACAGATCGCCGACTTTGAAACCCGATATGATGCCATTGTTGCGGCGGGCTTACAGGCCAACGTGCTGCCAGAACCGACGGAACCGCCGCCAAAAAAACGCGGCAAGCCCAAGCAGCACCCCGCCAAGAACCTGGTCGATCATTTCCAGCTTCGAAAGCTGGAAACACTGGCTTTTATGTATGATTTTAAGGTGCCGTCGTTGCGCACTTCGTGTGTAATAATCAGGCGGAACGTGATCTCCGAATGGTCAAACTCAAGCAGAAAGTGTCAGGTTGCTTCCGCTCGGAGGATGGCGCCAATGTATTCGCTCCTGCGTACTTCGTGTGCCAAATACGCAGTTACATTTCCACGGCCCGCAAGAATGGCCAACGGGTTTTGGAGGTATTGAGAATTGGCAATGACTGGTAAGCTTTTTGTTCCTCCTATTCTTCAGACTCGCTTCAATTCGTCAGCCTGAGAAGTTACGAAATATTTAAATTTGTTCGGGAACCGGTATTAGATGTCTTGGGTCACGCACGAGCCATTTCATCATGCCAAAGGCGGTAATCGCAAACACGGCGCAGACCGCGAACAGGACCGGGAATCCCAGGGCTTTGGCGAGACCGCCTGCCAGCAGGGGGGCAACCGTCCCGGCGATGCCGGGGATGGTGTTTGCCAGGCCGATGAAAGTCGGGCGGTTCTGAGGGTCGGCGAACTCCAGCGGCAGGGATAATCCGGAGATAAAGCTGCCCGATGAAGTCATCCCGCGCAGCGCGAAAACTGCGTAAAACCAGACCGGTGACGTGGCCAAAAGGGCCAGGACCAGGACCAGAATGTTGGCAAAGATGCCGATCTCCAGCACCAGCTTGTGGCCTTTACGGTCGGCCAGGAAGCCCAGGAGCAGGTTGGCCGCGGATTGACCGAGCAGCAGGGCAATGTTGTATGTCGCTGCCTGTCCATCTGAAACCGCCCAGCGATCGATAACATACACCAGGATCAGGCCTGATGCCATCAACCCAAAAGTAGAGACGATCTGGGTCATGAGATAGCGTTGAAAATTCGGGTTGGCGCGGATCGTGGCCGGCAGGGATTTAAAATAATCCTGGTGAGAGACGACCGGTTTGCTGCTCAGGTCGCGCGGTTCGCGGCTGAGCCCCAGGAAGAACCAGGAGATGAGGATGAACAGCGCCGCGATGCCGAAAGAAACGGCAAACCCGTTTGGAAAATCGAAACGCAGCAGCAGCCAGGAAACTACGGATGCCCCCAGGATGCCGGTAAAATTCCCGAGAAAATTTGATAAACCAAAGAATTTCCCCCGGCTTTGCACGGGGATAATTTTGGCAATCATATCCTGCCAGCCCACCATGGTCGAGCCCGCCCCAATGTTCTGCCAGGCAATTAACAGGAAAAATACGAACAATGCCAGGCTGGGCGAACGGGTGGCGAGCAGGAGTACGCTGGGCGCCAACAGGGTCACAGGGACCCTTTCCAGGAAAAAGCCCAGTTTAAACGGGAAATATTTCTTCAGCGGAGCGCGCTCTACAACGTTGGAAGTGAAAATCTGCGGGACCAGAATTCCCGCGGTGGTGATAACCGATATCAGGCTGATGATCAGCGGGTCTTTTGTAAAATGGGTGACATAAATGGGCATGACTGCCGCCGGCGACATGAAGCTGTAGCCGAACATGAAGGTGGAAACATCCAGCAGGCCCACGGTGAAATTAAATTTGAAATTATGGCGGATTTCTTCGGCGTACTTTTCGACAGCGGTGCTCATTGATCCAATTATAAGGCCTCAATCTCAAAATGAGTGACGCCGGTCGTGAGTAATTAGCGGCTTAACCAATGGACTTGAAGCCAGCTTTTCGAAAGGGGATCGAGGCGAGCATCACCACCTACCCGCCTCGACCCGGTTGAGCGGAAAAGAGGCGGGCAGGTGCTGCTATCAGGATCAAGGGGCAATGATAAAGTTAAATTGCGCCTGCTCTCCATTCGCGGTTTCCTGCACGGACATGACCAGGCTGGCGTCAAAAATTGAGTCGGATTGGTTGGATGCCACGCCGGGGAAGAAAAGCTGGGTGGTCAGCACGGGACCGTTTGGGGCCTGAACCTTGACGTGGATATGTTCGGTCCGACCGGTGTACAGGCCCGGGACGACGGTCACAAGCTGGTAGCGGCCATTTTCATCGGTATATTGGTGGCCGCGCAGGGTGAAACCGGTGTTATCGTACACGCCGTTGCTGTCAGCCTGCCAGAAATCGACCAGGGCATTTGCTACCGGCTGGCATTCTGAGGTAAGCACAGCACCGGTCAGCACCAGTTTGGTGCCCGGCATACCCGCCTGGAAAAGGTCGGTCGTCTCGGGTGAGCCGGCTTTAAAATAGGGACCTTCGGTCGCGGGCGCGGTCAGCGTCGCAGGGACCTTGCAGTCAACCGGTTCAGCGGCGGCCGGCTCAGCGGTTTGCGTGGTTTCCCCCGGTTTTTCGATCAGAACCATCGAGGTCGGCAGTTTTCCCACAGCCCGGGTCGGTATGGGCGGCAGGGTAGGTTCTTCAGTAGCGGCGGAATTCTGCTGTGAATTCAGCAGCGGTAGGTTCTGCAGAGGCAGCAGGGGTGGATGTCTGGCTGGCGCAGCCTGCGACCAGCATGCCGGTCAAGATGATACCCAGCACGAAAATCAGGGCGTGAAATTTGTTTGCGTTGTTTGTTTTCATAATTGTTTATAGATATGTATCAAACCAGGACAGGGTGCGCTTCCAGGCATCCTGAGCCGCTTCGGGATCGTAACGCGAGCCGGTGTCGTTGTGAAAAGCGTGATTGGCATTTGGATAAATCACTTTTTCGAAGATTTTATCATTCTTTTTCATTTCTTGTTCGATATCAGCGGCGCTCGAGGTGATGCGCGTGTCGAGCCCGCCGTAAACAGCCAGCACGGCAGCCTGGATATTCACGACTTCTGCGATCGGGGGAGGAGGACCATAAAACGGAACCGCGGCTTTAAGCTCCGGCATTTTGGTCGCCACCAGCCAGGTGACCCCACCGCCGTAGCAGAAACCTACCATCCCGACGCGCTCAGCCTGCGCGAAGGCCTGCGTTCCCAGGAATTGCCACCCGCTGCGAAAGTCTTGAAAATACTGGTCGGGCGAGATGCTGCTTAAGGCCCCGGGCACCTGGTCGCTGCTGACGGCTGAAGTTCCACCCTGGCGGGATAAGAGGTCAACGGCCAGGCCCACGTATCCGGCTTTCGCCAGGCGGCGGGTGACATCCTGGATGTGCCCGGTCAGACCGCGGTTTTCGTGACATACCAGCACCACAGGCCTGGCGTCGCTGGTTGAAGGCCGGGCCAGGTAGCCCAGCAAGGTCGTGTTTTGATCGCCGGGGAATTTCACCTCTTCCGCCTGGATGGCCGGATCCTCAGGGAGGACGGTGCCCTGGGGCACAGGTGCGTTCCCGCTTGGGGTGGCAAGAGGCGTGGGGCTGGCGGCAGGCAGGCCGGTTGGTTTTGCCCCATCTGGCGGTTTCGCGGTCGGAGAGGCACGCGCGTTGGCGGGCAGAGGAATATCCGTTGGGGTGGGGGTGGATGCCGCTGGCGCGGTACCGGTCCCGGCAGGGGATGGAGTACAGGCTGCCAGAACCGAGCTGGCGATGATGCTGCTGCCGGTTACAGAGGCGATCAGCTTGAGGGCCTGGCGACGGGAAAGCAGGCCCTCGATGTAATCTTCAGCAAATTCTTCCACCAGGTATTTTTGAAAGTAATTCATGCCTTCTGTGTACCTCATAAAGAGACTATATTTATAGGCAATATTATAATATTTTTAGCTTTGGTTTGCGAATGTTTATACAATATGAATAAGGTTATCTTGGGGGCTTTTACTTTGGCGAACCTCATCAAATTTTTGGAGAAAAAAGGACAACGGAAAATCAATTCCCATCCGAGAACGGGATTATCTTTCGACCAACAGGGTCGATAAGCGGCCGGCATCTGGGGGCGCGGCACAATTTTTGAAATTCATTCAGGCTGAATTACTGCCTTTCATGGTCCCGAATTGCAGGATCAAACAGAATGACAAACCACTTTTTGGCTACTCATACGGGGAGATATTCGTGTTTTATACCCTGTTCCATCAACCGGACGCATTTATTCATCCGGCTGCAGCGGGCTTTCCTTTTAGGGTAATTTACGCCGGAACAGGAATAGAGCCGAACCCAGGGTCAAAAGCAACAACGCGCCAGCGCCAACCCACAGCGGGCGGGCTAAAAGGAAATCGATCCCCAGGGGGTTGCTGACCGCCGGAACGACATTCCAGTTGAACGAAGTGGTTATGTCCGGGATGCCCTTGCGACGCACGACGACATCGATCTTCCACGGACCGGGGATGCTGAAATAATTTCCGCCCAGGCGGTACAGACCGTTGTCGATCAGGGCCGCGTCTGCGCTTTGTGTGCCCAGTGAATCGCCCTGGTAGGTCAAATGTACGATCACTCGCAGGATTTCGGCCGGCACAGGCCGGCGCGTAGAGGAAGCGCGCACATCGATAATATTTTGGCCGGGGTGGTTGGGGCGCACGGCCAGGGTGACGAGCAGGTCATCCACGGTCTGAGTCAGCGAATCGGGCTGATAAACGCCAATGAAGCGGTCTTCGGGCGTATTAGCTGGTGGATTGGACGCTAAAAAACCGGCCAAAACGAATACAATGATTCCCAGACTGGCTTCTACCAGGATCGTTACCGGCAGGTGCTTCCGATCAAAAGGCGACCAACCTTCTGGACGATGCAGAATTTTGCCTGGAATGGCGCGAAGGCCAGGGTGCAGCGCCAGACTGTTGGCGAAGCCAAACAGGCCCACTACCAGCACCAATCCCACTTTGCCCAGCAAAGTTTTTCCATACAGACTGGTTACCAGGGCGCCCGAACTGGATACCAGACCGGCGGAATTGAACAACCCGGTGGCAAAGGTCAGGCCAACCGCTACGACGGCGAACCGCCCAAAACCACGCCAGACTGTTTGGAAGAATTCAAACGCCCCGCCTTCTTTAAATAACAGGGGCAGCATGACAATGAACAGGCCCGCCAACCCGCCGACCCACAACCCGGCGGACATCAGATGCAGCAAATCGGAGAAAAGGGGCAGAATGGGCGGTTTTAGCCCGGCGGCATGGGTTGAAAGGGTGTAGGAAATCAAGACCAGTGAAACCAGGCTCGCGCCGATGGCCCAATCCTGGCGGTCCGATTCCACCACCATTTCCGCCCGGCGCAGGAGTAAGAACCCACCGGCCAGGAGCAGGAGGGCCTGACGGACCAACCAGAAGTTGCCCCAGGGTGTAGATACCAGCAGCGGGAGCGCGGCACTCCAATCCACGCCGCCTAACGATGCACTCCCACCGCTGGAGGTCAGCACCTGGCCTAACCACTGCAGCAGACCGGCCAGAAAAGCCAGCCCGGTCAGGGTGAGGGCCCATCCAACGGCCCGCTGCCGGGCCCGGTAATAGGCTGCCTGGACCAGTGAGGGGTTTTTCTTGTTCTGGAAAAGTAAAGCCAGCGTTACCAGCATCGTCCCGAATAAACCGCAAAGGCCAGCATCTACCAGGGCGCGCGAGGCGAACTGCAGCACGGGTGGGGTGTTATCCGATGGGGCAGCGCCGGCAGCGCCGCCCTCAACCGGCTGGTTGATGCCAAACACCAGCAGGCCCTGGGTGTCATGCCCATCCGAGGTGGAAAGCGTTTTCCAGTTAAGGCTGTATATCCCCTGGGAAAGCTCCGGAATATCAATGATCAACTGCCTGGGTTGGGTTGGATCCTGGGAGATGCGCAGCCCTTCGATGGCTCTCCCGTTCATATCTAACAGGCGCATGGAAGAGAAACGGACCGCGACGGTTTCACTGAACCACAGCGTAATCTGGCGCGGGGATTCACTTAAAACGGCATTATTTGGCGGGTCGGAGCGCTCCAGGTTGGCGTGCGCCTGAACCGGGATGGGGCCGCTCAGGAGGCAGGCCAGGGTCAGGATCACGAGCAGCAGTCGAAAAAAGCGCAGCGGTTTCATGGCAATTCCAATAAGAAGTTAAAAAGTTGCCTTACTAAAAAACTTGTGGTCAGCTGGTATATTTCAAAAAGCCTGGAGAAAACGCAAAGGTGCTACCCCTGTCCCCGATTGAGCTCGAAAAGCAGGCGCAGGCCGATTAAGGCCAGATAGGGCTCGACAACATCGATCACCCCGGTTTCGGGCCCGATCAAGGTCGACATACCGCCGGTGGCAATGACCTTCGCGTTTCCACCCAATTCGTCCTGCAGGCGGCCAACTAATTCTTTAACCAGCCCGGTGAAACCAAAAACAAAACCAGACTGCATCGAGCGGATGGTGTTTTTGCCAATGGCAGCCGTTGGGCGCGCTAAAGCCACCTGGGGCAGGGTGGATGTGGCCCGGAAGAGTGAATCTCCGCTGGTGATAATGCCCGGGGCGATGGCCACGCCCTCGAAATCTCCCTGGGCAGAGACTGCCACGAAAGTGGTGGCGGTGCCGAAACCGATCACGATCAGCGGTGCGCCGTACATGTGGCGGGCCGCCAGGGCATTCATCACCAGATCCGAGCCGACTTCGGCGGGGTAATCGGTATTGATCTTCATTCCGGTGACCGTGTCCGCAGCCAGGATCAGCGCGTCGAGTTTGAAGTAGCGCCTGACCAATTCTGAAAAAACCGAGGTCAGCACAGGGACGACCGAAGAAATGGCGCAGCCGGTGATGGCTGTCTTTTTTATGCTTTCTGAGGCGAATAAGTTCAAAAGCAGCACGGCATATTCGTCCGCCAGGTTGGCGCGGTCGGTGGCGATGCGCCACTGGTAGCGCATCGTTTCGCCTTCAAAAAGACCAAGTTTGATATTGGAGTTGCCGATGTCGATACAAAGCAGCATATTCTGATTCCTCTGGGTTATTGTACTCCAGGGCAGGACAAACCTGACAGCGATCTCGGGGGCAAGTTTTAGAAAATTTTGAACGATCAAAACCGGCCTGGAGCGGATAAAAACATGATATTATTGACTGATTAGGTGACTTTTAATCCAGGAGGAACCATGAAACTTTCATTAATCCCACGAAAAAAATTATTTGGCAACCCCGATAAAGCATCGGTACAGCTCAGCCCAGACGGCGCGCAGATTTCATACCTGGCAGCGGTGGATGGGGTATTAAATGTGTGGGTCGCGCCGCGTGATCAAATTGACGCTGCCCGGCCGGTTACCCACGATACCGGGCGCGGCATCCGCCATTATATGTGGGCCTTCACCAGCACGCATATTTTATATGCGCAGGATAAAAACGGCGATGAAAATTGGCGCCTGTATTCGGTCAATTTGGAATCGGGCGAACTGCTCGATTTGACCCCCTTTGACGGCGTGCAGGCCCGCATCCAGGAAATCAGCCAGAAATATCCTCAGGAACTGCTGCTGGCGCTCAATAACCGCAACCCGCAGCTGCACGACCTGTACCGGGCCAATCTCACAACCGGCGAAATGACCTTAATTAAGCAGAATGATGGTTTCATGGGATTCCTGACGGATGACGATTTCAACATCCGCGGAGCGATGCGTATGACTCAGGACGGCGGCATGCTTATGGTTAAGCCCTCCGGCGACACCTGGCAGCCCTGGGAAGATATTCCGGCCGAGGACATGCTGACCACCCAGCCGGCCGGTTTCGATAAGACTGGCAAGACCCTGTATATCATGGACAGCCGCGGGCGCAATACATCGGCTCTATTTGCCCAAAATATGGATACCGGTGAGAAAACGCTGCTGGCAGAGGATGCCCATTCGGATGTGACCGGCTTAATGGTCCATCCTACCGAGCATACGGTGCAGGCTGTCTCGTTTACCTACGAGCGTAAACGCTGGATGCTGCTGGACCCGGCCCTCGAAGCAGACCTGGCCTACCTGCGCGGGGTAGATCGGGGCGATGTAGAAGTCGGCAGCCGGACGCTTGATGACCGCTATTGGATCGTGTATACGATCCTGGATGACAACCCGGTGCATTACTACCTGTACGACCGGGCCAACCGCCAGGCGCAGTTTCTGTTTTCAAACCGTAAAGAGCTGGAAGATCTGCCGCTGGCCAGAATGAATTCGGCGGTGATCAAAACCGGCGATGGGCTGGATATGGTCCTGTATTACACGCTGCCTGCCGGAAGCGACAGCGATGAAGATGGCATCCCGGACCAACCGCTGCCGATGGTTTCCATTCCCCACGGCGGACCCTGGGGGCGGGACTTCTGGGGGTTCAACACCCTGCACCAATGGCTGTCAAACCGCGGGTATGCGGTCTTGAGCATGAATTTCCGCTCTTCCACCGGTTTTGGCAAGGCCTTCTCCAACGCGGGCGACCACGAATGGGGCGGGAAAATTATTCAGGACCAGTTGGACGCGGTACAGTGGGCCGTAGGAAAAGGAATCGCCGATCCTCAAAAAGTGGGCGTGATGGGCGGCAGCTTCGGGGGCTATTCGACCCTGGCCGGGTTGACTTTTTTCCCCGATACGTATGCCTGCGGGGTCGACCTGGTCGGCCCATCCAACCTGATCACCCTGCTGGAAACCATCCCACCGTACTGGGCGCCTCAAATCGAGCTTTTTGCGAACCGGGTGGGCGACCACCGCACCGAAGAGGGCCGCGCCTTATTAAAGAAACATTCGCCCCTGACCTACGTGGACCGCATTCAGGCGCCATTGTTGATCGGCCAGGGAGCAAACGATCCGCGGGTAAAGAAGGCGGAAGCCGACCAAATTTATGAAGCCATGCGCGCCAAGCACCTGCCGGTGACGTATGTGCTTTATCCCGACGAAGGGCATGGTTTCGCGCGGCCGGAGAATAACATGTCGTTCAACGCCATCGCCGAAGCCTTCCTGGCAAAATTCCTGGGCGGGCGCTACGAGCCGGTTGGCAGCGATTTTTCGGGTTCCAGCCTGCAGATCCTGGGCGGGGCGGAAGAGGTGCCCGGCATAGCAGAAGAAATCCAAAAGAAGAAATCATCATAAATATAGGGGAAGTTGGCCGCCCTGCGGCCAATTTCCCCTAATATAAAAAATTGGTACTTGACTAAACTAATTATATTAGTTATAATACTAATATAATTAGTTTAGAGGAGATTCTTATGGGTACTCAATTTTTGCAGCATCAAAATGGCAGCATCGCTTATGACGATTCCGGCAGTGGGCCGTTGGTGGTTTGCGCGCCCTCGATGGGCGATTTGCGCGGTGAATACCGGTTCTTAATTCCGCAGTTGGTTGGCGCCGGATTCCGGGCGATCAGTCTGGATGTGCGCGGGCACGGCGAAACCAGCACGGCCTGGCCCGATTATTCTGTAGCCGGCGGCGGCAGCGATCTGGTGGCGCTGATTCGTCATCTGGATGCCGGGCCGGCCGTGATTGTGGGCACCTCCATGTCGGCCGGGTCAGCGGTTTGGGCGGCAGCCGAAGCGCCCGAACTGGTATCCGGGCTGGTGCTGATCGGGGCTTTTGTGCGCGGTGAGACGGCCTGGAGCAGCCGGCTGCTGTATTCACTGCTGTTTTCTCGCCCATGGGGCCCAGGCATGTGGCTGCGCTATTTTTCGACGCTTTATCCATCGCACAAGCCCCAGGATTTCGAGGATTACTGCGCGGGCCTGCGCGCCAACCTGGCCCAGCCCGGGCGAATGGAATCTTTACAGCAGATGCTGTCGGCTTCGAAATCGGCCTCAGAAGAGCGCATTCCCCGGGTGAATGTTCCGGTGCGGGTGCTGATGGGCAGCAAGGACCCGGATTTCAAGCAGCCGGAAGTCGAGGGGCGCTGGGTGGCAGAGCAGCTGCACGGCACACTGGAGATGATCGACGGCGCCGGGCATTATCCCCACGCCGAAATGCCTGAGCTGACCGGGGAAAAGATCCTTGCGTTTTTGGAAACAATGGAACAAACACGGGAAGCAGCCCATGCCGGGTAGGCGTGGGCTGGACCGTAAAGCCGTGGTGGATGCGGCGGTCGAACTGTTGAATGCCGGCGGGACAAAATCGCTTACCTTAAATCGCCTGGCGAAAAAGCTGGGCGTTCAACCACCCTCCCTGTACAACCATATTGATGGGCTGCCTGGGCTTTACAGCGAACTGTCGCTGCGCAATGCGCAGCTGTTGGGTGAACGGTTTAGCCAGGCCGCGATCGGCAAATCCGGCGCGCAGGCTGTACTGGCGCTGGCCGAGGCTTACCGGTCGTACATCAAGGAATCGCCCGGCCTTTACCTGGCTTCTCTGCAGGCCTCCGGCAGCCAGCCCGAGCCAAATGAAGAACTGGCTAAAGCCGAGCAGCAGGTCGTGGCCGTGTGCCTGGCGGTCCTGGCTGGTTTTGGTTTGGATGGAGCGGATGGGCTGCATGCCGTGCGCGGCCTGCGCAGCCTGGTACACGGTTTTGCAACCTTGGAAATCGCCGGTGGATTTGGGCTGCCGCTGGATTGCGACGAGAGCTTCCGGCGCTTGATGGCAATGTTTGTGCGTGGTCTCCACCCGGCGGGCAAAGAAAAATAAGGTCGCTGACCCTACCAGTTCACCAGCAGGGCGGCCAGCAGGGCCGAACGCTCGGCCAGGGACCGGGTCAGGATGTATTCGCGTTCGGAATGGGCGCCATCTCCGACCGCGCCCAGACCGTCCAGGACGGGCACGCCCAGGGGAGCCACAAAATTGGCATCCGATCCGCCGCCGGTGGAACCCTCCTGCAGATCGAGCCCGAGCGCGCGGCCGATCTCCCGGGTTTTGTGAAAGGCCTCGATCATGGTGGCGTCGCGCGGCATGGGGGGCCGGTTGAGGGTGATGGTCGCGGAAAGGCGGGTGCCATCGATATGCGGCGCGAGTCCCTTGACCCACGCTTCCAGACGGGTAAATTCCTGATCTTTCAGGATGCGAAAATCGATCAGGGCCTGGGCTTCATCCGGGACCACATTGGGACGGGTACCGCCGCTGACCACACCCACATTCACCGTCGTGCCGTGCGCGGCATCGGTCAGTTTTTGCGCTTCGAGAATGTGATAGGCCAGCTCCTCAATCGCATTGCGCCCGCGGGCATGGTCCACCCCGGCATGCGAAGCCACACCCTTGACGTGCAGTTCAATATCCCCGGTGCCCTTGCGCGAAGTTTTCAACGCACCGTTTGCCAGGGCCGGTTCCAGGCACAGCACCAGACCAGCCCGGCGGGCTTCAGTCTCGATCAGGTCGCGCGAAGCCAGGCTGCCGGTTTCTTCATCGCTGGTGAAGAGTGCAGTCAGCGGGCGTTGGGGCCATTGCCCGTGCTGTTTGAGCAGGCGCAGCACGCTCAGCAGCATGGCGATCCCGCTTTTCATATCCTGTACGCCCGGCCCTTCCAATCTGTCTGCCACGATCCGAAACGGGCGTTGGGCCAGCGTGCCCAGGTCAAAAACCGTGTCCATATGGCACAGGAAGAGGATGCCGCCCGGGCCGGTGCCCCAGCGGCTCAGGATCTGGTCCCCATACTGGGTTTGCGGCACAATTTCAAGCGCGCCGTCTAAAGCACGAAGTTCGCGCTGGATGCGCGCTCCCAGGCGGTCAACGGCGGCTTTATCGGTAGAGGGCGATTCGATTTCAACCAGCTCCTGTAAGAGAGACTGGATGGCGGGCAGTTCATTGTGGAAGAGTTCCAGAGGCAGCATTGGAGGATACCTGTCCTTTCTTGATTATTCACCACGGAGAGACACGGGGCACGCAGAAAACCAACCTGTAATCCTTTTCGTTGGCCCGCGGTCAGTCAGAAAAAATCTTGTGCGGCTGTTATACAATCAGGACCTATGGTTGGGCACAGGTCGAGCTGCTCAGCGGTTCATTAAGGCCTCGAGGTGTTCCTTGACATGCGGCCATTCTTCGACGAGGATCGAGTAGTAAACCGATGAGCGGATGAACCCATCCGGCAGGATGATATTGTTGCGCAGCACCCCTTCCCACACGGCGCCGATGCGCGCGATGGCTTTTTGCGAATGGAGGTTGCGCTGGTCGGTTTTAAATTGGACGCGAATGCAGCCCAGATCTTCGAATGCATGCGCAAGCAGCAGGTATTTACATTCGGTGTTGACGCCGGTGTGTTGAAAATCGGAAGCATACCAGGTGCCGCCAATCTCCACCGCACGGTTAGCGGTTTCAATGTTCAGGTAGCGCGTCATGCCGATGGCTTTGCCGGATGCCAGATGGATGACGGTGAAAGGCAGATCAGTGCCTTGCTCCTGCAGGGCAAGCAGGGATGTGATCAAGACACGCATTTTATCGGGGCTGTCCACGATGCCGTAGCGCATATAAGCCCAGATATTTTCGTCTTTACCGGCCTCGACCAGGTCTGCGAGGTGTTCAATTTGAAGCGGAACCAGGCGAACGGTGCGTCCGGTCAGGATGATGGGTTCAATCTTCATTTGTGGATATTCCAGTTTCAAGCAGGTATGCCGGGCCGTGCGCCCGGGTGAATCCGGTGATGGTGTAGCCCCTGGCGAAATAATGCAAGAAGAGTTCGCGGGTCTGCAAGCGCCAGGCCAGGGCCGCCGCCGGGTCTTCTTTAGAAAGGTGAATGAAGTCTTCCGGAAGATGCAGCAAGATGCGCAAGTCTTCGATCCCCAGGCGGGTATCTGCCGGCTGGCCCTGAATGACAGCGTTCACCGCCTGTACATCTGAGAACCCCATATCGGGCAGGGGGCCGCTGGCCCGCAAGACAGTACGCGCGTGGTTCAGATCCCAAATGACCAGCAGGCGGTCGGTGGGCGAGCCGGCATCGATCCCGACCATGACGCCGTAATAGTCCGGCAAATAGGTGGCAGCAGTCGCGCCCAGATGGTGGATGTTGAGCTGGGCATTGGCAGCGCGCAGCGGGTCGACCGTCCAGCGCACCTGGAGGATGCCGCGTCTCAGGCACCAATCCCGCTGAAACCATTTTAGCCGGGCGCCAATGCCCAGGCCGCGCCAGGCGGTCAGGGTGGCCAGCATCTGTGAATGGTGGGCCGTAGGATCCTGGGTCGGGAAGCTAAATACCAACCCAACCATCTGGTCTTCGGTGGTAAACGCGCCGGCCAGCAGGCCGCCTTCGTGCTGAACAGGGATCAGCATCTCCTTGGGGGTGGGGATGATCTCCGGCCCCCAAACCAGATTTTGGATCTCTTCGGCGGCGGTCATTTCGGCCATCGAGCTGAGCTCGCGGATTTCGAGCGTGCCGCGCGCGGTGTGGAGCAGGGTCATAAGCGGATAACCTCTTTATAGACGGTCAGGCTGTCCAAAAAAGGCCGGTTGAGGGTTACACCAATCCCTACTCCTGGTGGGACGGGCATGAACCCGGCGTGAGTTTCCAGGGACTCGTTGATGATATCCTGCTTCCAATAACGGCTGCTGGAGCTGGTGTCACCAGGTTTGGTGAAATTGGGCAGGGTGGCCAGGTGGATGTTGTGGGCGCGGCCGATGCCGCTCTCCAACATACCGCCGCACCACACCGGGGCGCCAAAGGACTGGGCGACATCATGAATACGCCGCGCTTCAAGGTGCCCACCAACCCGCCCTACCTTGATGTTGATTACCCTGCCGGCCCCAATTTCCAGCCCTTTGCGCGCGTCTTCCGGCGAGAGGATCGATTCATCCAGACAGATGGGAGTCTTCAACTGGCTCTGAAGTTTGGCATGGTCGATTAAATCGTCATATGCCAGGGGTTGTTCGATGTAATCCAGCTGGTACTGGTCCAATTCGCGCAGGATGTGCAGTTCGGCCAGCGAATAGCATGAATTGGCATCTACAGTCAGCGTGACTTGGGGGAACTCTTTGCGGATGTAGCCAATTAAGTTGGTGTCCCAGCCAGGTTTGATCTTTAATTTAATGCGCTGGTAGCCCTGATCGAGATGTTTCTGCACCTGTTCGCGGGTGGCTTCCAAGGATTTTTGAATACCCAGGCTGACGCCCACCGGGATGGCCTCACGGTTTCCGCCCAGCAGGCGGCTCAGCGGTACATTGAGGGATTTTGCCCACAGGTCCCAGAAGGCCATTTCGACCAGGGCCTTGGCCATGCGGTTGCCGCGAAACATTACCAGGCGGTCCAAAACATCCTGCGGGGTGTTCAAAGTGGTGCGCAGCACGCGCGGCAGCAGGGCCTCTTTCAACAAGGCCACCGCGCCGGAGACAAATTCTTCGCGGTAGAGCGGCAGGACCTCCATGACGCCCTCGGCGTAACCTTCCAGACCCTGGCTGGAGAGGGTCAGCAATGGAATTGTGCGCTCGGTTTCCACGCCAAATGAGGTTTCGAAGGGCCGCAGGAGCTGCAGCCGGATGATTCTGAGTTCTGCACTGTCTATTTTCATGGAGTCACCTTTTTAATACGTTATTTTAACCGCAAATGAGCGCGGATGCCCCCGGATAAGATCTGATCAAAAATGGCCGGAAGGCTCACGTCTACAGTCTGGCGGGAGAGGAAAGCACGGTAAATATAACCGGGAAGGTGGTGTTCTGACTGGATCACCTTTATCTCTGGCTTGCAGTAGAAGAATATCCCCAGTCTATCATTCTTTGGGGATTCCATGGTCGGCTCAGGCCAACGACGCTGCGACCCTTTTAAGGCAATTCACAGCAGGACATAATTGGACTGCCTTGTGCCAGGGGCGATATATCTATGATTAATGAGTTTTTGGGAGGATATAAAATATGATCTAACTTTTTGTGAGATAGCCGTTAACTCGACCTGGTCCCACCACTTGTGTTGGGGTCCTGCATTTTACAGGAAAGAGGCGCTTCGATCGGTTTTGTTATTCCGATTGCGATTCGATCGAGAATTGGCGAGCCAACCGTCGCCCGGACCAGGTACCCATAAAAATGGCAATGGCAACTGGCAATATGGTAATCAAGGCCAGTTTAACCAACGTGATAAGTCCGCCATTATCATAAATACCGTAACTAAAAACGGAATTTGATTTCAGGGAACCGAAAATGAAAAGCAAGCTTATCAGGCAGGCAATAATTCCGGCCAATCCACCGATCAATGCCCCCATGAGCGTGGCTTTCTTGACGGTCAGGTGCTTTTTTACTGCTTCCTGCTGTAGAACCAGCGCCAGGCAAAATCCGCCAATCCCGCCCGGGATGATAGAAACCAAAAATCCAGTAATTCCCGAAATTACCGCGACCGTCAGGAACAAGATAAAGAAATACCTGATTTGGAACCCGCTTACAATACCCAGGGCTATCGGATAAATCATAGCAAATATGAAATCACCCAGCATGACGGCGCTAATTCCAGTGAGTACGCCCTGCTTCCACAGCCCGCTGTGAGTTTCTAAACGCATATCCTGACTGGTCTCTATCATGAATTAATTATAGCAGAGATGTCAATAGGACAATAACCCTCGTTTTCAGAGTATATTTTTATTTTGGGTCGAAAACCTGTGATGGACTCCAAAACGCGAATGCATTTGACTCAGGGCAGGCAAATGCCTCAGGAATCATTCGTGGACTAAATCTGGAGGTTCCATGGGCGGGTAATGCTTTTCATATTGGGCGCGGATCTGGTCCGGCGCGGCGGTGCCGGTGGTACCGATCTGCTGGATGGTGACCGAGGCGACCAGGTTGCCAATGAAGGCGGCTTCCGCGGGCTGAGCCCCACAGGCCAGGGCCGCGACCAGGCCTGCCATGCAGCTGTCGCCGGCGCCGACGATATCGATCTCACCCTCGACCGGAACGGCCGGCACCCGGTCGAAGCCGGCTTTGGTGGCGACCAGAATACCCTGGTTGCCCATAGTCAAAAATACCGGCCGGGTGGTGCGCTTAAAAAGCTGCCCGGCGCAGGCTTGCAAACGCTCGATTCCGGAGCCCTGGAATAGAAAGGGCTCTACCGCCGCAGCCGCTTCCTGCGCATTGGGTTTGAGAACCACCTGGCTGAACAGCCCGATGTGAGCGCGCGAATCGGCTGCGACCACCACCTGTGGATGGCGCAAGGCCAGCTTTATGATCTCATCCCGCACCCGTTCGGTAATTACCCCACAGTTGCTTTCGACTACCTGGTCGGCGACCACGACGCCATCCATACCGGGCAGCAGTTCGTACAGTTGGCGAATGACCTCTTCCTCGAGTGGAATGGGGAGGACGCTGCGATTTTTGATGTCCTGTCGTTCCAGTTCATGCTGGTGCCCATCTTCCTCTACGACCAACGGCTTGCTATATGTGGGGGTGATGACTTGCGCTGACTCGATCAAGCCTTGCAGATTGACACCGGCGTTTGCCAGGGCCTGTTTCAATTCAAATCCATGCCCGTCTCGACCGATCACACCTAACGCAGTGACCTGGCAGCCGAGGGCAGCCAGGTTCGCGCAGACATTTCCAGCCGCTCCCGGACTGCCGCGCAGTTCTATGACCTGGTAGGCCTCCAACCCGGTTTCGAGCGAGGTTTCGCTCAACTGGCGGTCGATGATCCGGTATTCATCCAGAAAAAAATCGCCGACCACCAGGATGCGCCGGGTCCGGAACGCATTGAGCAATTCATTTATCCGGGAAAGGTTCATGGGTATCAGACCTTCTGGTCCTGCAGGCCGGTCACCTGCCGGTAAAGATTCGGCAGGGTGGCGGTGTGGTCGCCGCGCACGTAAAAGCTCTCACCACCGTCCTGGACGGTGCGCACCAGAATGGTCTTCACCGGGCGGAAGTAATACTGGGCATCCGTTTTGGGCGCTTCGTGGTGAACGTCCGGGCCGAGGGCCTGCAGGTCAAACAGGGCGGTGGTGAAGTGGTTGATGGTCTGCCCATGCTGACTGGCGACATTGCGGGCCATAGAGAGGGCTTTCAAGTAGACCTCGGGCCCCATGACCGCCGTGCCAAAGTTCAATAAGACGCCGCCTTCCAGGTTGGAAACGCTGTGGGCCATGATCAGAAAATCACGGTACGAGGTGTCACCCAGGGCCGCGCCGTCGCAGTTAGGATGTTCGTGAATGATATCGTAGCCGATCCCCACATGAACCGTCACTGGAATCTGCAGGCGAAACCCGGCAGCCAGAATACTGACCCCGCGGTGGGGGAAAGTCTCATGCTCGATCATGCGCCCAACGGCTTCTCCCAGCCCCAATTGATCCACCGTGCCCTGGTGGATGGCATCATTAATCCGGCCGGTTTCCTGCCAGAGACCAAACTGACCCTCTTTAATATAGCGCGCCACGCTTTCGGATGTCGCGCCGATTAAAGCCAGCTCAAAGTCATGGATCACGCCGGCCCCATTCATGCCGACGTGGTTGATCAGCCCGCGTTCCATCAGGTCTATTACAAAGCGCGACAGCCCGCGTTTAATGACGTGCGCGCCCATCATCAGGATCACCGGGCGACCTGAGCGGTGGGCCTGTAGAACCCGGTTTGCCACCTGGTCCAGTTGGGCATCTTCAAACGGGGGAATGGCGTCCAGCGGCAGGAGGTCGTTGAGGGTGACGTCATGCGCGCGGTTGGCCAGCGGCTGCAGTTTGAGCTGTGATCGATCGAAAATGGGAAAAGGCATGGGTTAATCCTCCTCAAAAAGGTATGACATCAGGCGGTCGCTGCAGCGGTAATCGGGCACGATCAGATCCGCCCCGGCCTGGATCAGGCGCTGCCGCTTCCATTCATCGATGCCCTGGCGCCGGGCTTCATTCGAGGCGACGCCCACCGCGATGCCTCCCACGGATTTGGTGTCTTCAATCTCGACAAACCCGTCGCCAAATGTGACCAGTTCCGGACCGTGCAGCCGGTTTTCAGTGATCAGACGGTCGATGACCATCTTTTTGGATTGGTTCTGAGGATCCTCGCGGGCGCCGTAAATCCCGGCGAAATAGCCAGATACCCCCAGGGCAGCGGCTTCATCCCGCACAAAGATATCATCCGTGCCGGAAGCGAGGTAGCAGGTCACACCCCGATGGCGCAAGGCATCCAACAGGCGCAGCGCACCGGGCACCATCAGTTCCTCAGGATCGATCCCACCCGATTTGAGACCCACCAGACGGTCCTGGATGTGGGTACCCAGCCGGTCAAGGTACATCCGCTTGTATGACTGAGGTGATTCGGGTACACCGCCGCGCCGCCGGATTTCTTCGCATAGCTGAATCATCTGGTAAATGGTCTGGATGCCGGTTGTACGCCCAATTAATTCTTCGACTGCCGCGGTCAGGACCGGTTCAGGTTCGGGGTGAGGGGTTTCCAGTAAAATCTCAATCATCATCGGGATCATGATGCCCTGCCAGCCTTCACGGATCAGGGACAGGGTCCCGTCAAAGTCAAATAGGGCATAGCGGATGAGCCCGCGTTGGAAACCGGGGCGGATGATTTCAATGGGAGATTCGGAAAGAAATGGCATAAGTTGTTAAACCGGTGCTGTATCGCTGTTCACTGACAGGTATTGAGGTCCGCGATGGATGAATGAACCGGTATGAGTTTATCACGCCTGGTGAAGGGCATCAACGGATTGAAGGCAGCGATTACAATTCTACGCATCGTTAATCAAAAACTGGAAATGCAATTTCAAATCCGTTACAATAGACGTATAAAATTCCGATTATTTTTAATCAGGTGGTTTGTATGTCGCAATCCTTTTTCCGTTCGCGCACGATCCTGCTGCCGATACTTGGCTTCATCCTTCTGGTAATTGCCGGTTTCGCGATATTTGTCTTCTTATCCAACCAGGCGACCGATGTAGCCCTGGCGGTTGACACTACGCCAGGAGCCATGCCCTCCAGCCCAGAAATCGAGGCCACATACGGCATTCGCCCGGTTCTGGTCGCCTTGACCGACGCCAGCGGGCTGGTGGATTTTCGCTTTCAGGTCCTGGATCCTGACAAAGCAGGTGTCATGCACGGATCGTTTGATACCTTACCGCACTTTGTTACCGCCAGCGGGAAAGAGATCCGTTTGAGCCGGATTCCAACCCATCATAATTTCCTGGTGGGGCGTACGTATTACATGCTCTTCGCCAATGCCAACAACGCGGTGAAACCCGGCGATACAGTGACCCTGGTGATGGGGGATATCCGCCTGGAAAACATACCGGTAAAATATTAAAAAAGATGAACCTGGCACGAATACGTCAGGTTCATCTGCTTTGAATATAAATATCAACCCAATTTCATCAGCGCTGGACGATAGGGATAAACACCGACGGGCTGTAGACGTATTCGAATGCGCCGATATCGCACACAGCAACCCCGTCCCGGTTGCCGTCCACCTGTCGTTGAACGGTGGATCCGCCCGGGGGAGTGGGTCCAGAAAAGCCGCGCTGGTCATAGAAACCGCAGTAGACGTTGTCTGCGGCATCGATCGCCGGACTGCCGTACATCAGCGCCAGGGTGCGGGTAGATCCTCCATTATTCGCCAGCGGGGCCAGGATGGGGTTCACCCCTTGCTTATCACCGCCGGCAGTGAAATTGCACTGCGTTCCGCTGTCCAGGTTATAGCCAAGGGAAACCACGGTTCGGCTGGGGCTGGCGCCGCAGTTACCGGGAGAATTGTTGGCAATTAAGGTGTTGCGCAGGTTAGAATTGCCGGCGCCGTTGCTGTCCAATCCTCCGGCCTGAGACGTGTTAAACAAAGGTTTCCCGCCAGCTGTGGCGGTATTGTATGCAACCGTCACACTGGTCAGGTACAGGGTGGCATTCAGATTGTAAATCCCGGCTGAAAAAGAAGCGATATTCCCTGCAACCGAACTGGTTCCCAGGCTGGCGTTGCCGATGTTGTAGAGGCCGCCCCCTTCCTGGGTGCCGCGTACACCTGTTCCGGTGGGCAGGGTGTTATTGGCAATCAGGCTGGTCATGAAATCGATACTGCCGCTGTTCCAAGCCCCACCCCCATTGTTCTGAGCGCTGTTGCTGGAAATATCGCTCCACATGAACTCAGCCAATCCCAGATTATATATCCCACCGCCATCCCCCGTTGCAGAATTACCGGCCAGCTGGCTGGCATTGAGACTGGCGAGACCATTGGCTTCGACGCATAACGCACCGCCATTGCCTGTGGCGTGGTTGCCGGTCATCAGCACCCCGTTGGTGTTTAACGTTGCGTTGGCTTGCACGTGCACAGCCCCGCCGCATCCGGTTACCGCACCTCCCGTCAGGGTGATATCGGTCAGAGTCAGGGTGACGTTGCTTTGTATATCAAAATGGCGGAAGCTGTTGCCGGCATTCAAGGTAACATTATGGCCGCCGTTGATTGTCAGGTTGGCGGAGATGGTCTTCGGGCCGGTCAGATTAATGGTGAGCGGTGTATTGCCACAGTTGAAGGTGATTTCTTTCAAACCCGGGGTAGCCAGGGCGGTGTTAAAGGCGGATGGGGTGCAGCTGGCGGCGGCACCGCTGCCGACGGTAGCCTGGCCGTCCGGTAAGGTGGTAAACGTCTGGTCCACGCCATTATAGGTTTGAGCATTCGAGCCGACGAAACGCAAGCGCCAATGGTAGGTGGTGTTTGGGGCTAAAGGAAAGGCCGCCGGTGGGAGAGGAACCCAATCATCCCACGCATAAAAGGCGTTCTGACCAGCAGGAATGGGAAGTGAGTCAAGGATTAAGCCGTAACTGGCAGAGGTGCCCAGTTCGAAATATGCCGTTCCCCCCAGGCCGAAGGTATAGATATACGCCTGCGATTTGTAGTAGGGTGGTGGTCCCACGGTAATAAGCGTGGAAGGGCTGGGGTACAGTACGGCGGGGGTATTGCTAAAGACATAGATCCCCTGGGTAGGTCTCAGCCAGGGGCTGCTGTTGCCGTCCAGCGACCAGACATTGGCCTGAAATGTGCTGTTGGTTAAAGTAGTGCTGGAACTTATCGGAATCTGAAATTCCCAGTTGTGACCCTGGGGCATGGGCCAGGTTAAAGCGTGAGCGGTGTCGTTGGATAGAATCTGGTATGCGCCTGGATTGAATGAAGATGTAGGTAGAGACTGGGGGCAGCCGCTGGTAAACTGCACGCCGTCGGCGTAGCATTTAAGCGGGTTGCTACCGCCGATCGCCAGCGTAGTGTTTGCTGGCAGTTGAATATCCAGGTAAGCACGCTGTCCGCTGCACGAATTGCCCATGCCGTACATCAAGACGTGGGCATAATACACCTGGCCAATGCCGGGTTGAGCCAGGTCCGGGTTGGCCCAAAAACCGGTGTAAACGCCGATCCCATTCTCGGAATACGGCAGGCCCTGGATAATGCTGACGCAGTTGGTGATCGAGGAATAGACAATCTGGCCATCGTACCAGGCGGCTGCATTCGGCGCACCCGGGTCTGGAGTGGAAGGCGCTGGCGAGGATGCCTTTACCGGAGACAACCCTGGCGATTGGAAGGGCGCTCCGGAAGGTGACTCGGGCGCGGACGAACTGCCGGTTGACGCATAAACCGGCTGGAAAACGGATAGGAGCACAAAAGCCGACAAGCATATTTTCAAGATCGTATACATAACGGCCCCTCTGAGACATATTCCATTGAGATAACCTGGATATGCTTATTGTAAGCGATCTTGATTAAAAATGCTATAAAAATGATATAAATTATCGGTTATGTGAAAAAAGGAGCAATCAAGTTGATTTTTTGCGGTGTTTTTGCCGATCAGTCGGTTTGTTCTTCCAGGGATAGGGTTCGCCACTTTGCGGGCCTTGTTTCCACTGCTGGTAGCGCTGCGGCAGGCAGCCTCCGCAAGGGCGGTAGCCTGCCGCAATGGCGCTGGCTTCATCGGCAAAAAACACCCGGATTTTCGGCTGATTGGGCGGCAGTCCGCGATCCGGAAAACCGCAGGCAGGCAGGCCGCAGTTCAGCAGCCCGTAGGTTTTCAATTTGCGGTTGCCAGCCAATTCTCCAGGTACAGGGCTTTCATAGGGCTCACCGTTGGACCCTATCAGATGAAAATGTTTGGTGACATGCGTTTGATCGTCATTCATAGGCATATTTTATCTGAAAATGATGTATCTTCCCGGTAATAAGCATATGAATCAGGAGTTTGTCTGCTGCTGGAGCAGATTAATCACTGCGGGCGCTAACAGCACGTTCAAATCTTGAGCATTTTTCGCGGAAGTCTGATGGTCGATCAGGGATTGCTGGGTTTCCCCGGTGGTGTTCTGTCCGGCGGTCATGCCTGTGCTACCGCCGCCCATCATGATCCCTCCATCCGGGGGCAGCATAGCTCCACCGGGTCCGCCGCCCATATCCCGTCCCTGGCTCGAGGGCGATGCGGTAGGTCTGGCAGCCGAAGCGTTCTGACTGGTTAGCGACTGGTATTGTCCGATCAGGTTGACCAGTTGTGTTTGAGACCAGGTTAAGTTTTCAATCTGGGCGATTTGATTTGCGGTGAGAGCTTCCTGGATCTGTGTATAAAGCGCGGCGATTTCTGCGCTGGCGGCACTTTGATCTGAACCCAGGCTCTGCACAGCCTGCCAGAGCGGCAGCAGGGCTGCAGCCTGATCGGAGGTTATGGAGAGGCCGGACTCGTCCAGGCTCAAGATGCCGATGCCCAATTTATCTTTTACCGACAGATTGGTGGGGTCGGCAATCTGTCCCAGGGTGGTTCCGGTTTGGCCATTTCCTGATGTGGATGCGGTTTGGGCGGAGCAGGCTGCCGTCAGCGACAGCATGAGGATGGATGCAAGGATCAAAAATTTTTTGAACATAGGGTTCTCCAAAGAGTAGATTTTGCCTATCTGGAATGGGGGTCTATACAGGTCAGCGGGCTTATTCCTTCCATCAATATAAGGCCGAAATGTACAGATCTTATTCGCAGCTTATTGATGTTTTGTTAGCGTTTGTGAAAAAATACGCTGATGATTTTTGTCAGGAAATATTCGCGTTATCTGGATACTGGTTTTCACAGCCCGTTGACTTTGTACCGGTCAGAAATTAAAGAGCCAGGGAGTTGAAACATCGGAAATGCGTAACCGGTCTACTTATCAATTCTGTAAATATTGGCCAATTGCGAAAAATTCTCTAAATTTCTCACGCTTTTAATGAATTTTTCATGTACAATTGACGGATATTGCAAAATAAAGGTAGACAAATTATTGGACACCGGTAAAAATAGACCTTCCCTGGTTCAGATTTTCACGGACTTTTTACGATTGGGCACCACTGCTTTTGGCGGCCCATCGATGGTGGCGTATATCCGCAAGCTGGCTGTTGATCGTAAAGGATGGCTGACGCCTGTGGAATTTAGCGATGGCGTTGCTTTGTGCCAGATGGTCCCAGGGGCGACGGCGATGCAGACCGCGGCGTATGTGGGTTTGCGCTTACGCGGCGTAGCAGGAGCCGCTGCCAGCTTTATTGGTTTTGGTCTACCGGCTTTTTTATTGATGCTGATTTTTGCGATGGTTTATGTTCAGACCGGTACATTACCGGCTGTAGTGGCCGTGTTCAGCGGATTGCAGGCTGTAGTCATCGCGGTGGTGGTGAACGCCGTCTTCTCTTTCGGAAAAACGACGGTAAAATCCTGGAAACATGGCTTGATTTCGGCGGTGGCTTTCTTGATGTTTTATGGAGCGATCCACCCTCTGGTGGTCATCCTGGTTTCGGCAGGATTGGGTTGGCTGATCCTGCCGCTTCAAAATGCCGCAGAAACCCGGGGCGGCGAGACAGCTGCTACCCCATTTTATAAAAAGCCAATCATTTTTATTCTGCTGGCTGCCGCGGCTGGCCTGGGGTTCGTATATCTTCTATCGAGGGACCTGTTCAACCTCGCCTTGCTGATGATTAAAGTGGATTTAATGGCCTTTGGCGGCGGGTTTGCGTCGGTCCCGATCATGTATCACGAGGTGGTAGAGGTCAACAACTGGTTGAATGGGCCAACATTCATGAACGGAATTATCCTTGGGCAGGCCACGCCAGGGCCTATCGTGATTACCGCTACCTTCATCGGGTACTTCATCAAGGGAATATTTGGCGCGATCATCGGTACAATCTGTATCTTTTTGCCCTCTTTTTTGTTGGTGGTAGGAATTTCTCCCTTTTTTAACCGGCTGAGCCAATCCCTGATTTTTCAAAAAATCATTCGCGGTGTTTTATGTTCCTTTGTAGGGCTGCTTATTTCAGTGGCTATAAAATTTGGACTGCAGGTCCAATGGGATCTGGTCCATATTTTGCTGGCAGTGGGGGCACTGGCAGCACTGCTCCGCAAAATTGACATTCTGTGGGTGGTATTGGCGGGAACGATTTTGTCGGTACTCCTGATCAGGTGAGATTCATCCCCAAAGGATGGGTCTGGAAAAAATAGTTCATTGGTTATCTCGTCGGGTTCAACCCATCGATTTACGCCAGATACCCTCTGATTGATTTTATTTTGATCGAAAAAGGAAAAAAAATGAAAAAAAAGGTTTATTTTATATTTGTTCTGGTTTTACTGTTCACCTTGAACGCATGCAGCAGTCCCAACCAGGCGGTCAGCCCCTCTGATGCCGCCACAACTTCGCCAACAATCGTCTCATTAAAAATTTTCGCGCCTTCGTCTCTGACCGAGGCGGCCAAAGAACTCACCACAGCATATGAAGCAGCCAATGCCGGGGTTAAGATTGCGCTCGAATTTGGACATTCCCCTACGCAGCGGCTGCAATTCGCTCAAGGCGCGGTGGGAGACGTATTTATCACTGCCAGCCAGAAAGATATGGATGATGCTGTGGTGGATCAGACGATTGCGGCAGGCAAACCCAGGATTTTTGCGACCAACCAGCTGGTGGTCATCCTGCCAGCCAATAATCCGGCCAATATCCAAAATTTAGAAGATCTGGCAAAACCGGGTGTGAGATTGCTGGTCGCGGTGGTCGATACCCCGATTGGCAAAGTTACCCTGAATATGCTTGACAAATGGGATCAGCAGTTTGGCCCAGGGTATAAAGACAAGATTTTGGCTAATGTCGTTTCGAACGAAGCCGGCGTCAAACCTATCGTAGCCAAAACGAAACTGGGTGAAGGCGATGCAGGGATCGTTTATTTAACGGACACAGTCAGCGCTCCGGAGCTTAAAACCATCCTAATCCCTACTGAACTCAATATGAATACCCAATTAAATGTGGCTCCGATTGGTAAAGCCGCTAATCCTGACCATGCCGCCTCCTTTACGGCATATTTGATGTCGTCTGAGGGGCAAGCGATTTTGAAGAAATGGGGATTCTTACCCGGAAAACCTTAAGATGCCCTATCACGACAAAGTACATCGAGTCCGGCCGTTGTTGGGCTTTCTCCTTCCGGCCGGGCTCATCGGGATTTTATTGGCCCTGCCGTTATTGGTGCTGCTTTTCCGCGGAGTCGATGCCGCGTTTACCGGTTACCTGACGGATCCAACGGTGGTTCAGGCTGCCTCGCTCAGTATCTTTACCACCGGTATCAGTATTATCGTTACCCTGCTGCTCGGTACGCCTTTGGCTTATTTTCTGGCGCGCTGGTCCTTCAAATTTAAGGCCTGGATTGAGTTGGTGATCGACCTGCCCATCGTCTTGCCGCCGATGGTGGCGGGAATTGGATTGCTGCTGGCGTTCGGGCGAAACGGTTTTCTGGGTGGGCCGCTAAATACCTTGGGAATTCGGCTCCCTTTTACCACCGCGGCTGTAATTTTTGCCCAGGCGTTTGTTTCGGCCCCGCTGTTTATTCGCGCAGCCCGCTTGGGTTTTGAGGCGGTGCGGCCGGAATTAATTGAGGCAGCTTATACCGATGGAGCTACGGAGCAGTATATTTTTTGGATAATCATGCTGCCCCTGGCGAGCCGGGCGATGTTAAACGGGATGATTATGAGTTGGGCCCGAGCCTTTGGGGAATTTGGGGCCACGATCATCTTTGCAGGAAACTTGCTGGGTGTTACTCAAACGATGCCTCTGGTAATCTTCAATGGATTTGAGACTAACCTGGGTATCGCGCTTGGAATTTCGTTGATTCTGATCATGATCTCAGGGGGAATCATGCTCCTGCTGAGAAGAGTTGAGAAGGATACAAATATTAATATGTAAGCCAGGCTGTGCTGCTTATAGAGTGGCAGCCTGGGGTCCGGGCATGGGAATGCGGGCATGGATCTCTGTGCCGTGGCCCAGGTCGCTATTAATCACCAGCGTGCCGTTGGTTCCCGCCGCTCTCTCCTGCATGGAACGCAGTCCCAGGTGGCCCGGGAAAACTGCACGTGCATTGAAACCGATTCCATCGTCGCATATATCCAGGGCAAGGGTACCCTCCTCATGAAACAGGTTGACCTCAATCCGGTTTGGCCGGGCATGTTTGATGGCATTGTGCAGACCTTCTTGTGCGATACGGTACATGGCCTCTTTAACGGTGAGCGGCACTTCCGGTTCATCACAAACATTCAATGTCACCTCGACGCCGTAGCGCGCGCGCAGGGCAGCCGTTTGCTTGTCCAGGGCGACCACCAGACCTTCCATTTCCAGCGATTCAGGACGTAGTTCAAATATTAATGCGCGCATTTCGGTCAGCCCGGCCTGGGCTAACGAGAGGATGTAATTTAAGGCATCGAGAACCTTTTGGCGGTCGGTATCAAAAAGTGTCAGGGCCGTGTGCGCGCCTAAGGAAATGCCATAAATGGCCTGGGAGACCGAGTTGTGCAGTTCGCGTGCCAGGCGCTGGCGTTCCTCCAGTGCAATGCGCTGCTGGACACCTTCGGCTAACTCTGCCTGGATCTCGCGCAGGGCTTCTTCCGACCGCTTATGCTCGGTAATGTCATGCGCGATTACCAGCACGCTTGGCTCCTGACTGACGGTGATCGGAATCAACGACAACAAGATGGTAGCCTTGGAGCGTTTACCGTTCTGGAAGCTCAACTCGTAATCGGCAACCATGCCTGTGCGTTTGAATTGATCGGCAATTTTATTCTGCGTATCAATACCTGCCGTCAGGCGTAATTCATTCCAATTTATTCCAACCACCTCGGAGAAGGGATATCCCAGCAGCCTGGTGAAGGCTTCGTTCACATCCACAAAAGTGCCGTCTGAGGCCCTGACAATGGCAATGGCGTCGGGCGAAAAATGAAAGACGGTAGAAAATTTCTCTTCAGATGCGCGCAGGAATTCTTCCGTGCGTTTGCGGTCGGTGATGTCATAGGAAATAATTTGGACAGTATAATCCCCGTTGGGATTTAGGATGCGCTGCATAGAGGTCCAGAAATAGCGTTTGCCAAAATATAATTCGAGGGCGTCCTCCTGGTTTGCAGACACGCCGGTTTTGATCACCCGGGTGATTCTTTCCATATAATGGTTGGCGGACTGGCCAAAAATATCCGAGATATTCTTGCCAATGAATTCTTCGCGTTTCCCCCCCAGGTTCCTGGCTGAGATCAAATTTTGCATCAACAGGATGCCGTTCTCGTCCCAAACCGTGGTCGGTTCAGGAAAATTATCGAACAAGGAGCGGTAGCGTTCTTCGCTTTCCCGCAGGGAATGTTCCATGCGTTCGCGCTCAATTTCAGCTTTCTGATGCCAGTCGATTTCAACCTGCAGGGCCTGATTGGTTTGTTCCAGTTCAATGGTGCGTCGGCGAACGCGGTTTTCCAATTCATCTTGTGTCTGACGCAGGGCCTGCTCCGTCCGCAAGCGCTCAGATAACGCCCGATTCATGAAGATGAATGAGACGATCACAACAAAGCCGGTAAAGATAACATGTGGAAAGATCGTGGACACATTAAATAAGAGCGTGTCCATGATGAGATCTATCAGGACAAACGCAACTGCCAGAATACCATAGTAAATTGCAGTTCGCAGCGTTATTCTCGTCATGAAATGCATCCTTGGATGGCTGTCTGTGGCTTGGAGGATTGCCGGATGGGATGATTAGATGGAATCGACCAAACCGGTGCGGACCGCAAATAGGGCCGCCTGAGTGCGGCTGGGAACCCCCAATTTCTCCAATATATGGCTGACATGGGTCTTGACCGTCTGCTCGCCAATGTTTAAAGCCAGGCAAATTTCTTTATTCGATTTTCCCAATGCCAGCTGGCGCAGCACGTCGGTTTCGCGTTCGGTGAGCGGTTCACGGCTTTGTTCGGGTGTGCGTACTTCTCTCAGCAGGCGCGCTGCCACCTGGTGGGATAGCTGCACCTGCCCTGCCGCTGCCGCTTTGATCGCCCGGCGCAGTTCGTGGGCTTCGGTATCTTTGAGCAAGTAGCCAATCGCCCCCGCCCGCACGGCTTCTGATATCGAAACATCTTCCAGGACGCTGGTCAATGCCACCACCTCTGTCCCTGGAATTTCACGCCGGATGGCTTCAATCGCCCGGATGCCATCCATAACAGGCATGAGCAGATCCATCAAAACCACATCTGGCAGAAGTTTTTTCGCCTGCTCAAGCGCTTCAACCCCATCCCGAGCTTCGCCAACAATTTCAAGTTCTGGGTCAGAGCTTAAAACATGATTAATCCCTGCCGTACCACGCTATGGTCATCTGCGATCAGTACCCGAATAGTCATTGGCTCTCCCTCACTCTTATGGGGGAGAGAATACCACCAATAAGGGGGGGGAGTAAATCACTCAATACTGTGTATCGTATAGGTTCGTGGTTATATATACTCATATTAGTCCGAAATGTGCTCGTATTATGTCTTTAATATGGCATTAATTGGTGACAAAATTATAGCACAGGCAAGAAAATTTTTTCCAGCACGAACTCAATGGAGCTAAATGATCCGGTTATTGATTGTTGAAGATCAGGCGATTGTTAGTAAAGGGATGCAGATGCGCCTGGCTGCGGAACCGGATTTTTTGGTGCTGGCTGAGACAGCCAGCAGCGAAGAAGCTGTGACTCTGGCAACATCGCTTTGCCCGGATGTGGTGCTGATTGATATGGATATGCCTGAGGTAGATGGAGTTGCGTTGGCAAACAAATTACATTTTTTCTGCCCGCAAACTTCAATTATTTTCTTAAGCATGCGGGATGATTTGGTCACCTGTGAACAGGCAGCACAGGCCGGGGGAACTGCTCTTGTCGGAAAATATTTACCAACCGATACATTGTTGGCTCAAATTCGCCAGTCTGGCAGCATTCATTGAATAAAAGCAGGACAAAACGTTATCAAAAATGGGAGGTGTCAGGGAGACCAGGCAACAACAAATTATGAATTTTTATTCGAGCAAAAGGCTTAGAAATCTAGCTAGGGACGTTTTATTAAAGGAGAATCAACAAAGATGAATAAAATCAGCAGACGTAATTTTTTGAAAGTTGGGCTAACAGCCGGGGCCGCCCTGGCAATCCCCTGGTCGGTGTTCGCGCAGACCCCCCCACCGCCAAACAAGATCGTTCCACCCCATTTGCTGCAGCGCAAAGTAAAACCGGCTGACCGCCGGGCTGCCGCTGACCGCCTCACGATGGCAGGGGTAAAACCGGGCCTCGCCTCCGGACCGAAGGCGATGGATCCAGGTGGAACCCCACATTATTATGGTCCGTTCGCTAATTATGCCAACAGCCCGCTGCCCAAGGGTGTTATTGGCAGTATTATATTAGATAGCGGCGGCAGCGGGTATACAGCCCCTGTGGTCACGATCGATGATGTTTACGGTACCGGTAGTGGAGCGACAGCTGACGCAATTGTTGGGGCGGGTGGAGCGATTACCGGTTTTACCATCACCAACCAGGGTTCTGATTATGCGGCTCCGTTCGTCACGATTGCCGACGCTACCGGAACTGGCGCGCTGGCTTCTGCAACCATCGGCGGTCCGCTGGTTGGCGGGATCCGCAAATTTGTCGATGATCTGCCCTTGGTGGGTGTTCCTTCCACAACCCTGGGAAAATACATCCAACTGGCCGATCCTGAGATATCGAACTTAGGCGGCCCTGAAGCCGATTACTACGAAATTGCAGTGGTGGAATTTGACGACCAGTTCCATACGGACCTGCCTTCCACCCGGCTTCGCGGATACGTCCAGTTGGCAACCGCTACCAATCCCGGTGCTCACGTAGCCCTGTCAAACCCAGATGGCAGCCCGATTTTACTGCCGGATGGCAGCCAGGCATACGGCTATGATACCCCTCGTTATCTGGGCCCATTAATTGTGTGCCAGAAGGATCGCCCGGTACGTGTCAAATTCTACAACCTGCTGCCAACTGGTACAGGCGGGGATCTCTTCATCCCGGTCGATGAAACCGTGATGGGCGCCGGCGAAGGCCCATTTGATCTGCCCGGTCAGCCAGGCACGAGAGAAAAATATACCCAAAATCGAGCTATCGTGCATTTGCATGGTGGTTTGAACCCATGGATCAGCGACGGCACTCCCCACCAGTGGACCGCCCCGGCGCACGAGGCTACCCAGTATCCGAAAGGCGCCAGCGCCTTTGGCGTACCGGATATGCCTCCTCCCGGCGATGGCACCCTGACCTTCTATTACACCAACCAGCAGAGCGCACGCTTATTGTTCTATCACGACCATGCCTACGGCATTACCCGTTTGAACGTGTATGTGGGTGAGGTCTCGGGTTACCTGATCCAGGATCAGGTCGAAAAGGATTTAATCGCCGGCACCAATGTCAGCGGGGTGAATCCAAATCTTCTCCAAATTTTACCTGACATCGGCATCCCCTTGATCGTTCAGGATAAAACCTTTGTGGATGCAACAACCATCGCCGGTCAGGACCCGACCTGGATGTGGGGGACGAACCCAGGTCTTACTGGAGCGCCGGTGACTGGCGACCTGTGGGTGCCCTCGGTGTATATGCCAGCCCAGAACCCATGGGACCCGACCGGGGCGAGCGCCATGGGCCGCTGGTTTTACGGGCCCTATTTCTGGCCACCCACATCCCCCACGATAGACCCGCAAACATTTCCGAACCCATACTACAATCCATCGAATCCGGGCTTTGAACCACCTGTGATCCCGAATATGCCCAGACCTTCTATGGGAATGGAAGCCTTCAACGACACGCCCACCGTCAATGGCGTGGCTTATCCCTATATGGATGTCGACCCCAAGGTATACCGCTTCCGCATCCTTAACGGGGCTAACGACCGCTTCTTCAACCTGCAATTTTATACGGCAGACCCGGATGTGGTCACCTCGGACAACCGCACCAACACCGAAGTGAAGATGGTTCCAGCCGTGGCCACACCTGGCTATCCTCCAACCTGGTCGACAGATGGCCGGGTGGGCGGTGTGCCCGATCCGTTTACATCTGGGCCATCCTGGATCCAGATTGCTAACGAAAGCGGTTTCTTGCCCGAGCCGGTGGTGATCCCGCCCCAGCCGCTTAACTGGAATATGAATCCACTTGCCTTCAACGTGGGCAACGTTACCGACCACTCCCTGCTGCTGGGACCCGCGGAACGGGCAGACGTACTGGTGGACTTCTCCCAGTTTGCCGGTCAGACGCTGATTATGTACAACGATGCCGCGGCAGCCTTCCCGGCCATCGATCCGCGCTACGATTATTACACCGGCAACCCCGACCTGACCAGCGAAGGCGGCACTCCCTCCACGCAGGCTGGCTTCGGTCCCAACACCCGGGCCATCATGCAAGTACGGGTTGGCTCAGGTACTTCAACCGGCAATCCACTGGATGGCGTGACCGTCACCTATGGTGGTTCGGACTATGCAAGTGCGCCGGATGTGGTTTTCAACGGCGGTAATCCGACCACCTCCGCGATCGGCCAGGCTTATGGGGCGATCGACCATGCTGCGATTGTCTCTGGTGGATACGGTTATAACACGATCCCCACCGTTACATTCTCCGCTCCGCAAATGGCCGGCGGCGTCACCGCCACTGGTTATGCCGTGATTGGCAACGGGCGTGTTACCGGGATCGTGGTGACGAATAAAGGTAATGGTTATACCAGTGCACCTTCTGTCTCGTTCTCGAATGTTGGCGCAATTGTGTCAGCTGTCGCCGTTTCGGCCTTAACCATTACCGGGGTTTCGTTATTGAACCCAGGAGCTGGTTACCAGTTTAAACCGAGTGTTACCCTGGTGGGTGGCAGCGGGTACGGCGCAACGGCTGTCGCCATATTACAGGCGGGCCCGGGTTATGACCTGGATACCTTGAAAGCGGTGTTTGCCAAGACCGCTGACAAACGAGGCGTTTTTGAAGTCTCGCAACACCCAATCATCGTCCCGCAGGCGGCTTACAACTCGGCTTATAACACAAGTTTCCCGACGGACCAGGCCACCCAGTACGTTGGGCTGCAGGACTTCAGCAAGACCTTCCTCAGCCATACTTTAGCTAGTCTCACATTGGTTTCGGGAGGTGCGGGTTATCCGGTTTCCAGCACACAGCCGGTCGTATTTACCGGCGGTGGCGGCAGCAGTGCTGTAGCCACGGCGACGGTGGATGCCAGCGGTGTCGTCACCGGACTCACCCTGGTCGACCCGGGCAACGGGTACACTTCAGCTCCCACGGTCAGCATCCCCGGCGGTACAACTGACGCAGTGGCTACCGCCAACGTGGCCTTGGTCACCGATATGAAATTCCAGCCCAAGGCCATCCACGACGAAATGAACGCGGCCTACGATCCTGTTTACGGCCGGATGAGTGGCAATTTGGGTCTGGAACTGCCGATAACCAATGCCCTGACGCAAAACCTGGTGCTTTACGGGTATGCCAGCCCTCCAGTGGAAGTACTGAGAGATTCCATCACTCCGCTAGGTACGTTGGAGGATGGCACCCAGATCTGGAAAGTCACCCATAACGGTGTCGATACGCACCCGATCCATTTCCACCTGTTCGATGTGCAGCTGATCAACCGCGTGGCCTGGGACGCAGCCATGCTGCCGCCCGAGCCTAATGAATTGGGTTGGAAGGAAACCGTGCGCATGAACCCGCTGGAGCACTGCATCGTGGCAATTCGGCCGCGGTCTCCAGTCCTGCCCTTCGACATCCCCAACAGCAACCGGATGATCGATGTAACCCAGCCCGTAGATTACCCCTTGATGGGCGGAGCGTTGGGCTTTCTCGATCCTCTCGGGAATGCCGCTCCAGTCACGAACCACATGGTGAACTTCGGTTGGGAGTACGTCTGGCACTGCCACATCCTGAGCCATGAAGAGATGGACATGATGCATGCCATGTCATTCGCGACCAAGCCGAAAGCGCCGACGACACTGACCGGAACCAGGTTTGTTGGTCCGAACCGGATCAATTTGACCTGGTCGAACAATTCCTTGAATGCAACTGGCTTCCGGATCGAGCGGGCGAGCGACGCCAACTTCACACCGGTTTGGTGACCACCGATATCGTCGGCACGGTAACGACCTACAACGATACCAACAGTCCTGTCCACCGGCGTACTTACTACTACCGGGTGCGGGCTATCAATACGGTTGGCGATACCACGGTGTACGCAGCCCCGGCGGTTGGATATCCCACCCAGACGGTTGTGTCGGATCCCTCCAACATCGCTGAGATGTCGTCGCGACCGCCGGCAGGCTCCAACCAACCTGGTGGTTACTCAACCAGGTGGAGCAGGCACTCCGGTCGTCCTGACCTGGACGGACAATGCGAACAATGAAACCAACTTCACCGTGCAGCGTTCCAATAATGGCAGCACTGGTTGGGTAACATTGACCACCACTGTGCCAGCATCGCCGGGAGTTGGTGGAACTGTCACATACAATAATACGAATGCCCAACTCGGTAGAACCTACTATTTACCGGGTGTATGGCAAGAAATGCCTTTGGCAATAGTGCGCCATCTAATGTAGCCAGTTATCACCACTGATATAGGATGTCAATGCTCGTTCGCTGGGGAGGGAGAAATCCCTCCCCAGGGATGGGCCGCTTCAGCTAGATTGGAAAGGCCTATTCTGATACGGCATTGACACTTATTGAAGGAGAAAAGGATGAAAACAATGAAGAACTTACATGCTTCTGTTCCTCGCAAGCTTTATCTTATGCTGAGCCTGGGAATGGTGGCTTTCCTGTTGCTCGGGTCATTGATGATGGCCCGACCAGCGCAGGCTGCAGTGAATGAGACATGCACCACAAACGCGGATGGTGATTGGTCACGGATACGATCTGGGATTGCGGTGCGGAGCAACTCACAGGTACCAGCAGTGATGACGATGCGGTCATTATGAATGAAGTGACCATCACAACTGACCAGGCAATCCATTCACTTTCCATCAATGCATTTGGCGTCTTGCAATTCACTGCACCGGTGACGCTAACCATCAATGGAGATTTTTCCAAAGATGTGGACGCCATCTTCGATCCCGGGAATGACTGGTTTGAGCCGGTTACCGGTGGAACGGTGGTCTTTGGTCCAGGTAACAATATCATCAATACCCACGGGCAAGTGGTTGACTTCTACAACCTGTCCAAGGTTGCCAGTGGGGCCGGGGAAAAGCTTTCGGTCGATCCTCTGGTGACAGAACAGGGTGGAATTCATATCCTGCATTCGCTGACCCTGAGAGGTGCGGGCGCAGGTAGTCTGCTAACCCTGGCCAGCACTACACCCGGCTCACAGTGGGGCATCTGGCCGGAAGATGGAACCGACGTAAATTACGTCAATGTGCAGGATTCGGACAATCTTGGTGATCCTATCGCAGTTGCGGTTGGAGAAGGTACCAACACTACCAATTGGAACTTTGGACTTGGCGCCTACCTCGTCTTCGGTGAGCCTGAGCGCTTCATCCAACCCAAGCAGAATTGGCCAACCGGTCACATTTACCGCAACGATCTCGCCTTCTGGCGTAAGCAGCGGTGAAGTAGAATTCTACCTCGATGGCGAATCGATTGAAGACTGTGAAAGCGTGGAATTGGAAGGTGGACACACTGCAACCTGTACTGTCAACGATCTGACATTAGGCAGCCACGAAATCAGCGCAGAGTTCAGCGGCAATGATACCTATTTGGCCAGCACCTCTTCCATCCTCAATCAAGTAGTGGATTTCTGGAGATTCTACGTTCCGGTTATGGCAAAATAGACTTCACAATCACATCGCAGCAAGCAATACCAATGGGCGGCCCGCAAGGGCCGCCCATTTAACTTTTGCGCCCGTCATGGGCGCTGGTTAAAAGCTGTAAGATCCTTACAGAAGTTTGTTTCCCCAACGTTAAAAGAAGTAGGTGGGCATGAGAGCCTGGCTACAGCTTTGAAGCGGGGACCCGGCAATGGAGGAGTACCCCGAAACGAATGATTATGGCTTGATCGCGCCGGATATTTTTCTTGCGGGCATAGTGCCAGAATTGCACCAAAATAGCCAAGAAACAAAGGGCTCATACGATAGGGACAATCAACATCGCTTTAATCGCCCCTGCCTTCTCCTTCTTCCTTATTTCCGGAAGGATGGCATCGCAGGCAATCAGTAAAATCAGCGATCCCCTCTTCCTGATGTTCGCGGGTGATTTTGGCCTGGTTGTGACAGGTATAGCAGGTCCATTGGGTCAGGTTGGGTTGGTGGCAGTCGGCACAAATGTTGTTTTTCTCACCGTGGTTCATTGGGAAAGGATGCGATCCTTCAAAACGAGCCGGACGCCAGGCGGCTGTGGTATGGCAGGCCGAACAAGCCTGTCCAGGGAACATTCCGGCGTGGAAGGCAGGATCGGCATGGCAGGCAGCGCAATCTTGAGGTGTGCCTTTGAACACATTGTTTTTATGGCAGTCCTGGCATGCAACTCCCAGATGAGCGCCATCAAGGGCAAATGCCGCCAGGCTGTGGTCAAATTTGGCATCCTGCCAGTTGTTCGCGTTGTGACAGGTGCCACACTGCGTGCCAAACTGGCCGTCATGCGCATCGTCGGCCTGGTGGCAGGCAGCGCATTCCTGCGGTGTGCCTTTGAACGTATTATTTTTATGGCAGTCCTGGCATGCAGCTCCCAGATGAGCGCCATCGAGCGCAAAATGCCGCCAGGCTGTGATCAAATGTGGCCTCTTGCCAGTCGTTCGTGTTGTGGCAGATACCACACTGCGTCCCGAATTGGCCGTTATGGGCATCATCGGTCTGGTGACAGGATTCACACGTCGTGGGCGTATTCTGCAACGCGGCAATTGTTCGCGTGGAAATATGGCACTGTGAGCAAGGCACCTGTAAATGCGATCCCGTCAATGCGAATTTGACCTGACTGTGATCGAAATCCCCGTAGCGGTCCTGCCCATCATGACAGGCCAGGCAGTCATCGCCAAAAGTCTGGCGGTGCGAGTCGGAATAATCGGGATCGAGTGAACGGTGGCAATCATAGCAAGTTTGCTGAGTAAATGCGGATATACGCTCGGTGTGGCAGTCGGAACAGGCGAAGGGGGTGTTGTCGGCGTGTACATTGTGACCCGTTAACGCAAAACCGGTCACCTCGTGGGGGAAGGAGACGGAATCCATTACTGTCAGGGCAGCATCGGCACCGCGGTGTTCCGGGTGACAATTTCTGCAGGTGATCGGTTTATTTTTTGATAGCGCCCCATGCAGGGTAGCCGCATCACTTAATTCGGCCTGAATATTCATATGGCAGGTCACACACCGGTCGGCCATGGTTTGTGGCGAGAATGGCATGGCGTGGCACGCAGCACAATTGCTCCCGGTTTCAGCGTGAGAAGATACACCGCCAAGCAGAACTCCGGTCTGGGCGTTGAGCCCCCCGGGGCTGAACATTGCGCTCCCACTGGATCCGGCGATGACGGCTAAGATCGCGACCGTGAAAATCACGCTCAAGAGAGCCAGAGGGGAAAGGCAGCCGGGGCGGTTGGTACGGTTCATGGTTTATTTGAGCAGGGTAGCATAATATATGGCACCCAAAATGTGGGTGAAGGCCACGGTGAAAAGCGCCATGCCAATGGGTATGTGGACGGTGTGCCAGAGCGATAAGAGGCGGCGAGTATTTGCCAGCATATTAACCTGCATCTGCCCGACCAGTCCAGGATCTTCAATGCCATCCGCTGTGCGTGGAATCCGTGTATAGATATAACGGCCGATGAAACCACTGATCACGATTATCCCGGTCAATACCAGGGTGGCGCCAGCCAGGCCGTTAAATTTCCACGAGGAATGCAGTAGGACCATGAAAGGGCCAACGATACCGGTGTAGATATGGACCTGGAGCCATTTCGCCATACGCCCCCAGCGGGCAGAGCGCGAGCGTTTGCGCAGTGAGTAGAGAATTTCGGTCGAAAGCATCAATAAAAAGCCTATCACGCCGATCATATGTCCAAAAAAGCCACTCGCAGCGGGTGTCTGCCGGGTCAGAATGACCACGCCACCATACACCGCGCCAATAAAGACACAGGTGAGCAAAGCAAGCCAGAGTTCTTTGGATGAACGAAGCATAGGATTAAGATATTGGAGGGCTGGAGGTTTGGGCGGCAGACCAGAAGCCTGCCAGGATTTCGGCGATGGGCGAGTCTGGCCGGAGCAGTTCATCTCGGATGGGGGAAATGTCCATTTTTTGCCTCACGATTAGCTGCAGCGCGGTGGAAAGACTCTGGTCGCCGATCAAGATTGCGCCGTGGATATGGTTGTCGCCGAGGATCAAGCGCAGATGATTGAAATCGAACCCATCCTGGGCAATGGCTAAATCTGGCATTTGCCGCCAGTTTTCACTATCCCCGCGCGCGATACTGACCAGGTCATCATCCCGTCCTTTACCCACCGTGCCAATAATCGTGGTCGTCAGCCCGGCCAGGCGGGTCACATTGAATGGAATAGACTTGACATATGCATTTTTTTGGTGCGCCATATTATGTCCGGCTGCGCGTCCCTGTTCGCGAGCCACGGGCCAAAGGCTGTCGAGGATGTGGCGTCCGGAAGCGGGATCGTAGACTTGAGCAACATCGCCAGCGGCAAAAATATCGGGGAGATTGGTTTGCATAACCTCATTGACCAGAATTCCGCGCTCGCAGGCGATACCTGCTTCCTGGGCGAGGTGAATACGTGGGGCAATGCCGATGGCGTAAGCCACTAAATCACAGCGTATCGCCTCGCCATTGGTCAATTTCACCCCAATTACCTTTCCGTTCTTGCCTTCGATTTCACTTACTTCTCGTTGGTGGTGCAGGATGATTCCGTCATTACGCAAACGATTCTCAATGATATGGGATTCGGCCTGGTCCAATACATTGGGCCAGTAACGTTCACTGCGCAAGACATAATGAACTTTAACATGACGGGCTGCCAGGCCTTCCGCCAGTTCAAGGGCTGTAATCCCACCGCCGGTGACGACTGCGGTGCGCCCGCGTCTGGCATTGGCAATCAGACTGCGGGCGTCATCCAGATTGTCGAGTTTGTGAACGCCATGCAGGTCGGAACCGGCGACGTTCAACTTTATCGACTGAGCACCGGTAGCGATTAGTAAACGGTCATAAGGGATGCGGGTAGCGGAATTGATTTCAACAAACTTCTCTGCGGCGAAAATCCGGGTGGCCTGTCCCTGGATCAACCTGGCATTTAACCGTTTGAAATCTTCTGACTGGTACGGAAAAAGCAGTTTTTCATCCACTTCACCGCTTAAGTAATAGGCCAGGCCGGGACGAGAGTAATAGCCAGACGGATCATCGCTAATGATCGTAATTTCATTTATCTCGTCCTGACTGCGAATCGCCTCAGCAGCAGCGACGGCGGTCACACCGAAGCCAATCACGACGTAATTCGTCATTTGGCCCGTTCCATGACCATGAACAGGTTGGTTCGTTCAAACTTCAATACACCCCGTGGGCAGCGTGCCACACACTCACCGCAAGCAATACAGTGGCTGTGTATGACCGCCTGACCGAGCCAGGCGTGCCGGCGCACATCAATATTTATGGGACAATGATAAGAGCAAATACCGCACTGCACACAGCGGGCCGGATCGGGGACAACCTGTCCCTTGGCCAAATTGTCGGGGCGAGTATTCTCTAATCTGAATAGTTTTTTGAGCATTTTGATTTAACGGTTTTTTTGAAGAGAATTTGATTGTAACATTAATGAACTGGTATTAATTTCGGATAGCCAGGGATTCGAGCGGAGAACAGGGGATTGGGCCTGTTGATATGATTTTATACTCATCTCCCCCCGAAAAATGGTGTTATGAACGGGCTTATTTAAATTTCAAATTCCGCGCGCAGGCTGCGGATAAAATTGGGCGAGAGCACACCGGCGCGGATCGCTCTGCGCCAGCAGGGTCACCAGTTCTTTTTCGGTCAGGTCGACATTTCCGGTTTGGGGCCGCCCGCTGCGCAAGTTGGAAAGCCGTATGCGCCGCGTGCCATTTTCTACGGCAGGCATCTGTTCGAGCCTGGTTTCCGTATCCCCTGACCGAACTTCTACCGATAAGAAATTTTCTGGGGTGGGATTAATCTCCATGGCGACCTCCGGTGGTTCTATTTGACAGGTTTATGCTTGATCTGCGAGATAAATTGAATCGACAATCCCCACAATGACCGAGACCACACAGCCATCCGGATTGTTCAGGATCTGGCGCGCGCCGTTGCCTTCACGGTTGACCAGAACGGTATCACACTGCGTCCCGAATTGGCCGTTATGGGCATCATCGGCCTGGTGACAGGATTCACAGGTCGTGGGCGTATTCTGCAACGCGGCAATTGTCCGCGTGGAAATATGGCACTGTGAGCAAGGCACCTGTAAATGCGATCCCGTCAATGCGAATTTGACCTGACTGTGATCGAAATCCCCGTAGCGGTCCTGCCCATCATGGCAGGCCAGGCAGTCATCGCCAAAAGCCTGGCGGTGTGAGTCGGAATAATCAGGATCGAGTGAACGGTGGCAATCATAGCAAGTTTGCTGAGTAAATGTGGATATACGCTCGGTGTGGCAGTCGGAACAGGCGAAGGGGGTGTTGTCGGCGTGTACATTGTGACCCGTTAACGCAAAACCGGTCACCTCGTGGGGGAAGGAGACGGAATCCATTACTGTCAGGGCAGCATCGGCACCGCGGTGTTCCGGGTGACAATTTCTGCAGGTGATCGGTTTATTTTTTGATAGCGCCCCGTGCAGGGTAGCCGCATTACTTAATTCGGCCTGAATATTCATATGGCACGTCACACACCGGTCGGCCATGGTTTGTGGCGAGAATGGCATGGCGTGGCACGCAGCACAATTGCTCCCGGTTTCAGCGTGAGAAGATACGCCGCCAAGCAGAACTCCGGTCTGGGCGTTTAGCCCCCCGGGGCTGAACATTGCGCTCCCACTGGATCCGGCGATGACGGCTAAGATCGCGACCGTGAAAATCACGCTCAAGAGAGCCAGAGGGGAAAGGCAGCCGGGGCGGTTGGTACGGTTCATGGTTTATTTGAGCAGGGTAGCATAATATATGGCACCCAAAATGTGGGTGAAGGCCACGGTGAAAAGCGCCATGCCAATGGGTATGTGGACGGTGTGCCAGAGCGATAAGAGGCGGCGAGTATTTGCCAGCATATTAACCTGCATCTGCCCGACCAGTCCAGGATCTTCAATGCCATCCGCTGTGCGCGGAATCCGTGTATAGATATAACGGCCGATGAAACCACTGATCACGATTATCCCGGTCAATACCAGGGTGGCGCCAGCCAGGCCGTTAAATTTCCACGAGGAATGCAGTAGGACCATGAAAGGGCCAACGATGCCGGTGTAGATATGGACCTGGAGCCATTTCGCCATACGCCCCCAGCGGGCAGAGCGCGAGCGTTTGCGCAGTGAGTAGAGAATTTCGGTCGACAGCATCAATAAAAAGCCTATCACGCCGATCATATGTCCAAAAAAGCCACTCGCAGCGGGTGTCTGCCGGGTCAGAATGACCACGCCACCATACACCGCGCCGATAAAGACACAGGTGAGCAAAGCAAGCCAGAGTTCTTTGGATGAACGAAGCATAGGATTAAGATATTGGGCGGCTGGAGGTTTGGGCGGCAGACCAGAAGCCTGCCAGGAGTTCGGCGATGGGCGAGTCTGGCCGGAGCAGTTCATCTCGGATGGGGGAAATGTCCATTTTTTGCCTCACGATTAGCTGCAGCGCGGTGGAAAGACTCTGGTCGCCGATCAAGATTGCGCCGTGGATATGGTTGTCGCCGAGGATCAAGCGCAGATGATTGAAATCGAACCCATCCTGGGCAATGGCTAAATCTGGCATTTGCCGCCAGTTTTCACTATCCCCGCGCGCGATACTGACCAGGTCATCATCCCGTCCTTTACCCACCGTGCCAATAATCGTGGTCGTCAGCCCGGCCAGGCGGGTCACATTGAATGGAATAGACTTGACATATGCATTTTTTTGGTGCGCCATATTATGTCCGGCTGCGCGTCCCTGTTCGCGAGCCACGGGCCAAAGGCTGTCGAGGATGTGGCGTCCGGAAGCGGGATCGTAGACTTGAGCAACATCGCCAGCGGCAAAAATATCGGGGAGATTGGTTTGCATAACCTCATTGACCAGAATTCCGCGCTCGCAGGCGATACCTGCTTCCTGGGCGAGGTGAATACGTGGGGCAATGCCGATGGCGTAAGCCACTAAATCACAGCGTATCGCCTCGCCATGGGTCAATTTCACCCCAATTACCTTTCCGTTCTTGCCTTCGATTTCACTTACTTCTCGTTGGTGGTGCAGGATGATTCCGTCATTACGCAAACGATTCTCAATGATATGGGATTCGGCCTGGTCCAATACATTGGGCCAGTAACGTTCACTGCGCAAGACATAATGAACTTTAACATGACGGGCCGCCAGGCCTTCCGCCAGTTCAAGGGCTGTAATCCCACCGCCGGTGACGACTGCGGTGCGCCCGCGTCTGGCATTGGCAATCAGACTGCGGGCGTCATCCAGATTGTCGAGTTTGTGAACGCCATGCAGGTCGGAACCGGCGACGTTCAACTTTATCGACTGAGCACCGGTAGCGATTAGTAAACGGTCATAAGGGATGCGGGTAGCGGAATTGATTTCAACAAACTTCTCTGCGGCGAAAATCCGGGTGGCCTGTCCCTGGATCAACCTGGCATTTAACCGTTTGAAATCTTCTGACTGGTACGGAAAAAGCAGTTTTTCATCCACTTCACCGCTTAAGTAATAGGCCAGGCCGGGACGAGAGTAATAGCCAGACGGATCATCGCTAATGATCGTAATTTCATTTATCTCGTCCTGACTGCGAATCGCCTCAGCAGCAGCGACAGCGGTCACACCGAAGCCAATCACGACGTAATTCGTCATTTGGCCCGTTCCATGACCATGAACAGGTTGGTTCGTTCAAACTTCAATACACCCCGTGGGCAGCGTGCCACACACTCACCGCAAGCAATACAGTGGCTGTGTATGACCGCCTGACCGAGCCAGGCGTGCCGGCGCACATCAATATTTATGGGACAATGATAAGAGCAAATACCGCACTGCACACAGCGGGCCGGATCGGGGACAACCTGTCCCTTGGCCAAATTGTCGGGGCGAGTATTCTCTAATCTGAATAGTTTTTTGAGCATTTTGATTTAACGGTTTTTTTGAAGAGAATTTGATTGTAACATTAATGTACTGGTATTAATTTCGGATAGCCAGGGATTCGAGCGGAGAACAGGGGATTGGGCCTGTTGATATGATTTTGTACTCATCTCCCCCCGAAAAATGGTGTTATGAACGGGCTTATTTAAATTTCAAATTCCGCGCGCAGGCTGCGGATAAAGTTGGGCGAGAGCACACCGGCGCGGATCGCTCGCGCCAGCAGGGTCACCAGTTCTTTTTCGGTCAGGTCGACATTTCCGGTTTGGGGCCGCCCGCTGCGCAAGTTGGAAAGCCGTATGCGCCGCGTGCCATTTTCTACGGCAGGCATCTGCTCGAGCCTGGTTTCCGTATCCCCTGACCGAACTTCCACCGATAAGAAATTTTCTGGGGTGGGATTAATCTCCATGGCGACCTCCGGTGGTTCTATTTGACAGGTTTATGCTTGATCTGCGAGGTAAATTGAATCGACAATCCCCACAATGACCGAGACCACACAGCCATCCGGATTGTTCAGGATCTGGCGCGCGCCGTTGCCTTCACGGTTGACCAGAACGGTATCGCCGATCCCGGCATGCGTGTTATCGAGGGCAATAAAATCACCATCCGGTGTCTCGCCTGGCAGGCTCAAGGGCTGGATAACCAACAGGCGCCGGTTCTTAAAATCCCGGTGCGAAAGGGTGGTCACGACTGTGCCGACAACTTTGCCAAGTATCATTGTTTATAGATCGCCGTATTTACAATGACCGGTTCACGTGAACCGGTTCCAGCCCGGTTTTAGTAAAGAATCGATTTCGCCATCAGGGCGAACGTTTAACTCGTCCACGATTCCAACCAGGGCCAGGTCGACCGGGACAAACTTGACATCCGGCAGCGAGAGGGCCGCCTCGCGCGAGCGGACCATCATGCACAGGTCGCCGATCCCGGCGTCGACCACATCGGCAGCTACCTGCAACGGTCCAACCGGCTCCAGGCGTTTATTCAGCGGCTGGACAATCAGCAGCTTCAATCCTTCCGTGCCCGGATATTTGACCGTACAAACCGCCGTTCCCTTCACCCGACCAAAAAGCATGGCTTTACTTCATCCCTGTTTGGGCCAGCACGCGCTGAATAATCACATCCAGCAGTTTGGCATCCACCTGATTTCCCAGGCGGGCGATGACTGCACTGCGAATGCGCTGCTGAAGGTCGCTGCCGCTGGCAGGTGCCGCGCTTGGCGTATGCGCAATCACGGGCCCGGTTTTGCCTGGAACATGGGCCGGAGCTTGCGCGATGTAAGGCCGCACAGGGGCGCCAGGCGGGGTATCCGGCTGGCTGCCTACCAGGCGCATGCCCAGACGGTTGGCTTTTTCATAGGCCAGGTCGGTCAGCACCACGTTGTCATTCATCTCCAGGGAAAGGATACCCTGTTTGACCATGTCTTCGATATCTTTTTCGGTATAGAATATTTTCGACATCTACGACTCCGCTCTATCTGCCCGGTTGGCCTTCCAGACTTTCCAGGGCGCGCACGGCAGCATCTTTGGCCGTCTGGATTTCCGATTCTGTCCCCGACAGCCACATGCGCCCAAAGCGGCCGACCGAGGACACGTGGACCAGCTTAATGCTGGCCTTTTTTTCGGCTTCGTTGCAGGCATAATTGATATAAGCCGCGGGCGCGCATTCCAGGACGAGCATGGTTTCACCCGGGACGAGCATGCTCCCCTTCCGGAAGCGGTTCAGCAGCTGGGCCTGGTAGGGATCGATGCGCGTGATGACCTGCACGGAGACCACCTGGGGACGAATGCGATCCGCAACCTTCAGGTCCAGCCTGGAAAGGACTACCTCTCCGGCCTCCAGGACGGCAGCCTGGTTGGGTGAATGCACCTCAAACATGCCAAATTCGCGTTCGACGATCTGGGCGCCCGGGCGGGCTTCCGTGGCTTTGACGGCAATATCCACCATGCGGAAGACTTCGTTGCCCGGGGCCATTTCAACATACAAGGCCGCCATGCCTTCGGTGGGCAGGTCGCCCTGGGTAATTGTGCCGACGAATGCCGCGTATTGGGGCTGCATCCGGTCCAGGTAGCAGTAGCAGCGTAATGAAAATGTTTCAGCCATACTTATTCCTTTCCTTTGAAGCGGTGTCTACTGAGGCATATCGTGCAGGGCCAATCCGAGCGGGGTGACAAAAATCGGAGGATCGACAACCTGCGTGGGAATCCCGCTGTAGGTTTGAACCACATCTGCCATCCCTGGAAACGCCGCCCCGCCGCCAACCATGGTAACCGATTCAACTGCCCGAGTCTGGGTGTGCCGAACAATGATATTGGCCACCTTTTCCATCACCGGGCGGACGAGCGGCAGCAGGCGGGGTTGTTCTTCCGGATTAATCTTAAGCGCTTCGGCCTCTTCGAAGCTGATGCCCAGCGCGCCGGCAATCACCAGCGAGAAATGGGTGCCCCCGGTGGCTTCATCGGCGGTGTACACCACCTGGCCGTCTTTGAGGACGGCGATGCCGGTCGTACCGCCGCCCACATCGACGATGGCGCCTTCACGCTGGCGGAGGAGGTTGTTGGCGGCACTGGGCTCATCGATCAGGCCGCTGCAGGTCAGGCCGGCAGCTTCGAGCACATTGCCTGTGGCCCTGACCTCGGCCCGCGGCACGCCCGGCGGGTAGCCTGTGGCGGCGTGGGTTAGTTCGCGCCCGATGCGCCGCTCCACCCGGGCTTTCATACCGCGCAGCAGGTCGACGGCGCCAATATAGTCGACGACTAACCCATCGCGAGCCACCTGGGCAAACTGCCATTCTCCGGCCAGCGGGAGGCCTGTTTCATCCAGGACGACCAGCACCAGGTAGGCTGTGCCCAGGTCGACCCCCACGCGCAGTTTGCACTGCGGGTCGACGGGCAGCACACCGGCTGACCCGGCGCGTTCGCTGGGGAGAATGACCTCGCCGGCCTGGGACAGGATGGCGGCGAGGTCCGGCTGCCGGTCCGCTGCGATCTGGGCCGCGCGCGCTTGCTCTGCTGGCGTATCCAGCGGATCGCGGGGTATCCCTGCCCGGTTTATTTAGTGCCCTTCCCGCCGATGCTGCCCTTGGTGCTCTGCGGCAGGATCATCTCGACGTCCGAGTGCGGCCGTGGGATGACATGCACGGAAACCACCTCACCGACCCGCTTGGCAGCGGCAGCGCCGGCATCCGTGGCAGCCTTGACGGCGCCCACATCTCCGCGAACCATCACGGTAACATACCCGCCGCCCACATACTCCGAGCCGATCAGAACGACGTTTGCGGCCTTGACCATCGCATCGGCGGCCTCAATTGCGGCTACCAATCCGTGGGTCTCAACCATTCCCAGTGCGATCAAAGGGGTGTCTAATGCCATTTTCTTCCTTCCTTATTTTGAAAATTCACCACGGAGCCACGGAGAACACGGAGAAATTTATTTTTGTGGTCCACGAAGTGAGGACAGCTTATTTTGAGATTTGGCCTTTCATCCAGATTACTTATGCATGACTTCATTTATGACCTGGCGCACCACTTGTTCGATTTCGGCCGGGGTGGGACCGGATGGGGCCTCCCCGGGAATTAAAGCGGGCAGGGGTGGGGGGATGGTCTCATACGCCAGGCGCTTGATATTGATCAGGTGATAGGCGGTCACGTTATCTCCGGTGATCGAGCCGCCGACACCGCCCGAACCCAGCGTCATGGAGGGCATCACCCCGGTGGTCAGGCCGATGGCGCCCAACGTGCCCATCGTGTTGACCAGAATGCGAAAGACGGGCTTTTCGAGGCCGAACGCCATGATCACGCGTTCATCTGTGGCGTGAATGATCTGGGTGTGACCGCGTCCGCCGGTCTCGATCAGGGCGATGGAGGTTTCACAGCCTTTCTCCCACCCGTCTGCTTCGTACCAGCCCAGCACCGTGGTCAGCTTTTCATGCGAGAGGGGTTCCTCACGGCCCACCTTTTCCAGCGGGGTGACCAGGATGCGCGTGCTGGCGGGAACGCTGAAGCCAGCGTAGGCGGCGACATAGCCTGCCGATTTGCCGACCACGTCCGTGTTCAAGCTGTGGTCCGGGCGGAACAAAGCCCGGCGCAGGGCCTCGCTTTCTGATGGCGTGGTGAAATAGGCGCCCTCGGCCTGCATGCGTTCGGCCAACGCACGGGCGATGGGTAAATCGGCGATGACCGCCTGTTCGGTGGCGCAGATGGTCGAATAATCGAAAGCTTTGGAGGCCACGATGTAGCGCGCGGCGCGCTCGATGTCTGCGCTGCGGTCAACGTACACCGGTACGTTGCCCGGACCCACGCCGTAAGCCGGTTTGCCGGTAGAATGGGCGGCGCGCACCATGGCGGAACCGCCCGTCGCCAGGATCAGGGCTGTGCGGCGGTGGCTCATCAGCTCCTGGGTGCCCTGCAGGGTCATCTGGGTCATGCAGCTGATCAACCCGCGGGGAGCGCCGGCATTTTCTGCCGCCTGGGCCATGGTCTGAACCGCGGCAGAAATACAGCGCACGGCGGAGGGGTGGGGTGAAAAAATGATCGCGTTGCGCGTTTTGACGGCGATCAACGTTTTAAAGAAAGCGGTCGAAGTGGGGTTGGTCGAAGGGACCAGGGCCGCCACCACGCCCATCGGCCAGGCGATTTCGTACAGGCGCCGGTCAGGATCATGATGGATGACGCCCACCGTCTTGAGATCGCGAATGCTTTCCCAGACGGTGCGCGATGCGAACTCATTCTTGAGCTTTTTATGGGCTGCCACACCAAACCCGGTTTCCTCCTGGGCCAGGCGGCCCAGGCGTTCGGCAGCCTGGAATCCGGCCTGCGCCATGGCCGCACAAACCCGGTCCACGTCGGCCTGCGAGGCGTGGCTCCAGGTTTTCCAGGCCTCATAGGCCCTGGAAACCAGGTCGCGCGCTTCTTGAATGGAGGCAAGATCTTTATCCATCGGCAATCAACTCAAGCTTCCTTGCGAAATACCACGTCTCCCTCGACTTCCAATGAATCGATAATCGACATGATCACCGAGTCCACCGGGCAATCTTTGGTGAACACGGTCTGGCGCGCAGATGAACCAGCAGCGGTCAGCACCAGTTCTCCAATCCCGGCGCCAACCGTATCCACTGCGACATAAGGCTTTCCCACCGGGCTGCCGTGCTCGTCGGTCTGGCACACGATGAGCAGTTTTCGCCCGGTCAGTTTCTCATCTTTAATGGTGGATACGGTGGTCCCGATCACTCTGGCGATGAGCATGGTATTTCTCCTGATCAATAATTTTTGGCAGCGGCAGCCGGCGCGGCTGGGGTGGTCACCTCTGGGCTGGGACCTTGAATGATCTTCACCCCGGCGCTGGCACCGATGCGGGTGGCGCCGGCCTGGATCATTTGCTCGGCATCTTCGAAGGTGCGCACGCCGCCGGCGGCTTTCACGCCCAGGTCGGGGCCGACCACCCGGCGCATGAGGGCCACATCGTGCACGGTGGCGCCGCCGCTGGCAAAGCCGGTGGAGGTCTTCACAAAATCGGCCCCGGCTTCTTTGGCGATCAAACAGGCGACGGTTTTATCTTCATCGGTCAGCAGCACGGCCTCGATGATCACTTTGACGATTGCCCCGCGAGCGTGCGCCGTGTTGACCACGCCGCGGATATCCTTGGCCACCGCATCCAGGTCGCGCGCTTTAAGGGCGCCGATGTTGATCACCATATCGATTTCAGTGGCGCCATGGTCAATCGCATTTTGGGTCTCGAATGATTTTACCTCCGGCGCGGAAGCCCCGAGGGGAAAACCGATCACCGTACAAACTTTTACCGGTGAACCTTGCAGCAGCTGGGCGCACAGGGTGACCCAGGTAGGGTTCACGCATACCGATGCAAAGCCGTGTTTGCGCGCCTCAAAGCAAAGCTGCGCAATCTGATCCTGGGTGGCATCTGGTTTCAACAGGGTGTGGTCGATCATTTTCGCCAGATTGGGTTCCTGAGGAACCACGCCGATGGTTGAGGAAAGGCGTTCGGCTCCAGCACTGACCACCATGCCCGCCCGGTCAAAACAGGTGTGGACGCAGACGCCTTCAGCGCAATTAAACTGGCATTGTTCCCCTTCGGGGATACTCGCCTTCTGCTGCTGTTCTGCCATGGCGACCAGCACCTCGCGAGTGATGACTTCGACCAGTTGTTCGACCGTTTTCAGATCCGAATTCATAGGCTGCCTCTATTTCAAATACTGCTTTTCTACTGCGATGATCTTGTCGACCCGTTTCTGGTGGCGCCCACCCCCGAAGGGGGTCGCTAACCAGACCGTGACAATTTGTTTGGCAAGATTAACCCCAATCAACCCGGCTCCCAGGGTCAAAACGTTGGTATCGTTATGCTCGCGGCTGTTGACCGCAGAGGAGTAGTCGTAGGCCATGCCGGCCCGGACCCCGGGAACTTTGTTGGCGACGATGCAGCTGCCAATCCCGGCGCCATCGATGACGATGCCGCGCCAGGCCTGGCCTGTGCTGACTTTCTTTGCGACCTCATGCGCGAAATCAGGATAGTCCACCGAGTCTTTGCTGTGCGTACCGGCGTCGAGCGCTTCGTAACCCAGCGCGGCTAATTCAGCTTTGAGGATTTCCTTGAGTTCGTATCCACCGTGATCCGCGCCAATAGCCACGATCTTCTGCCCGGCGGGTTGGGCCTGGGTTTCGTTTTTCGGGGCAGGCAAGGGGTGAGGGGGTGACGCGGGGACAGCATTCGCAGTTGGTTCTCGCCCCAGGTACTGGTTGAGAACGCGCTGCACAATTTGATGGATTTCGTCGTCAGATGCAAGGTTCATCATGGTTTCTTCTCGAACGAGGAGGTTCGACGGTTTGATATCTAAATTATCCATACCTAGATCATTTAAGTCAATAGACGCGGGTTTTGGATTGAATCTGCCGCGTTTTAGGCGGGGGAAGATTAAAATACTTTAACTTGCATATCAGAACAAATCGCGATATACTTATTCAAGTTATTCACTTATGTGGATAACCGGAATATACGATAAAAGGAATTAGGTACATAAATGCCCATACCGCTGCAAGACATCATCGAATTAACCGAATCGGAAGGAACCGTCAGCGTGTCGCTGGAAGAAGCCCGCAGCGCCTTACAAAGTATGCAGCTTCTAATTTGGGGGATTAACAAACCGGGGGTCGCCGATTGGGTAATCGAGACCCACCAGTCCATGACCCGAAGTGAACGCTGGACGAATGAAATCGTCATCCTGGGCCTGCATTACGCAACGATGCCCTCAGAAAGCTGGCATTCCTTCCCGGCTTATGTGGATTATCTGGCGGGCATGGAACCCACGGCGCTGCGCGACAAGATGTTAAATGCTTACGAAAGCCTGACATGCCATTTGGATCTGGGAAATGGAGCCAACAGCGAAGGGGGGCAGCGCATCGATCGAGTTGCTGCATTAACTTCACCAGAACAGTACCTGAGGTATTTGCGCCAGCGTTTTGCCGAAAAAAATATCGATGAGGAGATCGAGCGGGCGGCATATGCCCTGGTGATCGATCCACCGCAAATGCAGCGGGTGATAGTCGATCATTTACGCATGATGTGGCAGAAATACCTGGCGGCGGAATGGCGGCGAAGACGCCCGGTTTTACAGCAGGCCGTGCGGGCTTTAAAACAGGTCAATTTTAAGGGTTTGTCCTTTATTGAAGCCGCCCGCCTGGCTACCGGGCAAGATTTTGCAGAGGAAAAATGGGAGAAATCCTTTGCGCAGGCCAGGCGCCTGGTGCTCATTCCCCATTCCCATGCCGGGCCGTATACCATGCATCAATATGGGCCGGACGGGACCTTATATATGTTTATCGGTGCCCACCTGCCCAAAGGATCCATTGTGGACGCGCCCGACCTGACTCGTTCGGAAATCCTGGTGCGCTTGAACGCTCTGACCGATGATACGCGGCTGCAGATCCTGCGGCAGATCGCCGAGAGCGGGGAACTGCGCTCGCAGGAGATCATCGATGTGTTGGAATTAAGCCAATCGGCTGCTTCGCGCCACCTGACGCAGCTCACCGCAGCCGGATTCCTGAAAGAACGGCGCTGTGAAGGCGCCAAATGTTATTCGCTGAACGACGAACGGCTCAGCGATACCCTGCAGGCAGTGGCTAACTATCTGCTGGTTAGCGAAAGGATAAAATAATGGCCTATCCTGATTTTGATACCATGCTTATGCTGGCGCGCCGCCGCGACGACCTGGCAGCGGCGGAACACTCGCGGTTGGTGAAAATGGCCCTCGACGCGCAAAGGGATAACCGACCTGCATCCATTCGTTATAGACCTGGCCTGGTTTTCCAATCCATCCTTCACCTGGCGGGCCAGGGACTGTTTCAATTAGGGATGCGCATCCAGGACTGGGGCTGCCAGCTCCAGGTGCGTTATGCAACTGGCTCGGGGAGCAGTTCGGCTGCCCCCTGTGATTGAGAAAAATATATCCATCCGATTAAAAAAGTCCCGGGCGTAGACCCGGGACTTCGTTGCTTAATATTTGGTAGAATGGGATTACAAAACCTCAAAGGAAAAATACATGTCCCAATCCCTTCCGTTGTCTCCGGACCAATATGAAAAAGAACGCATCCAACCCTACCCAACCAACCCATTCTACTGGCAGTACCGCGGGAAACCCGTGCTGCTGCTGGGCGGGTCGGTTGAAGACAACCTGTTTCAAATTCCGAACCTGAAGGAGCAGCTCGAACTGCTGCATTCGGTTGGTGGCAACTACATTCGCTGCACGATGTCCTCGCGCGACCCGGGCGATGTGTGGCCCAATGCGCGTCCAGCCGAAGGGCAACCTTTTGATCTCAATCGTTGGAACGATGAATACTGGCAGCGCTTCTCGAACTGTCTGCAGTGGTGCTATGAGCGCGACATCATCCTGCAGATTGAATTATGGGACCGTTTTGATTATTCCCGCGGCCCCTGGCTGGAAAATCCTTTCAACCCGAAAAATAACATCAATTACACGGTAGAAGAGTCCGGGTTGAAAGAGAATATTCTCACCCATCCCGGGCAGTGCGAGAGCGCTTTTTTCCGCAGCGTGCCGGCCTCAGAAAATAATACCCTTGTCTTAGGCTACCAGCAGGCGCATATCGATAAAATTCTCTCTTACTCGCTGGGCTATCCCAACGTGCTGTACTGCATGGATAACGAGACTAACGAACCGCCGGAATGGGGCGCCTACTGGGCAGATTACCTGCGGCGGCGAGCCGGCGAGGCCGGGGTGAAGATCGAGACCACCGAAATGTGGGAACCGCATTCGATACTCGGTCCGGCACACGAAGCCACCTGGAAGCACCCCGAACTGTACACCTTCTGCGATATATCCCAGAACAACCACAACCCACCCGACAGGCACTGGGCCGATGCGCAGGAATTCCGCAAACGCATACTATCCAGCGGCACGCCGCGCCCAATCAACAGCGTAAAGGTTTACGGCTGCAACGCCTACCAGTACGGCTCGACGCGGGATGCCATCGAACGCTTCTGGCGCAATATCTTTGGCGGGTTGTCCGCGGTGCGTTTTCACCGCCCGCCTACCGGGCTGGGACTGGACGTAAAAGCGCAGCGCTGCGTGCAGTCGGCGCGCATGCTGACCGGCGCGATCGAGAATCTCTTCGCCTGCGAGCCGCGCACGGACCTGCTTTCCAACCGCAGCTACAACGAAGCATACTGCCTGGCCAACCCCCCGGGAGAATATGCGGTTTTCTTCACCGACGGCGGCGATGTGCGCCTGGCGGTTGAAGCGGGCAAGACTTACCACGTGCGCTGGTTGGAGATTCTTTCCAGCCATTGGAGCGCGGTGGAAACACTGGCTGCGCAGGACGGTCAGATTCGCCTGGCGACCCCGGTGGATAGCGGCTATTGGGCCGCCTTGATCCGGCCCACCGACGGAGGTTAACAGAAGATATGCTGAAGATGCCACCGTTATTCGGGCCTTACGGCAGTTCTGCGCTGGATTATGCCGGCCAGTTTGCGCAGTACGGCGCGAACGCCATCTGGTTCCACGGTTTCAACCCGGCAGCCTTTGATGCCTGCCAGAAAAACCAGATCTTGCCCTGTGTCGAATATAAGACCTTCCGGGCCAACTTTGACGAGCGGCCAGACCTGGTGCCGACCGGTGTGGATGGCAAGCCGATGCGCTATGGGCGGCTGGTGCAGGGGGTCTGCCTTTCCAGGACCGATTTTATGGAGGAAATTGAAGCCGGTTTGCGGGATGGCCTTGAGCAATTTCATCCGGCGGGCATCTGGCTGGACTACCTGACTTATGCCGGATGGTTCGAGACCCCCAACCCCGACCTGCAGGATACCTGCTTCTGCCCGGACTGCATCGCCGAATTCTGCGAGGCAACCGGGGTAGACGCGGCGACGCCTGACCAGATTCTGAGGACCGCGGGCGACCTGTGGGTGAAGCACAAATGCGAGCGGGTGGCGCGTTATGCCAGGCGCTATGCAGAGATGATCCGCACGGCGCTGCCGGAGTGTGTCATTGGGGCGTACATGTGCCCCTGGCTGCCGGATGAATACGGCGGCGCGTTGAGGCGCATCTTCGCCCAGGATTATGATCTGCTGGCGGAATCGATTGACGTCTTTACCCCGCTGATCTACTGCACGAAGAGCGGGCGAGGGCATGCGTGGGGGCGCAGGTTCCTGGAAGCGGCCCCCGGTTTCATCCCGGACGGGCGGCGGGTGCAGTTAATCCTGGATGTGCTGGAATATCCCGGCAGCCTGCTGGCAGCTGCCGAGTCGGCGGTGCCCAGCTGGGGGGTGCAGATCTTTGGCGGCGGGCAGGTATTTGGAGACCCGGAGCAGAGGGAGATATTTGCGCAGGCGGTTGGGAAGATCAAGGAGAAATTGGCAGCGGATGATTAAAACTACCCCGATCGTTTAATGTTGTTTTTCGGGAAGCATCTCAAGCAGGTCGGCAAGTTTGCTTTGTACATTTTCCATGCGGCCAGTTTGGGCCTCCTGCTGAATTTCTTCTATCCAGGAGCGAACCTTCTCCGGCGCAAGATTGTGTGTGGGTGTGCCGTTGGTTATTTGCTCCATCAGGTTGGGCAGCAGCGACAGCCGGGCGCCGGTTTTGCGACATTCATCCAGCAGGCGTTTGCGTTCACCGAGTCTGATGCTAAAAATAGCAAACACAATCACGCCGACATCTAGCTTTTTGGCTATCTCGGTCAAATTGCGCGTCGTTCCGATCACTTCTACATTATTGATGCGCATTCCCTGTTTGCGGGGATCGTCATCCAGGATACCGACTACTCGAAAAACTCGCGCCAGGCGGCTGCGGTTGTACAGCCAGGTGGCTACCTCACCGCTGTCACCTCCGCCCACGATCAACACACGCTCACCCAGTCCGGCCGATGCCCCGCGCAGGTTTAACCAACGCGTCGCCAACCCTGTGACCAGGCGCCCGCGGTAGCGCAGCGTCACAAACCCGCACAGGCTGAGCATACCAGTCAAAAGGAGCACGCCATCTGGAAGGACCTCCGGTCCCATCAGCGTGTGGCGTAAAACGATCGTCAATCCAGTAGCAATGGTTGTGGACAGGAACAGCAGGACTGCATCCGCTGAAGAAGCCGAGGTCCAGGCCACACGCGTCAGTCCCATCCAGTGATTGATCAGTCCGAACAGCAGCGAGATCGCTACTGCCACCAGCAAACCCAATCCCAGACCCAGGTTAACCGGCTCGTTAAACCGCCAGAATAATCCCGCCATGGTCACAGAGGCAAATGACACGAGAATATCCATGGTCATCCAGCTCAGGTTGCGCCGCACAACCCGTTCCAGAGGCCCAAAAAACAGGCGCTCTTCCGGAATATTACGTTGCCCCAGCCCCGGCAGCAGTGCAATTGCGGTCGAAAAGATGACGTCGAGGTCGGTCAGGATGGTGCGGCTGCGTACATACAGCAGATCCAGACGCTGCTTGGAAGGCAAGATACTGGTCAGGTACTCCTCCATTATATCGTCGGCTTTGAGCTGTTTCTCTTCATCACGATAAATGATCGAAGCCGGGCTGGTGAGACCTGGTCGCACCGAGAGCAGTTCGTCTTTCAGCGCTGGTGTCCAGCCAGCGGCAATATCTGCATCTTCCGGGCGTGGACCTACAAAGCTCATTTCGCCCACCAGCACGTTCCAGAGCTGCGGCAGCTCGTTCAGCTTGCTGTTGCGCAGAAAGCGGCCAAAAGGTGTGATACGGTCATCATTTTCAGCTGTGACCGCGGTCCCGGTGTAACTTTGCGGGCACTCAAACATGGTGCGGAACTTGTGGATGCGGAAAGGTTTGCCGTTTAAACCGGCTCTCCGGCCGTGATAGAACACCGGACCGGGAGAATCGCGCCGGATGAGATAGGCAAGGATGGCGAATATAGGCGATAACAAAACCAAACCCAGGAAAGAACCTAGAACATCTATCATCCGGCGCAGCGCCGCATCGATCCAGCGTATCGGGTGAGGGCTTGATTGGACATGCTTTTGAGATTGTAACATCTGGTCTAAGGTATCTATCGTTTGCATTCGCTTCCCCTGGTCGATAAATGCGTAAAAGCACGTTAAGCTTTGTGAGAATTCCAAATCGCGTAGCGTATGGAGGAGAAATATTTATTATTTTAAGGGCAGACTAGATTCTGCTTAGAAAAACCCCATGTGTTAAATTGTACATCAAATTGTGACGGATAAAGTTATCATTTTTGTTAAGTCTGCGTATACCCGTCCTGGCTGTCCTGAGTCCCCATGAGTGTTGGGTATAGCATAATGGTTGTCGATATCAGCCCCGTTTGTGATAGTAAGTTAAATTATACCAGAATTATGGCAGTATTAGAGAAATTTAATCAATTTCGGGGGAAATATATAATTTGATCCGGATCAACTTTTCATAGTAGAATTCTAAGCTAATAATGAATTAAAATTGGCCAGATAAAACAACAAGGACATTGCGATGACTGATTTTTGGAGGGACGAGCCTGTTCTGGTAACAGGTGCGGGTGGATTTATCGCCAGCCACCTGATTGAGCGCTTGGTGGGGCTGGGCGCCCGGGTGCGCGCCTTTGTGCGTTACAACTCCCGCAATGACCCTGGTTTGCTGGCACAACTCGCGCCAGAGACCCTGCAAGCGGTGGAACTGTTCGCGGGGGACCTGCGCGACCCGGCAGCAGTTGAACTGGCTGTGCGCGGCACGCATATTGTTTTCCATTTAGGGGCACTGATCGCCATTCCTTATTCTTACATGCACCCCTATGAAGTCGTCGAGACGAATGTGATGGGCACACTTAACATACTTCAAGCCGGGCGTGCCTCGGGTGTTGAGCGCATCGTGCATACTTCCACCAGTGAGGTTTACGGTACTGCGCTGCGCATCCCGATCGACGAGGATCATCCCCTGCAGGGACAATCACCTTATTCGGCCAGCAAGATCGGGGCCGATAAGCTGGCCGAAAGCTACTACCGGGCATTCAATCTGCCCGTGGTGACGCTGCGTCCTTTCAATACCTATGGTCCCCGCCAGTCGGCTCGGGCTGTGATCCCAACCATTATTTCGCAGGCATTGGCGAAGGATGTGGTTCATCTGGGCAGCCTCGACACGCGCCGCGATTTTACATACGTCAGCGATACGGTGGATGGTTTTCTTAAAGTTGCCGAAACGCCGGGCGTGGAGGGGCAGACTTTTAATCTCGGCACCGGGGAGGAGATCACGATTGGCGAATTGGCCAGCCTGATTTTTGAGCTGATTGGCCAGCCGGTTCGCATCGAGCAGGAAGCAGAGCGGCTGCGCCCCAAAAAATCTGAAGTGCTGCGCCTGCTTTCCGACAATCGCAAAGCCCGTCAGGTGTTAAACTGGTCTCCTTCGGTCCCTATACGCGATGGCCTGGCGCAAACCATCGCCTGGGTGCGCGCGCACATAGATTCATACCAGGTCAATCGATACGTTCGTTAGGAGGTGTTTATGAAAGCTGTAGTTCTTGCAGGCGGCAAAGGCACCCGGCTTGCACCTTACACCCGTGTTTTCCCAAAGCCCATGCTGCCTATTGGCGACAAGGCGATCCTGGAGATTCTTACTTTCCCAGATGAAACGCGCCGGAATTAATGATGTCGTATTAACGGTTGGCCATATGGCCGGGCTGATGCGTGCCTTCTTCCAGGATGGCAGTCATCTGGGCCTTAAAATCAGTTACAGCTTCGAGGAGCACCCTCTTGGCACGGCTGGCCCATTGGCCCAGATCGATGGTCTGACTGAGCCGTTCATGGTGACCAACGGTGACGTGCTGACCACGCTCAATCTGCGCGATTTGATCGAATTCCACCGCCAGCAGGGCGGCATCGCCACCATCGCAACCCATCACCGTAACGTGCACATCGACCTGGGCGTGATCGAAGTGAATGGCGATCATTCGGTCAAAAATTATATCGAAAAACCGAACATTCCTTACCAGGTCAGCATGGGATTATATGTCTTCGAACCGGCAGTGCTGGCGTATATCGAGCGCGGCCCTCGGTTAGATTTTCCGGACCTGATTCTGCGCATGCTTACAGCTGGAGAGCGAGTGGTGGCTTATCCATTTGAAGGTTATTGGCAGGATCTTGGCCGCCCGGATGATTACGAGCAGGCCAATATTGATTTTGAACGCTTGCGGACGGATTTTTTGCCGGGAGAGGAATGATGGACTGGAGAGTCCCTTTAGCAGATCTGGATTATGGCATTGAGGAAGAGAATGCTGTGTTGGGGGTGCTGCGCAGTAAATGGCTGACCATGGGTGCGGTGACTCAGGAGTTCGAGCAGCGGTTTTGCGAACTGACCGGCGCAAAATATGCCTTTGCCGTTTCCAATGCGACTGAGGCGCTGCATCTGGCAGTGCTGGCACTGGATATCGGCCCGGGGGATGAGGTCATCACGCCTTCACTTTCATTTGTAGCTACCTCTAACGCAGTGCTTTACACCGGTGCGGACGTGCGCTTTGCCGATGTGTGCGGAGCGCAGGATCTGACCATCGATCCCGAAGATATCGAGCGCAAAATCACGCCGCGTACGCGGGCGATTGTAGTGATGCACTATGGCGGCTACCCTTGCCGTATGCCAGAGATTATGGCGCTGGCTGAAAAGCACGGTTTAGCGGTGATCGAGGATGCCGCGCACAGCCCGGGCGCATCCCTGGACGGCAAGCCGTTGGGTAGTTGGGGGGATGCGGGCTGTTTTTCGTTCTTCTCCAACAAGAACCTTTCGACCGGCGAGGGGGGCATGATTGTGACCAACCGCGCGGATCTGGCCGAAAAAATCCGCCTGGCGCGTTCGCACGGCATGACCAGCCTGACTTATGACCGTCACAAAGGCCATGCGTACAGCTATGATGTGGTGGCCCTGGGCCACAACTACCGCATTGACGAGATCCACTCGGCGCTGGGGCTGGAGCAACTTAAAAAGTTGGCCGGCAACAATGCCCGCCGCGGGCAATGGGTGGGGTTATACCGGCAGGGACTGTCCAAATTGGAAATTGAGGTGCCCTTTATGAATGTGAAGGGTCAACCGGTCTATCACCTGATGCCGGTGATTCTGCCCAAAGATGTGAACCGCAAGATGGTCATCGACCGAATGCGAGCAGATGGAATCCAGACCAGCATCCATTACCCACCCACCCATACCTTTACTTACTACAGCCAGCGTTACGAACCTATTTCCCTGCCGGTGACCGAAGATTTGGCCTCCCGCGAACTGACCTTGCCGTTATACCCCACGATGGGCGCAGAAGCCGTGCATGCGGTAATCGCCAGCCTGGAAAAAGCATTATCCTGAGCCAGAATCATGGTTTTTTCTGAATCACATAATCGCGAAATGCTTTGCCTAATTCGGTCAGGTTCCCAGTTGGCAGTTCTGCCAGATCAGGTGCGGAATACAGTTTGTCTGCCAGGCTGAACCAGGCCCAGCGCTGCACCAGACGGTTGCCGTCTTCGGGAAGGCCAATGTTGTCATCGGTAGTGGACTGCAGCCAGGAAAAGCTCTCCTTCAGATATTGAACGTCAAACTGCTGCGAATATCCATATTCCGCGGGCATCAAGATCCCAAATTCAGTCAGCGCCAGGGGAGTATCCCGATATCCATTGGCGGCCATCCAACCGCGGAAAGCGACAATCTGCTGTGTAAATAAATCCATGCGTCCATGGTCGCTCACTTCACGCAGTTCGCCTTGATCCTGGGTCATCCCCGGGGGGATTTCCACCCCCCAGCTTTTGCGTTCTTCGCGCAGCACATAACCGTGCACCGTCCACCAATCGGCAGGCAGGGGTTGAGAATAGCTGGTTTGATAGGCTTTCAGCACGCGGTCCAGGTATTCCAGGCGCAGTGGGGTAGCCTGAGAAATGCCCCCAACCGCTAACCGGGCGCTGGGATCGGCTGTTTTGATCATTTCATACAAATCATGGTACATCTGTGCAAATTCTTCCGGGGACAGGTTGTCCTGCCAGATGACGTCCGGCTCATTGCCGATGATCCACACCAGGCCGGGATATTTAGCGGCCACCCATTGAATATAGGCTTGAGAAGGATAGTAGCAATTTGTTTGCAGCCTTATCGTTTGCCAGTGTTCCGGAATTTGCGAAACGGAACGCGTTTTGACACTCCAACTCAAATACCATCCCGATCGCAGCCTGTCGGCCCAGATTTCTGGGTTGGCGGTGGTAGACATTCCAAATCCGGCGCGCTGGGAAAGCTGCGTCAGGTCCAGCACAACGGGGGTGGGCGGGGTGGACTGCGTTGGTTTTGGACCGCCTGCCGTGGGATAGGGAGTCAGGCTGGGGATCAATTCGTCTTGCCCTGACGATCCGCAGCTTATCCCTGGTGAGGGTGGCGTGTCGGTTAATGTCGGTGCAGGGGTAATTTGTAATGTGTTGGTGGGCCGGGGAGACAGTGTGGGAGCAACCTGGGGTGTATCGGATTTCTCGGTGAGCAGTGTAGTAGGTAGGATTGTGGATCGAGCGGTACTCTCCCCTGGTGGTGTTTTGGCAGCGGTTCCGGCGCGCGAGGATAACCACATGGCGCCGACGATTAATACGGCGATCACCAGGGCAGCACCCCATTTGAAGTACCTGTTCATCAACAGCTCCTTTACCGCGCGTTACTACCACTTACGACGGTTGCATTATCCAAATATTTTTATATGTGGATAATTGTCTGTGGTAACCAGGAAGAAAAATATTTTATCTGAAAATATTTGGGATCATCGTAAAATACGGAATTATTTTGGAAGGGAATACAACTTCGTTATTTGCAGGACTTATATCCGTCCCGTCGGTAGCGGTTACCCGAGCCGTAAACGTGTAGCTGTGGCCCGCCTGCAAATTGTTCACCACAAACGATACCGGTATTTTTCCGGCGCAGCGCGGTAAATTTGTATTGACTGTACCCACCAGATTTGCACCAAGATATAAATCGACCTTTACCGCGGTCAAACGATCGCTCGAGACGTTGTTCGCAACCTTTACCGAGATTTGATATTGGCCTGAAGAACCGGACGCAACCCAAAAACTGCTCGCATCAATATACACATCTGGATCGGTGATCGGGACAGCAGCGGTCGATGGATTGTAATTTATAAAATGATCCCCAACCGTGGTTAATTGATGGGTCAGCGGATTGTACAACGACCCTCCAAAATGATCGACATCATCGTTCAGGCTGTACCACAGCCATTTCTGCACCAGGCGATAATCGTCATTGATATCCCCTAATACTGTATCTTTGGTACCCAGCATAAAATCGAATGTCTGCTCCATAAATGTAGCGGTGGTCAATTCACTGACATTTAGCCAGGTTGGAAGCAGGCTGCCATATTCTGTGATCCATAACGGCTTCGATTGTTCACCATAGCTTTGCATCCACTGCCGGAATGCGGTTACCCGTGATTTGAAGAGATTGATGTCGTAAGTCTGGGTCCCATCAATCACCTGGTAGGCTGGCCAGGAAGATTTATTATATCCAACTGGTACGCCCGCGCCCCAGGAGATTACGTTGCCGCCACTATCATACATGGGCTGCTCATTCAAAATAAACGCATGGATAGTATAGATATCAATTAATGCCAGCGCGTTGGCACGGGTTCCAGCCAATTGTGTCAGGCGCGCGATGGCCTTGTCGAGGTAATATAAGCGAACGGGGGTGGGCTGGATCACTGACCCAAAGCCAATCTGCGCGGATGTGATCGTGCGCCCGGATGTAGGTGGCCATGGCGTAAAATCGTTCAGCGTAGGTTTCTGCGGAGATATGATCTTGAAAAGTCACTTCAGCATCCGGTTCGTTCCCGATGATCCACACCGCGCCTGGATTGTCAGACACCAGCCTCGGGAGCGCTGCTAAATTTGCACTATAATGAAGATCTCCTACTTGCAGTACTTTGTAGTACTGAATGTTGTCTGCGACTGTGCTGGGCTTAGAATTATGCCACCAATCTAAATAGCTATCGACCCCTAAAATCGATAAGTCGTATCCAACCAATCCATTGGGAACAGTCACCCCAAAATGACAGCTGCCCGTTTGCGCGTTAAGCGCAGGATTTAGATTAGAAGTGCTGAGGATTGGCAGCCAGGTCGAATTTATGCCAGGATTGAGACGATTTGCGGGATCGTTTGCTTTCAAATTTAATGATTGGTCATAAGCCTGGATTTGCCCAGTTTGAAAAGGCAATAACAAGATCGATATTAAGATAGCCGTCAATACCATGTTTGTAATTTTCATATTTTTTTCCAAATAAACAATGCACTGTTACTTTAGAAGGGCCGATTTTTGCGATAATCGGCTGCTGTGAAATCATAAGTTGATAATTATACTAGATTTTAATTCGCATTTTCAAGTCAGGTTTGACGCTGCACCGCATAATAACAGAATTCGTTGGTTTGGGTAAGACTGGCATAGAGATTTTCTTTTGGGTGCCATATTACTTCCAGTATGGTGGTATTCTCTTGAGCAATGCTGCCGGAACCATGCCCCTTATATTTGGATCCCCTATTTTTGTTTCATTTGGTTCAATGCGTTCTGCAGATTTTGGGCAGCCTGCGCATCATCTGGATTGAGCAAGACCACTGCTTTCCAGGCATCAACTTCCCTTTGGTAGTCGCCCAGACGGCCGTAACGATAGAAAGCCTGGCCTGCCAGTCGGCCGGATGCCCAATTCAGCCCCTGGATGATATCAACGGCTGCATCGGGTTGGCCATTGGCCACCAGGGCGTCGCCGTAGACCAGACGGGTGACTTCATCCCGGGCGCCGTTGCGCCAGGCAGACTGCATCCACGCAAGCGCATCGCCATACTGGCCGCGGCTGAGGGCGATTTCTGACAGGCGCTGCAAGGCAGTCAGATCTGGCGCCAGCGCCAAAGCTGCCTGGAAGCTGGCTTCAGCCCCGGCGAGATCGATATTCCGGCGAACTTCGTCCAACGTGGGTTGATCAAAATGGTTTGGATCATAAGCGCGTAACTCCAGGCTGGTCTGGATAACGGCACCGAGGTTGGCCTGCGCCGCCGATGCCAGCGGTCGCCAAAAAATAACTCCCCCGGCAAGAAGGATCAGCAGCGCGAATAAAGGAAATCTCTTTTTTATCCTGACCGGCCGGGGCGCGAGCGCCAGGTATTCACCTGCCAGCAGGCCGGCCACAACCCCGACCAGGGGTAATGTGCGTTCGAGATACAACGAGACATCCACCACGCCATGCAGGCTAACCGCCGTCAGTGCCGCCAGCCCGCCCCATGCCAGGAGCGACACTTCCGACCTGCGCAGCAGGTTCCAGGTCCACCACAACCCTGCCAGGCCGAAGCCAAGCATGGCCACAAAACCCGGCCAACCCTGCTCAATCAGCACCTCTAAATAGGTATTATGGGCGTGGGTAAGATAAGGTACATGGATCAGGATTGTATACCCTGAAAAAACCATGGGGAAGCTTTGCAGACCGATCCCTGTAAACGGGTAATCGCGCGCCAGCAAGGTGCCCTGCTGCCACAGATGCAGGCGGCTTTGCAGCGAACCGGTGGGGTCAGGGACCGACCCTAACAGGCGGTCTACTCTACCGGTCTGAACCAGCACACCGGTAGAGATGATCAGTATCGCTGCCAGAGCGAGCCAATAGATTTGCGCAGCCTTTTCTTTCGCCAGCCAGTGCCGTTGGAACCAGACCAGCAGGCCAAGCCCCAGCGCTCCCGCCAGTCCCAGCCAGGCGCCCCGGCTGCTGGTCATCAGCAGGCCAAAAATGGCAATCATGACCAGCAGCCCGACCAGTAAGGCCCGAACCAAATGTTTCTGTTTCCAGTTGTCCACTGCCAGAGCAAACGATAGGGGGATGCCCAGGATCAAGGCTCCGCCGGCGACATTTGGATGCACGGTCGGGCCGGGAACTGCAGGCAAATGGGTGTTCAACCACAGGCCAATGGCAGTCAATGGAGCAAACTTAGAGGTGTATGCGTTGAAATCATTGTGAATTACAAAGTACACTGCCAGGATAGCCATTGCCAGCGCTATACCAAAGGTCACGAAGCGCCGAAGCGTACTTCCACCGTCGACCACCGCATAAAAAGCAACTGCCGTTCCAATAAAGCGGATCAACTGCAAAAGGGCCAACTGGCGGTCATAAGCTGCCCAGGTGGAGAGCCCGGCGCTGGCAAGAAATACCGCCAGCGGCAGTTCGGCTCCGGTTCGAGTCAAGAAATGGCCTGTACGCAGCCAGCGAGTCAAGAAGGATATGACCAGCAGAGCCAATGCCAGCAAGATAATGGGGCTGTAGCCGTCATTGAGCGTCAACAGACCCAACCCGCCTGTCAGCAGGGTCCATTCAAAAACCAGGAGGATGCGCTTGTGTAAAGTGGTGATGAGCAACCCTTTCAACCATACCAGAAATACTTTTTTTGATTGTACCCAATAATCCATTTCCTGTCCGCACGGAATTGAGAAAGCTCAACCAGGCACCAACTTTTTGTTGACATGCTGCTGCCTGGTCGTACAACTTTCCATGCATAAGCACGAATTTTTCCCCTTTCATTTAATTAACCAAGCCGAAAACGGGAACCTTTTTTGTTTTTCGTTCGTCTGAAAAATATATTTAGGTTTAATCCAGGCTAACCCAAAGTCAGACCATGGAGAATCAAAATGAAATACGAGTTAGCAGCTTTGAAATTAGCACTTATCCTGAGTGTACTGGTTGTAAGTGGATGCGTGCCGGTCTCCACCGGGCCCGCGGCAACTCCCACGCAAGGCAATGTAAATACATCTGAGCCGATCGTCACAATCTCACCCACCAGCGGACCATCGGGAACCCTGGTTCAGGTCGCTGCCATAGGCTTCCAACCCAACGCACCTGTTTCAATCGTCCTCGGGCCAATCAATTCTGAATTTGACCAGGTTGCCCAAGGGGTGACCGATGCCAATGGAGTCTATATCGTTAACATTCCAGTGGAAGGTGAACCCGGTAAGAATTTTATCTTCGCTGTCACGGTCGAAGGCCAGACCGGGGTTTTGCCGCCGGAGCCGTTTCAAATCACACATGCCCTTCCCAGTCCCTCGCCCATCCCATCTTCGACCATCACCCCCACGCCAACCCCTTACCTGGATATGTGGGCCACTTTTTCAAGCCCCAAGTTTGCCGTTTCGCTGCAATATCCTGCCGACTGGCAGCCCGTGCCCGGATACGACAGCCCAGAATTGGGCGAGACCAGGTTTGGCGCCATCAATGGCTTCTTCCAGATCGGTGCTATGGATACGGACAGCATTGATCAGGCCGCAGCCGCAGAAGCGGAGCATAAATTACAGCCATATGGTTCTCAACCGACGATTGAGGTCCTGCAAATTCAAGGTCAGGATGCACGCTTAATTACGCCTTCTGAAGACCAGCCTTCTGGCATGCAGAATCAGGCTGCGATCATTATCCGCTATCCACAACCGGTAAACGTGATTGGGACGCCCGCTCGTTATTTTGTCCTGTACGCTGACTATCCCCATATTCGGACGATTGCCCAAACCCTTCAATTTACCAAATGAGCGTGTGACAACTATCAAATAGACTGCCCGACGGGATAATCAGAGATAAGAAAAATCACCAACACATTAATTGGCATAATGCCTTTGGCTTTGAACCTGATCTCCCAAACCCTTTCAGGAGCGCCCCCGTAAGGTGTATTTGGGCGTGGGGATGCGTCCCAAAAATTTATGGATTGCACCGCGCGTGGTGTAAATGCCATCCGGGGCTACCCGGCCGTATTCGACCAGGCCGTATCCGAGCAGGATGAAGGCAAGCACGAACAGGATGGTCTGGCCATCGATCTCTACCGTGCCGATGTGGGTGTGCATTCCGGAAGTGAAGGAGAGAATCCCACCGGCCAGCAGCGGGGCGATTCCACCGGTCAGGCCAATCCAGGCGTAGTAAATGGCGGTATAGGAAGTGCTCTTTTCCTGGGGGATGACGCTGTTAAATAGGAGGCGGCCCGCACCGATCGCCGATCCGTTGGCGATCACCCCGTAAATAAAGTAAAGCAAACCGCACCACAACACCGCATTAGGCACCTGGCGGGGCAGGAACAGCCAGCAAAGGGGCAGCAGCAGGCCAACCGCCAGCGAGGACATCAAGATCGGCCGGCTGCCGATGCGGTCCGCCGCCCAACCCCATAAAATGCTGGACAGCGCCCCGCCCACCATCACGACCATATCCAGCGTCACCACGGTTCCACCGGGGAGCCCCATCTGTTCCTTGAGATACAACGGCAAAAAGCTGGTCAGAAGCACGCTGCCCAGCATGATCCCGCCCACCCCTTTCAGGTAAGCGGAGAGGTTTGGATTGTGCAGCGCAGCCCGCATTTGGGCGAAATGGGCAGCGGCCTTGCCTTCGCTGCGGTCGGGCGCGCCGCCCGGCACCCATTTCATGGTGAGGATGCCCAGCAGGCCGAAGATCGTGCCGATGCCGATCAACCAGAGAAAGCGATCAAGGCCGACTCCTGTGCCGATCACGGCCCCGGCGATGATCAGGGCGATGGCCGAGGCAACGGTGCTCAGCGCGGTGGCAATTGCGCTGTACCAACCACGGACGCTGTTGGGGATAAACTCCTGCGACCAGGGGTAATAGGCTGTTTCACCCATTGCCCGCAGCAGTGCCACCAGGAGCATGATCACAAATACAAACACAACCCCGGCCGATTGACCCAGGTGAGTCAGGATCCAGGGCAGGAAGAGCAGGTTGATAATCACAAAATAACGACCGGTGAAGCAAAACAGGAAGACGCGCTTCCTACCAATGCGCGTCGCATAAGGGGCAAACACCAGGGCGACCAGGCCGCAAAAAGGGAAAAATGAGAGCATGATCCCAATTTGCCCTTTGGGCAGGCCCAGTTCGCTAAGAAAAAGTAAAAATACGGAACCGCCAAAGGTCCACAGAAAGAAAATACTGGTCAGTGCCCCATGCGCCAGATACCATGGAAGGGCGCGGATTTTTACCCGGTCGATTTCGATTTGTGCGGGATTATCCATCGCTTGCTGCCATCCTGCGACCGAACGCTCGGGTCCGCTTATGCTTGGACTTTAGTTCTGTGTGGGTCAAAACCTGGCTGATTCTGACCCTATTGATGCTGGATTGGAAAGGAAGGTAATCCATACAAGGGACCGGTTCGGAGAAAGTTTATGGGGGTGAATACACCCCAGTATAATCCGTTTTGCACCCATTGCGTGCTTGAACTGGAAGAACCTTTCTGCTCAGTTCGCCAATCCTGGCGCAGCTGCGCCGCAAAATCGGGATTCTGCAACCGCCGCCAGGTCTATCTGGTGCGCGTCAAGGAATGCGATCAGGTCATCGGGTTGGTTGTAGGGCAGGTCGTATAACAAACGGCCAATATGGGTATGGATATCGATGGCGCGCATTTCGCTCCTCAGCGGATCTAAATTTTCTGAATCGTCTTATCACCTGGGTGTTGTTGATAAGGATTTCATTTATCCATATAATTTGACGATAACATCGTCGCCACAATCTGAACCGTCCAGGCAGCAGTTTTCTGAAGGAGATCCCTTATGAGCCAAAAAGCCGAATATCTGGCCTTTATTCAAAAGTCTTACGACCAGGACCAGGGCAAAGTTGAAGATGAAATCACCCGCTGGCGGGAGCAGTTCAGCAACAGCAGCCTGTTTGGCTACAGCCCCACGCGCCTGCCGCTGCAGGTAGGCGTGGTAGCGGCTTATTTGTACGAGCAGACCGGACGGCAGGCCTATGCCCGCCAGGCGGCCGAATTGTTCCTGCGCTACCGGGAGTTTACCGCGGTTTACCCGCAATCCGCCCGCGGACGCCGCCCCGAATACAGCGGGGCAGCACTGCCCCCGCTGGACTGCGTTTTTGATCCGATTGTCTTCGCCCCGGCGGTCGAGCGCATCCGGCCGGAGCTCAGCCCGGCGGAAGACGCCCAACTGGCGGAGATCATGGCAGACAGCCTGGAGATGGTCTGGCGCTTCCCCGAATGGGGCGGGCACAACCGAGCCATGCTGCGCGCGGCCAGCCTGGCGGTTTGCGCGCGTGCTTTCCCCGCGCACCCGCGTGCCAGGGATTGGATTGCGATGAGCGATGAACTGGCAGAGGAAAGTTGGGGCCGGTGGAGCATCGAAGATGCGATGATGTACCAATCGCACTGGCTGCGGGCTATGATCCATTATGGAGAGGCGCGCAGTAAAGCGGAGCTGACCGATTTCTTGCAGCCGCGCTTTCATATTAAATCCATGGTTCAGCTGCTCTCGCCGTTGGGTGTCCTGCCCAATTATGGTGACAGCCACTGGCTGATGCACAGCCCCTGGGAATGGATGAGCCTGTTCGAGTGGGGGGCGCAGGTTTACCAGGACCCGCATATGAAGTGGGCTGCCCAGCGCATCTGGCAGGAACGCTCGCAGGCCGAAGCGCCCAACATTTATGCCGCCATGGTGCTGACCCAGGCTCACCGCTGGTGCGACGAATCCATTCAGCCGTGCGAGCCGCAGAATATCCCCGACGCGCTGGACGATCTGGTGTTGAAAAAGCTGGTTTTCCGCAGCGGCTGGGGGCCAAAGGACGCCTATGCCTGCGTTAATTACCGCGACGAGGGCGACTACGGGCGCATTGCGCGCGATTACCTGCGCACCAACCTGGCGGTTTCCGCGGAAAAGATGCATCACGGGCATTCCGACGAGGGCACCTTCTCCATGCTGGTGCACAACGGCACGCTGCTGCTGCACGAAAGCGGCTACCGCGAATCGCCGCCCGATGGGATCTACCGGGCCGACCGTTTTCACAACCGCCTGACCTGGCGGCCAACGGTGGGGCTGCCCAATCAACCGGCCTGGAACCTGCTGGAAGACAACGGTCACTACCATGCCTTGCGCAGCGAGCGCCTGTACCAGACGCATCTGCTGGATGCGGATCTGCGCCGGGTGCGGATGGTGGATGAGGCCGCAGGATTGGCCTGGGATCGCAGCATCGCGTTTTTCCCATCGCTCCCGGCCTGGGTGGTGTTCGACACTGCCCTGGCCCAGCGCAGCGCACCGCGCACGTTCAGCCTGCTGTGGTGGACCACCGATTTGCTGGGGCAGTCGCCAGACGGAACAGCTTTTGAAACCTGGATCAGCCAGATCCATGAATGGCACAACGCCCGCACCTGCCACCTGTCGATCCTGATGCCGCAGGTGCCCGGTCAAAGTGTGCGGGTGGAAACCGGCGTGCACCAGCGCGATTTTCACCCGGAAACCCTGATTTCATCCACCTGGCGCGGCCAGCATCTGGCCGGGCGGGCGGTCAGCTTTGTGAGCGTGCTGTGGCCGCACGCACCGGACCAGCGCGAAATGCCTGAGGTGGAAGTGCTGAACGGCCTGCCTGCCGGGCGCGGCCTGGCTGTGCGCCTGAGGTGGCGCGGCGAGGAACGTCTGCTGGCGACCCTGGCCGATTTAAGCGCCCCCTGGATCCAGGAGGATATTCGCCCGCGCTACACCGCGGCCCAGGGACTTACGGCCTACGGCGAGGTAAGCAGCGACGCGGCTTTTATTTACACCCATACCGCTCCCGGCGCGCGGTGGGCGGGCTTTATCAACGGCACCCGGCTTGAGGTGGGCGGCTCACTGCTGCACCAGGCGCCGCTTTCAAGCATGTTTCAAGAAGACGGCTCCGACTTACCTGGCGTCCCGGCGCGCTTCCGCTGGGAGGGAGAGTTTTGATGTTTAATATTTGTGATCGTTCGAAAGGAGACCCTGGCGCACAAGGCGCAGCAGGCGGCGCTGAAACACTCGCCACCCGGGCTTTCCAGGCGGCGCAATAGGGTGGGTCAAGTATTCAGACGTTATCGGAGAATAGGCCCGCGGTTATACTGATAGAGTTGGTCAATTCATCTTTGGTGATGATCCCGACGACATTATCCTCGGACGACCTATCCAAAGATTTCATCACCAGGATAAACGAAGTGTGGTTTTCGCGGATTTTATCGACAATCTCCAGGAAAGCCGCATTACTACTTATGATCTCAAACTCATTTATCGCAATATCCTTAACCAGCATATTTTGATCGATATGGGTCAAAGGACCTGCCATAAAATTGGAAGGTACGACGCCAACGACTTTGCCACGGTCTTTTACGATGAAATAGAGAATGTTCCCATCACTTTGAACCAGGTCGGCCAATTCTTTTAAGGTGGAGGACGCATCAATACTGGTAATATTGGTGATCATAATCTGATGCGCCTGCAGAGCCTCGTGGTAATTCTTTCGCATTGCATCTGGAATAAAGTGTCCGCGGCGAGCGAGTTTAAGGGTATATATGCTTTCTTTTGATAAAATCTTGCGGATCTCGTAGCTGATCGCGACGGTAATGGTCAGGGGAATGATCACGTTATAATCGAGCGTCATTTCAAATATCATGACAATGGCGGTCATAGCCGCCCCGGTTGACCCGCCCACGATACCCGCCATGCCCGCAATCGCAAAAGCAGCCGGGCTGATGAGCAGTCCTGGAAACAGCGCCTTCATCGCGATACCATAGGATCCGCCCAGGGCCGCACCCATAAATAGGGCTGGCGAAAAGACACCACCTGACGCACCTGAACCCAGGGTCAATGAAGTTGCCAACAACTTCAACCCCAGCAACAACATAAGAATGGGGAAGCTTTGCAAGGCGCCACTCAAGACATCTTGAATAGTGGAATACCCCACACCTTCGATATAATATTGACCCAGGAAAACGAGCAAGAGATACATCTGGATGCCAACCAGAAGCATCCCCAACATATGGCGGACGTAGTACCCGCCCTTTATTTTCAGGTCAAAGAAATCTTCCATCCCATAAATTGAATAAATAAACGCAGTCGAGATTAATCCGGATAATATTCCCAGGCCAATATAAGAAATCAGCACCTCAGGCTGCATGATTGTAAAGGACAGAGCCTCCAGGCTGGGGATGACGAATGACGGATGAGCGCCGAAAAAGATCCTGCCGACATAAGTTCCCGTAGCGGTAGCAATAGCGACAGGCACCAGTGTGCGCGCACTGACCTCGTGGAGAATGATCTCAATCGCGAAAAGTACCCCGCCGACTGGTGTATTAAAGGTAGCGGCAATCCCGGCCCCTGCCCCAGCCGCAATCAGTGTGACCCGCTGCCAGACGGGGAGGCGGAGGACTTGCGCCACCGTAGAGCCAAAGGAAGAACCAATTTGGATAATTGGTCCTTCTCGCCCGATCGAACCACCACTTCCAATGGATATCGCTGAAGCCAGGGATTTTATCACCGCGACGACGGGGCGAATTTTCCCGTTGTTATAAAACACGGCATCCATCACTTCCGGGACGCCGTGCCCTTTTGCTTCTGGGGCGAAGTTTTTTACGAGGAAGGCGACCCCAAACGCACCGATCACCGGCACCAAAATAACCAGAGGCCCCCAGGGACTTGGCGGCGTATGCACGTTGGCTTCATAACTGGTTGAGAAAATCCCCAGGAAGAACAGGTTGTGGAAAAGTGCGATAAGTCTCCGAAATACAACCGCGCCAAATCCCCCAAAAGCACCGATCGCCACGGATAATAATCCGAGAATCATAGGACTCAATGGTTTTAAGCGCCTATTTTTATTTTCTTGTGCTTTTGAAGGTTTCCCGCTTGTGTTTTCCATATTTCTTAATGTCCGCCTCGATGATTATGGAATAAAATTTTTTCGTATGCTATTCACCGGATCACAAAGCCTTTTGGCAAAGAGACTTTCAGCAAATCCGTAACGCAACATTGATTCCACCTAATCAAAACCAAACCATTTGGTTTAATATTTATTCTATCTTTCTATTAAATTCTGTCAAGGATTGTTCAAATCGGTGGTCATCAATGACTGTCCCACATCGAAAATTCCTTCCGAAACCACATGTTTATCAACAACAGGGAAGAGGCAGGCCTGCCTCTTCCCTGTTGTCCTTTAATGGTCCCAAATATCTGATATGGTGCGAAGATTCCATCCGATTTCATGATCAAAGGCCGATATGCCGGATAGGTCCAGAAAGCGGGTGCCAATTGGTTTAACTCCCCCAAAAAAGTGTTCTCTCTGATTAAGTCTCGAGGAAAACGATTAACCATGAGATCAGATTAACCTTGTAGTGAGCACCTACGGCATGCTCCCAGTCACGCCTGGCGAATATGATGGCATAAGGGATCCCTTAGAGCGGACCCGTTATCAGATTTGCTGCGACTTTGCTTTGGTTAAGTTCGAACCCAAAATTGTTGAAATCAAATCCTGGGGCGGGCAGCCTTTGACCAGAAAGGCATCTGCGCCACTTTCCAGCGCATTATTCTGAGGATCGGCGCTCATGCTGATCAATATGACTCTGATCTGCGGCCAGCGATTTTTGATGGTGCGGGTGGCTTGCAGCCCGTTCATCACCGGCATACAAACATCTAGCAGCGCAACCTGGGGGTGCTGCGCTTCAACCAGGGTAAGGGCTTCCTCACCTTGCGAGGCTTTCCCAACGATCGTAATGCCCGGTTGGGTCGCCAGGATGGCACATAAACCGCGCAAGGCTCGGGGATTGTCATCTGCGATCACAATGTGAATGGTCTGTTGTGAACGATAGTGCATTATGTTCGGGCCACGATTGATGGTGGGTGAGATGCAGGTATTCAATCCGTCTTGACCAGGAACGAAGAATGGACCTGGGAAGCCTGCTCTGCAGGGTGAACCTGTTTGCGGAGGTGCAGGTAAAGATGGTGCAGCCAATCCAAGCCTCGGGATGATTCCGGCTTGATTACTTCTGCTTGCATGGCTTCACGAACCAATTGCTCATGTTCGGCTTTCTTCAGCAGTTCCTTGTGGTAGTCAAGGTACTTTTGGGGGTCGGGATCGTAAATCATACTCGTGTTAAACATTTTGGCCTCCTGACTTAATCCGATGGTGCCAAATATATGATAAAGGTCCTGGAAGCTGTTGTCATCCGAGGTGTGTGGATTTATGCCTAAACAAAAAGACCGTCTTGACGACGGTCTTTCTCCACGTTTTGCGTAGATGGAGTAAAAAGATGTCCGGCTGGTTTTTTACAGTGAAGACAATCCTTCTTTCAAGGCATAGAGCGCGGCCTGGGTGCGGCTGGCAAGATGGAGCTTGCTGATGATATTGCTCACATGCGTTCGGGCGGTAGCCTCACTGATGACCAGCTTCTCAGCAATTTCACGATTTTCGTCCCCCTGCGCCAGCAGGAGAAGTACTTCCATCTCACGCGGTGTGAGCGGGTCGGTGGTGGGCGGTTGTTCTGACGGCGCGGATAATTCATGCAGCACCTTGCGCGCAACCACCGGGTGCAGCGAGGCTTCACCACGGTACACTTCACGAATCGCTTCGATCAACACATCGGGACTTGAGTCTTTCAAATGGTAGCCCAATGCCCCGGCCTTGATGGCTGGAAATATAAGCTCTTCGCCGGAAAATGTGGTCAGCACCAGAATACGGGCGGAAGGGCGACCTTGTTTAATCTGTCGAATGGCCTCAATCCCATCCATCTCGGGCATCACCAGGTCCATCAGGATCACATCAGGCTGCAATATTTGGTCTTGCTGGACAGCCTGCAGTCCATTGGCTGCTTCGCCAACCATTTCCATATCTGGCACGAGTTCAAGCACCGCTCGAATGCCTTTGCGAATGATGGCATGATCGTCCACGACCATCAGGCGAATGGAATGCTGTGCGGTATCGGTCCCTTTGTTCTTTTCCTCTTTCATGGGTTCACTTCTACCCTGACCCTGGTGCCCTGACCCACAGCGCTGGTGATGGATAACGATCCACCCAACTCGGCTGCCCGGGCCTGCATCCCAGGCAAACCCATTTTCCCTTCTTCGCTGGCGCTGGCGACATCGAACCCGATGCCATCGTCGCTGACTTCCAGGATTACGCGAGACTCATTCTGGCGTAAAGTTACGTTGACCGTTCTGGCACGGGCATGCTTGAGCGTATTATTGAGCGCCTCCTGGGCGATGTGATACAGCCCTTCTTCCAGCTCGAACGGCAGGCGGATCTCCAGATCGGATTTAAGACTGGTTTTGAGGCCAGCACGTCCCTCCACGGCGGTAAGACGCGCTTGCAGCACAGATAGTAATCCCTCTTTCTCTAAAACAGGCGGGCGCAGCTGATAGATCAGCAAACGCATTTCGGCCAGGGCCTCCTGAGAGGTTCGATTGATTTCATCGAGCAGTTTATCCACCTCCTCAAAATGCTCCACAGCCAACTGGCAGGCAGCAGCCTGCGAATACAGCGTGATGCCGTATAACGATTGCGTTACGGAATCGTGCAGCTCGCGCGCCAGGCGCTGTCGCTCTTCCAGAACAGCTGCTTTGCTGGCATTCTCATAAAGGCGGGCATTTTCTATGGCAATCCCTGCCTGATCGGCCAGCGATGCGATCAGATCCACATCGGTTTTATCGAAAGCATTCAAACGGTCACTCTCCACATCCAGAACGCCAATCACCCGCTCCTTGGTCAGGATGGGAACGGTCAATTTTGACAGCACGCGGCTGCCTTGCATGGAAACAGCGTGCGGCTCCTGACTGACATCTGGCATGACGTAAGGTTTCCCTTTAGCGGCTACCCAGGCAGGGATGCTGTCTGCTCCTATCTTCAACCGGGATGGCTTCGTCCGAAGAACCGGCTCTTCCCACATTGCACCACCCTCCACCTGGAAAACCAGTTCATCTCCCTCGATCAAGCCAATCTCGATATGGTAGTAGCCAAATGTGCGCTGCACCAGACCGACGATTTGCCTGAGCAACTCATCAATTTCGAGAATGGAGGTGATGCGCTGACTGACCTCTGTCAGCACGCGGAACTGGTCGGCACGGCGCTTTTCGGCAGCGAACAGGCGGGCGTTGTCAATGGCTACCCCGCTCTGGTTGGCGAGAGCCTGCATCAGTTCGAGGTCAGTCGCATCAAAATCGTCCAGTTTTTCACTCTGGATATCCAGCGCACCGATGACCTGTCCCTTCACCAGGATGGGTACGGTGAGTTCCGAACGCGTCTCGCTGCCCTGCATCCAGACATAACGCGGATCCTGGCTGACATCTGGGATCAACAGCGGGCTGCCGGTAGCGACCACCCAGCCGGAAATGCCTTCTTTGCCAACCTTAAGCCGGGCTGGCTTAAATTGGAAATCAGATCGATCCCACAAATCACCGGCCCCAACCCGGTAAACCACTTCATCGTTTTCGATCAATCCAATTCCCACGTGGTAGTAACCAAAGGTCTGCTGGATCAAACGCACCACCTGCAGCAGCAATTCGTCCAAATCCAAAATGGAGGCAATCCGCTGACTGACTTCGGTCAACAAACGAGTTTTCTCGGCACTGCTTACTTTGAGGTGGGGCATGGTCACATGAATTCTTTTATCAAAACCTGATACACCATTTTGTCTGTAAATATGCCAGGTAACTGTGAATTTCATTTGGGAGAACGGTTAACTTCGCAGCGCACTATTTCAATAGCCTGAGGGAGCAGCGAAAAGGTAAAGCAGCGGCTTTGTCTCCCAATATCACCGAGACACTTACCATTATACAAAATACTCGGGCAGGTTTAAATAGGAAATTCCTCAACAGAATGATATTTTCATTCCTGGCCTCCCAGAATTGGAAAATAGCCAATTCCCGTCTAATTCTTCCGCCAACATATCCTCAAACAAGAAAAAACTGCTACAATTTAACCTGCCAATCGCCTTTCCAGCTGGGTCGTGATTGGGCGATCTTAACTGGGCCAAAGAACGTGGGATAATTCCATGCGTTCAGCTCCTGGTGGCGATTTGAGAACTCTGCTCAACCAAATAAATTAGGAGACTGTAAGAATGATGATCAAAATCGGTGTAATCGGATGCGGAAAAATCGCGCAGTTTCGGCATATCCCCGAATATACAGCTAATCCAAACGTCCAACTGGTGGGATTTTACGATATCAACCAGAAGCGCTCCGCCGACCTGGCTAAAAAGTATGGTGGTCAGGCCTATGAGTCGCTCGAAGCGCTGCTGGCGGCGGATATTGACGCAGTGAGCGTTTGCACGCCCAATTATGTCCATGCTGAACAAACGATTGCCGCGCTGAAGGCCGGCAAGCATGTGCTGTGCGAAAAACCAATGGCCGGCTCAATCCAGGATTGTGAAGCCATGCTGAAGGCTGCTCGCGAAGCGGGGCGCTTCTTAATGCTGGGTCATAACCAGCGCCTGGCTAAGGCGCATGTGAAAGCCAGGGAACTGATCGAAAGCGGGCTGATTGGCGATATCGTTACCTTCCGCACCACGTTTTTCCACGGTGGTCCGGAAAACTGGAGCATTGATCCCGGCCCGAGCACCTGGTTCTTCGACAAACGCCGGGCTTTGATGGGCGTGATGGCCGATCTTGGCATTCACAAGACCGATCTCATCCATTTTCTGACGGGGCAAACCATTTTGGAGACCACAGCCCGCTTATCCACAATTGATAAGAAGTACGCCGACGGACGGCTGATTGATGTGGATGATAATGCGGTCTGCATCTTCCGCTTATCCGGCGGCGCGGTGGGCACGATGGCCATCAGCTGGACTTCATATGGCGCCGAGGATAACAGTACGGTGCTGTACGGCACGCGCGGGATCATGTACCTCTACGACGATCCCACCTATTCGCTCAAGGTGACCACCCGCGAGCGCGAAAATATTTTGTACCAGATGGATGGGATTCAGACCAATGAAAAGCAGACCAAGTCTGGCGTGATCGATGCGTTTGTCAACTGCATCCTCGAAAACCGCGAACCGGAAATTACAGGTGAATCGGTGCTGAAGAGCATGCGCGTAGTCTATGCGAGCATCGAATCGTCCGATACCGGGCGGGCTGTCAAGGTTAACTAAAGGCCTCCAATCTAATAACCAAAAAGAGGGTGGCCCGCAATTAGGCCATCCTCTTTTTGGTTTAATTTCATTCTTGTTTTACACAGCCGAGGTCATCTGGACCGCATCTTCAAAATCTCGAACATCAAGTAAGATCTGCTCGTTTGTACTTTGATCAACCATGAAGATTTTTGAAATGTAAGAGGTTGGTGTGTGCGAAGGGTCCCGAACCCTCAAACCAGGCGGTTCATGGTGTAGGAGTAGGAGTAGGAGTGAGAGTAGCTGTAGGAGTTGGCGTGAGAGAAGCCGTAGGAGTGGGCGTAGCTGGTGCAGGGACTTTAATTCTGAGGTATACCGGCTCTTTAAAGTTGCTGCGGTTTTCGGTGGACATCACCCAAACAGTACTATAGGTTCCTGGATTGACAGGCGCCTTCATCTGGATGCTGATGTCGATCTCGTCGCCAGGGAGCACTTCTCGCCCAATGGCGACCTCGTTGGGCGCGCCAAAGGTTTCACCGCTGAAATGGCGCAGCAGGTATCCAGCCGTCCAGGTAGAGGTACCTGTATTTTTCAGGCGCCAGGTCATGGTAAAGGTCTCTCCTGGTTTAAAGGCGGTGTCATCTGAAATGGATTGGGAGACCCATTGATCCTTGTTTTCGGTTCCCGTCTGGGGTGTCCCGGTGGATATCGTTGCCGTTGCGCTGGGCGATGGGCTGGCGGTATTGCGTGGCGTGGAGGTAGGAAGGTCGGTGGCTGGAGGACTCGGAAGAGGGGTGTTGGTCGGCGTCAGGGCAAGATCCTGGGTAACCTGTGCCAGTACTGTAGCGGCAACCTCGGTGCGAAGGGGATTCAGATCGAGGGTTGGCGTGCTGGTAGGAACCGCGGGACTGCAAGCGACCGACCACAGCATACTCAACAACAATGTAATACCACTTAGCGTTCTTTTATTGTGTGTCATAGGGCTTATCCTTTGTAAGTTTTGGAAAGACAGCTGCCTGCCTGGGAATTCTCATGAACTGATTCTGCGTTTTCTGGATGGAATTGTCAAGGGTTTCTTTATATCCAGCCATGATTAGGACAGAAGGTGAATTATGTTTCTTGGATGCGCTTTTAAGGTGTTGTCAACAAAAAAGCGACCAATGGCCACTTAACCATTGTATCGATCATAAAAAAAATTTTTAAACAAATGATTCTATCGTTCAAGGCAATCTCATCAATGAACGCAAGCAGGAGCAGCGACCAGGTTTTAAGAACCAGAGCTTGTAAGTCTCAAAAAGGTTATTGTAAGGTCAAACATCCACGGATTGAATGAACCAAGCGGTCCAAACTGATTGATATCCTGATTATCGCCATCTTAGCGGTCAACTGAGGGGCGGGTCAGAGTATTTTTTTCATCGGAGAACTGAATCATTAATTGAATCATTATAAGGAAAAGGTGAGCAGGAGAACCTGCCCACCTTATTTGCATTTCACCTCTTACCGAAGCAGCGTTACTTTTTATGCACCACGATGCTTCCGCCACCAATGGCCTGGCTGAAGCCGTTATCGTAGACCAAATGCTCGCCAGCGCTATCCTCCCACCAGATCTTGATGCGGAAAGTGTCGGGGGACCCATCACTGGCCCAGAGCATGAATTTGTAGGCATTGCCATTGGGGTCAAGTGTGCCATTGACCGTACCGCTGCCCTTGAACTGGGCGTTCGTCCCGGCTTGATTGATCACCAGCCATTCATATGTACCCGAATGGAAATTGAACCCGCCGGCCTGGAACTGGAATTCAGTGCTGCCGCTGGGGACTGTGGCACCCTTCTTATATTTAGAGACGAAGCCGAAGGTGGCTTTGCCTGTCAGCGATGGATCATTTATGTAAGCGCCCGCGGGCGAGTCGATCCAACCGCCACCAGTGACGAAACCGTTATCCGGGTCATAAATCACTGACATGGTGCAGCCTGGATCTGAGGCTTGCCACTCATCAGTGACCGTCAAGCAAACATTGTAGATGCCAGATGTTGCGTAGTTATGGACGGGCGTATTGCCTGTCCCCGTGGCTCCATCACCGAAGTCCCAGGTATAGCTCAGGGTATCATTTTCAGGATCAGAGCTACCGCTGCCATCGAACTGAACATCAGTGTTTATTGCGCTCAGATAGGGACCACCCGCTTCTGCGACCGGCGGCAAATTCACCAAAGCGAAAACAGTGCCAGAGAGTTGTGAAATGGTGGGAGAGCTCGTATCGTTCAACTCCATGGTTGTGCATCCCCCACTATGAGATTGTGGTTTGACCTTTTTCCAGCTTGTACCATCGAACCATTGGACGGTCGACAAGGTGCTCTCGCACACAACTGGTTTTACTTTCAAGAATCTGCTTTTTTTCGATTTGCGAACATCGAAATGATAGAACACTTTACCTTTCGGAGTTGAACCGGTCGGATTTTTACTGTATTTTGCCACAGCAATTGTTCCTTTACCTGTAGCAATGGCAGTTACGCTGTCTGGAGTCATAGGACCCGTTCCGCCAGTGGAGGCAGTGGCTGTACCAGCCGGATCGGTACTGGTAGCACTGTCTGTGCTGGTAACCGTTGCTCCACTATCGGTGACGAAGAATATCAAAGGTGTGGAGAGGCCTCCTCCCGGTGTGGGGTTGAAGACGCTCACTTCGTAAGTGCCTCCGGTATCAAGAAGTGCAGATGGTACTACAGCCGCCAATTCTGTCGAAGAGACAAATGTTGTGGCAAGGTCCGTGGTGGTATCAGTCGTGCCGTCGAACCATTGGATGACACTGCCAGTCGTAAGATCTGTTCCAAAAACGCTGATGGAAAGATCCGCTGCCCCGGTTTGGGCACTTGTAGGGCTTAGACTGCTGATGCCAGGTACGGGGTTGACGAATTCAAAAGCACCGATATCGCAGGCCAAACCTTGAGGGCGTGCTAATCCACGCTGGTCGGTTGCCGGACAACCCGTATTTGTGCCAGCGTCAATGGCTGGGGAACCAGCTAGTAAAGCAAATGTCTGGGTGAATCCGCCGTTATTGGCAAGCGGTCCCAGGTTCGGGTCAGAACCGATGATGTTACCGTTTACACCATTGGTCAAACCACAGGTATTGACGCTGTCTTCAATCAGATTGTTGGATGAAGTGGCACTGAGTAATGAGTTCGAATTATTGACGCAATCGCCTCCGTTTGTACTATTGGCAAGAATCGTGTTGACAAGAATTGGATGACTGTTGTAGTTGTACATCCCACCGCCCTCAGAGGATGCTGCATTGCCGCTGAAGCTAACATTCGTCAACGCAGGGTTTCCGGTTTCGACAAACAACCCGCCACCCTGAATTGATGCGGTGTTTGCACTAAAGGTGAAGTTAACCAGAGCCGGATCGCCCAATTTGTTGTACAATCCGGCACCCCAATTAGCGGTGTTGTTGCTGAAGGTGAAGTTTGCCATCGAAGGACTGCTGCTCAGGTTGAACATTCCGCCGCCATACACCGAATAATTGCCGTTGAAGGCGATATCGGTCAGTGCGGGATTACTGCTGCCAGGGAAACTGGAATCCAACCCGTTAAACAGTCCACCACCATTAACATACGATACATTTCCACTGAAAATCAGGTGCGATAACGTCGGGCTGCCATTAACGATTAACATACCACCACCATTCCCCGAGTCAACCCAGGCAACGGTGCTGCTGGCATATCCACCGGGCGCGTATCCAGCGGTGATGGTAAATCCATCGAGCACTGCGGAACTGTCGGTAAAGCTGCCCAGGGTAACGTGCAAGGCGTTCACGCCTTGAATGTCGGCATAGGTTTCTGCGATGTGGTTGCCATCGGTGTTGGTATCATTTTTGTCAATATCACCACTCAAGACTGTGGGGTGCTGGGTGGCGTCACGCTGGCTGAGCATGGTTTCGTTCCCGGCGAAACCGCCATAAATTGACACGCCGTTGATTAAGTTGAAGGCGGAATGGACATCATTGTCTGTCTGTCCAGTGCCTTCATCGGGATAGTACACGCCCTGAGCAACCCAAATTTCGTCTCCGCTGCTGGCAACTGCCAGAGCAGATTGTAGATTGGGATAGGCACTCGCCCAGGAACCTCCGCACGAACTCGAGCAGGTGGAATCAGCGTCCACATAAATGACACTTGCCGCATATACAGGCATGGAAGCTCCAACCAGCGCCAATACCAGACACACACATACGAGCGCATACGACAACCTGGTTATAAAAAATCTCATAAAGGTCTTCTTGGTTGAAGTGGGTTTGATCGAAACAAAAAGTTGCATGGCTGTTTCTCCTTTAGAATAATTTGAGCGAAACGGTTCATTCAGATGGTTGTAAGTTGATCAGTTTTTCGATATCCTTTGCCTCCTTCAGCTGCCAGCCTTTGCAGGTAACCATTTTGTATTTTTACCTTGTGGCTCTTCCCTGAGTCAGCAGGGTCAAAAAATTTACCAGCGCTTTTAGCGAACGAAACCCATATTGCTTTTCTGTTTGCGAATCCAGCAACACGAATCGCCAAACCGGTCCGGATTCTTTATCCGGTTCTGACCACATACGAAGCAGGTAGGCATGGTAGTTCTCAAATTTTGGATTACCTTTATCCATTAAGTAAATAATGAATAAATACCGTTATAAATGGGTTATTCAAACGTTATTCGATCTACGACCAGGCGTTATAATTTGAGAAGCATGTTGTCTTTATCTCTGTTCGGTAGCCCGCAAATACGACTGGAGAATCGAGTGATCAATGGGTTGACCTCGACGAAAAGCCAGGCGTTACTCTTCTACCTGGCTTTAACCGGTCGCCCCCAATCACGACTATACCTGGCTGGGATGTTGTGGCCGGAAAAAGGCGATCAGGAAGCCCGTCTCAATTTGCGCCAAACGCTTTTTCTGTTGCGCCAGTCACTACCAGGTGTGATCGAGGCAACTAGGGATACGATCGCATTTAAGGAGACTCTGTCACTTGAGACCGATGTCCATGAGTTCGAGATAGAGGTCCAGGCCGGATTGGCTGGAGAACTGACCTCCCTGCGGTCCGCGGTCGACCGTTATGGTGGAGATCTCTTGACCGGATTTTATGTGGAGGAGGCGCCGGAATTCAGCGAGTGGGTGTTGATCGAGCGGGAACGCCTGCGCAGTTTGATGCTTCAGGGGTTGGTCAGGCTCTCGGAGGATTATGTCGAACGAGGGGATTTTGTTCATGGCATGCTCTATACTGGTAAACTGCTGGCTTTGGAACCTTGGCGTGAAGAATCCCACCGCCAGATGATGCGCTTACTGGCCTGGGACGGGCAGATCCAGGCAGCTATCGCCCAATATGAGCAATGCCGCCAGTTACTTGCCGATGAGCTGGATCTTGAGCCCTCTGCTGAAACGATCACCCTGCTTCAACAAATTCAATCCAGAACTTTTGAACGCAGCGCAGTCTCCCGTCCGGCTGCTAGCCCTCCATCCGGTTCTGTGCACATCGTAGAGTGGGGCGACGCGCCTGTCTTAATGCCGATATACGGCCGCGAAGCCGAAATGGCAAAATTAGAAGATGAAGTGCTGGAGAAAAAGAAGCGAATGGTGGCCATCCTGGGGATGGGCGGTCAGGGGAAGACGACCCTGACCTCGACCTTCGCCCGGACTCATGCAGCCGCCTTTGAAGTTCTCATTTGGCGAACCCTGTTGAACGCGCCGCCTCTGGAAGATATTCTGCAAAATTGGTTGGAGCGGATATCACCAGGGACCACTTCTAACATTCCTCACAACCTGGACGAGAAATTGGATCTGCTCTTCAGCCACCTGGGACAGAAGCATTGTCTGTTCATCCTCGACAATGCCGAAAGCCTTATGGAAGGTGGGCAGTACGCCGGATCATTCCGGTCCGGGTATGAACCTTACGAACAACTCCTGCGCCGTTTTGCACTTAGCGATCACCAAAGTTGTCTTTTGCTGACCAGCAGAGAGAAGCCAAAGCTTTTTTCATTGTTGGAGCGACAGCAAAATTCCGTTTTTTTCCTATCCTTGTCGGGGTTGGAAACAATCGCCGGGCAAGCTATCTTACAGGAGGAAAATCTAAGCGGTTCAGAATCAGAAATGGAATCCCTGGTCCGGCAATACTCAGGCAATCCGCTGGCTTTGATCCTGATCGCAGATATGATCAACGATTTATACGATGGCGATATTAACGCGTTTTTGCAGGGAGAAACAACCATCTTCGAAACTATCCAGGAGGTTCTGGACCAACAATTCAACCGTCTCACCAAGTTGGAAGTGCAAATTATGCTCTGGCTGGCTGTTGAACGCGAAGCTGTTGATATCCCGTTTCTGGCGAATCAGATCCGTTTGCCACATAAGCAGGCTGATTTGTTGGTCTCGTTGCGCTCATTGGAACGCAGGTCGCTTATCGAAAAAAGCAAGGCTGGTTTTACGCTGCAAAATGTTATGATGGAATTCACAACGGATTATCTGATTGCCTCCATCGTAAAGGAATTGATTCAGGGTGAGATCGAATATTTTGCTCAAATCCCATTGATAAAGGCCCAGGCCAAATCGTATATTCGTCTTGTCCAGGAACGGCTTTTACTGGAGCCAGTTGCCGAACAACTCTCAAGCCGGGTTGGTGTTTCTCGGGCTGTTGAGCTGCTTAAAGAAAGATTGGGTTCATTGAGTCCTTCCACCCGGCAATATGGCTACGCTGGTGGGAACATTCTCAACCTGCTGCTTCGCCTGGGCGTTGAAGAAGCGCTCGATTTCTCGGGAACGGCGGTCTGGCAGGCTTTCTTGCGCGGCAAAGTCTTACCTGTCATTAATTTTAGCGGCGCGGACCTGACCGGAGCTGCGTTCACCGACTACGGCGGTTATATCCTTTCGCTCGCGCTCAGCCCGGATGGCACCCGATTGGTTGGTTCAGCCATCAGTGGAGAACTGCGCATGTGGGATACGGCTACCAGACGGCCATTGCTTACCTTTGATGGCCATCAGGATTTTGCTGGTGCCCTGTGTTTCAGCCCGGATGGGCGTTTCCTGGTCAGCGGTGGGGGCGATGGCGTTGCCTGTGTGTGGGATGCCGAAACCGGGCGACGCCTGCACACATTTCCAGCTCAAGACAATGCCATCCTTTCAGTCGTTTATGCCCCGGATGGTAAATTTATCGTAGGGACCAGTTCCAACCGCCTGACATTTTGGAATCCCATTTCTGGTGAAACCCTATTCAGCCAGAACTTTGAAGGTGGTTTTGTAAATTCACTGGCTGTGAATCAAGATAGTAAAATCCTGGCATTCTGCAATCACAACATCGTATATCTCTGGGATATACCGGAAACGCTCGCAACTGGAGAGGGGCAACTCTTGCATGAATTTCATGATCACAAGGCTTTGGTGCGTCGGTTAGCGTTTTCCCCAGATGGTCATTGGCTTGCCGGCAGCGGGGATAGTATCCATGTATGGGAGGTGGCAACAGGACGGCACTTACATTCATTTATTATTCCAAATAGTCTGGTGTATGGCCTTGCTTTTCACCCGCAAAATAACCTTCTGGCGGGAGGCAGCCAAAACACCATTTATTTGTGGAACATTGAAACTGGCGAGTTACTGCGCGCCTTTGCCGCCCATAAGGAGATGATTATATCGCTGGTCTTTTCACCAGATGGGCAAATACTCATCAGTAGCAGCGAGGATCAAACTGTGAGATTGTGGAATCTGGATGGACAGAACTTGCATACCATCCAAGAATATGTGAACATGATTCACGGGGTGGACCTCTCACCTGACGGTCGCTTCCTGGCTTGTGGTTCGGATGATCGAGAAGTCCGTTTATGGGATTTTCGAAGCGGGGAATTGGTGTCAGGATTAAGTGGGCACCAAAGTCGGGTTCACTGCGTTCTCTTCAGCCCGGATGGTCGCTATCTAGCGGCTTCTTCCCGGGACAGATTGGTTCGGGTATGGGAGATTCCTTCCGGTGAAGAGCGGTACCAGTTACTTACAGACGGCGTACCCTACCATGCTCTCGCCTGGAGTCTCGATGGACAATGGCTGGCCACAGGTGACACGGCTGGTACGATGGCTCTTTGGAACATTCTAACGGGATATCGTCAGCAAACGTTCAAACACGAAACAAGAGTATGTTCGGTCGCTTTTCATCCCAACGGTCAGCATATAGCTGTTGCCTGTTCAGATCAAAAGATTTACGTGTGGGAGACCTGCGACGGTGCTAATTGTATCCGGACCCTGTCCGGCCATACCAACGAAATCTGGGCCATGGCCTACTCACCGGACGGCCATTTCCTGGTGAGCGGCAGCGATGACTGTACCGTACGGTTTTGGGACGTGGCAATGGGAGAATGCATTCATATTTTAGAGAAACATACGGGTTGGATACAAACGTTGGTATTTAGTGTCGCGGGAAACCTGTTAGTTACCGGCAGTCAGGACAAGAGTATCAATTTGTGGGATGTGGCGCCGCTGAAGAATGGTGAATGTCCACGATTGGTTCGTACCCTAACCGGTCATAAGGCCAGGGTAACCGATGTCTGCATCTCCCCCGATGACAGTACAATTGTCAGCAGCAGTTTGGATGAGACCATGCATCTTTGGAACGTAGAAACCGGGGAATGCCTGAAAGAGTGGCCGATTCCAGGCCCTTATGCAGGTATGGATGTTACCGGGGCAATCGGATTGACCATAGATCAACGCAGGACGTTAAAGGCGCTGGGAGCGTTTGAGAAAACACAAAGGCAATAAGAAGGTCGATCCACTGATGGTGACCAACCATAGATTTCAAAACAGAAAAACCTAGAGCAACGCAAAACAAAAACACCACCGTGAATATCTGACCTTGAGTGGGTGATTTGGTGCCCCTCTTGGACAAGTATTGTAAATTCAAGGGCTGTGCCCGCCACGGTCTTATTCAGGTCATGTTAATCTGTAAACCGGATACAGTGCTTCACTTGTAAAGGCAGCGACGAATGATCGGCCACATTTAAAAATACACGCCGCTACTTCAAGTAGCAGCGTGTAAGGTGATAATCAAATCCTGGCAAGGGGTACTAACGCTGCCCCTTGCCAGATGAAAATGCATGGTGCTTATTTCTTCTTTAGCTTCTTGGCAAAGGTGGTCGTTTTGATCCCAAAGATCCTGACGTTCTTCAGAGACATCTTGCCGGTTGCAGAGTCCCTTTTCAGCTTGAACGTCACGACCGCCGGGAACTTGTAGGTTGCAAAGTCCTTGAACCTTTTACTTTTCGCGTTCGTTTCAGGATCCAAATTAATGATTTCCTGTTTAATCCGGTTACGGATGGCATCCCACTTTTTCGATACGGCGGTCTTCCATCCATTCAGGACAGACTTGATCGACAGGCCATTCGGGTCGGTAAAGGTAACCGGGTTCGATTGAGCGTAAGTGTAAGCCGGGAGCAAGGCCGGATTGCCGATCACTTGCTGCGGGTCCAGCACCAGGTTCGGCTCCGGACTGTAGAACATCTGATCTACCGGCTGATACCAGCGCGCTCCGAAGTTGTACACCCCGCGGAATTCGTCGTAGTAACCGCCGGTGTAGGTGTCGGGCACGTGGAAAACATCGGAGCTTTCCAGGACCCAAATTTCACCGCTCGGGAAGTATTCCAGATGCTCATAAATGGCCCCGCTCGGGTCGGTCGCCAGGGTGGTGCTGCCCAGCAAGTCAGTGTGCATGAAGTATTCTTTCGACTCCAGCTGGCCATCCGGCATCTGCATCTTGGTGGCGATGTGTTGATCGCCGGCATAGATATCCTTCCAGAATACACTCCCGTTATACACGGTGTAGTAGCGGTTGACAAAGCCTACCTCGCCGCCCGGTCCGCGTTGGATGGCCAGCGTGCCATCATCCGTGTAAGCGTAGGTGGTGGTGCTGCCCTGATCGGCCACGCTGGTGATGCGGTTTTCGGCGTCCCAGGTGACTGTGCGGTTCTGACCGGAGGATGTATCCGTCCAACCGGTGAAGTTGCCGTTCGGGTCGTAGGTGTTAAGGTGCGTGGCAATCTGAGTCGGCTGGTGCGGAGCAGCATCGTAGTTGTAACTCTGATCGTAGCTGGTCTTCTTCTGCGGGTTGGCCTTCTGGGGATTGCCGGAGGTGATATTATCGGTCTGGGTCTTTCGCAGGATGTTGCCGATATCATCGTAGGTCAGATTGTAGGTGTAATTCCGCGTCTTGTTAGGCGAGTAGTTGTACGTGCCGGTAGCTGAGACCAGCCGGTAGAGGTCGTCGTAGGTGAAGGTCTGCTGGCTGGTGCCGCCCATCAGGGAGGATACCGGGGTGGGGCTGTTGTTGGCGGCCGAGGTCACATTACCGGTCAGGTCGTAGGTGTAATTGAGGTCCTGGATGCGCCGGTCTGGGGCGTCGATGATCTGGCGGCTCAAGCGCCGGGTGTCCGGGTCGTATTGCGTTTGTGTGGCGACCTGGTTGCCGTCCAGGGTGAAGCGTGAGGCAGAGAACTCATCGTACTCCTGGCGTTGCAGGTAAGGATAACTGATGCCGGATTTCACTCCGTTCACGGAGGAGATCAGGCCGCCGGAGTCATAGCCATAGGTGACCACTTCGCCATCCGGATAGGTCATGTTTTTGGTGCGGCCCAGGGTGTCGAAAGTGAAGCTGGTAGTCCAGGTCAGGCGGGCCTGAGTAGAGTCGACCAGGTTATGCACCAGCATGGTGGTGGTCTCCTGAGTCACTTCGCCCTGTTTGCCATAAACCCGCTGTTGCATTCTGGCCCCATCTGTCACACTGATGATGCGCCCGGCCCCGTTGCCCGGCCCACCTGGAGTGCCGTAGGTGTAGGTCACGTCAGGCGTGCCATCGGTGTAGGTGATGCCGGTCAGGCGGTTAAAGTTGTAGTTATAGTGGATCTCTCCACTGGCTGCCTGCAGGTTGGGGGTCACCTGGTTGATCTTATGGGAGGCCAGGTCGTAGGAGAAGGTCACCAGGCCGCCATCCGGGGTGTCGGTGGAGGTTCGGCGTCCCAACAGGTCGTAGGTATGGGTGGTCTGGTTTCCGCTGCTGTCGGTCACACCCACCAATTGGTTCAACGGATCGTATTGGTAAGTGGTTCGCAGGGTTTTCTGGGTGTTGCCTGCCAGGTGGTTGACTTCCGTACCCACCTGGTTGCCGCGCACGTCGACGTAGGCGGTGGTGGTTCTGCCAAGCTGGTCGGTAGCGACGATCCTGGACATGATCGTGCCAAACACATCGTTCCCCCCAAAACCGTAATCGGTGCTGGTGACCGAGTTATTCGGGGCGACGGTCTTAACTACCCGGTCGGCGATGTCGTAGGTGGCGATGGTCGGGTGGGGCAGCCGCCGAATTGTAGTTGTAGGTTCCGATGGTGCCCAGCGGTTCGGAGATCGGGTACCATTGTTTAACCGCCCGGCCCAGCGCATCCCACTCGGTGGCGCCGGAGACGGTCATGGCGTCCACCGCCGGCTGGCTCACACCCTGGAAGAGGGTAGCGTCTTGCTTGGTTTCCGTCACGCGGCCAATTCCGTCCATGAAACTGGCGGTGTCAATCGGGTCGTTGGGGTGGAAGGCATCGAAGTTGTGCGCCAGGGCGTAGGCGTAGCCAGGGGCAGTGGGGAAGTACTCGAAAGTAGCGGAGGCATTACCGCTGCCCTGCTCGTATGGGGCGGTGATCGAGGTCAGGCGGCCATAATCATCGTAGGTGTAGGTGGTCAACTGCCCGTTGGCGTCGGTTTGCGAGGCGATCTGGCCGTTGGCACCGTTGTAGGTGGCTGTGCCTTGGAGGCCATAGCTATCCGTGACGCTGGCAATGTCCGTGTGGCGGTCGGCGTCGTAGACGTAATCGACCGCGTAGCGCTGGCCATTCTCGTTGGCGGGATAGACGATGTGGTCGTAATTTCCCCATGGGTCAAAGGAGAGCTCGGTCAGGGCTTCGCCATTGCCGGTATCTTCCCACAGTTTGGTGATGGCGCCGTTACCGCACAGCACCTCGGCCCGACGGGAACGCAGGGTTGCGCCGCTGCTATCCTTGATGACGAAGCTGTCCGGCAGCGAGACCCAGGAAGAATCCTTGCAGTCAGTATACGTGGTGGTGGCAGTGACGTCATCGCCAGGCAGGTTGGGGGCACCCACATCGGTGACGGAGGTAATGTTCCCCAGGGCATCATAGGTGTAGGTGTTCCAGGTGTCTGTAGTCAGGGCGCCATTGCTATCGTAGTGGCTGAACTCAGCCTTCACCAACTGCGGGAAGACGGTCAAACCGAGCAACCCCACGCCGGACGGGTTTGGAACGAGGTTGGCGGGAGCCTGCGCGCCCACATCCCACATGGCGTAGGTATTAACCGTCTTGGAGAAGGGATTGCCATTCGGGTAGAGCAAGGTCTCACTGGCCAGCAGGCCCTGATCGAAAATGGTGCTGTTGCGGTATTCACGCTTGATGGAACGCAGGACCGGGCTTCCAGCGACACTGGTATCATGCTGTTCTTCGGTCACGGTTTGGTAGCCAAGGAAGTCGCGTTCCAGCGGGTCGTATTTATTATTCGCATATTGGTAGGTGGTCAACTGGTGGTCCGGTCCATCGCCTGGACGCCCGTCATTCACGTCCACGCTGCTCATCACCCATTGCGAGTTTGGCTGGGCCACTGTGTTGCCTGCGCGCGTGTAATCCAGGGTGAACGAGCCGCCCAGCGGGTTGGCGACCGTCTTCAGCAGGTTGGTGCGCCCGGTCTGGTTGAACAGCACCTGCATTTGACTGTCATTGACGCTGAGCACGTCATCGGGGTAACCATCGCCGTTGACATCTTTGATTTCGACTTCCTGGCGGCTCGCGCCGCCGTCCCCGTGGATGCCGGGATTGAGGATGATGTAGCACAAATCTACTTCGAAACACAATGGACCAATGCCGACGGTAAAGTCTGCCCCACCGTTCAGGTCCTGGTTCGTACCATATGAGATGACGCCCCCCTGCCAGTTGCCAAAGTCAATCGGATTGGTCAAACCAGCACCGGTGCCAAAGCGGACGCGGATTATGCCGCCGTTGTTTGTAATTTGATCCGGGATGTTGTCCCCATTCAAGTCAGTCCAGGTGGTGGAGGGTTGGTCCGTCGCCTTACTGACTGAGACTCCACCGCTGAAGGACAGGCTGCCGTAACTGATGCTCGCCCCCCCTGACAGGCTGGTGGAAGAACCGCCGCCTTGATCCAGGGCTCCGCCTGGCCAGATGATCTGATTCGTATCGAAGGCATAGCCCAGGTTGAAGGTCACCGTGAATAAGCCATTCGAATAGAGGGTCACCCGGTCTGGCAGACCGTCGCCATTCATATCTGCCAGATCGGTCTGGACGATGGCTGCGCCGGGTGAGGCGTCGCCGAGCTGGTTGGTGGAATTAAAGCCTTCGCTGCCGGAGACGCCAAACGAGCCGCTGGTTTTGGATCCGCCCTTATTGGCACTCGCTCCGCTTTCACCGGTGGTTTTACCATTGGCTTTGCCTTTGATCTCAGCCGCGTCGCCGCCGCCATTGATGGTCGTGGTGGTCGAACTGTTCAGGCGGATGGTATCGAAGCTGGATAAGGGTGTTGCGTAAGGATCCAGTCCGCCGCGCGGCTGGGTGAACTGGGCTGAATTGCTGCCCAGGACGTCTGGGAACTGGTCTCCATTCAGGTCGAGGAAGTCGGACAGGCTCTGGGTGGTGCCCCAGGCATGCGCGCCGCCCAGCGGACCCGCCCCGCCAGAGAGGGCGTCGGCTTCGGTCTTACTGCGCAACGTGGGCGCCCGCGCACCGTCGAATTCGTACCCGGGCATACTGATGCTGTCCGGGCCGAGAAACGAGCTGCTCATCCCGGTGGCGGAGCCATTCAGGTTCTGTTTGCCGCCCTGCCAGACTGCTGTCGGATTGCCCTGTGCGTCGAATATCACCAGCGGGGCATACGGGTAGGATTTAGCCTGGGCCGGGTTCTTATACCCGCTGTTGAAGTCCTGGGGGTAAGATGGCTGCTGGTTGTTTGGATCCTTGAGCTGGGGCGCATCGGCAGACGTCTGGGGGTAGTCGTTCTTGTCGAAAATCAGGCGGCTGGGATCGACGGGCTGAGAGGCATATTGGCCGTCTCCGTTGTAGCCGGCAATGCCCCAACCACGGTACGGTTCGGGGAACACATCGGCCGGCGGGTAAGCCCAGCGCTGGGCGAAGGGCACGGCCGGGTTGAGGGTCGCCGTCCAGCTGCCGCCGATGGTGGGCTGGGCAACCGAAAGGTCAAACAGGTAATCGGCGTTTTGCTCGGCCGAGAAGGTTAATGAGGGGTCAGACTCCTGGATGGCACCATTTTGCACGGTAAAGGTCTTCTTGGCCACCAGCACGGAAGCTGCATCGCCGGGATTGGCCGGGGAAACCACCTTTTTAACCGTGAGCGTGAGGGTACCCTGCGCTCCGCTGGCAGCGGAGAAGCTGGCGATGCTGACCTTCTGATCGCCTCCATTACCGGCATTCCAGGTCGCCTGGGGTCCAGTCTGGTCGGTGCCGGGATAGATCTGGGTATCGACCGGCGGGTAGAGTTTGATGGTGGGATTGTTTTCATCACCCACCAGAATAGGCTGCTGCACACCGTTGCTGTCTTTTTGAGTGGCAGCGGTATAGTATAGTTTTGGCGTCCAGGAGAACGCTGACAGGTCTACCGGGGAGTCGATCTTGAGCTGCAGCCGGATCTTATCACCGGCGACATTATTGGCCGGATCTGGTCCTGTTACCGGAATATCAACCGATACAGGGAAAGTGCCGGTTTGATCGGAAGTGATGGTTTGTGAAAAAACGAGCGTGCTGTTTTGGAAGACCTGAATGGTCACATCGTCGGTCGTTGGGCGAGATTTGGTGAAATCACCCTTCAGGCGCACCGTGCCATTCAAGGGCATGAGGGTATACGATCCCGTCCGCCCGGCCAGGGTAAAGTCTTGAGAGGCCTGGTAGCTGTAAATGTCCAGTCCGTTGGCGTCCAGAGTGGGGGGCAGATTGAGATAGGTGACGGACGGGTCCCAGCTTACCTGGTCGGATGCGCCGTCGTTCCTGGATTGGATGCGGAAGTAAATCGCCTCGCCGCGGGTGACAGTTAAATTGTCGACGCCAGCCGGAGTGCGCGGGGCATAGTCGCCGCCATCGATGGTGGCGGACCACAGCTCGCTGCTCCCAGCCTGGATGGCCACGCGAACGCCGTCGCCGGTTGGGCCGCTGGCGGGCTTGATCAGGGCGACATCGCCCACGATCTGCACCTGGCCATCATAGGGGGCGATCCAACGCCGGAGGACGTCCTGCAAAGGGGCCTGGGCGCGCATCTGGGCCGCAGTGGCGGAGAGATCGGCTCTTATCGATGTATCGATACTGCCACTATCGATCGGAACGGTCGTATCAGCACTGTTGGGCTCATAATATGGATTCCCGTTGGCATCCAGGTGGTCGAAGTAGACCATACCCTGGTCCACGAAATCCGGCAGGCCGTCGGCGTTGACGTCTGAGAAGTAGGCTTTGCCGGTCTGCCAGGACCAGGCGTGGTTATACAGGAAGGACGCGCCAAAAAAGTACAACTCCGGCCCAACCCCGAAGGTGAAGCTGCTCTCACTGGAGAGATGGGTCAAACCGGGGAGCGGCCTGCGGTCTCCAAAGGTGGTTGTGCCGTTCGGGCCGGATTGGTTCAGACGATAATAAATGCCATCACCCTGGGCAAAGACTTTGTCCGGCAGGTGATCGCCATTCACATCGAGCATATCCAGGACGGTCGAATCGTCTTCGCCCGCAAAGGTCAGACCGACGCCGATCGAACCATCTTTTTGGCCGTCATACAGGTTGAAACCCAGGTACAGGCGCCCATCGGCGCCCGAACTCTTGGCCCCGCTCAGGGCGCTTGCATTGCCATCGCCGAAACCGCCCAGGTCAACACCGGTGGTTACCTGATCAGCCTGGGTGTTCCAGGCTTGCAGTTTGCTGGCGTCAAACCCCTGGTAGGTGCTGCCGCTGGCGTTCAAATCATTGTAGTAATTGAAAGTGTGGGTAGCGAGGACTGCCGCGCCATCTTTGCCGTACTGGGCGACGCTGGTCAGCAGGGTTTTGCCGAAAACGCCGACCTGATAATTAAGAGTATAGCTGCGCACCACGGCGTCGCGATATTTGATCACAATCTGCTTGAGGCGGTCAGAGGTCACGCGCAGGAAACCGCCGCGCCCGTCGACCCCCACATCGGGACGGCTTTCGCGCAAAAGGTCCACTTCGTAGGCCGGGTCGTCTGGCGTGTTGGACGTGACCGATCCGGTATATAAGATTTTGGAAAGATACAGTTCCTGGCCTAAAGCAGCGTTGGCGGCCCCAACCCCTGTGCCGCCGGGTTTCTCATAGAAGTAGGTGACGGTGTTGCCGCTGATATCGCGCACCTGCTTGAGGCCCCAGATGAACCCAGGACCAGTGCCGTTGGGGTTGGTGGTCAGAATGGCGTTTGCGTCACGCTTTCCTTCCAGGGTGCCGCCATAAGTGCGCGTCGTACCGTTTTTATCGGTCACTTCCCACCAGTAATTGCCGGGGGCCGTGCCGTGGCGGATGATGCGCTCAAACGAACCCTGTACCCGGGGCTGGAAAACCTTCTCAGCCTGGCGTGACTCCAGGGTGGAACGGACCGCCGTCGGAGAGAGCTGGTCGCCATTCAATTGATAGGTCTCGCTTTCCTGGCTCGGGTTGTAGCGCGGTACACCCCAACGGGTGTCGACGCTCACACTGCCAACCGACAGATCCCAACCGAGCCCCAGCCAGCTGTTGCCGGCGGATGAGCTGTAGCTCAGGGACAAATCCGGCTGCACGCCAGCCCGTCCTGGGGGCACGCTGATGGGGAAGGTGACCTGGGCATCGCCCTGATTATTGGCTGCCGGGGGCTGCACCAGGTCAATCTGGGACGAGGGATCGGCGTATTGGAGCGAACCCTGGCTAGATGCACCCAGCCCATCGGGGGTCTGCTGTGGTTCCTGGAGCAAAGTAGCGCTATCTGCGCCAGAAAGAATTTCTGCATAGGAAACGTTTGGAACCATCGCCAACAACATCGCTAACGTGGTTAATACGGCAATAAAACTGTACGCGACTTTCCGACGTGCGTTCATTAAAAAACCTCCCTACCCATAATGCACCCGTCATAGCAAATGACCGGTGAGGATGAAACTTGCCTTAATCGAGAA